>CAJTOG010000017.1 GCA_910577575.1 uncultured Ruminococcus sp. | reverse complement strand
CCCTCACGGTTCCGCCAATCCTCTTTTACTTTTACCCAGCACTTCAAATTAACTTTAATCTGGAAAAATTCCTCAAGCTCAATGCGTGCAGCAGTTGAAGCTTTTTTTAGCATAGCTCCGCCCTTGCCAATAACTATACCCTTATGAGATTCACGCTCACAATAGATAACGGCAGAAATATCAAGAATATCCTTGTCGTCACGTTCAGACATCTGCTCAACTCCGACTGCTATACCATGCGGAACTTCATCCTTAAGAAGCTCAAGAAGTTTTTCACGAATCATTTCACCGGCGAGAACTTTTTCAGGCTGGTCTGTAATCATATCATCAGGGAAATAATGTACAGATTCTTCAGAAATTGAAATAATTTCATTAATAACAATATCAATGCCATTATTTTCAGTTACACTTACCGGTATCACTGCATGAAAATCAGCCTGTGACGAAATATCTGCAATATACGGCACAAGCTCGTCTTTATTTTTTAGAAGGTCAATTTTGTTAATAACGAGTATAACAGGCATTTTTGACTGATTGAGTGATTTAAGCAGATTAAGTTCCTGCTCATTGATTTTTTTGGTGCAGTCCTGAACGAAAACCACGGCATCAATATCACTTACTGATTCCCTTACAGTATCAAGCATATGTTCGCTTAATTTATTTACAGGCTTATGAAGTCCGGGAGTATCAAAAAATACAAGCTGAACATCATCAATATTGCGAATACCTGTAATACGTGTGCGTGTGGTCTGTGGTTTACTGCTTACTGATGCAATTTTTTCACCGACTATAGCATTGAGAAGTGAAGATTTTCCTGCATTTGTTCGCCCTGCAATAGTTATAAAAGCTGTTCTCGGCATCAGTTATCCCCCTGAACCACAAATGTTACATCTCTTGAAATGCCAAGCTTTTCAAGAACCGACTCTTCTTTTTCACGCATAATCCGCTGGTCAAGCTGACTCGTCTCATGGTCATATCCGAGAAGATGAAGCATTGAATGAACAGTTAAAAAACCTATTTCACGCTCCAAGGAATGTCCATAATTTTGAGCCTGTTTCACTGCCGTTTCAAGTGAAATAACAATATCGCCAAGCTGTACGGCATTCGTTTCAGGATTTATTTCAACAGTACCGTCATCACTTGTAAGCGGAAATGACAATACATCTGTAACACTGTCCTTATTTCTGTAAATTTTATTAAGATTTTTAATTTCGCTGTTACTTACAAATGAAACACTTACTTCTGCATCTTTACCGAAATTTTCAGTAGTCAATACAGCCTGACAACATCTTCTTATAAGAAGTCTTATTCCGACAGGAATCTTCACCTCCGTCTGATTATTTTTAACATAAACCTTTAGCTTAGGCATGAATCTTTCTCCCTTCATTAAATTTTTCATATGCCTTTATAATATCCTGCACAAGCCTGTGACGCACAACATCTTTTTCAGTAAATTTATGAATACTTATATCATCAATGCCCTTAAGAATCTTAACAGCCTCAACAAGTCCCGATTTTTTTGCATCAGGCAAATCAATCTGGGTAATGTCTCCAGTTATAACCATTCTGCTGTCGTTGCCGAGGCGTGTAAGGAACATCTTAATCTGTTCAGAAGTTGTATTCTGTGCTTCGTCAAGAATAATAAAGGCTTCATCAAGAGTACGGCCTCTCATATAGGCAAGCGGAGCGACTTCAATTATACCTTTTTCCATATATTGCCCGAATCTGTCAGAACCGAACATATCAAAGAGTGCGTCATAAAGCGGTCGAAGATAAGGGTCAACTTTATCCTGCATATCACCTGGAAGAAATCCGAGCTTTTCGCCTGCTTCAACAGCCGGACGTGTTAAAATAATTTTTCTGACTTTATGCTCCCTGAAAGCTTTTACTGCCATAGCAACTGCAAGATATGTTTTTCCTGTTCCTGCCGGACCGATTCCAAGAACAATTGTATTGTTTTTTATTGCGTCAAGATAATGCTTCTGGCCGACAGTTCGGGGACGGACAATTTTTCCGGATGATGTTATGCAAACACCGTCTCCGCCGAGTTCCGCCAATTTCTGTTCTGCACCGTCAGCAACCATAGCAGTCACATAGTGAACAGTCTGATTATTTAGAGTCTGACCGTTCCTGCACATTTTAATAAGTGCTTCCAATGCTTTTGCAGCATCGGAAACAGAAGTTTCATTACCTATAATTTTAATTCCGTCCCTGATAACTATATTAACATTATACTGTTTTTCAATATGCCTTATATTTGCGTCAAACTGTCCGAATAAAGAGGACAGTTCTTCTTCATTGTCAATTGCAAGGATTTTTTCTGTCATTAATAAACTCCCTTCGGGAATACTCCGGCATTTGCAAGAGAAATATTGGAGTATTCATCAATTCCTGTAACTTCCTTTATTACATCTATATAGTCAGGAAAGAATATTTCCTGCTCCGTACTTTCAAGTTCAAGTTCAAGTATAGCGAGCCTGTCCGAAAAAGGATATATGTCCATTTCAAACAGCTGATTTCTGAAAACAAAACAGATACGCTGTTTTTCTATGGGAACACAATCGTTTCTTTTTTCACAAAGAAGTTTCTGATATTCAGACTTTTTAATCTCATATTCAGTTTCCTGCCGTTTTTCATCAGAAATGAATATTTTTTCAGTATAGAAATATTTAACAGTGTTGTTTTCTTTAATTTTTCTGACTCTCCGTTGAGAATTATTACTTCCGTTTTCAAGATAAATCTGAAGAATTTCAAGTTTTCTTTTAATATCAAGATATTTCTTATCCGGAAACCTGATAAGGAATTTTCTTTCAATTTCCAAAGAATTACTCAATTTTTTCACTCCGTTTCAAAAAAGCATCAAAAGCAATGATAATAAAACATAATGTTATTATATAACTTTTTTTGAATATTGTCAACAAAAAACAGTAAATTTCTTTCTTAATAATGATAATTCTCGATAATTTCAGAAATCCAAAAAATCAGAAAGCATAATATTATAACTGTTGAAAACAGGCTCTGTCTTAAGTTCTTTTCCCTTTGAATGCATAACAGTACCATTATCAAGCGGAAGTTTAATCTTCATATCATTTCCATCAAATTTAATCTCAGCATTGATTTTATTTGCCCACAAATCTGCCAATTTATCAAAATGATTAATAATGACTTCCCTGTTCATCAAGTCATCTTCAAAATAAATTCTTGATTCAGGCATGATTTTCTTAACAGAAAAATCTATAATAGCATTTTTGCTGTCAACAGAAAATGTTATTTCAATCTTTTCAGCACCATCTGTAACCAATTTTCTGGTATACATGAGCAAAATAAACTCCAGATATCGTAAATCCGTACTTACAAAACATGAAGTTCCTGCAATATATTCTATATCACACTTACCGACAATATATGACTTAACCCTTTTAACGAAATCCGGTAAAAAAACGTCAAGATTCTGAGCAGATATATCCGAATCACTTTGAACAGCATCTTTAATAGCGGAGTAAATCTCAAGCATTCTGAGCTGTGGAAACGAATATTTCTGAATTTTTTCACAAAATTCAGTGACATCTTTTTTGAAATTCTCATCTTTTGTAGAATCTTTAAAATCCTGACAATAATAAACTATTGCCGATATATTGTATCTCAGAAGAAATTCCATGCTCGCCATGTAATCATTCGTAAACATATCATTTACAAAATTGTCAAAAAAACCTTTATTATTCATATTGTTAGCTCCTTTGAATTTTATTAAGGTAATAATCTACCATTTTTATTATACTACATTTTACAAAAAAAAGAAATAGCAAATTCAAATTTATTATGCCGTTATTTTTAACAAAATTTACTGTTAATTTTTGTATGAAATGTATATTTATTGATAAATACGTTATTTTTTTATATAAACACTTGAAAAATTTAGCAGAATGTTGTATAATGTATTTATGACAAGCTTCATAGAATTCCAATTCAAAGCTTGCGATATATATTATCAGGAGGTAATTTCCAATGTCAGTTAAAGTTGCTATTAATGGTTTTGGTCGTATCGGTCGTCTTGCATTCAGACAGATGTTCGGTGCAGAAGGTTATGAGGTAGTTGCAATCAACGACCTTACAAAGCCTTCAATGCTTGCTCAGCTTCTCAAGTATGATACAGCTCAGGGCGGTTACTGCGGTAAAATCGGTGAAAATGTTCACACTGTTGAAGCTGATGACGAAGCTGGTACAATTACAGTTGACGGCAAGACTCTTACAATCTATGCTAAAGCTAATGCTGCTGAACTTCCTTGGGGAGAAATCGGTGTTGATGTAGTTCTTGAGTGTACAGGCTTCTACTGCTCAAAGGCTAAATCACAGGCTCATATTGATGCAGGTGCTAAGAAAGTTGTCATTTCTGCACCGGCAGGCAGCGACCTTAAAACAATTGTTTTCAGTGTAAACGAAGATACTCTTACAGCTGATGATACTATCATCTCTGCTGCTTCATGTACAACAAACTGCCTTGCTCCTATGGCTAAGGCTCTTAATGACTATGCTCCGATTCAGAGTGGTATAATGAGCACAATTCATGCTTATACAGGCGACCAGATGATTCTTGACGGTCCTCACAGAAAGGGTGACCTCAGAAGAGCAAGAGCTGGTGCTGCAAATATCGTTCCTAACTCAACAGGTGCTGCAAAGGCTATTGGTCTTGTAATTCCTGAACTCAACGGAAAGCTCATCGGTTCTGCACAGAGAGTTCCTGTTCCAACAGGTTCTACAACAATCCTTACAGCTGTTGTTAAGGGTACAGATGTTACTGTTGACGGCATCAACGCTGCTATGAAAGCTGCTGCTTCTGAATCATTTGGCTACAACACAGACCAGATTGTTTCTTCTGACGTTATCGGCATGAAGTATGGTTCACTCTTCGATGCTACTCAGACAATGGTTTCCAAGATTTCTGATGACCTCTATGAAGTACAGGTAGTTTCATGGTACGACAATGAAAATTCTTACACATCACAGATGGTAAGAACAATCAAGTATTTTGCTGAACTTGCTTAATTGGAATTTCTGTAAAATAAACAATAAAGCGACTCTTAAATGAGTCGCTTTTTTATATTCAACTGAATTTGACAAAAATAAAAATATATGATATGATTACATCGTAAAAATTATACAGCTTTTTTTAAGCGGAAAGAAAGTTTTATTATGAGATTGCCATTGGATAACAAACAGGTGGCTTGTGCCAAAATTCTGCTGGAAAAAATCAGCACGGCACAGGAATCCCAAGACAAAAACAAGATGATTACAACTTACAAGGATTTATCAAACGGAGGTTGAAAAAAGATACGGCATTCATCCCCCCACTTTTGCTCACTTCGTTCGCTTAGAAGTGGGGATATTCTACTGAAGTTTAGATAAAAATCATCTTTTCTATTTTTATATTATTATGATTTTAAAATATAATCATGAATAAAAAATGATTTGCCAGTGAAAACAACGTGAAATAAAATATACTTATTTTTCCAATAATATTTTTGAAATGCTGTGTTATAATACTATCACGGCATCAATAATTCAACTTTAAGGAGAACAAAACAATGAGCAACAATAACAGCAACAACAACGGAGAAATGACACAGAAGGGCAGAGAAGCTCTTGAAAGATTCAAGATGGAATCAGCATCAGAACTCGGCGTAAACCTCAAGCAGGGTTACAACGGCGACCTTACTGCTCGTGAAGCAGGATCAATCGGGGGCCGTATGGTTCAGAAAATGATCAATGCATACAAGATGCAGTAAACCACAATCATAAAAAAGGGACGCTTTTAAGCGTCCCTTACATATTTACTTGTTTTTTCTCCTTACAAGTACTGCCACAAGGTCTGCACCTATATTTGATGCAACAACAGCTCCGATATTTGCAAACATTTCTGCTTTTCTGCCTGTTCGCTTAGTCATTTCCCTTTCAAGTTCCTTTGCAAGCGAATTATCACGACCATGTATAATAATATACGGAGTTTGCGGAGTCATACGCTTTTCAGCACATTCAGCAAGCTTCATGACAATATTTTTCTCGCCTCTGATTTTTTCAACCATAGTCGTTTTATTGTCCGCAAATTCTATAATGGGTTTAAGCCCCAGAAGTTCGCCTGCAAATGCTGCTGTTGCTGAAATACGTCCGGATTTTCTTGCATATTTAAGATTATATGGAACAGCATAAATCGCACATACATTAAACCACTCTTCAAGATATGCAACTATTTCCTCAGATTCTGCACCCCTGCGTATTTTCCTGACAGCTTCAATAATCGGATAGCCATAGAAAACTGTATAACAACGGGAATCAATATTGAAAATTCTGATTTTATCAACAGCTTCAGGATTATCCTCATAGAAATTATTTTTTGCAATAATTGAATTATTGAAAGTACCTGAACCTTCACTATTGATTGAAATACTGATAATATCGGTATATCCCTCATCAAAAAGCTTTTTGTAAGTCTGTTCAAAAGTCAGTGGTGATAGCTGAGAATGTTTCGGTATTTCATCGCTCTGAAACATCATATCATAAAATTCCTGAGTTGATTTATCAAAAATTTCACGAAAAGTCTCACCGTTAAAAGTAATTTCAAAAGGCAGAACAGTTATTCCCAGCTCCTCAATTGTTTCTTTTGTAAGGTCACAGCAACTGTCTGTAAGTATCATAATTCGTGACATAGTATCCCATCTCCTTTACCATTCATATTTTGTTAGTTTTCCCTCTCGGGATAAATCAGGATAATTCCATTGACGCAGTACCTCATAAACTGCTATTGCCACAGAATTTGACAAATTCAAACTTCTCAACTCATTTCTCATGGGTATCCTCACACAGCTTTCAGGATTATTATAAAGCAGTTCTTCCGGAAGCCCTGCATCTTCCCTGCCAAAAACAAGATAGCAATTATCAGGATATTCAGCATCGCTATGAACATATTTACCTTTTGTTGTAAAATAGAAAAATTTTCCATCAGAATTTTTTTGAAAAAAATCCGTCAGACTATCATAATAAGTTACATCAAGCTTGTCCCAGTAATCAAGCCCTGCACGTTTCAGATGCTTGTCAGTAATCTGAAAGCCGAAAGGTCTAACAAGATGAAGCCTTGCACCGGTGACAGCACAGGTGCGTGAAATATTTCCGGTATTCTGCGGAATCTGAGGCTCAACAAGTACAATGTTAAGATTATGCATTTAGTCTCCTTATGAATAAAATTTGATTAAAATCAGAAAATATATTGTGGCCCTATGGGTCTCTATTTAATGTATGGGAGTTAAATTTATGAACAAAAAAGCAATAACAACAGGTCTGACGGCAGGTGTTGCTGTGGGTGCAGCGTGTTATGCCCTTTCAGCAGCAAAAGTCATGAAAAAACACAGCCTAAAGAGACATGCAGGCAAAACACTCAAAGCTGCCGGATGTCTGCTTGATGATATAACATCACTCATGAGATAACGCTTTTCATGCGGACGGATTACTTCCGTCCGTACATAATGTTTTCCGATAGCCAAGATAACTTTCAAGTATTATAGTAGCTGCAACTGCATCAACAACCGATTTGCGTTTCTTTCCACGTGTATTGGTGGTATTAAGATAATTATGTGCCGAAATAGTCGTACAGCGTTCGTCCCAGAGTTCAACGGGACAACCAGTGACTTTTTCTAACTTTTCTGCAAAAAGCTGGCATTTTTCCGCACGTTCCCCTATTGTACCATTCATGTTCTTAGGATACCCGACAACAATCATCTCTGCACGCTGTTTCTTTGCCATATCGGCAGTTTTATCAATGCATTTATCAAAATCCTTTTCGGTAATAACTCCGACAGGTGACGCCATAAGCTCACTTTTTCCGCATACAGCTATACCTGTTCTTGTGTCACCGAAATCAACTGACATAATTACCACGGCTTTACTGCTCCTATTATTTCCCCGACAGAAGATATATTCCTGCTGTCAAGAATTTCATTCATTTCATCAATTATTTTAACAGGAGCATAAGGGTCAGTAAAAATTGCTGCTCCGACCTGTACAGCAGAAGCTCCTGCCATCATAAGTTCAATGGCATCACGTCCGCTTGAAACTCCGCCCATGCCGATAACCGGTATTTTTACTGCATTCGCAACCTGCCAAACCATTCTTACAGCTACAGGAAAAACAGCCGGTCCACTGAGTCCACCGACATTATTCTTCAGAATAGGCCTGCCTGTATCAACATCTATTCTCATGCCAAGAAGCGTATTGATAAGCGATACGGCATCAGCTCCTGCACTTTCCACGGCCTTTGCTATATCAGTTATACTTGTAACATTCGGAGAAAGCTTTACAACAAGCGGTTTTTTTGTAGCTTTACGGACTTTTTCAGTAACTTCGGCAGCCATTTCACAGCTTGTACCGAATGCAGCTCCTCCCTGTTTTACATTCGGACATGATATATTCAGTTCAATCATGTGAACATCTGTTTTATCAAGTTTTCCGGCAGCCTCTGCACACTCGTCAGGTGTTGAACCAGCAATATTTGCAAGAATTACAACATCTTTTGTTAAAAGATACGGTAAATCAACATTGATAAAATGGTCTATACCCGGATTCTGCAATCCGACAGAATTAAGCATTCCTGCTGGAGTTTCAGCAATTCTCGGGGCTAAATTACCCTTTCGGAGATTAAGGGTAGTTCCCTTCGTGGCAATTCCGCCAAGCCTGTCCAAAGAAAAAAGTTCTTCATATTCATGTCCGTATCCAAAAACTCCGGAAGCTGGAATTATAGGATTTTTAAAATCAATTCCGCATATTTTTACAGATAAATCAGCCATTACCAAAGCACCTCCTCAGCATTGAACACAGGTCCGTCCTTGCAGACGTGTGCAAAATATTCCTCATCATTCCGTACAGTACGGCACGCACAACCCAGACAAGCTCCTATTCCGCAGGCCATACGTTCTTCAAGTGAAATTTCACAATAAATATTTTTTTCTTTACATATTGATGCAATATTTTTCAGCATAGGCATAGGTCCGCAAGCATAAACTGCATCTATTCCGCCCTGTTTCGCAAGTTCAGAAAACGGCTGAGTTACAAAACCGTGTATGCCTGCCGAACCGTCGTCAGTACATAAAATAGTTTCTGCACCTGCTGACCTGAAATCCTCCTGTAAAATCACTGCCATACTGTTTCTGAATCCGCTTATTGCCACAGCCTTTTTTCCATAAATATTAACAAGCGGAAGCATTGGTGGAGTACCTATGCCACCACCGATAAGTACAACTTTTTTATAATTTGGATTAACAGTAAATCCATGACCGAGCGGAGCAAGCATATCAATCAAGTCGCCTTCATTAAGACGGGCAATCTCAGAAGTACCCTCTCCCCTGATTTCAAAAACAATTCTCAAATTACCCTTTTTCTTATCAATTCCGCATATGGAAATTGGTCGGCGGAGTGTAAAACTTCCGGTTCTTATGTGAACAAACTGACCTGCTGAAGCGATTTCGGCAACTTCAGGACAGCTTATTTCAAAACTGTAAATTTCTTTGGCTATAGCAGATTTTCCGGTAATTATATATTTTCCCTGAGTATATTTCATAAACAAATCCTCACTGTTCCTTTTTTTCGCCGCAGCCCTTGCATTTATTGAACAAACCATATTTTCCGCCGCATTTTGGACAAAGTCCCTGACTTTTAAGATATTTTGCTATATTCTGACTGCGATAAACATCAGCAGCTTCATACACATTTCCCTTAAAATAAAGTTTTTTAACTCCGTCTCCCGAGCTTTTTCTGCAAATGTTAAAAGACGAATCAGCAAATTCATTTTCAAGCTCCCATGTAGTTTCACTGCTCTCAAAAATAATTTCGTCAAGTCCGCAGCACAAGGCACCATTCATAATTTCCTCGACACTTTCAGGAATTGTTATAACTTTAAGGCTTGTACAGCCATTGAATGTTTTTAAGGCAATTTTTTTAATTTTCGAAGGAAGACTGACGGAACTAAGAGAAGTACATTCCGCAAAGGCAGAAGAAGCAATTTCAATAACAGAATCAGGAATATTTACAGATTTAATCTCCGTATTTCCTTTGAAAGCACCAGAATCAATTTTTGTAATATTTTCTGGAATATCAACTTCTTCATCATTTCCAGCATATTTTACAAGAGTATCTTTATCACATACAAAAATATCTCCTGTCAGAATCGGTGCAGTGGTTTCCTGACTTCCGTTTTCTTCCCTGATTATTTCAATTTTTTCTCCGCAATGACCGCAGTACCAGTTGTCAAGCTCTTTTTCTGCAAAAAGCAAAGCCTTACACTTAGGACAAACAATCTGGATAAAATCTTTAATTTCCATAATACCTCCTGTAGCTGTAAATAATTCATACAAATATATTATATCATACTTTGAAAAAAATTGCAATATCTACAAAAAAATTTTATATACAAGTTTATTATTATATCAAAAACAACAAAAAGGGATACCTTTATTGTATCCCCTTTTATATACTATCAATTATTAATTGCCGCATCCAGAACTTCTTTATCTATTGGAAAATCCGTTTGACTGATAAATCCGGCTTCAATGGCCTGAATAGCATTTGCGTCAACACCTGTTACTCCATCTCCGTTGTCAACAACATCAGCATTGATTTCACCCTGACGTGAAAGAGCATATTCATCAGAATTACCCAAAGACTGAATAATAGCTGTTGCATCTGCAATAGTAACCTTACCGTCAAGGTTTGCATCTCCGAAATTTATTATATCTGATTCAGTAGTTTCAGTTGCAGTTGTCTCAGGTTTTTCTGTTCCGATATAGTAATCGGAAAGAGAAATACCACTGCCTGACTGTCCAAGTGGAATTTTATGGTCAAGACTTATAAATTTTCCGGATTCATTTTGCCACAGTGACGGCTTGACAAATTCATATTTTTCCTCGTCCCATTTTCCGAAATTGTCATATACAAGACCACCGGTATCTCCTGAATTTTCATTAAAACACCAAAAAGTATGATGAATATGCTTGTCAATCATATAATCTCTGAGTAACTGCATCCACTTTTTATTGTTTCCTGTAGGGTCATGCTGTTCGTCAATAAATCCGCCCCATTCTCCCATAAGAAGAGGTGAAATTTTTTCTTCAATAAGATAAGCCCATGTATCGTACCAATAATCATCAAGAAGAGTCTGGGTTGTAAAGTCTTTTTCAAACCACGTCTGAGCATATACAAGAGGACCATAATCATGCGGAGAATAAACAAGCTGACTCTGATGCTCTCCCAAGTCTACAGGATATTCCCTTGCACCACGAAAATTAGCTCCCCACCACGCACCATGAAAATCACTGTATGGATAGCGGGAATAATCAATAGGCGGAGAATTCCAAGTACCTCCTTCTTCAAACTTCGGATAAACTTCAATTCCTTCAACAACAACAAGAAGATTCGGATTTTTTCCCAATACTGCCGCTGCACCCCGTTCAGCAGCATACTTCCAGTTATTTTCAGCAGTTGAATCATCCCAGATAGCCATGCCCTGACCGTCATTCTTGCCATGCGGTTCATTTTTCAGGTCTATGGCAATAATAGTATCATCATCTTTATAGTAATCTGCAAACCATTCAAGAGCCTCAAGCCAGTCATCTGTTGAAAAATTATTGTCATACCATAACGGAACCTGATGACCACTTGATGCAGTTGTTGCACTGTGAATATCAATCATGATTTTCATACCATTTTCCCTGCACCATTCAACAGCCTTATTCCATATATCAAAGCTGTACATAGGTGTTCCGCCAACAACTCCTTCAACAGTAAGTTCAGGGTTTTCCCATTCATTTATTTTAATCATAGGGTCAGGGTCACCATTTTTCCACTGGAGCAGTATTTCCGTTGACATAGGAACACGAAGCAAATTAAAACCATGGTCAGCTATATCATTAAGCATCTTATGCATATTCTGCGACCATACACCGTCAAAAACCTGACTTCCTACATTGTATCCGAACCAGTTACAGCCTGTAATCCATACCGGATTTCCGTTCATATCAACAATTTCCGCATTTTCATTAACATGAAGCCAGTCATCATGATATTCATCAGGAGCAGCGTTTGTATTTTTGGCAGGAATATAAACTGCCGTTGACACACCAAGCATCGTGACAGATGCCAATACTGTTAACTTTTCCAATAATTTCATAAAACCTCTCTTTCTGAAATGTGCAGAAATAAATAATTTATTCTCAATAATAATTCAGGTTTCAACTTTTCCGTTTATAACAGTCAATAATTAACAGGATAAACAGAAAAACCCACATTACCCACGCAATCAGATATCCTGTTCCATTAAAGAAAATATCTATTACTGTCCCGGCAATAAAAGGCAAGGACATAAAAATCATTATTTTTCCATAAGCCCTGCACATTCTTTTTTCTTCATAATATTTCCTTCGCTCTTCTTCAGTTTTCATGTCATAACCGGATAAAAATCTTACAGCCTTTCCATCTGATTTATAAAAAATTATTCCAAACAAAAACATTACTGTCACTATTAAAATATCAAATATAATATAGAATAACGTTTATAATCCCTCACAATTCCGGTTTAAATCAATAATTCAATTATAGTATATAATAAAATTTAAGAATTGTCAATATATTTTTATAAAATTACCTGTAAAAAACAAATGAGCCTCCTGTTAAGGACGCTCATCTGCCATGATATAGGGATTATTGGGGATTTATAATTTAATGTTGGAGTAAACATTAAATTATCAAAAAAATGAAAGGACATCGGCTTCTGCCGACTGTTATTATTATACACTAAAATTATGAATTTTCTGTTAAAAAACAAAATTTTTCATTGACAATTTTTATCAACATTTTTTTCACGATTATGTATGTTTTTAACATTATTACTGCTTATCCTAAACCAGAATACAGAACCTTTTCCAAGAACACTACGTACCCCATAGTCATAACCATGAAGTTTAAGAACTGCCTTGACTATTGAAAGTCCGAGTCCTGTCCCGACAACTTCACGCTTATGATTCTCTGAACGGTAATATTTGTCAAAAATCAGCTTTATTTTTTCAGATTCAATTCCGTCCCCTGTATCTTCAACTTCAATCACAACACCGTCCGGACTGTTTATCTGCCGGATAAATACCTGTTTGTCTGCTCCGGTATAGTTGATTGCATTATTAATCAGATTATAAATTACCTGTTCAATTTTTACAACATCACAGAATACAATACACTTTTCATCAGGAATAAAATGAATGCTATAACCCATTTTTTCTGATATTCCTTTGAATCTACCGATAATTTCACTAAGTTTCGAGCTTATTTCAAACTCAGAAGGTTCAAGCTTCTGTCTTCCGCTTTCAAGCTTTGACAGGTCAAGAATATCATTTACCATAAGCGACAGCCTGTCAGTTTCATTGATTATTATTTCAAGATGTTCATTTCTTTTTACAGGATTATCTCCGGATAAATCACGAATCATTTCAGCATATGCTTTGAGCATTGTAAGAGGAGTACGAAGGTCATGGGAAACATTTGCAATTAAATCCCTTTGCATCGTATCAACTCTTGAAAGTTCCTTTTCGGCATATGTAAGAGCTTCAGCCAACTGTTTTACTTCCAAATAACCTTTACCATCGAATTTTGTATTGAAATCACCCTTTGCAAGATTTTCCGCAGCAGAAGTTATTCTGTCTATTGGTCTTGCTATTCTTTTTGAAACAAAAAGAGAAATTATAAATGCAAATACAATTAAGATAAATGTTATAAACAAAAGCTGCCGTTTTATGATAGTAACCGTAGAACCAACGGGAACAAGAGCCGTATTTATAAACAGATATCCGCTCGGATTTTCAGTATCTCCCAATGCACAGCCAAAAAGTACCATTGAATAATTGTTGTGCGGATTAGGCACTTTAAGCCAGATAGGTTTGTTGTAATTATCAGTGATTTTTTTCTGATAGAAATAAATACTGTTTTCTTTTCCATGAATAAGACAGTCAACAGAAAATTCCTTTGTATAAAGTGACCTTCCATAACGGTCAACAACTTCAATACACAAATCGTTTTCAGAAGCTATTTCAGCCATTTTCCTGCTGAATTCTGCGGAACTGTCAATTTCAAATGAGTTCAAAATCCGAGTTGCTGCATCATCAACATCGCGTATTTTTGAATGAGTATAAAACTTTTCCAAAAACAGTATCTGAAAAAGCCACATCAATAAAAACACTATTATCGTAAAGCTCATGAAATACATCCATATACTGAATTTAAGAGGCGTTCTGCTGAATGCAGAACGGATTTTCTTAATTTGCTTCAAACTTATATCCCATTCCTCTCAGAGTTACAATGAATTTCCTGTATTCACCCAGACTGTTCCGGAGCATTTTTATATGGGTATCAACAGTGCGGTCATCGCCAAAAAAATCATATCCCCAAACTTCCTCAAGAAGCTGGTCACGTGAAAGAGCAATATTCTTATTGTGAACAAGATAAAAAAGCAAATCATATTCCTTTGGAGTCATGGAAGCTCTTTCACCGTTTACATAAACCTCTCTGCCTGCAATATCGACCTGCAGTCCTTCAAATTCATATTTGTCAGGCCTTATAACTTCAACAGAGGACTGATTTCTTTTCAATACAACTTTAACTCTCGCCATGAGTTCCTTGGGAGAAAACGGCTTCACAACATAATCATCAATACCGATTTCAAAACCGAATAATTTGTCATATTCCTCGCCTCTTGCTGAAAGCATGATAACAGGAATATTTTTGGTCTTGCGTATTTCCTTGCAGGCAGAATAGCCATCAAGTCTTGGCATCATAACATCCATAATAATCAAATCATAGTCATTTTCATGGCAAAAATTCACTGCTTCCATACCATTTTCAGCTTCTGCAACTTCATATCCCTCAAACTCTGCATACTCACGGACAACCTTTCTTATATTGATTTCATCATCTACTATTAAAATACGTGCCATAAATTTAAACCTCCATAGTATATATTTATTTTATTATAACATAATAAACTTTAAAAGTGAATATTTTGTGATACTTTTCTGTAAGTTTAAAAATAATTTTATAAAAAATGTCATGAATTTGTAAAAAAGTCATTGACTTTTTAGTTAATATTTGCTATAATGTATATTAATAAATGTATAATATTTTTATTTTAAAACTTCATATTAAAAAAGGGAAGGAGGGAAATTGCTTTTGAAATATGGAAATATGCTTGGAACATCTTTGGTTATCTGCCTTTGCACTGCTCTTGTTGTTGTTTTTGCTTTTTTAAGACCGGAACAAGCACTGCTTATTGTGATTGTTTATCTTTCTACTATTGTTATCATGTCTGTAATGATGTTTTTTATTGAAAGAATATATGTAAAACACAAAACATCAGTAGATAAGGATGACTTCGTTAAAGTAACTGAAAACCTCAACAGTGAATTTATTCTCTGGACCGATGACTTCGATTTCATTAAATTCAATAAACGGCTTCGTGATGAAATGGGACTGAAAAATAATTTTGACCCAAAAGAAATTTTCAAAGCAGTTCTCGGACTTAACACTCTTGATAAAGACAGCATCAAACCTATTATATCAAGCATCAACGGCGGTTCGCATGAAACTATATTCAAGAATTACTCAGATAAATCCTTAAGTATTGCATGGAGTACATCACTTGTCAAAAAAATGAAGAAAAATAATCTTTATGTAACTACAGGATTCAATCTTACAGAAATCAAGAAAATGAAAGTGAATCTTGCAAGTGCAAATGATTTTTTCAATGCTTCAATGGAACTTGCCGAAATTGGTATTATTATGAGCAATGACAGAAAAAAATATGCTGCCTCATCTGAAACAGTAAGAATGTTCGGACTCAAAGGCAACAGCATTGACATAAATACATTCAAATCGCTTATTCACCCCAATGACCGTATGCAGTTCGACCGTGCTGTAAAATCAAAAAATGAAGACGGCGATGTCCATAACGTTGAACTTCGCATAAAATCTATGGGTAAAACAGCATACCGATGGTACTCTTTCAGATATAAATCAATCAAGGCAACTGACAATACACTCCCGCTTTTCGGTGGTGCAATTCTGGATATTACTCAAGAACGTGAAAAAGATATTCTTATTGAACGCCTTGCATATATTGATGAAGTCACTGAAATTGCAAACCGCAACAAACTTGTTATCACAGGTCAAGAAACCTATGAATGCAGTCATCTGTTGAACTATACATACTGGATAATCGTTCTTGATATTGACAGATTCCATATTATAAACGACACCTGCGGATATGAAAACGGAAATTATATTCTCAAAAATTTTGCTCACATATTATATAAATTCGTAACTCCCGGGGGGCTTGCCGCAAGAATAAGCGGCGATAATTTCGCACTTTTAATACGTGATTACGGCGATAATGATTTACCGGTACGTACAGCAAAGTCAATTCAGGAGGAATTTGCCAAGCTTGCTGTAGGCGATTTCAATTCTATAAACCTAAGCTGTTCAGCAGGATTTTCCAAAATGCCGGATGACGGTGATTCTTTCCTTGATGTTCTTGAACACGCTGAATTTGCACTTAAGTCAGTAAGCGGTCAGCATGGTACAGTATGCGGATATGAGCCAAGCATGCATGATTCAATTATCGGAAATACAGAACTTGAAAAAGCTCTTGCACTTGCTATTGACAATAATGAACTTCAGCTTTTCTATCAGCCCAAATTCGATTTGACAACCAACAAAATCATGGGCGTCGAGGCATTAATCCGCTGGATTAAACCGGATGGCACCGTAATCACTCCCGATGCATTTATTCCGATTGCTGAACGTTCAAGACTTATTGGAAGAATAAGTGAATTTGTATTGAATGAAGGATGCCGTCAGAATATCCTTTGGCAAAAAATGGGATATCCCAATATCGTTATGTCAATTAACTTTACTTCAACAGATTTCTATCAGACAGACCTTCAGGACAAAATTGTTGAAGCTCTGGCAAAGTCAGGTCTTGAACCTGAATGGCTGGAAGTTGAACTCACTGAAACGCTTGCTTTGAGTGATATTGATTATGCTGTCTCACAGATGAATAAACTCCGTGAATTAGGCGTCAAACTTGCTATGGATGATTTCGGAACGGGTTATTCATCACTGAGCTATCTTCAGATTCTTCCCATAACGCTTTTAAAACTCGACCGTTCATTTATTACTGATATTCAGAATGATAATATAGCATATAAAATTGTTTCGGCAGTTATCAGCATTGCAAAGTCAAAAAAAATCAAAACAATTGCTGAGGGGATAGAAAATACTGAACAGGAAGAAATTCTCCGTAAGGCAGGATGTGATTACGGACAGGGCTATCTTTATGGTAAGCCCATGCCTGCACAGCAGCTTGAAGACCTTATGGAAAATTATAAATAAATATTCAAATTCAATGGAGGTTAAAAAATGAAAAGAAGAATAGGAATTTTAACAAGCGGTGGAGACTGTCCCGGACTTAATGCAACAATCAGAGGTGTTGCAAAAGCCTGCTATGAAAGATTTGGCGAGGATAATGTTGAAATTGTCGGAATTTCAAACGGCTATTATGGTCTTATCAATAATCTTTGCAAGGATATGTCTCCGAGTGCTTTTTCCGGCATTCTTACTCAAGGTGGTACTATTTTCGGAACTAAACGTCAGCCGTTCAAGATGATGCAGGTTATCGGTGATGACAATATTGATAAAGTCAAAAATATGCGTGAAACTTATAAAAAACAAAAACTCGACTGTCTTCTTACTCTTGGCGGAAATGGTACTCACAAGACTTCCAAGCTTCTTTCAGACGAAGGACTGAACGTTATCGGACTTCCGAAAACCATTGACAATGATATTTACGGCACTGATGTAACTTTTGGTTTCCATACCGCTGTTGATATTGCTACTGATGTTATAGACAGACTTCATACAACTGCCGCAAGCCACAGCAGAATACTTGTCTGTGAGATAATGGGAAATAAAGCGGGATGGCTTACTCTCAACGCAGGTATTGCAGGCGGTGCTGATATTATTATCATCCCTGAAATTCCTTACGATATTGAAAAAATATGCGACGCTGTTATGGCAAGAAGTGCGTCAGGAAAAACATTCTCAATTCTTGCAGTTGCAGAAGGTGCATTTGATATAAATGAAGCCAAAATGAAGAAAAAAGAACGTGCAAAAAAGCGTGCAGAAGCCGGAATCCTTACAGCAACAAGCAGAATTGCTGCACAGATTCAAACTAATACAGGTATTGAAGCACGTGTATGCGTACCGGGACATATGCTCCGTGGAGGTGCACCGAGTGCATATGACAGAATTTTGTCAACTCAGTTCGGTGTACACGCTGCTTATCTTATTGCACAGGAAAAATACGGCAGAACTGTTGCAAAAATTGGAAACAAAATCACATCCAATAAACTTGAAGATATTGCAGGCAAAACCAAATTTGTAAATACTGATGACCATCTTGTTATTGCTGCCAAGGATATCGGCGTTTCATTCGGTGACTGATAAAAAGAAAATTTTAAAGGATATTTCTGATACAACTTTATCAGGAATATCCTTGTATTTATATTTTAATTAACAGGAAACAACATATGGAAAAAATAACTTTATGTGGTGATAACTGTCTTTACTGCCCGAGATATACTGCCAAAACAGATAAGGAATTATCAGAAACAGCAGAATGGTGTTACAGAATAGACTGAATAAATACAATTGTATTAAATGAAGAAATCAAATGTACTGGCTGTTCCTCTCACAAACAATGTACATATCAATTAGTCGAATGCATAAAATTACACGATGTAAAAAAATGTAATGAATGTTCTGAATTTCCGTGCAATAAAACAGAAATCATGCTGTTACGCTCTGAAGAATACAGGAAAAAATGCCGAAAAATCTGCACGGAAAAAGAATATACTATACTAAAAAATCCTTCTTCAATAAGGAAGAAAATCTTAAAAAATAAATTATATAAAAAATCTCCCTCTGTTTTCACAAAGGGAGAATATTTTTATTTAATTAATTCAATCAGACACAACCCTGAGCCTTCATAGCTTCAGCAACCTTGAGGAAACCTGCAATATTTGCACCAGCCATATAGTTGCCTTCCATGCCGTACTCCTTGGCAGCTTCGTCGCATGACTTGAAAATATCCTTCATGATACCATGAAGCTTAGCATCAACTTCTTCAAATGTCCATGAAAGTCTTTCACTGTTCTGACTCATTTCAAGACCTGATGTTGCAACACCACCGGCATTTGCAGCCTTAGCAGGTCCGTAGAGAATACCATTAGCAAGATAAGTCTCAATAGCTTCCGGAGTTGAAGGCATATTTGCACCTTCGGAAACACAATATGTACCATTGTTAACAAGAATCTGTGCAGACTCGCCGTCAATTTCGTTCTGTGTAGCACATGGAAGAGCAATATCACACTTGATTGTCCAGATACCCTTGCAGCCATCTGTATAGGTAGCATTCTTGTGAGATGTTCTGTCAACATATTCCTTGATACGTCCACGCTCAACCTCTTTAATCTGTTTAACAATATCAAGTTCAATACCGTCCGGATCGTAGATATAGCCGTTTGAATCTGAAAGGGCAACAACCTTTGCACCATATTCCGTAGCCTTTTCAGTAGCGTAAATAGCAACGTTTCCTGAACCTGAAATTACAACAGTCTGACCTTCAAAACTCTTGCCATTAGCCTGAAGCATTTCATTTGTGAAGTAGCAGAGACCATAACCGGTAGCTTCTGTTCTTGTGAGTGAACCGCCATAAGTAAGTCCCTTACCTGTAAGAACACCTGTAAACTCATTGCGGAGTCTCTTGTACTGACCAAACATAAATCCGACTTCCCTTGCACCTGTACCGATATCGCCGGCAGGAACGTCTGTATCAGCACCAATGTGCTTGCAAAGCTCTGTCATAAAGCTCTGACAGAAACGCATAACCTCTCCGTCACTCTTGCCCTTGGGGTCAAAGTCAGAACCGCCTTTGCCGCCGCCCATAGGAAGAGTTGTAAGACTGTTCTTGAATACCTGCTCAAAGCCGAGGAACTTGATAATTCCAAGATATACTGACGGATGAAGTCTAATACCGCCCTTGTATGGACCGATAGCAGAGTTGAACTGAACTCTGAAACCTCTGTTAACCTGAACCTTGCCGTTATCGTCAACCCACGGAACACGGAACATAATCTGTCTTTCAGGCTCAACGATTCTCTCAAATACGCCTGCATCGATGAGGTCCTGTCTCTTTTCAGCAACAGGTTCAAGTGTTTCAAGAACTTCTGTTACTGCCTGAATGAACTCAGGTTCACTCTGATTTCTTTTTTTAACTGTTTCCAATAAATCGATAAGATACTGATTTTTTAACGCCATTGTTAAAAAACCTCCTTTACAAAATTCTGCTTAATGCAGTTTATAGAAAAATTATATCACTGTAGGAAATATTTTGCAATAGCTATTGCAATATTTCATGAATATCAACAAATTTTAATGATATTTCATTCTAAATTATAGTAATTATTCAGATATTCGCTTGCAAGATAAAGTGAACCACAGATAACAACTATGCCATTATTTTCAAGTGCTAAATTTTTTGCATTTTCAAAAGCCTCTGCAAAAGATTTACAAGCTTGAGTATTTTCTCTGTAAATTTCTTTCAGCTTTTTTACGGATACAGCATTTTGGGCAAAATCATCGATAAAAAATATATTATCTGAAATATCTACAATTCTTTTTATACTGTTTTCATAATCTTTCGAATCAACCATTCCCATTACAGTATAAATTTTTTTATTTATATTGGCAAGCACAAAATAAAGTGCTGAAATTCCTGCCGGATTATGTCCGCCATCCACTATAACAGGCGGATTTTCTGGGATATACTGTACTCTTGCTTTTACCTGCGTTGTTTCAATGGATTTTCTTATTGCATAATCAGGAACTGTAAATCCTTTTTTCATAAGATATCTACAGGCTTCAATAGCTGTAATTGCATTTTGTGGTTGGTGAAACCCGAGCATAGCCGTTTTAAACTTCTCTTTTTTATAAATAAAAGGATTGCCGTCAGTTTCCATAGCAAGACACTTAAAATCAATATAAGATGGTATTATAAAATCACAGTTTTTTTCATTTGCAGTTTTTAAGACAATATCCATTACACTTTTTTTATTATCCATTGAAAGAACAACAGCCGACTTTTCTTTTATGATACCTGCTTTCTGTAACGCAATCTTTTCGACTGTATCACCTAAAATAGCCGTATGGTCAAGTGAAATCGAAGTTATTACTGACAATATAGGAGATTTTATAATATTTGTGCAGTCAAGAAGTCCACCTATTCCTGCTTCCAGAACAACAATATCACAGTTTTCCATATCAAACCACAACATAGCGATTGCCATTGTTATTTCAAACTGTGAATATGGCTGATTATCAATTCTTTCTTTTACAAATTCACATATCTCACAGAATGACTTTTCATCAATTTCTTTGCCGTTTATGCGGATTCTGTCAGTATAATGCAATACAAAAGGCGATGTAAACTGACCGACATTATATCCCGAATAAATCAGAGCATTTGAAATATATTCAACAGTCGAACCTTTGCCGTTAGTACCTGCCACATGAATAAAATCAAGTTTTTTTTCAGGATTTTCGATAAGTTTCATAAGTCCTTCTGCACGTGACAAATCAGTAACAGATTTTCCCGATTTGCTGAAAGAACTTATAAAATCCATGCACTCATTAAAATTCAACATATTAATATGGACTCTTCTGTGTTTCAGCCTTTTCGACAGCTTCGGCAAGCGTCATATCCTTGAAATCCTGAGCATTAAAAAGTCTGCCTGATTTTTTATCGTCCACAAACGCTCCCACAAGAAGTCCGGGTATTGCACTTTCAGGTTCAAAAAATGCATTTGTTCCACCCATATCAGTTTTGCACCATGCAGGATTTGAAAGACTTATTATAACATTGCTGTTTCGATAAGCATATCCCAAATCCCTTGTAACTTTATCAAGTGCAGCCTTACTGGCAGAATACGGACCTTGCTGAGGCTCAAGATTTATATCACTTGATGTATTTATAATTCTGCCGAATCCACGTTCCTTCATGCCTTCAATAAAATGATAACAAATCATCATAGGAGCAATAGTATTTATTTTGAAACTTGTTTCGTAATCAGAAACAGGAGTTTTAAGAAATTCTGTTCTATAGGTTGTCTGCAAACCTGCATTGTTAAAAATTATATCAATCTGCGTACCCCTTTTATCAATTTCATCAAGCATATTTTCAAGCTGTTTCATATCAGAAAGTTCAGCCTGTAAAGTATATGCTTCAACTCCGAGTGCTTTCACTTCATCAAGTACACCATTACAATGCTCAACATTTCTGCTGTGAAGTACAAGATTACATCCCTGCTCCGCCATAGCCAATGCACAAAGCCTGCCAAGCCCTCTGCTTGCACCTGTAATAAGTGCCCATTTTTCTTTTACATTTATCATATTTTGCCCCACCTTCAATATTCATAATCAATACAAGCCCTGTCAGTTTTAATTTCGGCAATAAATGCACCAAATTCTTTATGAACAGGATGAATCTGATATGCATTCAAATCGTCAATTGAATCAAAATCGCAGATTAATGCAATTGTATAATTGCTTTCAGGAGCATCGGTAGAGTTGATAACTGCCTCACCTTTTTTCAGCTCCGTAACATTTTCAATTACCTTGCTGAAACGTTGCTTTGCTTCAATTGCGTTTTCATATTCACTTCTATTATCTGTTCCTTTAAGCTTGAACATCACTATATGTTTAATCATTGAATTTACCTCCTACAAGCAAAATCCGAGAAGCGTTTTGCTTTCGATTGTCTTATCAATCATATAAATCAATATTCTGATTTCATTTCTGCATTTGAATTTACTTAATTCTTCAACCAGATTCTCATAATAAAAATAAAGATACTGATATAAAATATATTCGTCTTCAAACGCATCTATTATAACATCAAATTTTTCATTAAGATATGAAAAAATTCCGGCATTCCATAAACTATTAAATTCATCATCAGACAAAACCCATTTATAAATATCTGCCGTTTCACTTCCGAAATAATCAAGTTTCATATCTTCGGCAGTTTTCGGAACGTATATAAATCTTCTGTGCAATTCAATACCTCATCCCAGTTTCATTCTGTAAACTTTACATTTGAAAGATGCACTGCCGTCAAATTTGGTATATTCCGAATAACCTTCAAAAACAAGTCCGCATTTCTCCATAACCCGTCCTGAAGCTGGATTATCTACAGCGTGTTCAGAAATAAATTCACGGGCATTATTTTTATTGTATACATAATCAATCATACGTTTTGCTGACTCTGTAGCATACCCATGTCCCCAGCAGTCATATCTGAAGTTATAGCCAAAACTCCATACATTTTCATCTGTTCTGAATCTGATACCGCCTGAACCTATAAGTTTTCCGTCAGATTTACGGATAAATCCCCATATATACTCATTTTCAAGACTTTCCAATGAATTAAGCCATTCTCTTGTAACTTCAATATTTTTATGGCACGGATAAATCATATATTTTGCAACTCTTTCATCGCCTGCCCATTCAAAAACAGCTCCCGCATCATCAACTGTAAGCGGACGCAGAATCAAACGGTCTGTTTCAATAATCGATATTTCAAAAGTCATAGCATCACCCATTTATAATATTATAGCTTTCGTCAATTATATTACACAATATCTTAAAATCAATTTTATCATTAAGTATTACGGAAATCCAGTTTTTCTTGTTCATATGATACGCAGGAAAGCACCTGCCCTCACTTAGCAGGCATTCCCTTGTAAAAGGCTCGCACCTCAAATTTATAATGTCAATAAAACCCTCTGCGTCAGAAATCAGCACGGATTTTTTTACCCTCATTACAATAGCATACCATTTTCTGTTATTATTATTTCTTAAAACAAATGCATCAGGAGTTTTCAGCCACAGATATTCAGGTTCTGTGGCATACCTTTCTCTTGCATATGATATTATCTTATCACGCATTACTTTTTAAAAGCTTCAAGAGACTGATTAATTTTAGACATTTTTTCTTCTGCCTTGGTCAGCTTGGCTTTTTCAGCTTCAATAAGTTTTTCCGGAGCTTTTGCAATAAATCCCTGATTATTCAGTTTATTGCTAAGGAAATCAATATCCTTCTGTACTTTTGACTTTTCTTTTTCAAGACGTGCAATTTCCTTTTCTCTGTCAACAAGCTCGTCCATCGGAATAAATATTCTTGCACTGTCAGTTACCGCATTTGCACAGTTTTCATGCTCAACGGAAACATCTGCTTCAACTGATGATGCAGAAGCAAGCTTTTCAAAGAATAACGAACAACTCATGAATAATTCAGGTTCATTCGTTTCAATCAGCAGTTTTGCCTTTACTGATGGTGGAACATTCATTTCAGTACGTGTATTTCTTACTGCTTTTATTGCTGAAATAATCTTTTCAAATGACTTTTCATCATCGGAATAGTCAATATTTTTATCATAAACAGGATAATTTTCAAGAATAATCATCGATTTTTGATTATTAAGAACCTGCCAGATTTCTTCTGTAATGAACGGCATGAATGGATGTAAAAGCTTCAGCATACCATGCATTGCCCATACAAGTACAGCCTGAGCTTTTGATTTAGTATCTCCGCCAGCCTGAATGCGTGGTTTAGTCAGTTCAATATACCAGTCGCAGTAAATATCCCAGATAAAATCATAGATTTTCTGTGAAGCAACTCCAAGCTCATATTTATCAAGATTCTCGTTGACTTCCTTGGCAAGCTTATTGAATTTATTAACAAGCCATTTATCTTCAATCTCCAGATTTTCAGGAAGTCCGTCAAATTCAAAATCTTCCGGAAGATTCATCATGATAAAACGTGAGGCATTCCAGAGCTTATTTGCAAAATTACGAGCAGCTTTTACCTTGTCGTCAATATAACGCATATCATTTCCTGGTGAATTGCCTGTAGCAAGCATAAATCTTAAAGCATCTGCACCATATTCATTTATTACTTCCAGCGGGTCTATACCATTACCGAGCGACTTTGACATTTTCCGTCCCTGAGAATCACGCACAAGACCATGAATAAGTACAGTGTCAAATGGTACTTTTCCCATATTTTCAAGTCCGCTGAACATCATTCTTATAACCCAGAAAAAAATTATATCATATCCTGTCACAAGTGTATTCGTTGGATAAAAATAATCTAAATCTTCAGTTTTTTCAGGAAAGCCGAGGGTTGAGAAAGGCCACAATGCAGAACTGAACCATGTGTCAAGAGTATCAGGGTCCTGTCTCATGGGTTTTCCGCATTTCGGACATACTGCCTTATCTTCTTTTGTTACAATCATTTCTCCGCATTCATCGCAGTAAAATGCCGGTATCTGATGACCCCACCAAATCTGACGGGAAATACACCAGTCACGGATATTGTCAAGCCAGTGGAAATATATCTTATCAAATCTTTCAGGCACAAATTTTGTATCGCCGTTCTTTACTGCATCAATTGCAGGCTGTGCAAGGGGTTTCATTTTTACAAACCACTGTGTTGATACCTTCGGTTCAACAGTAGTTCCACATCTGTAACAAGTACCTACATTATGGCTATATTCCTCGATTTCAACCAATGCTCCCTCTGCTTCTAAATCTTCAATAATTGCCTTACGTGCCTCATATCTGTCCATACCCGCATATTTCGGATAATCGTCAACAATAGTAGCATCATCATTCATGACATTGATTACTGGAAGGTTATGACGCATACCGACTTCAAAGTCGTTAGGGTCGTGTGCTGGAGTAATTTTAACAACGCCTGTACCAAAATCCATTTCAACATAGTCATCTGCAACAATCGGAATTTCACGGTGAACTATAGGCAGGATAACAGTCTTACCGACCAAATCCTTATAACGTTCATCCTTTGGATTTACAGCTACAGCAGTATCTCCCAACAACGTTTCAGGACGTGTCGTTGCAAGTTCAAGGTAGCTGTCAGAATCCTTGATTTTATAACGGAGATGCCAGAAATAACCCGCCTGGTCTTCATAAGTAACTTCTGCATCAGACAGTGATGTACGGCATTTAGGACACCAGTTTATTATACGTTCCCCACGGTAAATAAGACCTTTTTCATAATATTTAACAAAAACTTCCTTTACAGCCTTTGAACAGCCTTCGTCCATAGTGAAACGTTCTCTTGACCAGTCACATGATGAACCCAGTTTCTTGAGCTGTTCAACGATACGTCCGCCGTACTGTTTTTTCCATTCCCAAGCACGTTCCATAAAACCTTCACGTCCGAGGTCTTCCTTGGAAATACCCTCTTTACGCATAGCTTCAACAATTTTAGCCTCAGTTGCAATCGCAGCATGGTCTGTTCCGGGAAGCCAGAGTGCAGAATAACCGTTCATTCTTTTCCATCGGATAAGAATATCCTGCAAAGTCTCATCAAGTGCATGACCCATATGGAGCTGCCCTGTGATATTCGGAGGTGGAATAACTATTGTATAGGGTATTTTATTCGGGTCGACTTCTGCATGGAAACAGCCCTTTTCATTCCATGCAGTATAAATTCTGTCTTCAAAATCTTTTGGATTATAAGCCTTTGCAAGTTCTTTTGCCATTGATATTTACTCCTTTATTTTGATATTGGTTATACAAATTTTATTATACATTATTATCATATTTTTGTCAAGCACATTAAACAGATTAAGGAAACTATATTTTATTTGACTTTCTCTGAATTAAATGATATGATAAATTGTGAAATTTATTGATAAACAGTGAGTAAATTTGACATATTCCTCGTCTAATTATGAGAAATGTAAATTTATTCTCATGAAAGGAGGATTTTATGGATAACGGTGAAATCAGTTACCGCCGCTATATCGCCGGCGATGATAATGGTTTCGTTGAAATAGTACGGGACTATAAAGACGGTTTGCTTCTTTATCTTAATGGAATAACCGGAAATATCAGTTTCGCTGAAGAACTCATGGAAGAAACATTTTTCAAGCTTGCTGTAAAAAAACCTGTTTTCAGAGGAAAAAGCAGCTTTAAAACATGGCTTTATTCCATAGGACGAAATGCTGCAATTGATGGATTAAGAAAAAATTCCAGAATTTCATTTATGTCGATTAATGATTATACCGATATTGCTGACGAACATGATATAGAAACAGAATATTTTAAAGAAGAACAAAAAATCATGTTGCATAAGACTCTTCATAATCTTAAATCAGATTACAGACAGGTTTTGTATCTTACATATTTTGAGGATTTTACTATTGATGATGCTGCTGTAATTATGAAGAAAAACAAAAAGCAGATTAACAATCTTCTCTACAGAGCCAAACAATCGCTTAAAAATGAATTAGAGAAGGGAGGGTTTGTATATGAAAGACTATAAGAAAATTTCTAAAGAAATACTCAAAAGACGAGATGAATATTTTGAAGAGAAAAAACGCAGAAAATCAATAATCATGAAAACAGCTACTTCTGCTTTAGGTATTGCTACCGCCGCTTGTGTCGGTATTATGATTTTCAATGATTCAATCATACAAAAGATAAAGCCTGACACTAACAAAAATCCATATGACGTTACAGAACACAGCCAGACAACATTTGAACCAGTTATTACAACTATTGAAAAATCTGATACTCCATCACCAGAACCGCTGTCAACTTCCAATACAAATATTTCAACTGAAATTATAATTTCTGAATCTACTTTCATAAATGAAACATCTTCCTCAGGCACTTCACATACACATCAGATAACTGATAGTACATTGCCAAAAGAAACTAAAACATCAGTTTATACCACCTATCCTGTATCCACTACAGTCAAAAAACCGACAGAAACTACTGTAAGACATACCACAACTACCATAAAAAATCCTGAAACCACAACAAAATGCACTGTCACTACTACTAATGTTCTCAAAACAACTACAAAACCTCCTTATACCACCACAGAACCAACATTTACTGTTACTGCAACCACAAATCCGCTACAAACTACTACAAAACAAACTTCCAATACTATGTGGACTACAGAAACTACCCGTTTTTTTACTACTACCACTTCTGTGCATTTTACACATATCACCACACAAGGCACTACTACCGAAATTTTCACGACATATACTACCAACCTTACTACTTCCAACACAACCAATGAATCTGTGCAGCCATCCTTCACAACTACCACTGAAACCACAACAACCACTACTACAACTACATCAACTACTATCCCTTTATTTTACGATTTATACTATGAAAAATATATAATTACAAATACTTATACAACAACTGCTTTTTAAATAGTAAAACGACTGCCTTTTCTGACAGTCGTTTTTATTAACAGATTAATTTTTTTACAGCCTGCGGAATTTCAGTTATATCGCTTACTATAATATCAGCATCTTTAAGTTCTCCGTCGGAAGCGTACCCATATCCACAGCCTATAGATTTCAATCCATTTTTTACCGCTGTTTCAATATCGTGGAATCTGTCGCCGATTACAATATATTGTCCATTATGCTGCAAACTGAAAAGACGAAAAATCTGATATTTAGGAATAAAGTCAAATTCCTCACAGCAATAGAAATAATCAAAAAATCTGTCAAGTCCAAAAACTCTTGAATGACGTTCCATATACTTAATCCGACAGTTGCTTAAAAATATCAGTGTATGTTTCTGTTTTTTTAATTCAGCCAGAACCTGCTCCGCATTCGGAAATAACGCTCCCTCACCATTTTCAATCCGCCTCGCCATATCTTCACCAAGCATTATACGTGCTTTTTCACGGATTTCAATATCCGAATCAGGCAGAAAATTATTCCACATATCAGTTGAATTAAATCCCAGCCAGTAACTTATTTCCTTGTATGTATATTCTTTTACAGGCATATAGCCGTTGTCAGCAAGCCATTTGCAAGTATTCCTGAAAGCCGGAGCATATGTTTTCATGGACTCATGAATTGTGCCATCATAATCAAAAATCAGATTAGCCATCAGTCTTCAAGCTCTCTTATAAGATTAATCATTTCAATTGCACCCTCTGCACATTCACTGCCCTTATTTCCTGCTTTAGAGCCTGCACGCTCTATAGCTTGTTCAATGTTTTCCGTAGTGATTACGCCGAACATTACCGGAGTATCAGTATTGAGTGATACATTTGCAATACCTTTGGCAACTTCATTGCATACAAGTTCATAGTGGGATGTGCTTCCCCTGATAACTGCTCCCAGACAGATTACAGCATCATATTTACCAGATTTAGCCATTTTCTGTGCAATAAGCGGAATTTCAAAAGCTCCCGGAACCCATGCAATGTCAATTGAATCTTCCGAAACATCATGACGTTTCAGAGTATCAACAGCACCGCTGAGAAGCTTGCTTGTGATAAATTCATTGAATCTTGCAACAATAATGCCGATTCTTACGTCCTTCGGGATAAAATTTCCTTCATAAGTTTTCATAATAATTTCTCCTTATTTTTTTATTTTATTTAATTTCTAAGCCTTTTTATAAGACTCATAATTTTCATTAAGTATTTTCAGAAGTTCCTCTCGCTTTTCAATTATAATATATCTGTAAGGCGATTTATTCTTTTTATAATATATTTTAAGAATATCATCATCAATTGTGTAATAGCAGTCATTATGGCTTAAATTTATCGTGTTCACATCATAAATCATAATACAATCTTCCGAAACATAGCTGTATTTTCCGAAAATCGTCATCATAATCCAACCGACAGTAAGCAATACCCAAAATATACCAATATAAAGATAAGCTTTTTCTCTTGATGAATTACCGATTTCGGAAGCAGTTGACATCTGCATGAACATACTTAAAGTATTAAACGTTGCAATAACAAGCCAACCATAATATAAACCCATACTCTGTTTTCTTACCCTAATTTTATTTTCGGTATGCTTTTGCTTATTTATTTTACGAACAGCATTTACAGATAAACCTGTAATAAAAATAATTCCGAAAATCATTGCCGTTAAACCAAAAATCTCCATAAATCC
>CAJTOG010000016.1 GCA_910577575.1 uncultured Ruminococcus sp. | reverse complement strand
AAGGAATATTTTACCATATTTCAAAAACTTAAATAGTAAGTTTAAAGATTAGGAGCTACAAGAATATCAATGGAATATGACAAATAACAAATAGATGAATTTTATTTACCTGTTCCATAAGATGCTGATATTAACGAAGACAGTTATATACTGATAAAAATAATTAATATTACTTTGATTTTACAGGAGATATAATGCTATGAAAAAAAGGACAATGAGAAACTACACTATAATATTTGTATTTATAATTGTTTTATGCGGAAATTTAATCTCATGTAATCAGAGAACAACGATTAATTACTCAAACAGCATATCTTCATTTTATGAAACAACTGAAAAAGAAGAAGATACTATACTTAACTTTGCTGTAATGAGTGAAAGTTCAATATTAAAAAAGGCAATAGATAAGTTTAATAAAGCTGATAATGGTTATTTTATCAAGTGTACAGAATACAATCAGCAGGGATATGGTGAGATGAAAAGCGGAGAAATAAAATTAACTGATATGGAACTTTTACAGAATATAATCAACACTTCTGATATTGATATTATTTCCAGTTATACTTTTCAGAATGAAGATAATTACAGGATATTACAAGAAAAAGGTGCTTTTGCTGATCTTTACTCATTTATGAGCAATGATGAAGAGATTAATACTACTACTCTGAACAGCCATGTTCTAAGTTTAAATGAAATCAATGGAAAACTGTATTCCATGCCTACTTTTTATTGTGCATACACTATGGGAGGTAATCCTGAATATGTTGGTACCAAGAATAATTGGACATTTGATGAAATGATATCTTATTGGAGTAAAATGCCAGAAAATGCTACTATTCATGGTGGACGCACAAAAGAAATAGCTTTTGACAAATTTGTGAGATATAATCTCGTATCATTTATTGACTACGAAAAAGGGGAAGCTCATTTTGATTCACAGGATTTCAGAAAATGTCTCGAATTCTGTAATTCATTTGAATATGGAAATCTTGAAAAAACAAATTATGATATTAATGCTCCACAATTTGTAAATATGTTAAATATAGGTTCATTCATGAGTATATATCCATTTGAACTCGGCAGCAATACACCTAAAATTACTTTTGTTGGCTTTCCAAGTTCAGACGGCAACGGAGCATTTTTACAAGCGTGTGGAGAATGTTTTTCTATATCTGCTAAATCTTCACCTGAAAAACAAAAAGGGGCATGGGAATTTATACGTACGTTTTTTACAGAGGAATGGCAGGAAGAAAACGTTTTGTCCTCTGACGGAGGAAATCAAAAGACAGAAATTGGTTTTTGTATCAACAATAACGCCTTTGAAACTATAAAAAACAATGTTGTTGAAAAAAAATATGCCGACGATACATATCAGGATAAGGGAGAGATTTATGAAACAATTTTTCCATCCAAAGCTGATTGTGATAAGCTTACTGAATACATAAATAGTATTGACCGCTGGGAAGTCACTCTTAACGATTCAGTGGATTATCTCATTTATGAAGAAGTAATGCTATACTTTTCAGGTGAAAAATCTCTTGATGAATGTATAGACAATATTCAAAACAGAACATCCTTGTGGCTCAGTGAACAACATTAATCTCTTTTCTAATCATCAAACCTTTTGGATTCATTTTTGTAGAAAATACGCTTATGGCAAAGAAAAGACTTACTATGAATGAAATAACCGAAAAATTAAAACTATTTACTATGTAAAAAAAATCACTACCAAGTCAAAAGGGCTGAGATAAAATATTACTATACAAATGATAATGGATATGCTCAATCAGTTACAGGTAACTATATCGCTAAAAGCATTGGCAGCAATAATGTAAGTATAAAAGATAAAGTTTCTATTGTATCATGCAATTCACAAAATAATACAAAACTACGTTTTGTAAGAATTTCAGTTTTATCATCAAAACAATTCTGCAAATTTGGATTTCTGCAATTCATACGTCCTGTTTTAGTGTTGATATTGACATCATTTCAGATGCAATAAAATATATCACTGTTATAGAACGGAATACAAAATTAAAGGAACGATTAAAAGAAATTTAAACTATGGGAGTTAATGTATAAATGAAAAAAATACTGACCGTGATATCTGCATGTGTATTGGCATCCTTTGTATTTCTCGAGAGACATACATACGCAGCCGAAATGGATAAAAATGATGGACTGAACGATGCTCAATATGAGTTTGTTGCAGGTGATGTCAACGCAGACGGTCAGTTTTCCGTTACGGATGTAGTGCTGATGCAGAAGTGGCTGCTGGCTGTTCCGGATACGAAACTTGCAGATTGGAAAGCAGGTGACTTGTGTGATGATGACAAACTTGATGTGTTTGATCTTTGCTTGATGAAGCGAGCGTTGATTCAAACAACGACACATAATCCCTTGGATTCACTGACAGACATGGATTATAAGGAGGCTGTACAGAATGCTTATATTTCAAAATCGGAATATAATTATCAGATTGCAGGGAGTTTAAAACGTGCAATTGAGGATAAAATGGGACGACATCTGGATTATTCAATCGATCGGTTTTACCTCGTGAATAATGAAAAATTCGGCTTGAACAGTGATACCAAATATCTGTATAACTCAAACACAATGGACGTTTATCCCATTAATGAAGAAACAAAAATGAATTGTGCGACATGGTACTGGAAAGGTTCAAAAGCTACTTTGTACGGACTTGATGACGATGAAGAAAAGCAGAATGAATTTTTAGATGCAATGGAGTTTTATGGTATTACCGAAATCTATTATTCTATTGGTGCGAACAAGCTGGTAAACAGCAAGGATATGGTGGAAATCTTTGTGAGGAACGCTTATGCGAGAAACATGAAGGTATATATGCTGACTGGTGAAAAGACGTGGTTGTATGAGGACAGCTACAAGACAGCGATTTATAATATTTTCGACAAAGTTGAGGAGTATAACAGTCTAGTCGGTTATGATGCAAGATTAGCCGGAGTTTCTTATGATGTTGAAGTGTGGACAAATTCGGAATTTAACTGGAAGAATAACGATGCAGCGAGATACCAGCAGGTGAAATTCATTGAAGCGGCACAGAAATATGCGGAGTCTAAAAATTTGTCTGTCATTCATTGCCTGCCATTCTGGATCGTCCAATATGATTATACAGATGGCAAGGGAGTCAAGCGAAACGTTTATGATTCCATTACGCAGATTGCAAATGATACGATTTTGATGGTGTACCGTGACAGTGCAGAAGCAATCGAAAGATTGGTGACAAAGGTGCAGAACAATGCGGAAAATACTGTTTTCTACTACATAGAAAAGAATGACTGTAATCTTGAAATTGCAGTACAAGCTGACGAAAACAAAGAGGGAGATTTTGTTACATTTTACGAAGAAGAAAAAGAAACCCCCGGATGTGTCAATGCGGCGATTGCAACTATGAAATCAGACCTGAAAATGTATAAATACCGCACAACATTTGCAATTCATCATGCAATCGCTTTGTATGAGTACTATTTATTCATGGAAGGGATATCTTGAATATGAAAATATACGTTGACGATGACGGCTGCCCGGTTGTAAAAATACGCTGAAAATCGTAGAAAAGTTAAATAACAATTGTTGGCGAAAAAGGTGCAGACAGCGTGGACTTCCGGCTTGTGAATTTGATTCAGAAAGGCTATATTGTCATTACGCAGGATTATGCTCTTGCAGCAATGTGCCTGAGTAAACAGGAGATTTTTCTGAATCAGAACGGCAGAGAATATAGTGCAATAAATTAATTTAAAAATCGTTTTAAAAAGGAAAAAGTATCCTATAAACAGAAAGGCAGAGATTACTGTTGGCTACAGAACATGAAAAGAACTGAAGAACAGCCGAAAAGCTTCGTCTGATAGACGATGACTTTTTAAGACTTTATTTTAATGATAATCCGGAGGGCATCAGCTTTATTCTAAGTGTCGAATAAATCATTTCCATACGAATTTCCACGTCTTGAAATTGATGGCGTAATAGTGTATTTAAAGCCTTGACCACTTGCCATAACAAAACCTTCTATGGTTTCTATTATACTATGGAAGGTTTTTTCATTGATTCGGTTAATTTTTCTCCACAGGATATTTCTGTATTAATGCTCAATAAAGCAGAATTTATCGTACTAAAACTTTGATTTTTTGTAATCATATGATATACTTGTTCCCACAACAACATCTTCAATCTTTTCTATTATCAGCCAATCATCCATATTGCCTTGATGTTCAAAATCAAGCGGTTCTATTTCTTCAATATTTTCAAATTCCACTAAACATAAACATTTCTTATGCCACCTTATTTTTTGCTTGTCAGACAAGTTTAGCTTACTCTGATTGTATGAAAGAGTTTTTGTAATTTCTTCATCAGACAATTTCACATAATTTTGAACTGCTTTTACAATGGCAGTTGCAGTTATCTTTGCACTTCCTTTTTCCATGAAGTAAAGCTGTTCTCCCTCAAAAACTCTGCTATGGGGAATTTTTCTCCCTGCTGCTCCACGTACGACCATGGTCTTTGTTCCTGCTAAAATCTTATCTAATACTTTTTCGCCTTTCTTACCTGAGTTATCACAATACACTAAATGCACCATTTTAATGTCCTCCCATTAAATTTGATTGCTTATAACTTTATTATAGCAAAAGCAAGAGGAAATGTCAAGATTCTGACAAAAAAACGTTATGATATCAATGAAAATGAATTATAAGTTCAATTTAACCTTAATTTGATTTCAGTATTTTTGGCTGTTATCAGGTTAGATTGTGGGTAAGCTGAAAATACATATTGTCGGATAGAGGAGTAATAAAAAATATATCTCATGAAGAAAATAGATTTATGAGGTAGTACTAAAGTCTAAATGATAAACTGAAATTCCACAGCCAAAATTATAATTGTTCAATAAAATGATTATCATACTCATTTCAATATTTTTTATATACAAAGTCATTTGATACATTAAAAATTAAATGGCAATAAACTGTTGTCAAGAGAGTGGCTGATAGCTATATGTGCAGCATTTGGTTTTGATTTTATCAGGACGAATAAAGTCCTAAATTTTGTTGGCTATCCTATAAAGAAATAAATAATTATCTTACAGAAAACGGATGTAATGAGATATGTTCAAAATTTAAAAGAAATAAAGATGTACAATTGAATTCTTCTATAGATGTAGTATTTTGCAGGAAAATACGCCTTGTTGACGATTTCTTTATATAGGACATATAAAGGGGGGAATGGTTGAATATATATCAGCTTTGAAAAATAAGATATATACTGTACTGTTATAATTCAGTAGGGGAAAGGAGAAGCGACATTACGCTCAGATAAAAATGAGATAATCAGAATTGCGACTTATATAAAAACAAAAGGCACTTCATTTTGAAGTGCCTTTTGTTTATTTTTTTACTATGTGCAGTACTGAAACTGAATCGGAAATTGTTTTTTCCATTGCTTCTTTACCATAGGCATCTACCTGTGCCTTATTTTTTTCACCATGTGTCAAACAGCCTGCTCCGCCGATACATCCACCTGTACAAGCCATACCTTCTATAAAATTAGCATTCAATATGTTCCTTTTTTTCTTCATAAGAGCAGCTCTGCATTCTTCAATACCATCACAGGTACAGGCAAGTAATTCAAAGTCTGTTAAATTTTGTTCTTTTAACCCTTGTGATACGGCATCTGACAAACCGCCGCTTCTTGCAAAGATTCTTCCGAAATAAGAAGCATTATCCAGTACATCTTCTTCCAATACAGTAAGATTTATATCACGGCTGTCAAAAAGTGCCTGTAATTCCTCAAACGTAAGAACAGTATCTATCCATGGCTTCACATTTTCAAGCTGAGCTTCAGATTTTTTTGCTGTACATGGTCCGATGAATATGACTTTGGAATTTTCAGTCGTTTCCTTTATATATTTTGCAATTGTTGCCATGGGAGAAAGATTGTGTGAAATATGTTCAGTTAATTCCGGAAATGCAGATTTAATATAACTTACAAATGCAGGACAACATGAACTTGTTAGAAATCCTTTTTCTGCCAGTTCTCTGGATTCCGCCTGTGCTACCATATCAGCACCAAGAGCTGCTTCTATTACCGTATGAAATCCAAGATTCTTCAGTCCTGTAATTACCTGTCCGAGTTTTGCATAAGTAAACTGGCTCGAAATTGACGGTGCAACGACAGCATAGACTTTTTGATTTTTATTGTTTTTCAGTAAGTCAATTGCTTTCAGTATATATGATTTATCCATTATTGCACCGAAAGGACATTGATATACACATGCACCGCAAGCAATACATTTTTCGTTATCAATCAGTGCAGCCTGTTCTTCGTCCATTGAAATTGCTTTGACTTTACAGGCATTCTGACATGGCCGCTTTCTGTTTGCAATTGCAGAATACGGACAAATCTTGGCACATTTTCCGCATTCTATACACTTAGACTTATCAATATGTGCAACGTGATTCTGGTCAATAAAGATTGCTTGACGTGGACAGACGTCTTCACAGCGATGTGCAAGACATCCTCGGCATGAAGTTGTAACTTCATATCCGGCTGCCGGACATTCGTCGCAGGCAATATCAATAACTTCAATCACATTAGGATTTTCAGGATTACCGCCCATTGCAAGTTTTACACGTTCGGCAAGTATAGCACGTTCTTTATAAACACAACATCTCATTGTAGGAATTTTTCCTGGAATTATCATTTTAGGAATATCCATGACATTTTCCAGCAATTTATCTTCCCATGCAAGTTTTGCTACTTCACGTAGAACTTTGTATTTTAAATATTGAACTTTAGTATCAAATTTGTATTTTTCCTGTATCAAAAGAGAACCTTCTTTCTTCAAAAATAACTTACTTTGATATGCTTTCCCATTTTACGCAGACACTCAGACAACTCATGTACCAGGTTCATTTTAATGGAAAATGTAATTGGCAAATCAGGATTCTGATGTGCAGGATTGACTGCTCTTCCTACATAGAAATTAATATCTGTTGCTTCCTCAAACAACAGTCTGCAAATTAGGGATGCTCCGTCATGTCTGAAACTCCATTCGCTGTAGGACTTATTTTCACCCAGATAGTCACGGGCATATTCCAGTACTTTATTAATGGTAATAACACCTTCTGTTACAAGGTCAACGCCTTCAATTGATGCTATTGGGGGAACATCACTCCGTTCAAAGTTCAGGCTGGCTTTTACGGGTTTTCCGAGCCATTTTGCAGCAATGGAGCTGGTTGTTCCGCCGCATATAATATGTTTTCCCTGTTTTGAAAAAAACAGATTCATCATTCTGTCACAATCATCACGGTTAGAAGGAGGCCCAAACAATAAATTCATTGGTTCACGCCTTCGGACTTTAACTATGCAGGCAGTAGCGTCATCTCCCGGCTTGTTTCCGTAAAGCTTGTTAACTTCATCAATCAGCATGGTTGAAAGTGTTTTTGCTGTATATCCTGCCGGAATGAGTGGTGCTATATATTCAGCAATATCTTCACGTTTCCAGCCAAAATTATACACTGAACCGATACCTGCATGAGGACAGCCGTCACTCATCGCTATGAAAACATCGTCTTCCTTCAGTTTGATAATAGATTTATAAATTTTTTTCCCTTCAATATACATTTCTGTTTCCGGATAGTTTGTTACTTCAGAATCACGGATAAAAATAATATGAGGATTATCATACTGTATCAATTCTGCTGTTTCGTTATTCAGCAGATGAATAATTGTAAAAGTGGAATAAGCTACACCCCTTGCAGAACAGACCGGAAGTGTTGACATGATTGTGGAAACACATTCTTCCAGAGGAAGTCCTGCGGCAACCATTGTTGAAATAATCTTGGAAGTCAATGTTGAAAGAATACTGGCTTTAACACCACTTCCCAGTCCGTCGGCAAGCACAATTACTGTGGAATATTCATCATGTTCTACGATATCAACATGGTCGCCGCAGAGTTGTTCCCCGACATGATTGATGCTTTTATATCCAATATCTATACATAAATCATTCATCTATAATCGACTCCTTCAGCTTTGACAGAGCAATTTTTGTTTCAGCAGCAGTTTCACCGAGAAGAGAGGCAATTTCCTGAACAATACGCATCTGTTTTTCTACTACTTTATCAGCTACTTCTACAGTCTGACGGCTGATAATTTCTTTTTTCTCACGTTCTTTTTCTTCGTCGGTAATATCACGCATAATACAAATCAGCATATGACTTTCAGAATCTGGAACAATTGTTTGCTCTACATACCGCTTATATTCTGCCAGATATGTACGTTCATTGAAAATTCCTTTTCCGGAAAGATTGACTTTCATGAAAACAGACGGGTCTAAAATTCTGACTACCTGTTCACCCAGAACATCTGATGAAAAACGTATGTTCATGAGATGTAGAGCTGCATTATTGATTTGCTGAACTTCCAGTTTGTCGTTCAGAACAATCAGGGCATTGGGAGTGTTTTTAACAATTGTATCAGAAAAACTTTCAGCTTTGTCTTTTAGGAAAGGCAGACACATTGAAATTTCTGCTTTTCCCTGAAAAATTGCCACAGCTTTTTCACGACAGGTATTATAACCGCATGAACCGCAGTTCAGTTCCTGTTCCGGACGGAATTTTCCCATCTGATGCAGGATTTCAGTTATTTCATATTCCGATGGCTGTGAAGCTACCTGATTGATATATGCAAAATTTTTTCTGATGTCATAAGTGTCGGGCTGAGTAACCTTAAAATCTTTTTTACCTGCAAAACCTGATACTGCCATATAATCTTTAATCGGGCTGTGATGATATTTTTCCATTACAGGACCGCCTATGCAGCTTCCTGTACAAGCTGACATTTCAATAAAACAATTATGAATTATGCCATTTTCAATGTCACGGAGTGCAAAAATACAGTTTTCAACACCGTCTATTGCCATATATGTATAATCAGGTTCATTTTGTAACATTGTTTTCAGGATACCACCTGTTGTAGGGAAAAATCTTGCACGGGTATTTTCATCAGGTATAATTTCCTGTTCCAATATAATATTTTCTGATTTCATCCAATTTGTAAGTTCCTCAAATGTCAGGACAGCGTCAACCAGACCTTCATAATATTCAGCTTCATCTTTTTTTGAGACGCATGGTCCGATAAATATAACTTTTGAGTCAGGGATTCTTTTATGAATATCCTGTGCATGTGCCTGCATCGGAGAAAGTACATCTGCCAGATAAGGCAGTACTTTAGGGAAATATTTCTGAATCAGCAAATTTACAGAATGACAGCATGAAGAAATTACAATATCACGCTTTTCTTCGTGTAGTAATCTTTCATATTCCGTTTTTACCATAGTTGCACCTATGGCTGTTTCTTCAACATCATAGAAACCAAGTTTTTTGAGTGCTTTTCGCATGGCCTCAATTCCTGCACCGTTATAATTTGCAATAAAAGATGGTGCAATACTTGCTACAACAGGAACTCCGCTCTGAATCAGAACTTTTGCTTTTTCTGTTTCATCTTTAATTTCTTTGGCATTCTGCGGACATACTACAAAACACTGACCGCAGAGAATACACTCATTTCCGATAATATGTGCCTGATTACCTGAAAACCGAATGGATTTAACAGGGCAGTGGCGTATGCATTTATAACAATTTTTGCAGTTTGATTTTTTTAAAGACAGAAAATCAGTCATACTTATATCTCCTTATTGATACGAGAAAGAACATTCTGTTCAAAAAATTCCCGAAAATGTTCAGGTGTGACACCTGTAAAAATATCTTCGTCTATCTGTACTGTTACTCCGATTTGATTACATTTTCCTATACAGAAGCTCCCGCTGAGAATTACATCGTTTTCAAGTTTGTGTTCAGCAATTGCTGTTTGAAACAGATGTATAATTTTTTCAGAACCTTTCAGGTGGCATGAAGACCCTACACAAATTTCTATAAATATCATGCTTATAACCTTCCTTTTATTTCAATTTCAAAAAAATCTGTGACCTGTTCCGGTGAAACAGAATAAAATTTACCATCAACTGTAAGACATACGCCTTGCTGACATTTGCCCATACAAAATGTACCGCTTAATTCTATACGGTCATCAAGATAATTTTCAGAAATAAGGTTTTTAAGCCTTTCAGCTACCTGTCTTGCACCTTTGATATGACAAGACGAACCAATACATACTGTTATTTTCATCATGTTAGAAATACTCCTAAAAACAAGTATAATTTTCTGTATCGACATTTTTGTTTGTGATACAGGTATAAAAATATAACATATTATTACATTTTTTTATTTATTATATTATACTACATTATCTTAAGGTTGTCAATAGTGTAAATGAAAAAATTTAAACGGCAAATGATGTTATAAAACAAAATAATTTATTTACCACATACTACGATATAATAAAATCAAAATTTTGAATTAAATTAAAAGCAGGTGAACAATATGAAATGCAGATGTAAAAAGTCCGAAAAAATTAAAAGATACAACAGTATTGTTGAGGAACTTAGAGATAACTTCAAGCCCCGAAAGAAAGAGGGGTTAAAGCTCGCTCAGTCCTATAAAAGATTAAATAATTTAAAATATTATGACAGGGTAAAAGAGTGCGGAAGTTTACTTGACTACAATTCATCAGATAAGCTTGTCAACGCAAATTTCTGTAAGAATCGTTTATGCCCTATGTGCAACTGGCGGCGTTCCATGAAACTGGGCTTTAATATTTCCAAAGTAGTTGAGTATCTGCAAAAAGACTACAGATTTATCTTCATAACCCTTACTATTCCAAGCGTTACAGGTGATAAGCTTAAGGAAACCATCATTAAAATGCAAAAAGCTTTTACTAATCTTTTTTCTAAGAATCATGTTAACTTCAAAAAGTCAATAAAGGGCTATTTCAAGGCACTGGAAGTCACATTCAACAATAAAACAACGGGTTATCATCCGCATTTTCATGTAATTGCCGCAGTAAATCCTGATTATTTTAAAAAGTCTAACAAGTATTACATTAGTCGCGATTATCTTCTTAAGGCATGGCAGAAAGAAATGGGCGATAATTCTATAAAAATGGTCAGAATAGAGATTTGCAGGGACAAGAAAACAGGTTCGGGAACAAAAAATATCAGGTCAGCTGTTGTTGAAACTGCGAAATACACAGTCAAGTCTAAGGACTATATATTTAAAAGCTATAAGCTGACTGATGAAGTTGTCAGCACTCTGACTGACGCACTTGCACACCGCCGTCTCACATCCTGTGCCGGAGTTTTCCGCAAAGCCATAAAGCTTCTTGAACTTGACGACGCAGAAGACGGCGATTTGTTACACGTTGATGATGAAAGCACAGACGATGCACCCGATGAAACAATATACAGATACATCTGGAGAAATGACAATTATATTCTTGCATACATATTCAATCCCGACGGAACGGCAACAGATGTCATAAGCGGGGAGGTCGTCCCATAAATGACCCAGAAAGAAACATTGCTGCTGATGAGTTACATATACAACATCAGATGCCGTGCTGAATCGGAACTCAAAGAACTGCGGAAAAATATCAGGTACGGCTGTCCCGATGTTGTTGACTGCAGTGAACTCGCTTCGGCTATAGTCCGTGCTGAAACAATCCACGAAATTACAGAAAATATCCTTGTGCTTCTGAATATGGACAGTGATATTTAGCGGAATATCCGCATATTCAGTCCGCTATCTCCGGATTCCTCCTTTTTTGTTGTTGCACCAAATGGTAGTTATTCAGCGACTTCATCTCGAACATCATCCGAGATGAACAGAAACACCGGATAGCACATCAAATATCAGCATTCTATCTCATTCTTGGCATAATTGGCACTGACATCATATGGAGAGTCAGTCAAGGGGAAAAAAGGAAAAAATTTTTGCCTGTTTTATCAAACAAAAAATTTTTCCGACCCTTGACGGACTTGAAATATGATGTATACTTGCCAATGCCAAGAATGAATAGAATCCCCAAATTCCGGATAGAATCCAAATAACATCATCCTGGATAATCAGAAACACCGGACAGCACATCAAATATTATCCTCCGTTCATTCTTGGTATAATTGGCACTTACACCAATGAAGAATCAGACAGGAAAAAGAAAAAAATTATGCTTTGGAGTTTACGTAAAAGCAAAATTTTTTTCTGTTCCTTGCCTGATTCGTAATATGGTGTAACTTGCCAATTCCAAGAATGAACATCGAGCATAAAAGCGAATTTATATAATTGGGTGGGGGGAGGGAATGAGTCTTAAAATAAAGAAAACCGCCCAAAATTTGAGCGGTCTATTCTGATTAACTAATAGCTTTCAAAGTGGATTTTCTGTATTTTCTCATTTCTTTTTCAATATTTTCTAATTCTCCATATGTATGTATTAAAATATATCCGCATTTTTTAGTAACTGCATTAACAAATTCATCACGTTCTATGCGGTCAGTCTGCCTGTGTGTGCTGTCATCAAGTTCCAGCAGGACTATTATTTTCATTTCATCAGCTATAGCAAAGTCAATATGTTTAGCCTGAATCTTATAAAACCAAGTCTGTTTGTAATTCGAATTAACATTTTCATCAACTTCAACTAAATCTGCAAATCTGATTTTTGCTAAAACCTGTAGATTATACTTGTCGGCAATCGGTTTCAGCTTTTTATAAAATCCGTATTCACGTTTAGTCAGTAAATATTTTCTGTGATAAGGAAGATAATTGCTTCTGGATTTTTGTGTAGTTGCCTTTGCCTGCCTATTCGCTCGATTTGGTGAATTATAATTTGTTTGCCTTGGATATTGACTTGCACTCTGAACTATATTAGGATTGTTTTCAAACAAATCTTTTAAATCCAATTCCATTTCTTCTACGCTATAAAGATTCAAATCGGATTTTGTTTGTTGTGAATTGTTTTTTTGCTTTTCACATTCAATTAATAACTCTCTTCTTATTTGAGGACTATTTTCATAATTGCTTTTATTATTTTTATTGTTAAACTTATGCTTTTGATATACTAATATTACTATTAATGTTATTACAGCTCCTAAAATTATTGCAAAGAATATTAATACCATTAAAGCTTGTTCCGGCATTTTATTTTTCCTCCGTAAACTCAATGTATTTTCTAAGCATAAATTTAACCTGTTTGCTAAAATCTCTCTCTGTTCCTTTTCTCAGTTCTTCGATTTTCTCTATTAAGTCTTTTTCCATTCTTATTGTCTTTTGTTGTGATTCAGTGTATTGCATTTTATCCAATTTAATCACCCCTTTTTTGTATGATTATAACGAATTTAAAGAATTTTGTCAATACCCCTTGACATTCAAAGTCTTACTTATTATAATATTATTGTAAGACAAAAAAATGCTTTGACATTTATCTTAAAGAACCCACCCGAAGAAATCCGGAGCTTCTGGGGAGCGGTTCGACAAAAACAAAGGAGTGTTCATGATATGTTAAGAATCAGTCTTACTGAAAATCAACTGAGGATAGTTATAAATGCTCTGGAATCCTATTACTATGATGTATCATACATGGACAACCACCCTTTGAAGAGTGATTTGCGTGTGGTTATGTTTGTTCTGAACAGGATGAAAAACCGGCTTGCCCAATGCCGAAAGGGATAAGGAGTATGAATATGACAAAAGAAGAATTTCATGAAAGATTAGAAGAATGCTGTATAAAGTACAACCGTACTTAAGAAGATTTAATGGAGTTTTATTCAGAATCCTACAGTGATATGCTTTCCGGTGACGTTTCCGGTTTTGGTCTTGTCTTTCCTGATGAATGGAATTAAAAAACGGTCTGCCCATTACCGAAAGGGTAAGGAGTTATAAAAATGATAAAATTAATAGGTTTTCAGTCCCAGCACGGACAATTCACATCAGATACAACAGGCGAGGTTATAGACTGGTCAAACAGGCTTTTGCGTTGTATATCTGATGAAAACATTGAAGAGGGCGAATTTGGTTTAAAAATCGTTGAGCAGAAACTAAAGAAAGTTTATGTATGCCGGTCGCTTGGTATTTCAGAGAAATCTTCCGAAACCGTTGTTGATGAAGCACTTTGCCGTATTCTCAACAGTGAAATTTCCATGACTATGGGACTTTCCAAAGGCAAATTTGAAGTAAATGGCTTCAAGGTTATCAAAAAGAATTAAGTAGGTGTTAAAAATGCGTAAGGGAATATCATTCATAATTATTCTGACAGTTTTATTGTTTCCTTTCGCATTTTTATCTTCTCCGGTCAGTTTGCTGGCATATGTAGCCCCGAAAAATCTTTATACAAAGGCAACTCTTTCTACTTTTAATTGTCAGCCTGATTCAGACGGAATTTATCTGTTCCATACTATTTACAAGTCTTTCTATGACCCGTCAATTGTGAATACTCCTGAAAAGCTGAATCATTTAAGCTTCTATGGTGGTTCTGGAACATGGCTTGGCAATGACGTTTCTGAACTCTCGTCAATATATCTTTTTGACCAGGATGTAACAGGGTTTTCGCAGGTTATGTCATATTCTGATGAGGAAGAGTATTTTGTTTATTCCGTTGTTACCTGTCTGCCTGTTCATGCAGGAGATAATTTTACTGTTGCTTTCAATTATAATTCAAGTTATGTCAATTCGCAGGACCGCTATAAATATATGTCCTTCATTCCCGGAGGAACGGGCATCAGGATTGCCCATAAGGTTAACGGCAATTCGCATCTGAACGAACCTCTTACATATACAACACAGTCATCAAATCAGCATTTGGCTGTTTTTTTGGATTCTGACGGATATACTTCTTCCGGTAATGGATTTTATTCCGGCTCTTCTTACTCTTCGCACTGTTTAAAAGAATTTTCAAATTTGTCTTTTATCGGTTCACTTTGTAGGTTTACAGATGTTTTTACAACTCCTTATGGATTATCTTCTGGTAGTGAAATTTCTGTTACCATGGAAGACAATGTAGACAATTATTCTTTTTCGGTTTATGAAATTTTTACTGACGGCACTACAAATCCTGGACTTGATTCAGGTGAACCGGTTACCACTGTTCCGCCGCCTGTTACAACTGTTTCCGGAACTTCCGGCAGTTCTTCCGGTTCAGGCACTGACCTGTCTGAAATTTCTTCATATCTTAAAGACATTCTCCAGGCTGTTCTGGATAAGACTGTTGAAGTTACAGTCAATGTTTCTTCCGCCGTTCATGAAAAACTTGATGCAATTCTGACAACACTTCGGGAACTTCCGTCAAATATGTGGGAATGTTTCAAAATTGGTCTTGCTGATATGTTTGACATTGATATATCAGACGAGCCTGAACAGCCACCCGAAGAATCAGATGACAGTTCCGGAAAAGATGAAGATATTTCTCTTGAAATCGACCAGGATTCTTTTAACAGTGCTGTAGAAAGTGCCGATATTGATAAGCTTGATACGAGTATCGGCGGTGATAATGGTGCAATTGCGTTCTTCTGGTACTTTACAAACAGGTTTATGAATGTCATGAATCTGTATGCCGTTGTTCCGCTTATTCTGTTGTTATCGTTTCTGACTTGGCTTATAAAGGGTTGATGATATGAGTAAAATTTTTGATTTCATTGACACAATCGTGTCGTTTTTTCAATGGATAGTAAACTTTATAAGTCAGATGTTCATTGTTGTGACCAATGCTGTTCCGATAGTTACAAGTCTGCTTAAATCCGTTATTGTTCATGCTCCTGTACTTTACGTATTTTTTTACTTGTTCTTCTCCGTTGCCGTTTTACTTTTTATCTGGAGGCTGATACCATGAAAGCCGATTTTACTGAAGTTTTCAATTTCATTTTTAACTGTTTCAAAACTGTTTACAATTTTCTGAATAGCTTCGAGATTTCGTTTAACAGTTTTTCTTTCAGTATGTGGGACTTTTTTCTTGCACTCCTGATTATTTCTTCCATTGTTCCTCTGATTTCTGCCTTTTCTGCATCCGGTTTTTCTGATTTTGCCGGTTTTATTTTTAAGTGTAATTCTGAGCGTATCAAATCAAAGGAAGAACGCAAATTGGCAGAAGAAACGGCAAAGCAGTAAACGCAATAAATTGAAGTAGGTGTTTTTATGTTGAGTTCCAATCAGTTCGACACAGTTTCGGGTATAGTATGCAACTATAATTATTATGTTGTCTATTATTATGCCGATTATCATGAATACAAGCCCGGAGAAGTCCGGGACAGCAGAATTGAAATTTATGCAGGCTCTGAGATTTCATTTGAAGATGATACTTTTCATTTCGGTGATGATGTGGAGTGCTATTATTTTACAAATGGTAAATATCTGACCCGACAGCCCTGTTCATCAAGCTTTGATGTAAATAATTCCGAGCTTGTTTATACAAATTGTACAGCAAAATATCCTGATTTGTGCTATTTTGAATCACAGTACAGAAATCTGTACTTTGGTTCAGTGGCTCTTGCCTGCGTTATTGCTTATCTTTGTCTGCATATTCTTCTCCGGCTTTTTGTAGGTGGTTCAAAATGACTTTGTATGAATTTATTGTCAGTTTACTTATTGGAATTGACCTTGAAAAATACGACTTTTTGCCGGCTCTTATTGTTTCGGCAGTTATAATTTTGTGTCTTGGTGCTACTTTTAAAGCACTTCTGACTATATTTATTAAATTCTTTGATTGGAGGTTTTAAAAATGATGATGGCTTTAATGCTTGCCGCTGATGATGTCGGACTTGCTACCCTCGGTATTGTTTTCAGTCAGCTTATGGGCTGGGTTGCTACCGTCTGCACTACTATTGCTTCAACTCCGCTTCTTCTGCTTCCTGTCGGCGTTTTCATTGCTTTTTCAGTAATTGCTATTGCTAAAAGTTTTATCGGTCGATAGGCTTTCCGGCATGGCTTAAGGACTATGTCGCTTTGGGTACAGTTAATATTTTGGCTGTACCTTAATTTTTTATAAGGTGATTTTTATGTTAGATTTTTTCTATGATTTTTTAACCGGACTTTTCAGCCTTGAAATAATGGCTTACCCTGTTGCTGCCCTTACTGTTTCGGCTGTTTTTTCTCTTGTCTATAAAATGATTGGCGGTGATTCCCATTGATTACCTGTGTTTTTGGCTTACCTGGTCAGGGTAAATCCACATATATGGCTTATCTTGCAAGACGTGCTTTAACTACCAGAAAAGGCAGAAAACGTTATGACAGGGTATATTGCAATTTCAGCATGGCAGGCTGTTACAGGATTTCTTATTCCGATTTGGGTCTTTATAACTTTGAAAATTGTCTCATTCTGATTGATGAAATGATGAATGAAGCTGATTCCCGTGACTTCAAGAAATTTGATGCCGATAAAAAATATTTTTTCAGTAATCACAGGCATTACGGCTGTGACGTTATATATTTTACTCAGTCCTGGGACGACGTTGACAAGAAAATTCGCAACAATACTCAGGAACTTTATTACATTAAAAAACTGCTGTTCTGGTCGTTCGTTAACCCTATCAAACAGCTTCTTACCATTGACAACAACAATCATCAGATTGTAACAGGTTACAAATTCATGTCTATTTTCCGTTCCCGGATATTCTTCCGTCCGTTCTATTACAAGTGGTTTGACAGCTACGAACGTAAGACACTAAAGCCCCTTACTGATAAACATATGCAGCTTTATGCACCGATTCCTGGAAAGAAAAAGCTGTTTAGAAAATTGAAATTCGGTAAACGATGAGCGAAAAGGGGAGAGTGCAAGCCCATGGGGCTTGCCTCGACCCGCTCGCCCTTTACTTGATACTGTATAGAAACACAATCCGCAAATAAATTAAAAGCAGGTGAACAACATGAAATGTAGATTTAAAAAGCCCGAAAAAACAAAAAGATACAACAGTATTACTGAGGAACTTAGAGAGAACTTCAAACCCCGAAAGAAAGAGGGGATAAAACTCGCCCAGTCCTACAAAAGATTAAATAATTTAAGATATTATGACAGAGTAAAAGAGTGCGGAAGTCTTCTTGACTACAATTCATCAGATAAGCTTGTCAACGCAAATTTCTGTAAGAATCGTTTATGCCCTATGTGCAACTGGCGGCGTTCCATGAAACTGGGCTTTAATATTTCCAAAGTAGTTGAGTATCTGCAAAAAGACTACAGATTTATCTTCATAACCCTTACTATTCCAAGCGTTACAGGTGATAAGCTTAAGGAAACCATCATTAAAATGCAAAAAGCTTTTACTAATCTTTTTTCTAAGAATCATGTTAACTTCAAAAAGTCAATAAAGGGCTATTTCAAGGCACTGGAAGTCACATTCAACAATAAAACAACGGGTTATCATCCGCATTTTCATGTAATTGCCGCAGTAAATCCTGATTATTTTAAAAAGTCTAACAAGTATTACATTAGTCGCGATTATCTTCTTAAGGCATGGCAGAAAGAAATGGGCGATAATTCTATAAAAATGGTCAGAATAGAGATTTGCAGGGACAAGAAAACAGGTTCGGGAACAAAAAATATCAGGTCAGCTGTTGTTGAAACTGCGAAATACACAGTCAAGTCTAAGGACTATATATTTAAAAGCTATAAGCTGACTGATGAAGTTGTCAGCACTCTGACTGACGCACTTGCACACCGCCGTCTCACATCCTGTGCCGGAGTTTTCCGCAAAGCCATAAAGCTTCTTGAACTTGACGACGCAGAAGACGGCGATTTGTTACACGTTGATGATGAAAGCACAGACGATGCACCCGATGAAACAATATACAGATACATCTGGAGAAATGACAATTATATTCTTGCATACATATTCAATCCCGACGGAACGGCAACAGATGTCATAAGCGGGGAGGTCGTCCCATAAATGACCCAGAAAGAAACATTGCTGCTGATGAGTTACATATACAACATCAGATGCCGTGCTGAATCGGAACTCAAAGAACTGCGGAAAAATATCAGGTACGGCTGTCCCGATGTTGTTGACTGCAGTGAACTCGCTTCGGCTATAGTCCGTGCTGAAACAATCCACGAAATTACAGAAAATATCCTTGTGCTTCTGAATATGGACAGTGATATTTAGCGGAATATCCGCATATTCAGTCCGCTATCTCCGGATTCCTCCTTTTTTGTTGTTGCACCAAATGGTAGTTTGGTGCAGGTTTGAGAAATTAAATTTACAGCTCCATATAAAAACATATGGAGCTGTAAATAATTAATCCTTTTTTACGATAATTCCACCTGTTTTCCAGATACTATTTTCCGGAATAACTCCTCTTACACAGCTTGTAGGATAAACATTTGAATATCTTCCGATAATAGTTCCTGGATTAAGTACACTGTTACAGCCTATTTCAACATTATCTCCAATCATTGCACCGATTTTTTTAATTCCTGTCTCTATCTGTTCATCACCTGACTTAATTACAACATTTGTTTTATCGGATTTTACATTGGAAGTTATGGAACCTGCTCCCATGTGGGATTTATAACCCAAAATACTGTCTCCTACATAGTTATAATGTGGAGTCTGCACATTGTCAAAAATAATAACGTTCTTAAGTTCAACCGAGTTTCCTATAACACAGTTTTCACCTATCAAAGCACTTCCTCTGATAAATGCACAGTGGCGAACTTCTGTATTTGCTCCAATTATACATGGTGAACCAAGATAAGCACTTGAATAAACCTTAGCTGTCTTGTGTATCCATACATTTTCTGTGGGATTATTATACTCTTCTGAATCAAGTGTTTTTCCCAGGGATATTATAAAATCACTTATTCCTTTTAAAGCTTCCCAAGGATATGTAAATCCTTTAAGATAATCACTTGCAAGTGTATGAGTAAGATTATAAAGATTAATAATTTTAACACTATCCATAACTGTTCTCCTTTTAAAAAAGTATATTCTATAAAATTATTATAATATATTGATATGGATATGTCAAGTATTTTTTTATACAAGCCATTTTCTAAGTGCTTTAAGAAGCTGACCAAAATCAAGAGGTTTCGCTATATGTTCATTCATACCCGCATTTTTAGCAGCTGCAACATCTTCTGCAAAAGCATTTGCGGTCATTGCTATAATAGGCACAGACTTCGCATAATCTCCTGGCAATGAACGTATTGCACGAGCTGCCTCATAACCATTCATAACAGGCATCTGTATATCCATGAAGATAACGCTAAAATAATTATCATCAATGTTTGTCATAATATCAACAGCCTGTTTTCCATCCTTAGCGTATTCAATATCAAAACCTGCCATTTGCAGAATTTCTCCTGCAATCTCTGCATTTAATTCATTATCTTCAACAAGAAGTGCACGCTTTCCGCTAAAGTCCTCATCAGAAAATTCATCCAACCCCGAAGCCTTATCATTCTGATTATCGCTTCCAACCAGTTCATTAAATAAATGAACAACTCTCGATTTAAATAATGGTTTGGAGATAAATGCATTAGCTCCTGCTGCACGTGCTTCCAGCTCAATATCAGACCAGTCATAAGCTGAAATTATAATAATCGGCATACTTTTTCCTACTATTTTCCTGATTTTTCTTGTTATTTCAATGCCATCCATTTCAGGCATTTTCCAGTCAAGTATAACTGCAAAAAAATCATTACCATTATTATTATGTTCTGCAATTGTCTGTATTGCATCTTTTCCAGTAAGTACCCACTCCCCTTTTATTCCTATTTCATTAAGCATATCACAGGCGTATACGCAGGAAATTTCATCATCATCAACAACAAGTACAGGCAGGTCAACAAGTTTATCATAATCAATTCTTTCATCTTTGTTCTTTAACTTAAGAAAGAATGTAACTGTAATTTTCGTACCCTTATTAAGTTTGCTTTCAACCTTAATATCTCCATTCATCATCTGAATAATATTACGTGTTATAGGCATACCCAGCCCAGTACCCTGTATTTTGTCAACTCTTACATCATTTTTTGCACGTGCAAAAGGTTCAAAAATATGTTCAAGAAAATCTTCTGTCATGCCTATACCATTATCTTCAAATATAAATTCATAACAGCCAATTCTTGGCTTATTAGTGGATTTTTCAGAAATGAAAAGATGTATCTTTCCGCCATTTGGAGTATATTTTACTGCATTATTCATAAGATTCATGAATGCCTGCTGAATTCGCTGACTGTCGCCGATTACCTGTTCATGTTCAATATTTCGGATTGATACAGAAAATTCATGATTTTTAGCATTCACTTCCGGTTTTGACATAACAAGCAAGTTGTCAATAAGTTCGGGAAGATTAAATTCATCTTCATGTAAATCCATTTTACCGGATTCGATTTTTGACATATCCAAAATTTCATTGATTATGCCCAAAAGATGTCTTGAAGAAACAGTAATTTTTGAAAGGCAGTCTGTAACACGTTCCCTGTCATCTATATGAGTACCTGCAATTGCAGTAAGACCAATGATTGCATTCATAGGAGTACGGATATCATGGCTCATATTTGCAAGAAAATCAGTTTTGGCAGAATTTGCAAGATTAGCTGACTCATATGCAGCTTTGAGTGCTTCCTGCTGTGCTAATTCGGCAGTTTTCTGTTTATCAATTACATTTCCTGCAAACACTACAGATGTAATATCACCATTTACATTTCTGCTGGAAGCAACAAGATTAACTCTGCACCAACCTAAACTCTTACGGCGAAATTCAATAGTAACATAATCGGTATCATTGAATTTTTCACGCATTTTATCAGGATTAAGAAAATCATCCACCGCAGAAACAAATTCATCATCAACAAAATTCCTGATATAAATATTAATAAAATCAATATAGCTTCCGCTGTCTGAAACATATTTTGAAATATCATCGTGCTGACGCAGAACAGTATACCTGTTTTCATTCAATGATATATGATAAAGTCCGGAATACATCTTTCCAAGAGATTCGATAATATCACGATGTTGTTTTTCCTCGCTTCTGCTTAATGTAATATCGTAGATTACAAAACTTGCACGAACATGATTATTTATTTTATAAAGAATAATAAGAGTTCTGCGATACTTACCATTGGCAGGAACAAAATATTCAAAATCAATTATTGATATACCGTTTTCAAAAGCTTCAATAAGACCTTTACTGCTTCGTGCCATTTCAATATTATTGCTATTATGAACAATTCTCTTGTCAGAAAGCCATTCAGTTGCCAGTTCATCATATGTCAAAGGTACTTCAAGATTTAAATTTAAAGTAAGATTATCACCGCTTGATGAAATTATATGATTTTCTATAATATTCTCATGCAGGTCTATATTAAATGAAGTTTCACTTCCTATAGTAAGAGCTTTTCTGTATTGCTTGCGTTCTTCGTCAAGGCGTTTTTCCATAAATTCCTGCTCCGTTATATCATTTATGGAGCTTAGAATATATTTTTGTCCATTACCGAAACTAAGAAGTTTGGTATCATTCTTTAATGTTATTATATTACCGTCAGATGTTACAGAATGAAAAACATATTCAGCTCTGTCCCCTGTATTAATCAAATTTTTCACTGCATTCAGTACGGATGACAAATCTTCATCATTTACTTTCTTCATAAGGTCTGTAGGAATATTACTACGGTTAATACCTATCTTACTGAATATTTTCTGTGCCTCCTGATTAAGGATAAGAACTTCATGTTCAGGAAGAGTGTATGCAAAAAATCCGCTGCTTAAAGAATCAGACATTTCTTCCTGCATTGCAAGAACATTGCTTAACTGAGTATTTCTTTCTTCTATTTCAGTAACATCCTGAATAAGAATGTACCATAACTTTTTACCTGTAATTTCATCTTTAACAAGCTTTCCGCTATCAATAACCCATTTTATATTTCCGTCTTTATGCAGAACACGGTATCTGACTGAATAGCAGCCTTTCTTTGTCATCTGCTTTTCAGCTTCTGCAAGAAATTTTTTACTGTCTTCACAATAAATATTACTTGCAACATTCCAACCGAATTTTTCAAGGAACTCATTGACAGTATATCCTTGAAACTGTGCCACTCCCTCACTTATATATTTGTATTTGTAATTATTATCTGCATCAATAATTTTAAGTCCACCAGAAATACCATTAAGTATAGTATCAAGACGTTTATTCATTTCACCAAGAGAATTTGTAAGATTAATTCTGTCTGTAATGTCAAGCATTGAACAAAGAACATATTTCTGACCATCTGAAAATTCTAGCAACTTTATATTTGACTGAATATTCATAATATTGCCATTGTGGTCAGTCTTGTATGAGTAATTTACAGAATCTCCTGTTTTCTTTAATCTTTTTTTAACTTCAACAGCATATTCCCTGTCTTCCGGCACTATACGATTTCTGAAATAATCAGTAAATATTTCAACAGAATTATCATTTTCACTATATCCTATGATACGCTTTGCCTCATCATTTATATTAAGAAGTTTATATTCAGGAACAGTATATGCAAGAACACCACAGTTTATTGCATCAAGTATTTCACGCTGCATATCCCTGCTGTTTTTGACCTTTTCATGTTCTTCTTCATTCCGAATGACCGTACCGATAAATGTGCCAAGCAATGTAAGAGATTCAGCAATAATTTCAACCGCATCTTCAGCAGCATTATCAACTCCGATAAATCCGACCAGCCTGTCACCTATTTTTATAGGAGCTTCAACAACACTATTTATATTCTGCATAAAAAGCAGATTATATATGAAAGCATCAGATTCTTTTATATCATTAATATCAGAGATAACAATGCAGTCCCCCTTTTCAAGTGTATCAGTCCAATGAGTAAGTTTATCAGCCGGAATGTTCTGAAGTCCATTAATTTCAGCTTTAATCCCTCCGGCACACCATTCAAAAGTATTTGAATATGTACCATTATCACTTTCTTCAAAAATATATGCTCTTTCAGCATCAAGAAACCTTCCTATACAATCAAGAACTTCATTAAAAGCTTTTTTCAAATTTCTTTCAGAGTTAAGTTTTGCAATCTGTTTATGAATCATTCTGGAAGCTTCAAGTTCCTTTAAAAGTATTGAAACTTCATTATTTAAATTTTTAGACATATAAATTTCCCCCGCTCAAAATAAATATTTTTAAATATTATATCATATTTTATGATTAATTTCAATACTTAAGTCAATATTTATTAAATTAATTCATTTAATCAAAACTGTCTTGACATTGATATTTTTTTGTGATATAATTTTGTAATATACATAAATAAAAAGGAGCAAATAAATGAAATCTGTAATATTCTTTGATATCGACGGTACTATCATTTCAGAAGACGAATTTATGACAATCCCTGAAAGTACAAAATATGCAATTGCTGAAACAAGAAAAAATGGTAATCTTACCTTTATAAATACGGGACGCACAAGATTCAATATAAACAATAAAGTATATTCACTTGGATTTGACGGAATAATATGCGGATGCGGAACTTATATAGAATATGAAAATAAGGTAATACTTCATAATGAACTGAGTCGTGAATTTTGTACTGAAACGGCTGAAATAATCAGAGAATGTGGTGTTACCCCTGTTTATGAATCTAGAGACGGCTATTTTTTTGATGATAAATTACCAAAAAGTAAAGAGCTGAACTATTTTCTTAAATCATTCGTTGAAGAAGGTATTTCCATAGATGGTCGTGTTGAAGATTATAATTTTATATTTGATAAATTTGTTGCATGGAAAAATGACAATTGTGATATAAATAAATTTTATCTTGAAATCAGTAAAAACTTTGAAATTATAGACCGTGGAAACAATTTTTTTGAAAATGTACCTCTTGGATTTTCAAAAGCAACTGCTATTGATATTATTTTAAATTATTTAAATATTCCAATTGAAAATGCCTACGCTATAGGTGACAGCCCAAACGATTTACCTATGCTGAGAGCTGTGCCTAACAGCATAGCAATGGGCGGAGCAGAAGTAATTTATCCATATGTCTCATACATAACCACTTCTCTTGTTGATAACGGAATTTATAACTCTTTAAAGTATTTTGGTTTGATATAACAAAAAAACACAGCAACTTTTTAGTTGCTGTGTTTTTGATTGTCCCCATATTTATAATATATCAATGAAGCGATTGTGCAGGTGCTTCAATAATAATTGAATTATGAAAAATACCAGTAATCAACATCAATATCTCCACTGAACAAAAGAGTAATGTCAGTGCTTCCGGTAAGTGTTCCTATAACAGGTACTTTTATCTCAGACATACCTGACGGAATTTCAGCGTAGGCAACTGCTTCACCTTTTGCGTCACCCTTGCAAACCTTTATAACTGAACCGTCTTTTGAAGATGCTCTGATAACAAAAGTTTTTGCATTTTTTGAAAAATCTGCACCTTTTACTGAAATCCAACTGCCTTTTGTACCATGAACTGTAGTATCGCCCAGACCGTTCACAGAAATATTGTTTGACTGATTTGACATCGTTTCAGCCTGTACTTTTGAATACGGATTGAGTTTTTTAAGCTGTGAAATTCCTGTCATAGTACCAGTTACAGAGTTTATTTTTGTTCCGTTCATAGTAATTTTATCAACCTGAGGACTTCTGTAATTTCCGTCAATACCCATAGCTTTCTCAACCGGTCTTGAATGATAGAATAAGTAAAGCTGATTATTCAGTTCAACGATTGAGTGATGGTTATTTCCGGTCATTCCTGCAAAGAAATTCCCCTGATTTTTGAAAAACTCTCCGCCATATGTATAAGGCCCCAATGGATTATCTGCAACCATATACTGTATACCAGCACTTGAAAGACCATAATTATTACCGCCTGTATTCCAATTTGAACAGTAAGTATAATAATATTTATTGCCTATTTTATTTATACCGGAATCTTCAAAAACATACGGAGCATCTATTGTAATGGGAGAACCGACAATACTTGTCATATCGCTGCCAAGTTTTACAATTCTTGTTGTAGAAGGCATTGCTTCCTTTCCTTCCGGAACTCCTCCACCGAAACACAAATAACCAGTTCCATCATCATCAACAAAAACAGCAGGGTCAAAAAGCCATGGAATATTATTACAGTTAGGAACAGCTCTTGTTATAAGTTCATGACCGAGCGGGTCACTCCATGGACCTGTAGGACTATCAGCAGTGAGTACACATATACCATTACCGCCATTGCAGAAATACAGGAAAAATTTTTCTTTTCCATTAATAGTCTTATGAGTAGCACACGGTGCCCATGAAAGGCTTGCCCATTTCGCTGCACCATCCGAACCGGCAACGTTTATACATCCATGGTCTGTCCAGTTCACCATATCATCAGATGAAATGCAATTTATTTTATTTACCTGTCCATAAGTATTTTCTGTAACGTTTCCGTTTGCATCATATTCGACAACATCATTTGTCATATATACATAAACCCTGCCATTGTACTCCATAACACCTGGGTCTGCACCAAATCTCTGAGTATAAAGCGGATTATTTTCACCAGATTTCTTATAACTTCCGGCTGGAGTCACTGAAGAAAAAATTTTTTCCATAGCAGTTGTATCAACTATTTTTTCAGCGACAGGAAACTCATTGATTTGTCCGAGAATGAATTTCTGGATAAGAATTGCATCATTGATGTTATATTCACCGCTCTGGTCAACATCTGCAGAAATTTTTTCTGCTGAACTTTCAAAATTATCTGTAAGTCCCTTTCTTGCAAGTATCATATCAAACACGTCAATAACGCCATCTGAATTTATATCACCCAAATTTATATCCTTTGATTCTCCGGCACCAATAATTGAAGTTCCGCCGACTGCACCGATAACCTCATCAATATAGAAATTATTTGTACTTTCGGCTGTTTCAATATAAATCTGCACATTCTTTGCATCTTCAGGAATTTTATAATTCTTGTTAGCAAGCTGTACCCATTCACCTTTTATTGCCGTAGCTTCTGCAATTGTAGAATACTGTGTATCCCCGTTTGCATCAGTGTACTGAAGTTTCAGATAAAATTTATCAGTTGCGTCACCGTCAAAATATGTCACATTAGCACTGAAACTGTATTCGTTTCCTGCTACGAACGCCCTTGGATTAAGCGATTTGGAAGCTCCGTTCCATGCACTTGTCCTGTCTTTTACAAGCAATGATTCACTGCCGACATATGCAGTACGTCCGCTTGTAAGAATTTCTCCTGAACCTCTTATATTCCAGTCACAGTCACTTCCTTCAAAACCGTCTGCAAAATACCAGCCGTATTCATTTGGTTCAACCGGCTTAACTTCGCCGCTTCCCTGATAGTTGCTTCCATCGCCCCATTCGGACTGCGGAATCATTGAAGTAAGTGTAGTATATGCAGGCTTTGGCTGATTGTTTGAATCATAAAGAAGTGCATTGCTTCCTGCAGACAGCCATGAATTTGCATCATTGGGTCCCCATATTGCAATAAGTGTTACACGTCCGTCTGACTGCGGATTGCTGTTCCAATCCATAGCGGCTTTGAAAATTTCCTTGTACTTTGTTGCCTGGTCCTGAAGCGAATATTTTCCGTTTTCAAGAGATATATCAAGCTCTGTAACCTGAACATCACAGCCGATTGAAAGATATTTTCTCATGGCTTCAAGATATGAATCCGTTCCGGCAAATCCTGTTGCATTGGCAGGAACATGGGATTGCATACCTATACCGTCCAGAAGCCCTTTTTCATAAAGAGACTTGCACATATTATATATAGCATCTCTCTTATGGTCCCAGTATTCATTATAGTCGTTATAATAGAGTTCACAGCCTTCAGGAGCATATTTTCTTGCATAAGTGAACGCTTTTTCAACAAAGCTGTTATTTCCATAAACCTGTACCCAGCCAGATTTTCCGCCTTCCTTGTTATTATCACCGGGTTCTCTTGCACCTCCGAAATTAGCTGTTCTGTTGGAATCATCACTGATACATTCATTTGCAACATCATAAGCATAAAGGTTAAGTTCCGGATACTGCTGTTCTATTGCTGAAAACATATTTTTTATGTAGCTTTCCATTCGCTTATCCATTACATCTGAGGAAACCCAATTGCCGTTAGCATCAAAATTTTCCTTGAAGAACCAAACTGGAGTCTGACTGTGCCATACCAAAGTATGACCACGCATTGCTATATTATTCTGAATACAGAAATCCATAATTGCCGCCGCATTGTTGAGTGAAACAGCAATATTTGTACCGCTGCACTGCGACTGTACAAGTGTGGCATCAGGTTTCATTTCGTTCTCACATTCGATGCTGTTGAAGTCCTTAATCATATTTGCAGTAATTGCAGAATTTTTTACGGTTCCGTTATTCAGAATATTTCCCACTCTGAAATAATTTGCAAATTCATCCTTAAGACCCTTTTCTCCTGCTGCATTAGCAGAAAATCTGTCTTTTGAGGTAATTTTTACATCATCGAAAGTAAAGTCATTCGTGCTGTCAGTATTTAAAGTGAGTCTGAATTCATAACTGCTTGCAGGGGCTTTGTAATTAGCAGAAAGTTCCGTCCATTTTCCTGCTTTTACTTTCTTGTCAGCAAGATTTATAACGGTTTCAGTTCCTGTTTTTTCATCAATACAAAGCAGACTTAAATGAAAAGTTTCATCTGTTTTGCTGTAAACCTGCACACTGTAATTATACTCGATTCCGCCTGAAAGATAAAATCCTTTTGATGAACTCGCACCATCATTTGCACAAGTTCGACCAGAAACATTCATTCCTCTTGTCCCCTTGTAACCTGTGCCATTTTCCGCCAGAAGCATAACTGTATCTGAATTCCCGTACCATCCGTCATAGTTTACTTCAAAGTCATTGTAAATCTGTTCACTTGCAAACGTCTTTTCTCCGGCTGCCGGAAGATATACCGCTATCCCCGAACTGCATGCAAGTGCCGTCATTATTGTTGTTATTCTCTTAAATCCCATTTTTACAATCCTCCTTATAAAATATAATTAATTTATTATTTTAAAATAACGCTCTTGAATTTTTTATATTTTAACATAAATTTTTGTTTTTGTATTATATGATTGTATAAAAAATACCATATTTGTAATTTAATATTGAAAATTTTTTAAAGATATGTTATAATATGAACAACTTTTTAAGAAAGGAGTTCCAGATATGCAAGAAGAACTTATTTATATAAGCAGACAGTTTGCTAATATGTTTGGGTTTCCGGTAAGAATTTATAATCAAAATGACCTTATCTTTTTTCATTCAACAGCAAATCTTATTGCAGACCCTATTATATTATGCTTTGATGACATAATTAAAAAAACTGAACAGGTAAGTTATTATGTTTATGAAGATGCTTTTTATTATGGCATTGTTAATTGTGAAAAGTATAAATTCATAACAGGTCCTGTAAGTGAAATTAATTTATCCCTTCATGAAGTCAACCGGCTTGGATTTCTACTTAATATCGAAGATGATGATATTCCGGGTTTTATTTCTGCAATGAAAAGTCTTTCCGGAGTACATCTTGATACACTTATACAGTCAATAATTCTGTATAATTTTTCTGTAAACCGAACAATGTATAATATTACGGATATAAGAATAAAAAATTCTGAGCAAAAGAGTCTTTCAACCGACATAAAGGAAAACGAATTTTCTGAAATTAGTGAACGATTTTTCATGAATAATAACCGTTCTTATATGATTGAAAAGGATATGATAAAAAAAGTCATGAATGGAGATGTTGAAGGACTTATTGACGGTGCAACAAAAATTCCGTCTGTAAGTTCCGGAAATCTTGCGACTCACCTGCTCCGTCATAGTAAAAATTTCTTTATTAAACTTGAAACCATAATATCACGTGCTGCAATTGAAGCCGGTCTGAATGTTGATGAGGTATTTTCAGTTGAGGAAATGTATATAAGAAAATGTGAATCCCTTAATAATATAGACCGTATAAAAAATTTACAGTATCATATGATTATCGACTATGCTGACAGAGTAAAAAAATTCCAAAAATATAACGGAAAAAATTCAAAATTGGTCAATGAAATCTCACGTTATATCAAAAATCATATTTCAGAACCGATTAAAACTTCTGATATTGCTGATTATTTCAAGAAAAGCCGTGGCAGTATTACAACAGAATTTAAAAAACAAACCGGTATGAATTTATCGGATTTTATTAAAGTAAAAAAAATTCAGGAGGCTCAGGAACTTCTGTGTGAAACAAGTAAGAGCCTTGTTATGATAAGCAATTATCTGGGTTTTTCATCTCAAAGTCATTTTACAAAGGTATTCAAGGAAATAACTGGAATAACGCCCAAAGAATACAGAGAAAACAATTATAAATTATTGTGAATATCTTTCGTTAATATATTTTATGATTTTTTATCAAATTCGCCTTGATTTTTTGAATATTTGAAACATTGCAGTTCATATAAGAATGTTACTGCAATATTTTTTTATAAGTAGACAGAAAGTTGATAATTATGTTTTATACTTATATCATCGAAGAAATCCCATGTAATTTTTTATGAAAGGAAATTATCAAATGAAATCTATTGAAATCAGAAATGTAAACAAATTTTATGGCAGAAAGCACGCCCTTAAGAATATAAGCCTGAACATAAATCAGGGAATGTTCGGACTTCTGGGACGCAATGGAGCAGGAAAGACTACGTTGATGAAAACTCTTGCAACTCTGCATCAGAAAAAAAACGGAAGCATTACCGTCTGTGGAA
>CAJTOG010000015.1 GCA_910577575.1 uncultured Ruminococcus sp. | reverse complement strand
TTGAAAATTGCAAGTGTTTATGATATAATTATTTTATAAATTTTTTTTGAAATGATATACTTTAACAGAAGGTGAGATTTTGAATTACATATATATTATTGTTGCCCAGACCGGTACCAGACCGGCAAAACTTTTTAGATTTTTTACCAAAAAGCCATATAACCATGTATCGCTTTCCGGAAGTGAAGATTTATCTGAAATGTACAGTTTCTGTCGTACATATCGTCCTTTTCCGCTTCCTGCAACATTCAACAGGGAAATTGTCGGAAAGGGAACTCTCGGAAAGTTTGGCTATATTCCCTGCGAAATTTACCGTATACGTGTAACCGATGAACAAAAAGCAGAATATAACAGAATTATCCAGCATTTCGCAGATAATCGGCGAATCTATTCATACAATCTGCTGGGGCTTATTGCCGTTTACTTCAATATCAACTGGGAAAGGGAAAACTGCTTTGTATGCTCACAGTTTGTTGCATATACCATGGACAAAATAGGTATCAAACTGGAAAAACCTTTCACACTTTACAGGCCCGACGATTTCAGAAAATTCCCCGGTGCTGATTTATACTATGCAGGAGAATTGAACTGCTTCTATGATGATATAACAGAAAGTCATAAACAATATTTCCGGACTGCCCTCAATTCAAAAGCTTAAACAAAAGCAGAATTTCACTTTTCAGCTCATCAGGCGAAAAAAGATACGCTGCAAAATACAGTCTGCTTTCAGGTGATATTATATCAAGATTTATATTACAGCTTTTGTTTAAAATTTTAAATTCTGCATAATCATCATTCACAATCAGGCTTGCAGGTGAAATTTTTTCATCTGTAAGCCTGTTGTATGAATTTGTATAGGAATATAAAAACATCCAAATTCCGACAGTAAGAACAATATAAATCAGGGATACCCTGAATACTGTAATTTTTTTATTATTTTTCAAAATTTATCTACTCCTTGATTTTATTCAAAAGTTCACCCAGAGAACGACCTATAAGCTGACCTGAATACTGCACCTGCTCCAGAGTATTACCATGCGAACCGACTTCAATAAGAAGGCTTCCTGTAGTCAAATCCTGATTATAATGACGATAATCGAAAAGTATGGGACGTGTAAAACCTGCATAATCTTTTTCAAACTGCTGCTGTAAACTGCAAGCAAAATGAAAATTCTTCATATAATTCGGCATATCAAGCGTACCATCATCACAACCTGAAATTATCATAATCTGAGCTGCTTCTTTACCATCGATTTCAATATATGGCTGGGCTGCAAATGTATCACTTGAAACAGCATCACGATGAATATCAAGTGCGACCTTTATACTGGGATACTGCTCCAGAATAGGAACTATACTTTCCCTGCTCCGCCCATAAGAACCATTATAAGACGGATAATCATGAATTTCAGTAACATGAATAACTCCTATCCCCTGAGCCTCAAGCTCTGCCTGTATGGCATTTCCTACCATAATCATATTTTTGGTTTCATCAGTTGTACGGTAGTTGAAATTTGCATCAAGATTTTCTCTTACGTACGGTTCAAAGCTTTCAGTAGTGTGTGTATGATATAAAAGCACCTGTGGTTCATCTGTATCTGATGTAGTAAAATCAGGCAAAAGACGGCTTTCTTCAATAAGAACTGAATTTGAAACAGATGTTTTGTTATTAACCTGTCCTCCGTCTGAAAGATTAAAAAAGGAAGTTCCGCTGTATTCGCCATATGTCGTACGTACAATATCTATTCCTGCCGTCCACTCATCTTCAGAGGGATAAGGCTTTTCTCCGGGATTGTCCGAAACCATATCAAGAGGATTCTGAAGGTTTATATCCAATGAAAAATCTTCTTCTGCTGAAATTCCATATCCCTCTGAAAGAATAATACTGCCATTCAGAACATCTTCTGAAGCATTTTTCTGAGGAACATTATAATAATCAGATTTCACAGCAGTATCTTCTCCGTTTTCACCTACAGAAATATTCCCTATCCTATCCACAGCCGATTTTATAAAGGGTATTCCCTTTGCTGCTCCCGCTGTACAGAATGGTACAAGCATCAAAATAATACATTTAACAACTCCTGCAATTTTTCTTCGCTTAAAGCGTGTCATTACTTCACCTCATTATTATAACCTTTTATTGGATTATATTCATACAAATAAAAAAATATTACTTTTCTGTACAAGCATTATATAGTGATTTTCTGAATAAATTATAAGAGGATATAAATAATCAAAGGGTGATTTTATGTATGGATGCTATAATTTAAAACGATTTTTACATCTGCTGTTTCTTGATGCAATTATCATTTCAATCTGTTCAGTGTTTTTCTTTTTGGGAAAAAATCTGCTTTCATCTGCCGGAAACAAAGATGACTCCGTATTTCTGCCGGTTATTATGTATCACAGCGTATACGGGGATACTCCCTCTGAATACATCGTAACTCCGGAACAGCTCGAAAATGATTTAAGCTGGCTGAAAAAAAATAACTACTCAACAGTTACGGCAGAACAGGTAATCAGTTACACAAAAGGAAAAGGAAGTCTTCCTGAAAAATGCGTAATGATAACTCTTGATGACGGTTTTTATAATAATCTTTCTGTACTTCTTCCACTGCTTGAAAAATATGATATGACTGCACTTGTTTCCATCGTTGGAAGTTATACTGAAAATAATGCAGTTCTTGACCCTCATAATTCGAATTACTCATATCTCACATGGGAAGACATTACTGAACTCAAAGAATCAGGCAGAATCGAATTAGGCAATCATACATACAATATGCATTCACTCAAAGGTGAACGGATAGGATGCTCAAAAAATGAAAATGAAACTGAGGACGACTACAGAAAAAATTTAAGCGAAGATATTCTGAAACTTCAGAACAGCTTTTATGAAAATATAAATTCTGCACCTGTTGTATTTACATATCCTTTCGGAAGGGTAAGCAGAGAAAGTCTGCCCGTGATACGTGAAAACGGATTCCTTATGACATTAACCTGCCGAGAGCTTCCGAATTATATCACACATGACCCCGATTGCCTTTACGGTATCGGAAGATACAACAGAAATGGACTATATTCCACCGAAGAATATATGTCAAAACTTTTCACTGAATAACATAAAGTCCTGTACTGAAAACAGTACAGGACTTTTTATTACAGCTCCACAGGTCTTTCACCAAAATCATCATCATAACCGTAAGAATCATTATAGTCATTATCATAGCTGTTATTATAATCATTGTTATAAGTTCCGCCGTAACCCTTATAGTTTGATATGAAGCCTTCCATATAATCATCATAAAAATCTTCAAAGCTATCATAACCCATAGATTTCAGCCAGCCTTCATACTTAGGGTCACAGTATTTTTTGAAATCGTCAGGCACATCTCCTGTTTCTTGATATTCCTCGATATACCTGTCAGCATTCATAACAAATTTCATCATATCTTCATAAGGTTCTTTCATAATAGCAGAAAAAGCTATTGTTATAACCAAAGTAACTGACGAAATAATAACGCCCGCAACAGCAAGACCTTTCCCTGCCCATTTCTTTGCAAGAGAAACTATGCCGAAAATCAATGAAATCGGTGCTAAAACATATGTCATACAACAACAAAAAACAATATTGATAATACCCAGCACAAAACTGACTACTGCTGCCCATATGGGTTTCTTCGGCTGCTGATTATTATAATAAGGATTATTATATGGATTCTGCCCATAATCATTAAACTGCTCGTTCATTCAAAACTCCTTTTTAATAGTCGGTTTCCCAAGTCCAGCTACGTATTTCAAGTTCATCAAGATTATATGGAGTACGCTGATAAACACAGTAATTAAGCCAGTTGGAAAACATAAGATTTGCTGTGCATCTCCATGAAAAAACAGGTATTTTCTCCGGATTATCCTCAGGAAAATAATTGTACGGAAGCTGTATGTCAATTCCTTTTTTTACATCACGAAAATATTCTGCTGCAATGGTATCCCTGTCATATTCTGAATGACCTGTAATAAAATACTGTCTTCCATTTTTGTTGGCAATTATATGAACTCCTGAAATTTCAGAGCTTGTCAAAATTGCAAGCTGTCTTTCTTTTTCAATGTCATCACGGCGTATTTCTGTATTACGGCTGTGTGGAACATAGAAAACGTCATCAAATCCACACAGAAGCAGACTTTTTTTTACTTCTGCCCTGTGCGGAAAAATACCAAACATTTTCCTTTCAAGCGGATACTTAGGTATTCCGAAATGATAATAAAGTCCGGCCTGAGCCGCCCAGCAAATATGAAGCGTAGAAAATACATGAGTTTTTGACCATTCAAAAATTCTGGTAATTTCTTCCCAGTAGTCAACCTGTTCATAATCAAGCAGTTCAACAGGTGCACCGGTTACAATCATACCATCATACCGATTATCCTTTATTTCATCAAAAGTCTTATAAAAGGCCTCCAGATGATGACGAGATGTATTTTTGGAAATGTGAGAAGCCATCTGAAGCAATTCAATATCAACCTGTAAAGGAGTATTGCTCAGAAGCCTCATAAGCTGACATTCTGTCTCAATTTTTTTAGGCATAATGTTAAGAATTATAACTTTAAGTGGTCGTATATCTTGATGCTCTGCACGTTCCTTTGACATTACAAATATATTCTCTTCTCCGAGCGTTCTGAAAGCAGGAAGCTCAGAAGATATTCTGATAGGCATTTCAAATCGCCCCTTTCCCAATTGTTATTTATCTTTATTTTTACATGATTCACAGGCATTCATAAAACTATCCAGATTTTCACAGATGTTGCTGTTATCTGAAATAAAATTCAATTTCTTAAGGTTGCTGAATTTACTTCTGTCAGGAATTTCAAAAACCATAGTTTCAATTCCTTTAATCACACTCTTGAACATTACAGAACGCACAAGTCCATCACACAGCATCAGGTCACCATTGTCATTATAATCATAAACTACAGTACGTTCTGATTCATAGGCATAAGCAATAAATCCTGAAACCTGATTCTTTTCAATTGCTTCAGTAATATGTAAATTATTCAAACCTGCCAAGGCTATAATTGACTCATAACCTGCTGTATTAAAATTTTCCTGAATTTCAAGCATTTTACTTTACCTTGCCCATAGCCGTTCTTATTGCACGGAGTTCCTCAGGTGTAAGCTCACGCCATGTACCCGATTTAAGCATACCAAGTTTCAGAGGTCCGACGCTTATACGGCGAAGTCTTGCAACTTCAAGTCCCACAGCTTCACACATCTTGCGTATCTGTCTGTTTCTGCCTTCTTTTATTGTAATAAGGAGTACAACCCTGCCCTGCTGTTTTTCTTTTACAATAACCGTTGCAGGCATGGTCTTTTTGCCATCAATTTCAACTCCCTCTGAAAGCTGTACAAGCTGTTCATCATTGACATCAGGACGTACTGTTACACGATAAGTCTTTGAAATATGCTTGCTTGGGTGCATTATATTATTCGCAAACTCACCGTCATTAGTAAATAATAACAGACCTTCCGAATTTCTGTCAAGTCTTCCTACAGGGTATACACGCTCTTCAACATCATCAAGCAAATCCATAACGCATCGTCTGTCAAGTTCATCTGAAACAGTCGTAACGTACCCACGGGGTTTATTCATCATTATATAGATAAAATTCTTCTTTCTGGGCATATTGAGTCGTTCACCATCAACTGTAATCAAGTCCTTGAAACTGCATTTATCCCCCAGCTTTACAGGATGACCATTCAGTTTTACTCTGCCTTTTGAAATAAGTTCCTCAGCTTTTCTGCGTGAACAGAAACCGCTGTCCGCAATCATTTTCTGTATTCTTATTTTTTCCATTTTATCTCCTCTCAAGAAAAAAGTTCCTTTATTTTGCCTATAAAGCCCTTTTTCTTTTCAGGTTCGGGCTTTTGTTTATATTCAGCATTTTCAGCCGCATAAAGCGGTATTTTACGTATCTCCCTGTTGTTATAGCATATGCTTAATGAAGCAACCTCATCGCCCTTATTTATCGGAGCATATACAAACGGCGGTGAATTTACAATATATTCAAAATCATTTTTATCTGCTGAAAGAACGGTAAATTCTAAAGGCTCTGCATACACGGAAATTTTATCATTTTCAGCACCTGCCAGCTCCAGCTGAATATTTTTGGGCAGTTCAGGCGAAATATTTCCTGCAATTTCAAAACAACTGTCATATAAAGCCATATGGTCATTCCAGTCGTTACGGTCATTGAGTGTAACGCATATAAGATTCTTACCGTCACGTTCGCAGGCTGATACAAGACATCTTCCCGCCTCGTCAGTAAATCCTGTTTTTACGCCATATGTGCCACTGTAAAGCGATAAAAGCTTATTAGTATTCTTCAGCCACCTTGTATAAGGCGGATTGCCGTATTCAAGTTTTATAGTTTCGCTCGAACATATTTCTCTGAATAAATCATTTTTCAATGCTTCAGATGCAAGAAGTGCCATATCATATGCAGACGAACCATGTCCCTCACCTTCAAGTCCTGACGGTGTAACAAAAAAAGTTTTGGTAAGACCTATTTCCCTTGCTTTTTCATTCATTAAATCGGCAAATGCTTCAATACTTCCTGCAATTTTCACAGCAGTTGCATTTGCGGCATCATTTCCGGACGGCAGCAACATTCCACAGCATAAGGCATATTTTGTAACTATATCGCCTTCCTGAAGTCCCATAGACGACCCTTCAACATGAATTGCGTCACTATCAACGGTAAAAGGTTCATAAAGATTCCCACTTTCCAGACAAATCAATGTACTCATTATCTTAGTCGTACTTGCCATAGGAAGCTTTTCATCACTGTTCTTTGAATATAAAACTTCACCTGTATCAGCTGAAATGACTACAGCCGCTTTTGCAGATACTTCAATTTCTTCAACGGCATGAGCATCAGGAATATGCAAACCTGATGCAAACAAAACAACCGTAAAAATTACAGCAGTCTTTTTCATTAAGCATACCTCCGCAAAATATATTCTTTTGCATAATATGCGGAAAAGCCCTGCTATATTACATCAATCTTTCGGGGAAGCGTTAATTTCTTCTCCGGAGTTCTTTTTATTTGCAATAATACCCTGAATTTTGTCAAAAATTGCAGGAACAGCACCTATTGCACTGCTTATCGGGTCATCTGAAATATTTGTCTGCACCATCTGAACAGAACCATCCGGAGATATTACAAGAAATCCTTCCGGCTTGATACTTATTCCTGCACCTGCTCCACCTGCAAATAAATCTTTGTCATATTTTGAAGGCAAATCAGAACCACCTGAAGCAAATCCGTATGTGACTTTAGAAACAGGGATAATTGTAGTTCCGTCAGCAGTTGTAATCGGGTCTCCGATAACAGAATTAACATCTGCCATTTCTTTAATTTTTTCCATTGATACACCAAGCAATTCATTTATAGATGTTTTTTTCTTTTCCATTAATATAAACCTCAATTCTTTTTTAATTCTTCTTTTTGACGACTTTCAGGAATCATAAACCTGAAAATATATGTTATCAGGAAGTAAATTCCTGCTATAACCAGTGTAATAGGTCTGAAACTCACTTTTACAGACATATCCCAGCGGCTTTCACTACTCTTGAAATCAGGAATAACATCAACAGTCTTGAATTTCACACTGAAAACAACACTGAACCAGCCGAGCATATTATATACCATTCCGCTGATTTTTCCGTAGTTCAATGCACATTTATATGCGTCTTCATCAGCAACTATAAAATCAATATAGACATTTCTGAGCTTAATGCCCTTACATATTCTTAGAAACGGACGGTCTGCTGAACGAATCAAATCAAAAAGAAATTCAATTTTTCCGTCATAATTTTTTTCTTTCTTAGAATTCTGAACTTTTTTATGCTTTTCTGTCTTATTCTTATTTTTTGATATTTTTTCAGCTTTTTTTTGAATTTCTTCAGTATTATCTGAATTTTTTCCCGTATTATTTTCCTCTTCAATATCTTCCGTTACAGAATCATCATTTTCTTCATAACCTTCAGATATGGAAATATCTTCATAAATTTCGGTGTCATTATAAAAATCAGTACTTTCAGACTTTTTTTTCTTTTTTTTAAATTTTGACAGAAAACTCTTACCTTCCGAGCTATAAAAAGTAAAAAAACCGTACCGAACTTTATAAATAAATCTATTATCAATATAGCTTAAATCTGTATTCAGAGGCAAAACAAGAAACAGCAGAATAACTCCAAAAACAGCAAAAATTATCCAAAGCAGAATTTTTAAAATTATCACTTTATTTTACTGCTCCTTTCTGTTAATTATTTTCACTTTCTTCCTCATTATAAGATTCAAATTCAAGCTGTTCAGATTTTTTATAATTTTCAATGGGAGGAAGGTCAGAAATGGAACTAAGTCCGAAACATCGCAGAAAATTTGAAGTTGTACGATAAATCAACGGCTTACCGGGAATATCAAGCCTGCCTGCTTCTTCAATAAGCTTTTTTTCAATAAGATTATTGACAACTGACGAGCTTTCAATTCCTCTTACATTTTCTATAAATCCTTTTGAAACAGGCTGATTATATGCAATTATAGTTAATACCTCCATAGCTGCATTTGAAAGAGGGATATTCTTTTTTGTTTCAAGTGCCTCACGTATATAAGGTTCAAATTTTTCTCTTGTACACATCTGATAGCTTTCATCAAGAACTTTTATACATATACCGCTTCCGCAGTCGTCATAACGCTCATTAAGCATACGTATCATTGACGGAATCGTTCCCATATCAATACCGCTTGCCTGTGAAAGACGGTAAAGTTCAATCGGTTCACCGCTTGCAAATATTATAGATTCTAACACTCCAAATTTTTCTTTGACTTCCAATTTTTACGACTCTCTCCTTTTAAAAATACAACCGAATTATCGTCGCTTATGGTAATTCTGCCGAAACGGGTAAGCTCCAGCACAGCAAGAAACGTTGCAACACGAGCTGAACGGTCAGAAACACCTTCATAAAGCCTGTCCATTCTAACTTCTCCCACAGAATAAAGCTCCCGCAGAATATGTACTACTTTAGTCATAACAGGAACAATTTTTCGCTTTACAACCGCATTTATCTTATTTTCAATATGAATCTTCTTCTGTTCGGGTTTCAGCCTTTTACTGCATGAAACTGCATTATAAGCAGCAGCAAGAGTTTCAGGGGCATGAATAAGAGCATATGTCATATCAGCTTTTATTTTCATAGGCTTTCGTACAAAAATACTGCTTCCTACATTTCTTTCTGCGAGTTCCCGAGCAGCAATCTTACACAATGAAAGTTCAATAAGTTCACCTTCAAGTTCCTTCTTCATTTTTTCTGCTTCTTCCGGCTTAGGAAGCAGTGCGGCAGTTTTTATATAAATCAGTCTTGCTGCCATTTCAAGAAATTCCCCTGCCAGCTCCAGATTACACTTATGTGCTTCATCAATATACAGCATATACTGTTCCAGAAGCTTTGATATTTCAATATCATAGATATTCAGCTTATGCTTTGCGATAAGATTCAGCAGAACATCAAGCGGTCCTTCAAAAATATCAAGCTTATATGTTATATTCCCCATATATCAATGAAAAACAAGCGGAATCCACAGCGTAGTAAGACTAAGAACCCAGTTTACAAGACTGATAAGCCAGCCAAGCGGGTCAATAAGTCCGTTGGTTATCGTACCTATAAAGAAAAGTCCGAGCAGAATCCATGTAGACCACTGATTTATCTGTCCGTAGTTGCTGAAATACCAGTTATGAAATTTAGCACCTGCAAAATGATTCAGGATATTGAAACCGTCCATAGGCGGAATCGGAAGCAGATGAATAGTGCCGAGACAAACATTTATACCCGCAAGACTTGTTAAAATCAGATAAACACATAAAACAGGAATACTGTAATTCATTGTACAGTTTATGATTTCAGCAAGATTCATACAGATAACAGCCATAACATAGTGAGTTGCAGGACCTGTGAGAGAAATAAGCAGAATGCCTTTCCTTGGGTCTTTCATGCGGTTTACATTAATCGGCAGCGGTTTCGACCAGCCGAATCCGCAAAGCATGATTGCAAGTGAACCGAGCAAGTCAAGATGTGCCATAGGGTTAAGGGTTATTCTGCCTTGTATGTCAGCAGTATCATCGCCCTGAGAGCGTGCTACAATTCCCTTTACTGAATTGGTTATCGGCAGAACAAGAAATAACATCAATGCCCTTGAAAAAAATCTGAAAAATAAATCCAAAACTATCACCTCGTTAACTTTTTAAATCAAATTTGCTTTCTGCAAAGTTACATATTATTTATTATACTACAAATACACAATTTTTTCAAGTCCCAAATGCAAATTTAATGAGAATAAAAAAAATTAGATTTTTTTTCAAAAAATACTTGCATTTTACAGAAATATGTGATATAATATAAATGTTGCTTTTATAGCTATAGATTTAGGTAAGGAGGTGCAGCCTGATGGCAAAATGCGATATCTGCGGAAAGGGAGTTTCTTTCGGAATTAAAGTTTCCCACTCTCACAGACGTACTAACAGAACATGGAAGCCTAATGTAAAGCGTGTTAAGGCTATCGTCAAGGGTACTCCTTGTCATATCTACGCTTGCTCAAGATGCCTGCGTTCAGGTAAGGTTGAAAGAGCTTGATTATCTACATTAAAAATACAGGGTGCTGATTTTACAGCACCCTTTATTTTTTTACAAAATCACATTATCTCTACCACGGACGAATTGTCATTGCCTGAAGTCCAAGCTCCTTATAACGCAGTTCAACAACTTCTTTTTCATAAGGTACAGCTGCATCTTTCAAAGGGTCATTGAAATAATAATATTCATCATCATAACCCACAAGCACAAGACAGTGTTCATTTGCAAGCCATCTGAATTCTTCGCCTGTTTCCTTAATAATCCAGACTTTTTCATTTTCTTTTGTCTGAACCATATTTATACTCGCCCATATCAGAACAGGCTCACCAAAATCTATATATTCCATGCATAAATCTTCAAGACTTATCCCCGAAAGATTTACGGCATCAAAATACTCATTTTCAAGATATTTTTCAAGCCCGTTTCTCAATGCATTGCTGTAACAACCGTATCCGCTTTCATCACGTGGATTTCCTATAAATGATTCATTCGGGTCTGCACAGTAAATTCTATCTTCCTTATCATCATATTCAAGCTCTGTATGTTTTACATAGCCTTTTTCAATAAGTTCACCTGCTGATATTTCAAACCCATAGAATTTAAGAAGCATGGACGCACTTACAAGTTCACAGCCCGTAGGATATTCACCTTTCTGCGATATGTACGGAACATCAATGCACACAGATTTGCCTGTATTTTCACTATCAGATTCTACAGCCGTTGTTTCTGATTCATTCGCAACTGATGTACTCGTAGAATTGACTGTTACTGAAGCAGTTTCAACCGTTAAATTCGTTTCAGGTATATCTGGCGTACTTTTTTCAGACTCAGGTAAACTAAGTTCAGAAATAATATCGGAAATATCATCAATATCAAATTCAGAAGTTGTAGCTTCATAACTTTCATTCTGCTCTTCCATAAAAACATCTACTGCACTTTCATATGCTATATTGTCCACACATGAACATAAGTTAGACAAAATAACAGCAGCTCCCGAAACAAATAAAAACTTTTTCATATACTCATCTTCCTTTATTTGCAAAAAATTTGCAAATTTTTTTCTTTTCCTTTGACATATTCAAAATCTTCTGCTAAAATTATAATATAGAATTTACAAAATCTATACTATTTCTATTATCAATTATTTTTTGAGGAATGTCAATACTATTTTTAAATTTTATGAAAGGTTATATTATGATAAATATTTTAATTATTGAAGATGATGAAAATATTGCAAAAATGATTAAGGCTACCCTGCAAATGGTAGACTATGAAAGTTTCTGTTGCTATGATGGAAAATCAGGAATAGAAGAAGCTATGCGTGGTATATATGATGTAATTCTGCTTGACATTATGCTTCCTGAAATGAATGGTTTTGAAGTTATGGAACAAATCAACAACTGCGGCACACCTGTGATTTTTTTAACCGCTATGCAGAATGTTACTGACAAAGTACGGGGGCTTAGACTCGGGGCAGAAGATTATATAGTCAAACCGTTTGAAGCACTTGAACTGCTTGCCCGTATTGATGTTGTCCTCCGCCGTTCCAACAAAACTCAGAATATTATGAACTATGAAAATATTGTTGTTGATATAAACAAGCATCTGATTACTCTGAATGGCGAACCTATTCAGCTTACTCCCAAAGAATTTGATGTGCTTGTTTATTTCCTACAGCATACTGATATTGCTGTTTCAAAAGAATGTCTTCTTTCAAATGTATGGGGCTACCAGTTTGTAGGTGAAAGCCGTACTGTTGATATTCATGTTCAGCAGCTCCGGCGGAAATTAAATCTTAAAGACAAGCTTATAACAATACCTAAACTTGGCTACCGTCTGGAAAGTCAGTAACAATTATGAAACTATGGCAGAAAATATTTCTCAGTTCTCTTATTTTAATCATATTAACAGTAAATATAGTCTCAATCACTCTGCTGAATAACAGTCACAGGCTTATTATTGAACGTGAACAGAATCATGCTATAAATGAACACGAACATTTTAAAAGAGACTTTATAAATGCTATAAAATCAAGTGATATTTTATTTCCAAATACAGACAATATTGCTGAAATTGCTAAAAATGTAATAAATAGTCAATTAAACAATCAACAGATTAAATTTACTGTATACACCGAAGAAAAGTCACCCGTTGAAAAAAATATAACAAATGGACTCAATATGATGATATGTTATGATTTTCTTGATTATATAAACAAATCAGGCGAAGAATACGGCATAAAAATTTTTACTTCTGACGGGAAAAAAATCATGATTATTGGCACTGCTGAAAATATTGAAGATATGATTTTTTATATAGTCACAACTTATGATATTTCAGAAATTTATACACTTAAAGAAGAACAATCAAATTTTGTGCGTCAGATAAGTATCGGGGCATCTGCCGTCATATCCCTGATTCTTCTTGTTATGACAATTATCCTGCTCCGTCCTCTGAAAAGACTGAATATTTATACTAAAGTCATAGCTGACGGAGAATATAATATAAGAATAAAAAGAAAAGGAAGTCCGGAATTTTGTCAGCTTGCCGAAAATATGAACTCCATGGCACAAGCTGTTCAGTCTCATGCCCAGAAGCTCGAAAATATAGCAGAAGCACGTCAGACTTTTATTGCTAATCTTACCCATGAAATGAAAACTCCTCTCACTTCGATTCTCGGATTTGCCGACTTACTGCGTATAAAAAAGAATATTTCCGACAGTGAACGCATGGAATATGCAGGCACAATAGTTGAAGAAACAAAAAGACTCCGTTCGCTTTCCGGCAAGCTAATGGAACTTATTGCTCTGGGTGGTACTGATATGGAGAAAAAGCCTGTCAGCCTTCCCAAACTCATCATAGAAACAAACACGTCACTTACTCCTCTGCTTGATAAAAATAAAGTCTCACTTGTATGCAACTATGAAGACATAACTTTTTATGCAGATGAGGAGTTATTTAAATCCTTATTATACAATATAATTGAAAATGCTGTAAAGGCCTCACCAATAGGGGAAAAAATAATATTAAATTCTGCTATGTATAAGGGAGATGCAGTAATTACAATAACTGACTATGGCATAGGGATGAAAAAAGAAGACATACAGAAAATCTTTGAACCATTTTATATGGTTGACAAATCAAGAAGCAGAAAAGCAGGCGGAGCAGGTCTCGGACTTGCATTATGTGCTGAAATAGCTAAACTTCATAATGCCATACTTGAAATAGACAGTAAACTTGGTGAGGGTACAACAATATTTATAACAATTTCCGGAGATGAGTGTATATGAAGAATAACATAATTTTTGCAGCACTTACCGCAATTATACTCATGATTGGGTTCTATGCCATGAACATTGCTGAATATTTTAATAAAAGTATTCCTGATGAAAATTTTAAAAATATGAGCAGAATTGAAAATAATGCTGTTTATTTATCATCAAACAAAGAAGTTATAGACCCTATGAGTACTGTTATTCCGTGCAATGATGAAGTATCCGAACAGACACGCTGGATATCGACCGCTATAGTCAAATCAATGGCTCGCCATGATGATATAACATATATTGCATGGGGAATAGATATATATGACCTGTCTGATGCATGGCAGATTGGCGAAGGAGGCTATATATATGTGGATAAATGGAAATATGTGAATTGTCTGGACAAACAGGAACGTATGCTCGACTGCATTATTGATACATTTGATTTCAAGATTACCTATATAAGATTTTACTGCAATACAAAATATCAGATTTCAGCAAATGAAATGACCCATGCTCTTGATAAATTTGATTCCGAATCTTCTGAATTTTATCCTAACCTTAATCCAATCTTTAATGATATACAATATATTATTAAAGATTTACAAACATCAAAAATACAATATGAAGCAGATTTGGAATATTATCCGAATATATATAACGGAATTCATATAGAAACATCAATATATACTGACCCCATTGAATCCTATATAAATTCATATAATAGTTTGAAACAATTTATTCAGTACAATATATCAGATGCATCTCTTTTTACATTTTGGCTTTCACCAATCGGCATAAATGATATTGCTGTACCCGCATCTGATAATCCTGTACCCGAATACATCTTTAATGAATATTCAGGCATGATATATGCTCTTTCCACTATCCATGTAATCTGGGAATTTATGAATGATTCCGTTTGGTTTCAGCCGTCATATTCTTCCAAAGATGGAAGAATATATCAGAACATTACTGTAAATGACAGAAAGTTAACTGTTATTTACTGTGTAAAAGAAGACATTATTGAAGGATATTATTTTAATTAATAAAAAAGCCCGAGTTTTAAAGCTCAGGCTTTTATTTATTATTTTTTACTTATTGAGTGCAGATTTTATAGCTTCTGTCTTATCAGTTTTTTCCCATGCAACCCCTAAATCTTCACGTCCCATATGACCATATGCCGCAAGCTGTCTATACTGTGGTTTTTTCAGGTCAAGCATTCTGATTATAGCCGATGGTCTCAAATCGAAAACTTCAGATACAGCATCAGAAAGTGAATTTTCATCAACCTTCCCTGTGCCGAATGTATCAATAAGTATTGAAATAGGCTTTGCAACTCCAATGGCATATGAAAGCTGTACTTCACATTTTTCAGCAAGTCCGGCAGCAACTATATTCTTAGCAATATATCTTGCTGCATATGCTGCACTTCTATCAACTTTAGTCGGGTCTTTACCGCTGAATGCTCCGCCGCCGTGACGTGAATATCCGCCGTATGTATCAACTATGATTTTACGTCCTGTAAGTCCGCTGTCACCCTGAGGACCGCCCACTACAAAGCGTCCTGTAGGATTTATGTAAATCTTTGTATTTTCATCCATAAGTTCAGCCGGAATAACTTCACGGATAACCAAATCCTCAATATCACGTCTGAGCTGTGCAAGAGAAATATCTGCAGAATGCTGGGAAGATACAACAACGGCATCGACTCTTACGGGCTTATTGTCATGATATTCAACAGTAACCTGTGATTTACCATCCGGACGGAGATAACGTAGTGTACCATCCTTGCGTACCTCGGTAAGTTTAAGTGCAAGTTTATGAGCAAGAGAAATCGGCAGAGGCATGAGTTCCGGTGTTTCATTGCAGGCATATCCGAACATTATTCCCTGGTCTCCTGCACCGTTTGAAAGTCCGTCACTGTCATCTGACTGTTCACGGTATTCATAAGCCTCGTTAACTCCCATAGCAATATCAGGAGATTGCTCGTCAATACTTGTCATTACGGAGCAGGTATGTGCGTCAAATCCGTATTTTGCTCTGTCATATCCTATGTCAGCAACCACCTTGCGTGCAATTTTCGGAATATCCACATCTGCTTTGGTGGAAATTTCACCCATACACATAATCATACCGGTAGTAACAACAGTTTCACAGGCAACACGTGAATTTTCATCCTGTTCAAGCATTGAATCCAGTATAGCATCTGAAATCTGGTCACAGATTTTATCGGGATGCCCCTCTGTTACAGATTCAGAAGTAAAAAAAACTTTTTTCATTTATTTTAACCGCCTTCCTATATTTTTTTCAAATGACAAATTCCAGCATTCATCGCAGAGAGTATAAATCCAATCTTCTACAGTTCTCTGCCTGCATGGTCTGCCACATTCCTGACAAGTATGAATGCTTATATCCTCATAACTGTCTGTAATGTAATATAGTTTCTTTGGCATATCATAAACAGTATCAATCCGTAATCCACCATATTTTTCTCTTGCCTCTACTATATTCCATTTTGATTTAAGTTCATTATCAAGGGTGAAGTACTCCTCTGCAATTTCTTCAAGCAACTTTTTTCCGAACGCTTTTCTCCAGCCTTTCAGAATATCTCCATACCATGACGAATTAAGCGGATTTCCTGAATAATCGTATTTTCTTGCAAAAGGATATTTCTTGATAATTTCTTCTTCTGTCATATCAAGTTCGTCGTAATATTCATTCAAAAAATCAATCCTCCATTAAAAAAACGCCCTTGCCGGACGTTCTGAATTTTTTAAAAATCCTCATCTTCCGGAAATATACCGCAGGATTTGGCACCTTGATTTTCAGGTTGCCGGGCTTCATAGGACCTGTTTCCTCCACCACTCTTGATAAGGTATGATTATATTATACTACATGATTTTCCGTTTGTCAATAGGAAATGAAAATTTTCCTAAAAAACCACTATTCATTCTGATGCTTCTGCATTTTATTCCAATTTATAAAGCCATAAATGTCATTTACAAGAAAAACTATAAAACATACAGCAACAGATACATAAGATACATCAGAAAATGATGCAAAAATCCACATAATAATAAGTACAATATCGTTTAAAGCGTATCCTAAAGCATAAAACGGACTTCTTCTGAAAGTTAAAAAAACTGCAAAAAAGCTCGTTGTAACAGATATAGTACTCCAAATCATGTTTACTGTATGGAGTATATCAAGAATATAATAAAAAATCAATGTAATAACAGCCGTCAGAAAAAGCATAACAATAATATCTTTTAAATTCAGCCTGTTAACTTTAACTTCTGATTTATTTCCGTTATATGGATTCTTTATCCATGATATAAACGAAAAAACAGCCATCGGAGCAGTCATTCCAAGATATGTAATCATCTCACCATAATAAGCGAATTTAAATGAAATGATTCCATAAAAAATACTGAAAATTATCATAAGCAACTGTCCCAGAGGATTTCCTTTGGCATTAAAAATCAATGATGTCACACCAATTAAAGAAGCGGTAAGTGTTAAAAAATTTTCCCTGTCAAACAGTAAAAAAAACAAAAAAATTATAATAACTGACGAAAACCATAATACAATTTCCCCTTTTGTAAAATAAACTACAATTGAATTAAATTTTTTTGATAACATGAAAGTACCTCCAAAAAATAAGCATTCATTGCACATCTTCAAAGACCTAATGATGTGTAACGAATGCTTTTCGTCTTCTACCCGGTGGCAGATTATTTAATTTATAAAGTTATTATATCATAAAATAATAAAAAAGTCAATATTTCAGCTAAAAAAATTATCCCTTCTTTCTGTAACCTGTCGGAGTAACTCCCACTATCTTCTTGAATTGTCTCATAAAATGTTCCTCGTTGTCATATCCACACATTGCTGCAACCTGCGAAACCGTACAGCCTGTTTCACTCAATATTTCTTTGGCTTTCTCAATTTTTCCGTTTATTACATCAGTCATACATGAAACTCCGAAAATCTCACGGTAAATGTGCTGAAAATATGAACGTGACATATTAACATCCGATGCCATAGCATCAACATTCCATTTCATCTGTGGATTACGATAAATTTTTTCCCTTAATTCCATAAGCGAATTGTAATAATGTTCAGCCGATGACTGAATATTATCTCTGCGGGTAAAGTTTTCAGCCACTTTCATAATCAGAGTTTTCATCATGAAATCAAGCATCTTTATTCGTCTGCCGTTTGCGGAATAAAATTCAGATGTGATATTTCTGATAATTTCACTTATAAATCTTGTGTCAGAATAAAGAACAGGAATATTGAAACCAATTTCAGAAATATCAGGAAAATCCGTATCACCTTCTGCCTCAAATAAAATCCAGTCACATACAAGAAAATCATCATCTGACGAATAATTGATGTTGGTATTACTGTCATATATTATAAGAGTGTTTTCCGGCATTGTTCTGCCGTTAATACATATTCTGCTGTGTGATATTAAAAAAAAATAAACACCGCTTTCAGATTTGAAAGTACAATTGTATTCACTGTTATAAATACAGTTCCAGCCGACAGAAATTATATTCAAATAATCACTCCTCTTCAGCTATATACCGCCACTCAATATCACGCCAGTATTCGCCTGCATAATCAATCCCGACTCTTGGAGCTTTCTTTACTTTTGGTCTAAACCCATCGTCTTCAATCCGAATTTTATCATTTTCACAGATTTTTTCACCATTGAAACTGCCGTCAATCTGCATATATTTTGTAAGCTTTGCAGGTCCATTATGAATTTCTCCGCACCTGATAAGCACTCCCTGAGGCTGTTCCCTTTCGCCTGTAATTATATTCATAAGCCAATGTATACCATAGCAGAGATATACATAAATCACTCCGCTTTCACCGTAAAGAATCGCTGTACGCTTTGTTCTTCCTTTTGAAGCGTGACAGGCTTTATCTTCCACTCCACGATATGCCTCTGTTTCAGAAATCCGTTCACGCAGAACAGTACCATCATCAAGCCGACGGACAATAATCTTGCCGACAAGCTCCGGAGCTACTTCAAGTACATCACGATTGAAAAAATCTTCTGTTAATATTTTATTCATATTATACCCTCAGTTTATTTTCGAGTTCTTCATTAGGCTTGACAAATGCAGTTTTATAGTTAGTAAAAATAACTTTCCCCGGTTTTGCACCTGACGGTTTTTTTACATATCTTGCAAGACAATAATCAACTGGCACAAGATTTGAATTACGCCCCTTACTGTTGAATGCTGCAATTATTGCTGCTTCCTCAATAGTTCTGTCAGGAGGCGTTTCACCATCAGTCACTATAAGAACATGAGAACCGGTTATATTCTGTGTATGAAGCCATATATCAGATTTTTCAGCAAATTTCAAAGTAAGCTGGTCATTCTGATGATTATTTCTTCCAACAAGAATTGTATAGCCATCGCTTGATTTATATTCCAATGGAGGAAGAGCCTTCGGAGGTTTGGTCTTGCTGTTTCCTGATTTTATATATCCTTGTTCACGTAGTTCAATTCTTAACTGAATTATATCATTTTCAGAATCTGCACGGGTAAGAGCATCAAAAACACTGTCAATATACTGTAATTCTTCTTCACCCTTTTTAATCTGTACTGCCAATTTTTCCTCAGCAGTCACACATTTTTTATACTCATTGTAATAATATTGTGCATTCTGTGAAGGCGTCCTGCGTATATCAAGCTCAATGGTAATTTCCGGATTGCTCTCCTCATAAAAATTACTGACAGTAACCGACGAATCACCTTTTTTTATACAATACATATTTGCAGAAATCAGGTCTCCGCAAAGCTTATAGTAATCCTTTTCAGCACACTGAATAAGCTCCTGCTTCTGTACTGCAATACGTCTTTCGGTACGCTCTGCAAGGTTAATCAACAGCTTGAAAAGGTCGTTTGCACGCTGTTTAGTTCGCACAGCCCTGTCTCTCTCATAATAAAAGTAATCCAGAAGTTCAGATGCTGTTGAAAGTTCTTTTGTATACATCATATTTCCGAACTGATTCAGCCTTATAAAAGAAAAGTCTTTTAACAATCCTTCTTTTGTACTTGCCGATGAAAAACAACATTCTCCTGACAAAAGTTGTTCACGTGTTTTCTTTATTATGAAAATAAGCCTGTCAAGCTGGTCATCCTTAATGGTATTACTCTGAAGATAATTACCCCTGCCTGCAAAAAATGTCCATTCCCTTGCAAGAATCGGAGATATTCCCTCAAAAACACGTATCAGAGCTTTTGAAAGTTCTGCTTGACCTGATTCACGGAGTTTATTGATAATTTCATCAGGAGTTGCATCAATAAAATTCAGGCGATTATCACGTGGCGGAAGTGTATATTTCATTCCCGGAAGAACCATTCTTTCCCTTGACATTTCCTCATCAACACGCTTGATACTGTCAATTATCTTTCCCTCATTATTTATTATAATAAGATTTGAACAGCGTCCCATAATTTCACAGGCAAGTGTAACAGTCACAATGTCACCTAATTCGTTCACGCACTCAAAATCAAGAAACAATATTCTTTCCAGTCCGTCCTGACGTATGCCCGTAAGTTTACCATTACCCAACTTTTTTCTCATAAGCATACAGAACATTGGCGGAACTTGCGGATTATCTGGCTGTTTCTGAGTTATGTGCACTCTTGCACTTCCTGCATTTGTTGAAATATAAAGTTTTTTACTGCCCTTTCTTGTACGGATTGAAATGATAATTTCTTCCCGTGATGGCTGGAATATTTTTTCAACACGTCCACCGATAAGAGACATAAGTTCATTTTTTACTGCATATAAAAACGCTCCGTCCAGAGCCATAAAATCAGTCCTTTACTAAATTTTTTTATAGATTAAAATTTCAAAATCCGCCTCTGTTTCAAGGTATTCAAGTTTATTCAGCCGTTCTTGTTCAGTTCTTCCGGTTCTGTAATAATAAGGAGTCATGGAAAAAAGATTCTGAATATCAGTTTTATTTTCTGCTTTAACAGTAAAATTTATTCTTTCAGTATCTATATGTAAGAAACCATCCAGCTTATAGGGCTTTACTTCATTTTTATAAGGTATATCATAAACTGCCTTTTTAAACTCCCACAGATGATTTTCAGATGGTATAGCCATAATCATATAACCGCCGCTTTTCAACACACGATGATATTCTTCTCCGCAATATGGTGCAAACATTGTCAGTAAAATATCACAGCTTCCCGACTGTATAGGAATATGAAATACACTCGCTACCGCAAAACTTATATCAGTTTTACGCTTAGCTGCCATTTCAACTGCATACTTTGATATATCTATACCATACATATCAACTGAAATATCCGAACGGTCAAACATCGCTTTAATGGCAGAAGTATAATATCCCTCGCCACAGCCTGCATCAAGCAATATATTGCCACTTTGAGTATATTCCGAAACTGTCCTGCATACAGATTCACACAATGACTCATAATATCCCTTTTCAAGAAAATCACGTCTCGCACGAATCATAAGCTTGTTGTCACCGTGAACTGTACCATGTTTTGAAAGCAGAAGATTTACATAACCGTTCTTTGAAATATCAAAGTTGTGGTTTTTCGGGCAAGCATAACTTTTTCCGGATATATTAATCTTTTCTCTACATACCGGACAAATAAATATACTCATTCTTCACCTCGGAAATATATATCAGGATTTATAAACGGAACAGTTGAATTTTCAGAAATTTCAATATCAAGCAATGGAAATTTTTTCTCAAGTACTCTGCGGAGCTCCCACAGCACAATATTTTCAGTATGGAAATGACCACAGTCAAAAACAGTAAAACTGTTGTTATTTGCGTCAATCCAGACATCATGTTTTACATCGCCCGTAACAAATGCATCGCACCGTTTTTCAATTGCAAGTCTTAAAAGCGAACCACCTGAACCTGAACAAATTGCAATTCTTGATACAAATTTTTTATATGTTTTACTCATTCTTATATTTTCAAGTCCGAAAATATCCTTTAAAGTTTCAACAAATTCTCGGATAGCAATATTATTTTCAAGCTCAATAACGTATCCCAAACCTGTGCCGTTACCCAAATCTTCCAGATATTCAGTATTTTTTAATTTTCCGCATTTTTGTATAATTTTTTCAACTATTACACTGTTCGTTCCGCCTTCCGCAATATCGAGATTCGTATGCATACAGATTGCCGAAATATCATTCTTTATAAGTTCAAAAACTGGACTTGAATTTTCAATTTTTTTCAGAGGATTGAAAATTACAGGATGATGCGAAATTATAAGCTCTGCACCCTTTCGTTTTGCCTCGTCAACAGTCGAATCTGTTATATCAAGCGTCAGCAGGATTTTTCTGCACATCATACTTGTATTTTCTACGAGCAGACCGGAATTATCCCATTTTTCCTGCAATGAAAACGAATATTTTCTGTCAAGAAATTCATATATATCATAAATACTTTCAGTCTTAACACCCTCAGCAAGTCGCCTGCTCATTGCCCGATAATGAACAGCTTCGTCAGTTTTTCCTGCTTTTTCAAGTGATTCGCTTATTTTTGCGAATTTTTCAGCTTTTTTCTGACGGTATCTTTTGCCTGTTTCATCATCTTCATCAAAAAAACCTGCAACAGATTCATATTCTGTAAGCTGACAAGGCTGATAATTGCTTGTTTTGACACAGATAACAGTATAAATTCTGTCGCTGTCCTCAACAGCCCTTTCAGAAATATTCATATAACCCAGATTATAAAGAAACTCCCTGAGCATCTCCGGCTTGCTCATAGGCTGTAAAATCAACTGAATACCTTCTAAACAATTTTCGTAAAAATAATCTTCAAGTATGTTAACAATGGTTTCTCCGCCCATGCCCGCAACAACTATGTCCGTTACTCCGTTAAGATTAATATTTTCAAGTCCGTCCGACAGAACAAGCTCAACTTTATCAGAAACTCCATATCTTTCGACATTTTTACGTGCTGCTTTCAATGGTCCTTCCTTTACGTCAGATGCAATAACCTTTCCGCACTTTCCTGATTTTATCAATTCAACCGCAAGATATGCGTGGTCTGTACCTACATCGCATACTACACCTTTGCCGCTTACAAATTCAGCACATAATTTCAATCTTTTATCAAGCATATTTCTCTCCCAGTTAAAAATTCAGGCGTACCGAAAATCAGTACGCCATAGATTTGCTTACGCTTTCTTAGCAAAGTGTTCATTCAGCTTTGCAACAAGCTCATCAGGGTCTGTGCCATGTACCGCACAAGCCTCCTCAATTGATTCGCCCCTTGATGCAGGACAGCCGAGACAATGCATACCCATTTCAAGAAAATAGGGTGCAACTTCAAAATCAGCGTCAAGAATATCGCCGATAATAGTATTTTTATTAATTTCCATAATGTTAACTTCCTTTCGATTGGTTGATGCAGATTCAGGGAATTACCCTTTATCTGCCATATTTAATTAAATTCTTTAGGAATATGAAAAAACAATTATACTGTAATTTCTATTTGATTTCCTTCCATTGCCACAATACAGCTTTCATAATATCCATCACCGGTTGTTCTCGGACCGCTTAATATCTCATATCCATTATTTTTAAGCATTTCTGTCAGTTCATTGACCTTTTCTTTTGAGCCAACACTGAATGCAATATGAATATATCCTGTTTGCCTAATGTTCTTCACAAAGTCCTGCTGTTCAGGATGATTCATAATTTCAAGCTTTGCACCATCATCAAATGTCAATAAAAATGAACGGAAACCTGTTTTTTTATTATAATATCCATCATTTGAAACAGCATTAAAATATTTTATAAAAAAATCCCTGTTTTTTTCAAGTTCATTTACATACATTGCTATATGGTCAATCATCATTATAATCACCTATAAAAATACTGATTTTTTTAATAAAATCTGCAATACTTTTCAGTACAGATTTTAATTATTAAATCTTTTTCCCTGAAAAACAGGGAAAAAGACAAATAACCGTCATTTTGACAAACTAAATCAGTTTTCAGTCCTGATTAAGACGTGCATAACAATCACTGCAATAAACAGGTCTTCCGTCTCTTGGTTCAAAAGGAACTTTAGCTTCCTTGCCGCAGGTTGCACAAACGCCTGTATACATCACACGCTCACCTCTGCCTGAATTTTTTCTTGAATCACGACAGTTTTTGCATCTTTTAGGCTCATTTGTGAGTCCTTTCTCAGCAAAAAATTCCTGTTCGCCTGCTGTAAAAATGAAATCATTTCCACATTCTTTGCAGACTAATGTCTTGTCTTCGTACATTTTACAATACCTCGCTTATTTTATTTGGACCATGAACCGGAGTTGAACCGGCACCTTTGAAATACCTTGCGATATACAATGCTCTTGATTAAGCTATCTGGCCATTTTCAATGTTATTAAAATATCTGCGGATTTTTCTTCTTGCCCTCTGCATGGCATTATCAACTGATTTTTCAGATATACCAAACTTTACGGCAATTTCCCTGTAGCTTTCCCCACAGATACATAATTTAAATATTTTACATTCATTTTCTGAAAGAAGATTATCAGCAGCATACCATAACTCAGAAAAAAATTCTCTGGTTATATAAATATTTTCAGGAGTCCGCCAATCCGTAGCAATTTCTCCGGAAAGCTCATCTATACTTTCATATGAAATGAAATTTTTTCTTGATTTTACAAGAAAGGTTCTCATCTGATTAATAATACAAACTTCTGCAAAGGTAGAAAATTTAAATCCTCTGTCAGCGTTGAAAGAAGCAATTGCTTTCAGAAGTCCCATAAGTCCTTCTTGCTGTAAATCATCAGTATCAACCTCTGTTCCGGCTGAAATCATCTGAGCTTTGATAAATACAGTCTTCAGACAGCGAAGCACAAGAATTTCTGCTGCTTTTTTATCTGTTCTGGCAATCAAAGCAAGCTCCTCACTATTTTTTTCGCAGAGTTCATTTAAATTGAAATCCAAATCAAGCAAGATACCTCACCCAACAATCAATATATTATTTCCGGCATCAGGATTTGTTTCTCCTGATGCGGAAATATTATTTTAAAATTAATCAGTACCCTTTGCTGCCTCTTCTTCAACAGCTTTAAGAAGGTCATCCATATCAAAACCTGAAATTCTTACTGGCTTCTTTGCTGAATTATTATGTGAAGCTGCTGATGTATTATTAGCAGCAGACTTTGGCTGATTATGCGTATTTACATTTCCTCGGCTGAACGGACTATTATTGCTTATAGGTTTTGCAATTATATCATCAAATCCATCCATCGCCGGAGGAACTGCCGACTTTTTAGATGTAACATTATTCTGAGGAGCGGCAGCAGTCTTCACCTGAGCTTTCGGAGCTTCTGCAAGCTTGATGGAATTATTGTCATTTGATTCAACAGCCTTGCGTGCCTCGTCAATAATTGTCTTTACTTCATTCATTTTTTCAGAAGTCTGGCTTGAAAGTTTGTTGATTGCATCTGAAAGATTTGTAAATCTGCTGTTTACGCTTTCAATCTCGTTAATAATCATTTTACGTACAGTTGATGACATTTCGTTAAGCTTACTTGCCTTATTATTTGCGTCATTAACAGTTTTTACCGCATCTGCATTGGCTTCATCAACAGTTTTTCTTGCAGCCGCATTGGCTTCATCAACAGTTTTCTTTGCAGACATATTGGCATCAGCAATAGTTTTCTTTGCCGTTGTTTCAGCATCCCTTATAATTTTATCAGCTCTTTCAGAAGCTTCTTTAATAGTTTTTTCAGCTTCTTCCTTGGCTTCTTTTTTGCTCTTTTCAGCTGATTCCTGTGCATTATTCAATATACCGTTCATAAGGTCATTAAGTAAAGCAGTAGGATTTTCAAGCTTTGCTTTAAGCTGAGCTATTTCAGCATCTTTTTCAGCAGAAGATTTAGAATCCTTGACAAGCTTTGTTATTTTTATATCCTTATCAGCCGATTCCTTTATTTTAGCACTGAGCTGTTCTGTTTTGGATTTAAGTTCAGCATTTACTTTTGCAATTTCTTGTTTAGCCTTTGCAAGTTCAACATTCAGAGCAGAATCAGCGTTACTGTTTCCTGATGATTTCTGTTCAGCAAGTGCAGATTTTAATTCAGAATTTTTCTGTTCAGAAGATTTAAGCTGTCCTCTGAGATTTTCAATTTCTTTTCTTGCTAAATCAAGTGAAGCATTTCCCTGATTTGCACCTTTTGCACCTGCATTCTTAAGCTGTCCTTTAAGGTTTTCAATTTCTTTTCTCGCAGCATCAAGTGAAGCCTGCATCTGCGGATTAACAGAAACGGGTTTGCCTGCTTTCAGTTCTTCATTTTCTTTTTTTGTTTCTCTCAAAATCTGATTGGATTTATTAAGTTTTTCCTGAAGGTTGTCAATCTGGTTTCTGTATTTTGCAATTTCATGCGGGTCAACTGCCGGCTGTGTAAGTCCTTTTGAATCCTGTAGTTCTTTTTCCAGACTTTCAATTTTTGTATTTAATTCGTCAAGATAAGTCAAAACGTCTTCCTTGACAAATCCTCCGCCTATTTTAGTGGTTCTTAACACTGTTGGTTGTTCCATAATTTCACTCCGTTCTCCGCTTTTTCACTTGCGGAAGTAATATTTAAAGGAAATAAAAAGCCTTATAATAATTATATCACATTTTTTTTATATTTTCAATTGTTGAAATGTAGAATTTTCAGGTTGATTTTAGTGCATTACTACAAAATATATTTAAATGTTAAAAAAAAGCAACCGCTGAAACACGGTCGCTTAATTTTTTAATTAATTGCCGAGAATTTTAAGAATATCATCAAGGTCATAATCCTGACTGGACTGAGGCTGTCTCATATTATTTGCAGAAGACTGTTCACGTCCGCCAAGACCGTTGATAAGAGGATTATCAATCGGGATAACCGGTTCTTCCTCCTCTTCATGTACAGCCGGAATAACCGGTTCTTCTTCCTCTTCAATTTCGGGAGCATTCGGGTCATCAAAACCGGCAGCAATAACAGTAATAGTCATTTCATCCTGCATATCTTCCTTGAAAGCAGTACCAAAAATAAACTCAACACCATCAGCAGCAGTATCTGTAATCATCTTTGTTGCTGAATCCACATCAGATGAAAGAATATCCTCGGACATAGCAATATTGATAAGAAGCCTTCTTGCACCCGAAATGGAAGTTTCAAGAAGCGGACTGGATATAACAGCATTTGCAGCTTCTTTTGCCTTATCCTTACCGGAACCGTGACCGATAGCCATATGGGCATATCCTGCACCTCTCATGATAGTAGAAACGTCTGCAAAGTCAAGATTTATGTAACCTTCTTCAACAATAAGGTCAGATATACTCTTTACACCTGTTTTAAGAACTTCATCCGAAAGGGAAAACGACTGTTTCATAGTAAGCTGCTGTTTACCCTCAAGAAGTTTTTCATTAGGAATAACAATAAGAGAATCCACATATTTTTTCAGTTCTGTAATACCTTTTTCAGCCTGAGCCATTTTCTGTTCTCTTTCAAAAAGGAAAGGCTTTGTAACAACAGCAACGGTAAGAATATCATTCTCCTTTGCAATCTTGGCAACAACAGGAGCAGCTCCTGTACCTGTTCCTCCGCCCATACCGGCAGTGATAAAAATCATATCTGCACCCTTGAGATGAGCTTCAATTTCGTCTTTGTTTTCTTCCGCACTCCGCTGACCTATTTCAGGCTTGTTTCCAGCTCCTCTGCCCTTGGTAAGTTTTGCACCTATCGGAATTCTTGTTGTAGCCTTTGACTTATTCAATGCCTTTGCATCTGTATTGACAGCGATATATTCAATATTGCTTACACCTGATTCAACCATGCAGTTTACAGCATTTCCGCCGCCGCCGCCGACACCTATAACTTTTATATTAACATCGGGTTCCATTGTTTCCTCGTAGTTAAAATCTGACATTTTGAAACTCCTCCTACTTTTATTTCAATCTTTGTTTCTAACAAATTCAAGCCATAAATACACTTATCATTTTATCATATTCCGCTGCTTTTTTCAAGTCTCATAGCTATTTTTTTAAATTTCTACAGAATGTACAATCTTGTCAATATATTACGGCATATTTTTGTTTACATTCACCACTGTGTATATCCGTCATAATAACCATAATTGTAATTATAATCATCATTATAACCATAGTCATAACTATTATCATACCCATAGTTATAATCATAGCCGTAGTCATAACCATAATCATAACCGTAATTATTATTGTAGTTATAATCGTCTGTATACCCATAGTCATAGTTATAATCAACCGTTGTTTCCGGCGGTACAGAAGTTGTTACAACTGTTGTGGTTGTGGTCACAGTTGTTGTAATTATACTTCCCGATTCATCAGTTACGGGAGGAGCAGTAGTTGTAACTATTTCTTCAGGTGCTTCACCATTGCTTCTGAAACTGCACTGATTAGACCCGACCATAACAAGTGAACCTTTTTTGCCTCTTATGGTACTGTCATTCATAACATTCTGGGCAAGGTCAAGTTTATACTCAACATCACTCCAGTTTCCCATATTAAAAACAAGACCGTTTCTGTAATTAACAACGATATCATATTCGCTTGTTATATCAATGGACGAGATGCTCGTATTGTCATCCCTGTCAAAACGGCTTATAATTTGAGTGAATGCATCATACTTATTTTCATTTTCAGACTTAAGCATATTTCCCGGTATCATATCAGAAGGGTCAAATCCATAAATTATCGGCAGATTTTCTATATCCGAATAGAAATTATCATCAGAAAGAATCTTTCCTTGCCTGCTTACAAGAAGCACTCCATCATCATGTTTTACATTATATGCCGGAATACATCTTGTAACACTGATTCTGATTGTTGACGGAAAGTCCCTGTGAATTTCAGCCGTTTCAATATAAAGAAGGTTGTCCATTATCTGCTTTTCGGCTTTTTTTGCATCAAGCCGAAGCAGATTATCGCCGGCACGTATACCTGAGGCTTCTACAATTTCCATATAGGTATACGTTTCCGATTCACCTGAAATAACAATTTCATCAACATTAAACAGAAATGTAAAACACATTGTAATGCCGGCTGTTAAAGCAAACAGGATAACAATTACAACATATACGCTCATCATACGCCTTCTGCGACGCATACGTTTTCCGCTATTCTGTCTTTCAATATTAGTTTTTTCAACGTCGTTCATATTAATTTCCAACCTCCATTGTTATTCCCTTTGAATTCTACCGCCAAGAGAAGAAACAATATTTTCAAATTTCTCATATCCTCTGTCTATATGGGAAATATTCCCCAGATGCGTTGTCCCTTCTGCTGAAAGTGCAGCAACTGCCATCGCAGCTCCGCCACGCAAATCAGTTGCTTCTATATCTGCTCCATGAAGCTTTTTAACTCCTCGGATTACAGCAATTTTCCCCATAACCTGAATGTCTGCACCCATTTTTATAAGAGCATCTGTATGACGGTAACGACAGTCAAAAATATTTTCTTCAAAAACGCTTGTTCCATCCGCTTTAATAAGTGCGGACATAAGTACAGCTTGCGCATCAGTCGGAAATCCCGGATGCGGCATTGTGCGTATTCTGTCTTTTATCGCTCTAAGTCTTGCACCTTTTCTGATATAAATTTTATTATCAGCTGCATAAATTCCGCAGCCTGTCTGTTCAAATACTGATATAAACGGTTCCATTTCAGCAATACAAGCATTTTTAAGTATCATTTCGCCGCCTGTTGCTGCGGTCATGGCAAGATAAGTAGCTCCGGCAATTCTGTCCGGCATTATCGTGTACTCACATCCATGAAGTTTCTTCACGCCGTTTATAATAATCCTGCTTTCGCCATCTCCTTTTATCTCAGCTCCGCAGGCACGGAGAAATCTGCATAAATCACATATTTCAGGCTCACGGGCAGCATTGTTTATAATAGTTTCACCTTCAGCGGTTACAGCACAGAGGATAATGTTTTCCGTAGTGCCTACCGACGGAAACGACAGGGAGATTTTAGCACCGTTTGCACGTCCCGACGGTATACGACAGTGAATTATTCCTCCATTGTCGGAAATATCAACGCCCATTTTTTTCAATGCAGCAAGATGCATATCAATAGGACGTGGTCCGAGCTCACATCCGCCGGGAATACTTATAATGCATTCACCCATTCTTCCGAGAATAGCTCCCATGAACATAATTGATGAACGCATTTCACGCATAAGCTCCTTCGGAATCTCAAATGCCGATACATCTGATGCATCAATTATCGCATTTCCTGATGAAAGTCTGCATCTGCACCCGAGACAATTAAGAATCCTTGACGCTGAATAAACGTCAGTAAGAAGAGGACAACTCTTCAGCACACATTCTCCTTCCGCAAGCAAAGCCGCCGCCATTATCGGAAGCGAACTGTTTTTACTGCCTTGCAGAGTAATTTCTCCGCTGAGGCGATTGCCTCCCATAATAATAAATTTTTGCATTTTATCACCTCATAGCTTTTTTGTATATTATGCTGTAAGGTGGTTTTTAGTTACTTCTTTTACTTTGCTGTGTCCGATTTTGCAATCAGCTTATCAATAACCGAAAGTATTCGTTCGTTTGTATCATTCATATGCAAACCTGCTGCACTCTGTGCCATTATCGAAACTTTATCAGGATTATTATAAAGTTCTTCAATTTTGGAAATTATCTTTTCTGATGTGACATCCTTCTGCTCAATAACTTCTGCTGCTCCCGCTTTTCCCAGAACCATTGCATTATGATACTGATGATTTCCTGCAACAATAGGGGACGGAATCAGGATTGAAGCTTTTCCTGCTGCTTCCAACTCAGCAAGGGTTGACGCTCCTGAACGGCATATTACAAGGTCAGCTGCCGCAAGACAGATGTCCATATCATTAATGTACTCGCTTATTCTCAGACGGCTGTTCTTCAGTGGAATACCTGCCGCTTTCATTGCCTGCGGAAAAGTATCCTTTCCCATACCGCCATAGCCATGTATGTGATTTATGTTGAGTTTTTTACCGAAATGCCATTTTACTGTTTCAGTCATAGTTTCATTTATACAGCCTGCTCCGAGACTTCCGCCAAATGAAAGAATAGTAAAGTCATTGTTGAATCCAAGCTTTCTGCGTGCCTCCGACTTGCTTAAATGGTTTATATTGCTTCTTACAGGCAATCCCGTTACACTGTATTCAAAACGTCTTCCGTCCATGAAATCAAGTGCTTCCTTGACTGTAAGCATAACATAGTCAACTTCCTTTGAAAGAAGTTTGTTTGTAACGCCGGGATAGGCATTTTGTTCATGGATTGCTGTAGGAATTCCCATTCTTGCCGCCATTCTGATTACAGGCCCTGCTGCATATCCGCCTGTGCCTATTGCTATATCAGGATTGAAATTTTTAATAATCTCCCTTGCTCTTTTTCCGGAAGCTGCAAGGTAAGCGACAGCCTTTATATTTCTTCCAACGTTTTCAAGTGAAATCTTACGCTGGAAACCTGCAACTTTTATTGCTTCCATTCTGTATCCGGCCTGTGGAACAAGCTTTGCTTCCATTCCTTTAGGAGTACCTGCAAAAAGAAATTCCGTATCGGGATATTTGGATTTTATTATATCTGCGATTGCAAGTCCCGGATTTATATGACCTCCTGTGCCTCCGCACGAAATCAACACTTTCATAGTTTTCTCCTTAATCATATTTTATTAATTTTCTTCATCTTCATCTGTTTCGGGAGGGTAGTATCTATGCTGTGATATATTCAGCATAATACCCATTTCCACAAGCTGCATTATCAGGGCAGTACCACCATAACTGAAAAACGGCAAACTGATACCCGTATTCGGAATCAGATTGCTTACAACTGCAAGATTCAGAACAGTCTGAATACCTATCTGAGTTGTAATTCCGACAGCAAGCAGCATTCCGAATCTGTCTTTACAGCGAACTGCTATTGAATAACCCTCTACAATCAGGAGAAAGAACACTATTATAATTGCAAGTGCACCGATAAATCCGATTTCTTCACATACTATAGGGAAAACAAAGTCGTTCTTTGTTTCAGGAAGATACAGATATTTCTGGCGGGAATTGCCGAGTCCGAGACCAAAAAGTCCACCTGAACCGATTGCTATAATAGAATTGGCTGTCTGCCATGTATCATTAAGAACATCAGCGAACGGGTCTTGCCATGATTTAAGACGTACCTGAACATAGCTTCCCTCAATGCTTGCCTGCCATGCAATATACGAAACCGCCGCAATAACAGCTATAACTCCGAGAAGAACAAACTGTCTTCGGTTAGCTCCTCCACAGAGTATAAGTGAAATTGCAATTGCACTTACAAGAAGAATACCTGAAATATGCTTTTCGAGTGCGATAAGAATTACATAAACACCAAGATATAACGCATACTTACAGATACCTGTTCCAAAAGTATTCATCTTTTTACCATCACGTTCCATATTGTAGGCAAAAAAGACAATTAATGAAAATTTCGCAAGCTCTGAAGGCTGAAGGTTTACCGGACCAATATCAATCCAGCGTTTCGCCCCCATTGAACCGCCTTCGGTATTACCAAATGCAAGAACAGCAATAAGCAGAATTGCAACGCCAATATAAATAATTCCTGCAATATTGAACTTTTTGAATAACGGAATATCAATTTTCTTGAAATTATGATAATCGAATTTCATAAAGAAAATCATCGCAATAAAACCCACAGCTGCATTCTTTGCCTGACTTTTTGCATAATAAAGACCGTCTCCATGTTCACTGTACGCCCATGCATAACTTGCTGAAGCCATCATAACAATTCCCACAACAAGAAGTATCATAACATATGCAAAAAACGACAGGCTCACATCACTGTTTCTGCCGCCGCCGAAAAGTGCTACAAACAATCCTTTTTTCTTTTGTTTTTTTGATTTAGCCGCAGCAGTCATGCCAATCTCCTCTCATAATCAAAACACAAACAGTGT
>CAJTOG010000014.1 GCA_910577575.1 uncultured Ruminococcus sp. | reverse complement strand
AGTTGTTGAACCTTTGGCAAGACGACATAATGATAATTCTATTTATTTCGTTGCTACATTGCGTAAAGTTTATCAAAGAATGAAATCTGCTCGGGCATGGAAAATATTAAAAACACGCAAAAAATGTAACACAATCAAAGAAGTTATAGAAAGTGATATGAAACTTATAAAACTTTACGATGATACTGTTGCTGAAATGCTTGCCGAGCTTGATGAATAATATCTGTACTCCCCTGCTTTGATTATAAATTGATTTGAGAGTAGGGATTATTTAAACATTAAGAAAGAAGGAAAGTTTTATGACAAACAATCTTAATTTAATCATGTGCTGTCTTGGTAATGGTATTACAGTATGTAATAGGTCTGTTATGGAAAATGGTGATTATCAAATTATCGCACATATTTCAAACAGCGGAAATATTAAACTGTATATTGAAACCGTACATATTTCATTTGATAATATGGGAAAAATTATTGCAATGGCAAAAAAACAAGAAGATGAATATCATAAATACTTTGAAAGTTTACCGCCTTATGTTCAATATAATAAAATACTCAACGCTATTCCATTTGACAAATATATTTGCAAATATGACATAGAATTTATTGATATTTTACCTGAAATGAGGGAATATTATTATACAATAATCTGAAAGAAGGTTTTTAACAGTTAAAGAAAAATTATAAAAGGTTATAAATACACTATTGACTTTTTGCAATTAAGAGTGTTATAATATGTATAGAGGTGATAAAATGAAATATTACACTATACATGAAATGACAGAAATTCTTGGAGTAACGGCACAGACTTTAAGGAACTGGGATAAATCAGGAAAGCTGAAACCCCATCATACAAGTCCTAACGGTTATCGTTATTATTCAGAAGATGACCTGAATCAAATATTAAATAAACCTGTAAAAAAACAAGGAAAAACGGTAGGTTACTGCCGTGTCAGTTCTCCGAAACAGAAAGACGATTTGGAACGGCAGAAGGAGAATATGAGAATATATCTGCTTGCACAGGGTAAACCGTTTGAAATTATTTCGGATATAGGCTCAGGAATTAATTATAAGCGTAAAGGTTTGCAGGAACTAATAAAAGGTATGGCAAACAGAAGTATTTCAAAGGTTGTTGTGCTTTATAAGGACAGACTGACAAGATTCGGATTTGAACTGATTGAATACATTGCAGAACTATATGATTGTGAAATTGAAATTGTTGATACTACCGAAAGAACGGAACAGGAAGAACTTACAGAAGATTTGATACAGATTATTACTGTATTCAGCTGCAAATTACAGGGTAAACGTGCAAATAAGGCAAAGAAGATGATAAAGGAGCTTACAGAAAATGATTAAAACCATAAAAGTAATGCTCTGTCCGAATAATAAGCAGAAAACAAAACTTTTTGCCTGTGCAGGACTTGCAAGATTTGCATATAACTGGGCATTAGGCTATGAAAAGAAGAATTATGAATCAAGAAACAAATTCATTTCTGATTGTGATTTACGAAAAATATTTACTGTCCTGAAATCAGAAAAAGAATATCAATGGCTGAATGATTACAGCAACAATATTCCCAAGCAGGCAATAAAAGATGCTGTAAGGGCATATCAAAACTTTTTCAAAGGTATTTCGGAATATCCGAAATTCAAGAGCAGACGGAAATCAAAACCAAGTTTTTATGCTGACCCATGTAAGATACAGTTTACGAAAACTCATGTAAAACTTGAAAAATTGACAACAAGTAAAAAGAAAAACAAACAAAAATTCAATTCAATAAAACTTGCAGAACCTGACAGAATACCTGTAAATGCAAAGTATTCCAATCCAAGAATTACGTTTGACGGTCTGAACTGGTGGATTTCTGTAGGCATTGAAAGCGGAGAGAATACAGAACAGCCGACAAATCAGGGAATTGGAATTGATATTGGTATCAAGGATTTGGCAATTTGTTCTGATACTAATGTTTATAAAAACATCAATAAGACCACAAAAATCAGAAAACTAAAGAAGAAAAAGCGTAGATTGCAACGCAGAATATCTAGAAAATATTCTAAGAATAAGAAAGGAGAATGTTACTGTAAAACACGCAATATTGTAAAAAGTGAAAAGAGACTTTTAAAAATTACCCATAGACTGACAGATATTCGTCATAATTACCTGCATCAGACTACTTCTGAAATCGTAAACCGAAAACCAAAGTTTATTGTTCTGGAAGATTTGAATGTAACAGGCATGATGAAGAACAGACACTTAGCCAAAGCAGTACAGGAACAGTGTTTCTATGAATTTTACAGGCAGATACAGTATAAATGCAACTGGCACAATATTGAATTTGTAACGGCAGCCAGATTCTATCCGTCAAGTAAATTATGTTCTTGCTGTGGATATGTGAAGAAAGATTTGAAACTTTCAGAACGTGTCTATATCTGTCCTGAATGCCATAATGTGATTGACAGAGACTTTCAGGCAAGTGTGAATTTAATGCGATACAAAGAATTGACGGCATAGCTCAAACAAATGCTGTTGATATGTACCGATACGTTAGTCGGGAATTTACGCCTTTGGAGTGTCATACCAAACATGAGTAGATGATGACTTGTCATATCAAAAATGGACACATTGAACAAGGAATGAAACATAAAAGTTGATTTATAATTTTTTATAAGTTTTCAGTAACGGTGATTAAAATGCTTAAAATCGGATTTATTAAGCTTCACAGAAGTTTATTAGACTGGGAATGGTATGATGATATTCCTACAAAAACATTGTTCATTCATTTAATATTGACCGGTAATATAAATAACAGTAATTGGCATGGAATCCAAATTAAAAGGGGCGGTCGGATAGCAAGTATAGAAACACTTTCAAATGAAACAGGACTGACAAAACAACAAGTTAGAACTGCTACAAAACATCTTGAATCAACGGGTGAATTAACAAGGTGCAAATACCCAAAATTCACTGTATTTCTGGTAAATAATTATGATAAATTTCAAGGGATAACAGAGTGTTCACAACCTATCGACAATCTACCAACAGAGAACCAACAACAGAATAAGAATAATAAGAAACTAAAAGAAAAAAAAGAAGATATATTTAATATATCCAGCGAACAAACAGAACAAATTTTCCAATTGTTTAATTCTGTTTGCAAATCATACGAACCAGCAATGTTTACAAACACAACAGCAGAAAGAATAGAAAAGCTTTTGCAACAATATTCCATACAACAATTTAGAACTATGTTTGAAAAAGCTGAATCATCTGCTTACCTGAAAGGAGAAAATTGTTACAATTGGAAAGCAGATTTTGAGTGGATGCTAAAAGATGATAAGTTTACAAAAATTTTAAACGGCTTTTACGACGACAGAAAAACAAACAAATCAGATAATAACAAGGTTAATCCTATGACTGAAAACGAAGAAAACACAGCTATAAATGCACAAATCGAAGAACTGATAGCTATGTCAATAACATCAAATATTAATTAATGGAGGAAAATATTATGAATAATTGTGGAGAAATGTTTAATAAAATAGTACAAAAATCTGCTGAAATCAATTTTAAAAGAGAAGGTGATTATATTGGGGATGATGGATTATTGTACTGTGGTAAATGTCAGACTAATAAACAACAAAGAATACAAGTAAAAGGATTTAAAGCATTTGTACCAGTAATGTGCAAATGTGTAGAATCAGATTATAACGCCGAACAACAAGATTTGAAAAATCAAGAAAAGAAAATCAGAATTAATAAAATGCGTTATGATTGCTTCCCATCTTGCAAGGGTAAATATAACTCTGAAAAAGACATGAAATCATGGACTTTTAAAAACGACAAAGGCTACAATCCACAAGCTATTGTAGCTGCAAAAAGATTTGTAAACGAATTTCAAACTTTTTTTACAAAAGGGCGTGGCTTGATATTTTTAGGCGATGTAGGAGTCGGCAAGTCTTATGTTGCTGCCTGTATTGCCAATGCATTGTTGGATAATGATTATTCAGTATTGATGACTGATTTTGCAACAATTGCAAATACTCTTTCCGGTATTAAAGAAAAACAAGATTACTATGAAAGCCTGAATAATTATTCGCTTCTTATACTTGACGACTTTGCAAGTGAACGTGACACATCTTATATGAAAGAAATTATATATACTGTTATAAATAATCGAATAAACGCTGGTTTGCCTTTTTTGATTACAACAAATCTTACACAACAGCAACTTCTTAATCCGCAGAATATAAGTGAAAGACAAGTATATAGTCGTATACTGGAATGTTGCTATCCCATTTGTATAAAAGGACAAGATTTGAGGAAACTTAATATGGTTAAAAATTTTGATGAAACCAAAAAACTATTGAATTTATAATTTATATCTTTATCAATATCAACAAGAACCCTCACCTCTAAGGTGGCAAAAGTATGTCATGTTATAATGCCCTAAATATGCTGATAAATGCAAATGAAAAATAATTGATTAAAATATGTAAAATATTTTATTATTTTAACTTGATATTTATATTGACATTTACTTGTAAATATGATAAGATAAAATCATTAAGAAAGGAAGTGATGATATGAGTTTAGAAAAAGCTAATATTTCAATTTCAGCAAAACAAATTAAAATCTTGACAATGAATGGAAAAATTAATCTCGACCATATTATTCAACGCAGTATGGTGTGGGAGGGAAAACGCAAGAGTGAATTGATAGAATCAATGATACTTGGTTATCCTATTCCCCCACTGTATGCAAAGAAAATGCTTAATGATGGTGTCTATTATATAATGGACGGTAAACAACGCATCTCAGCAATAAAGCAATACCTGAATAATGAATTTGCTTTATCAGTATTACCCCCTGTCAAATATATTGATGCTGAAATTAATAAGGAATATATTTTAGACATTTCAAAAATGAGATTCAAGCAATTACCGGAGAGTTTACAGGATATAATTAAGGAAACAATGCTCACAATGATATATTTTGAAAATCTGACTTTACATGAAGAAAAAGAGTTGTTCAAAAGATTAAATGCAGGTAAACCATTAACTACAAAATCTAAACTTCTTGCAAGTTGTAAAAACGTAGAAGAAGTTCTTGATATTGGTTCACATAAAATCTTTGAAGAAATGCTTACCCAAAGAGCAAGGAACAATAAGAATCAGGCTACAATTGTTATGAAAGTATGGTGTATGCTCAATCAAAAAATTGAAAATGTTTCATTTGAAACTAAATCTTTTAAACAAACAATTGAAAGTACGATTATATCTGAAACAGAAAAAATTGAAATGAATAATGTACTTGATTTTGCATATGATATTCATAAAATTTTAATTAATCGTTTGGAATATAGGATTGCAAAAAAAATTTATACTGAAACACATTTTGTTTCTCTTGTGCCATTTTTTAAAAGGGCAATCAATAATTTTGTACAAAAAGAAACTTTCGCAGATTGGCTTATGAATTTTTATTTATCTGTTGATGATGCAAGTATCTCTGAAGAATACAACAAGGCTTCAATTTCGGCTTCGGCTAATTTTGTCAATGTAAGAACGAGGAATAAAGCTTTGTTGAAAAGTTATGAAACTTTTTTTAACAATGAAAATGGTGATGGAATATGAATGAAAAATATTTAGAATTTTTAGAATCAAATAAAGAAAAGTTATCAAATGAAACTATTCAAATGTTGGAATACTATTCTTATCTTGGGGATTTTGATTATTCGGAATGTACAGTGGATGATTTGAAAAAACTTATAAAACGTGCAAATCCCAAAACTGTTACTGTAGTTACCAGAATAATGGTTGTAATGCGTAAATATGCTAAATTTTTAAACAACATTCATTTTATTGAAACCGTAAGCAAGCTTAACAGGAAAGATGTATGGAATTATGTAAAACCTGATATAACGAAAAAATTTCTTTCCAATAAAGATATTGAGGAAGTATTTACTGCTATAAAATATGACAATGAATTGAACAATGCAATTTATTATCGCACTTTAATAAGATGTATATACGAAGGTATATATAGTAAAGATTTAAGTGTACTTAAAAATTTAAAATCTACAGACTTAAAAGGTCGAATAGTTACAGTAAAAGAAGATATTGGTCATATTTATGAATTGGAAGTATCTGAACAATTAGCTGACGACATAAAAGAATTAGGATATATAGATTATTGGATTCAAAGAAATGCACGAGCCGAATATACGGTAAAAATCATAGGTGAAGATAAATACTCTTGTTTTAAAATTAATCGCCGGAATGATGGTGTTGCTTATTATGATTATTATTATAAGCGTATACATTTTATATTCAAAAAATATTATGGTCGTATTGTAAGCCCTTATGTAATTTATATAAGCGGTATGATGTATAGGATTAAAATTGCATTGGAAAAGAACGGTTTTACATTACGTGAATCCTTTATGGAACAGAACAGAGACAGTCTTACCCGTGAGATAATCGAATACGAAATGAAAAAAAGTAACTGTAATATGGCTTTAGCCGAATTAAAGGAACGTATTAGGGGTTGTATTGATAACTTTGAGTAAATATTAATCAAAATCCTAAATATAACATTAAAATAATATATTTTACTCGCCTTCATATCTATGAGGTGAGTAAAATAATTATAGATAACAAAAATAAATAGCTTTTTAAAGGAGAAATTTTTATGAATAATTTGAAAGAAAGAGTTAATTTGATGAATGTTAAAAACATTGACCTTTTAAGAAAATACGCACAGGAAAATAGGGATACTAAGAAGTTATCTGAATTTATAGAAATATTGTTAAATATTTGTCCAAATATCAATGACAATAAATGTTCGGATAGAAATAAACTAACATTAGAAGTTGGAATAAACAAGGGTACAAAATTCTACAAATTATCAACGTCAGTTTGCTATGACCCTTTGGTTTTGCCTTTTGTTGTAAACAACAAAAGAGAAAATTTGAATCCTGTTGTTCGTATCAAGGAATGTAATGAAGATATTAATGTGGCAACAATTTATCTTAAAAATGTTACAGATATAAAAATTGATGATTATTCTATTCCTGTGAATAAAATAAGAAGATATAAGATTTCATTCAAATATAAATTTTATTTTGGCGATAATAAGTGGAATTTTAAATATATAAATTATCATCTTGATTTACAAATTAATCAGTAACAAAAAATTTGTTCGGCGAAAAACTCCACTGTCTATATTTTATATAGATGGTGTGAGGGTATCGTTTACTGGTTTTTTACTTAATAAAAATAAATCTAATAGTTAAAATATAAAAATATTAAAAATTGTATTGACAAATAAAATTAATTATGATACACTAATTATAGATTAAAATATAAGTTGTTTTAAATAAACAATTTAAATCTATTTGTTTTACTAATACAACAAAAGGAATATATTTAAAATGTCATCCGTACTGGTTTAAGTCCGGTCGGCGACACCAATAACCAGATATATTTGCATCCTCCTTTCTTAATAAGATAGAACAAAGTACGGAGTTCTACAGGGAAATCTGTCTTAGAAGTACAAAATAGCAGACAAGCAGTAAAGAAATTATACATAGCTTGTCTCTTAAATTGCTCCGTAGCCAAACGGTAAGGCAACAGATTTTGGCTCTGTTATTGTTGGTTCAAATCCAATCGGAGCAACCATTTTTAATTTTGTTGATATTGCAGAAAGATGATGGTGGTTGGAGAATTGTTGGATTTGCTTATTAATCTTATTTGTTTAGTTGAATTATTTTAGGTGGTGATAAAATGGTTGGCAGACCAAAGAAAAATATTGATGAAAAAATAACGTGTTTGTGTTGTGGAAAGCAAACAGATAGACAAGAATTTTATGATTCTATTAGTATTCAGTATAAAGCGAATGGTAAACTTCCATATTGTCAAGGTTGTTTGAATAAAATTTATCAGAATTATATTGATGAATTTAATAAAATAAGTAATGAAAATTCAGGTAAAAAAGCCATGCAGAGATTCTGTATGGCTTTTGATTTATTTTATAGCGAAAAAATATATGAAGCTGCTTTGGCAGAGTATGAAAAGAGAGGAGCGGATACACATAATTTTGTATCTTTTTATATAAAGCATATTCGATTGAATCCATATCACAAAATGAATTATAATAATACAATTTTAAATCAGTTTAAAGAGTTGAAAGACATAGAAAAGTCTATGTCTGTTTTTAAAGAAGGTGACAATAAAACAAAACAAATAGTAAATAAAGCTTCTAAATTCTTTGGCAATGGATTTTTGGAAGAAGATTATTTATATCTTTGGAATCAGTACACTGATTGGACTGCTCGTCATGAATGTCAAACAAAAGCACAAGAGGAAATGTTTAAGAATATTTGTTTCTCTCAACTTGAAAAATTGAAGCGTCAGGTAAAAGGTGAAGATACAAAAGATATAGATACTACACTGTTGAAACAATTGGAAGCTGCAAAATTGCAACCAAAACAAAATAGTGGAAATACTGTATCAGAAATGCAAATCTATGGAGTAACTGTTGATAAGTGCGAACATACTCGTCCAATACCTGAACCAGACGAAGCGTTTAAAGACGTGGATGGAATAGGAGCTTATCTTGATGTGTTTTATCGTGGGCATTTGGCAAAAATGCTTGGATTAAAAAATGGATATTCACGTTTATATGATGAGTATATGAAAAAGTATACTGTAAAGAAACCTGAATATGGTGATGATGATGATGATATTGAAGCTTTGTTTGATGCTGTATTTGGAAATTCAATAAATAAAGATTAGTTTATTTATAACAAGGATGATTTAATTGGCAAAGAATAAAAAAACTGAAAAAGAAATTGAGAATGAAAAATCAGAGCGGATTTTAGAAGGAGTTGCAATATGGACATCATATTATCGTGAAAATCCTCAGAGATTTGTTAAAGATTATTTAAATGTAAATTTAAAATTATTTCAAAAAATTCTGATATATGAAATGATGCACAACAATCATTTTATGTTTTGGGCAGCAAGAAGTATTGGAAAAACATGGCTGACTGCATTATTTTGTGTCATTCGTTGTATTTTATTTCCCAGAACAAAAATATGTGTAGCTTCTTCGACACGTTCACAAGCAAATGAAGTTTTATCAAAAATCGTAGATGATTTTATGAAAATGCATGACTGGGGTTCTGAAAATTTAAAGCGTGAAATTAGCTATTATATGATAGGTTCAAATAAAGCAGAAATTCATTTTTATAATGGTTCATGGATAAAAGTAGTTACTGCTTCTGATGCTTCCAGAGGTAACAGAGCAAACGTACTTATATTGGACGAGTTCCGCATGATAGATAAAGCTACTATTGATAAAGTGTTAAGAAGATTTATGGGAGACCCACGGCAACCAGCGTATTTGAGTAAAAAGGAATATAATCCTGATGATAATCCAAATCTTGTTGAAAGTAATATTGAAATATATATGAGTTCTGCTTGGTTGAAAGCACATTGGTCATATGCAAAATTAAAATCATATGCATTTAATTTACTTGGCGGTAGAGAAGGTTATTTTGTGTGTGGATTGCCTTATCAAATGTCTATAAAAGAGGGATTAAAAAAGAGAAGTGAAATTGAAGATGAAATGTCAGAAATGGATTTTGATGAAATAACTTTCAATATGGAAATGGGTTGTCTGCCTTTGGGTGACAATGAAGCTTCTTTTTTTGCATTTGATGATATATCAAAATGTAGAAAATTGCAGACAGCGATTTATCCTTTGAATATAAATAAAAATGCCAAAATTCCAAATTTAGTAGAAAACGAAAGAAGAATATTATCAGTTGATATAGCATTGATGGCATCTAAAAAACATAAAAACGATGCAAGTTCAATTATTATTAACAGTGCTATCCCAACAAATAGCAATAAATATATAGCAAATATTATATATCTTGAAAATCAGGAAGGATTGAGAACAGAAGAATTAGCACTCATAATAAGAAGATTATTCAAATATTATAAATGCACTGATTTGGTTATTGACTGTAGTGGTGTAGGAATGGGTGTTATTGATGCTTTGATGCAAGATATGATTGATTATAAAACAGGTGAAATATATCCAGCATTGTCTTGTTGTAATGATAAAGCAATGGCTGACAGATGCAAAGTAAATAATGCTCCAAAAGTTATATGGGCTATTAAAGCTTATGCTCAGTTCAATAATGATATTTGTATTTTATTGAGAAGTGGTTTTCAGAACAATAGAATAAACCTTCTTGTATCGGAATTTGAGGCAGATGATATTTTAAAAGAAAAAATCAAAGGATATGAGACTATGTTTGATGGTGAAAAAATGGAATATAAATCTCCATATATTCAGACTACACTTTTAATTTATGAACTTATAAGTCTTGAATCTGAAGTAAAAGGAACTAATATAAGAATAATCGAAAAATCGGGAAAACGTAAAGATAGATATAGTTCTTTGGCATATAATTACTGGGTTATGTGTCAACTGGAAAGAGAAATCTTAGAAAAATCAAATAATAAATTTGATATGTCTGCATATGCAAAAAATATTGGAAAACTTAATAAAAGACCAATTTTATACTAAATCAAAGGCGGTGAAAATGTTTGAGTAAAAAGAAAAATAAAAATTTGAATGATAATAAGTTAAATGCAACAGGACAGGATATTGTTGTTTATTCTAAATCGGATTACCAAAGAGATGAAAAGATTTTTAATAATGGAATTAAAAACAATAAAATTGACTAGTCTAATTTCAGCAGACTTATGATACATGATTTGTGTTGCAATACTCAATTATTAAATACGGGATTTATTGGGGAGGTAAGACTTGAAGATGCTGTAACGGCATTGAGATGTCCTGAAACAAATTGGAGGATTCTGCTTGCGGTATCAACTGAACTTATGCATTATTCACCGCATTATTACAGATTAAGCAATTTATATAGTAATATGGCTATGTTTTGCTATGGAATTGATTTGTATGATGTTAAAGAAAACTTGAATACAGAAAATTTAAAAAAGGCTTATAATAGCTTGGTTTCAAAATTTGAAAATATGCAGCTGAAACATGAATTTAGTAAAATTATGAAAGTAATTCCATATCAGGATATTTATTGTGGACTGGTTGTAGAAAGCCCTACAGATTTTTTCTTTCAGGAAATGAATTTTAAGATGTGCAAACTGTATCAGATACAAGATGGATTGTATAATTTTGCAATTAATTTATCTATGATAAGCCCTAAAAAATTGAATGTTTATCCCGATTATGTTCAAAGGGCATATCTTAATTTTATTGAAAGGAATAAAAATGGGGAAAAAATATCAAATTGGTATTTACCTCCTTCAGATAAACAGATTTGCATCAAATTAAATAGTCAATGGACTTATCCTTTTCCATTGCTGATAGGTCTTGTCAGAGATATTCTTGATTTGGATATTTATAAAAAACTGAATCTTCAATCGGCAAGAACTGATAATTATAAAGCTATTATGATTGAAGTTCCTATTGATAAAAATACGGTTGATAAACCTTTACTAACCCCTGATACATTGGGAGTGTTTGCTGAAATCAACAGGCAAAGTATGAGCGATGATATAGGACTGTTGTATACATTGGGTTCAAGTGGTGAAGCGATAAGTTTTAAAGATTCAAATAATACAAGAAATAATGTATCTGATTCAGTTAACGAGCTTTATAATTCGTCAGGTGTAACCAAGGAATTGTTTAATGGCAGTTCATCTGCCACGGCAGTTACATATTCAATTGAGAATGATTCGGGATTTATTTATGGATTATACAGGCAGTTTGAAAGATGGTGCAACAGATTTATTAAGTTAAGAAAATTCAATAAAATATCATATAAGTTCTTTTTTTATCTTTTGGATATAACAATATTTAACAGAGATACCGTTATAAAACGGTATAAAGAGGGGTGTTCTATAGGTCTGAATCTTGTTGATAAATTATTGGCTGCTTATGAAATTTCTCCTGCAAGAGTATTTGGTTCGTATATTTTACATCAACATATATTTGATTATCAAAATAATTTTATTTCTATGTCCTCGGTTTATAATACATCTGTTAATACAGGGAGACCGACCAATGCTGAAAATGGTGAATTGCTCAGTGATGAAGGAGAAAAATCAGCCGATGCAGAAAAATCAGATGTTTAGGTGGTGAAATTAAATGAGTAAGTATTCTATTCCTGTCTTGTTTGAAAAAATAAAAGATGTAAAATCAGATGATAAAAGATTTACCAAAGTGAAAATTTGGCTGATGCATTTGGGTGAAAGTTTTAACGGAAGCTATTTTGACAAAGATGTAGTAGACAAAGCAATACCAACATTAGGGTATATACCTATTGTAGGATTTATGGAAAAGAACAGTCAGAACGAAGATGATTTTTCAGACCACAGATATGTTATAACCAAAGAAAACAATGGTAAAAAACAAAAATATCTTGGTGTATCTTATGGAGTTATTACATCTTCAGAAGATAATAATGCACATTATGAAAAACGGTTATGTGATGATGGTCAAACAAGAACATTTTTGGTTGTTGAGGGATTAGTCTGGAATATGTTTGAAGATAGTTCCAATGTTATGAATCGAGATGTTGTTAAATTTCATTCAATGGAAATATGGGACGATGATGAGCTGATTGATGGCTATGAAGATGAAAACAATATATTTCATTTCACTAAATTTTCATTCAGAGCCGCTTGTATTCTTGGCAAAGATTATGAACCTGCTATGATTAATTCAACCATAGAAACTCAATTCACTATAAAAGATTTTGTAAAAAATATTCAAAGTGAATTGAATAATAAATACTCAGAATTTATTAAATTAACAAACAAACAAGGAGATAATGAAATGTTTAATACAAATTTTACACAGACTGTATTGTCAAATTTTAAAGATATTTCGACAATTGTAAGAAATCATGAAACTGCACGGAATCGTTGGGGAGACAATGTTTCGAGATATAATGCCGTAGATATTCAGGATGACGAGGTTATTGTTTCAGATAGTTGTGATAGCTATCGCTATTATGGTTTTAAATTTGTTATTGAAGGTGATAAACCTGTAGTGAATTTTTCGTCTAAAACTCGAAAGAAAATTTTATTTACAGATTATGACGATAAAACTCCTGCTCCAGATGGTTCTTTTGATTTAGGCGAATACACTTCAAAAATTGAAGATACAGCATTTCAAAAAGTAAAAGAATCTGAGATAGCAAAGGATGATATTGTGAAAAATTACAATAAAATAAAATCAAAATATGATGAATACGTCAAAGTTGAAGCTGAACGTGTAAATGCTGAATTAAACGAGCAGAAAGATAATATGTTCTTGCATTTTGAAAAGCTTATAGGCGATAGTTCTGATTTTATTTCATTAAAAGAATGTAAAGATAAAATGACAGTGGAAGAAATTGAGACTAAATGTTCTGTAATCTTTTCAAGAAAACTCAGAGAGAGAAGTTTGAATTTCAATAAATCAAACGGTAATACAGTTGTTATTGGAATCAATGAAGATAATTCAGATGAAAACAATGACTTTGTAGAAACCTGTTATGGCAATATTCCTGTAAATAAATAATTTATAAACAAAGGAGAGTATAAAATGGCTACATATACAGTATTTATGTCATCAAATATGGCAAGTACCCGATATGCTGAAAGAATTTTCGATTGTGTTGCAACGGAAGATATTGAGAATGGAACTTTTGGATATTTGAATGGTCTTGCTGATGGAGAAACAAATATTTATAATTTTAAGAAAGGAACAAAATCAGGGGAAACGGTTGTTGTTGCAGACCAGCCTGTATGGACTGAAAACACATCGCTTACGTCAAATCAACGCAGGGACAAGTTTATAATTGAAGCAGGTACAAAATTCAGAGTACGTGTCATTAAAAAGAATGATGAATTTGGGATTACTATTGAAGGAGTTACTGTGGCTACTCAGGATAAATTTGATGTAGGTGCTTATGCAACTATTGATGCTACAACAGGTAAACTTGTTGCATCTGAAACTGCACCTTCGGCATCTGCTGTTATGGGTGTAATTGTCGAACACAAAGATAAAATGGGTGGTACTTTGGTAACAACTGCACATAACTATGGTTATTCAAGAGTTATGTATAATTGCAGAGTTATAACACTTGCTTAATTAAAAAAGAAGGGAGAAATAATTATGTTCAATACTAATTTCAGCGGTGAAAACAAGAAAATTTTTAATCTTACCCGTGACCTTGCGAATGGTGATTTTTCAACTCAGATAGATGGAAGTAAGATTAAAAGAACAGACCTCGAAAAATATCTGAGGGATAAAATCAATAAGGATATTCTTCAGGGCAGGTCGTTATATCAGGCTTTCAGAAGTAATAATATTCTTATGTTTGAAATTATTGAAGAAATTACTAATTCAACTATTGAAGAAAATGTATTTGATTCACCTTTTATTGAATCATTTGTTGAATTTAAAAATCGCAGACTTGGTGATACTACTGCATTTTATTCAGAAGGCGGCTTGCTTTCAGTGGCTTCCTTTGCTGGTAATCATTGGGACACGGATAGACAGTTTATTGATGTTGGAAATGAAATTACACTTCCTAAGGAATGGATTTATGTTCATGTTTATGAAGATTTGGAACGTTTCCTGCTTGGTATTTCAACGCTTGAAAAACTTACTGATAAAATTTACAAATCTATAAATAAGTATATTCAGGACAGAATTTATATGCAGTTCCAGAATTTAGTAAATGTACTTCCTGTAGAATTTACTCAGACAGGAAATTCAGAGGAAGCTATAGGAAAACTTTGTGATATTGTTCAGGCAGCAGGTGCTTATAGTTCTCTTACTATTGCAGGTACTAAAGGTGCATTAAGAAAACTTGCAGGTGTAATCCCTGATAAAATATTTGCAGATACACAGAAAGAAGCAAAAGCAATGACAGGTACTATTCAGTATTGGGAAGGATGTAAGCTTATGCTTATTCCTCAAACACTTAAATCGGGTACGTTCAATCTTGCTCTTGATGATACGAAGTTGTTTATTATTGGTGGTGATACAAAACCTATCAAGGTTGAATTTTTCGGAGACTCACGAACAGATTTCAGCACAGATGGAAAGAAAAATAACGACCAGTCTGTTGATTTACAGGTTCAGACAAAACTTGGTATAGGTCTTGTTGTTCCTTCTGCTTGTGGCATTTTTACATTTGGGACTTGATATATTTGCTTTTAAAGGGAGGTTGTAGTTATGGCAAAAAAGAATAACAGTGAGGTTTCAGCTGATACAAAAGTATCAGCTGAAATTGATGATACAAAGAACAAGACGTTGCTTGATACAGATGAAATTGAAGTAATTTCTCTTATTCCTAATGTTTCGTATAAAGACAGTCATTCAGGTGATTTTTATGAGTGGGATTCGGTAGGACATTCTGAATATCTTACTTTTCAGACATTGAAAAACATGTGGAGAAATTCAAAGGGATATTTCAAAAATATGTATTTAAAACCCCTTGATGAAAGGGTAATTGAAAGATTTAACCTTAAAAATGTCTATGATAAATATGAATTTTTAATGGATAGTTCCAATTATACTAAAAGTGGAATCTCAAAAGTATGTGAAACAATTTCAAGTTCGCCCAATAGTCTGAAATTTGCAATTTGTAATAAAATCAAAGAATTAATTGTGGCAGGTGAAATTTCAGATATTTTTGTAATCAGAAGTCTTGAAAAGCAATTCAATTTAGATTTGGCAATTTACATAGACTGACAGGAAGTGAAAGAATAATCATGTGTACTCCATATGAAAAAATTTATGAAAATCTTTTACCTAAATTTTATAGCTATGAGATACCCCTTATGACAGAAGATGAAGTCAAGGAACAGTTGCATGATTATTTGATTCCTGCAATTGCAAGATTTCACATCTGTAAAAAGAATTTGCAGGACAGGGACGATAATTTGGAATGTTTCAATTCTGAATTATCTGAAATGGAAATTGAAATTTTAAGTAATTATGTTCTTTTGGAATATTTGGATTCTGAATATATAAGAACACCTACACTGCTTAAAGTGAATCTTAGTTCGAGTGATTTCAATAGTTACAGTCCTGCAAATATGCTTGACAAACTGCTTTCTATGCACAAAACTTACTTATCTGAAAATGAAACTTTGTTATCCCGTTATGCATGGAAAAATACAGATGGATGGGGAAGCAAGTTAGGTATAGGATATATTAAAAAATAAAATTGAGATTTTAAGACAAAGGTGGTGTTGTCAGTGAAATGTCTGGACAGATTCAATAAAAAGATGAATTTACAGGGTGGTTCTTTGAGAAACGAAAAAATCAGGAACAGTCAGAAGTTATTACAGGAGACTTTTGCTGATGATGCTTCTTTCAGATTAGGCATATATTTTTGGGAATTGGGAATTGTTTCGTACAATGAAAAAGAAACTATAAATATACGTCTTTATAATGAAAGATATTCAAGTGCAAATGGTAACACGATTAAATTTCAGACTCTTATTGATACTCCTGTTGCAGTGGGAGATATTTTATATGACAGTGAATATGAACGGTATTATCTTTGTACTGAATCTTTTAATATAAACGGTGTTCATTGGCAGGGGAAATTAGTTCTGTGTAACTGGATTTTGAAATGGCAGAATAAAAATGGTGATATACTTGAATATCCATGTTATGATATAAATTCTACTCAATACAATTCAGGTGAAATGTCCAATAAACAATTTACGGTTGGTTCTTCGCAACATATGATTACGTTACCATATGACAAAAATACTGTTATTTTAAGTTCGCCACAAAGATTCTTTTTGGATAAAAATAAAGATAATCCAACTTCGTTTATAGTAACTCAGAATGACAGCACAAGCTATAATATTGGTAAAAAGGGAATTGTGAAGATTACTTTGTATGAGTGTGAGAAAAATAACGAAAAAGACCGGATAGACTTAGGCATTTGTGATTATATAGATAAAGACAGTCTGGCAACTGATAATTCAGACGATATTTTGATTTCAAAATCTGTAATAAGTTATAAGACAAATGTAATCAAATCCGGTGGGGATAAACAAATCTTTACAGGAAATTTTTATGATAACAGCGGAAATGAAATTAAGGATGTTTCTTTAAAGTGGAATATAATTTGTGATTTTAAAAATAGTCTGGAGGTAAATCAATCTGATAATCAAATTCAAATTGGAATTGACAATGATAATTATGTTGATGAAGAATTTAAATTGATTCTTTCTGATAATGATAATAACTACAGTTCATCATTGATTGTTAAGATTGAATCGTTGTTATAATGGCTAACAGTTCAATTATTGGTAAAATAAAAAATAAAATAATCAGGGGCTTTATTAAGGACAAAGAAATTATTCAGGCTATAGACAGTCCAAATATCGAGTCTCCTGAAAAACTTATCGGGACACATATTTTTGATTTTCATCAGAATCCGTTTACTATAAATGATGTTAAAACATTTATTACAATTCAGGTTCATATTCCGCAGGTTTATTATAAGGACGATGTAAATAAATCATTTGTAAAATCCAATTTGGAAATATGGATTATTTCTCATGTTAATCATATGAAAGTTGACAACATACCTAAAGTTACAGATAACCGGAATGATTATCTGTCAAAATTGATAGACAGAAAATTAAACGGAAAGCCTGATTATGGAATAGGGAAATTGAGATTGATAGTGAACATTGAAGGCTCTTATCAGCAAGATTATGTTTATAGAAAAATGATTTTTGAAGGATTGGATTTAAACAATTCTCTTTGCGGAGATGGAGAATGAGTATATTTGAATTTGATGAATTGAGTATATATAGAGGACGAGATGTTCAAATTACGAATAAAATTACAATAATTCAGCCTACTATCAGCCAGATTGAAGAATTTGGAGAAAAAAATTATTTCAATGCAGTTCATACTTTAACAAGCGTAGGTGCTGATTTAAAGTGGCAATTGTGGGATTTTTATCAGATTGATTATACCAAAATTTCGGATTATGATTTATTTGTCAAATTTACATATCAATTAATATCAAGTAAAAAGAGGTTGTATAATGAGCTGCTAAAATATCCTGAAAAGTATGAAAACGAGTTGTCGTCTTTATCAAAGAATGATATTGATAAAATGTTGATTAATCCATTGGAACTGATACTTAAAAATATTGATTTAGCGGATTTTACTCCAATGAAACTGAAAAACAACACTGATAGTGAAGAAATAATTTTATATGATATTGAAAATGATATAACAATAGATAGATTTGTTTATATGCAGATTGTAGATGCCGTTCGTAATATACATGGTTTGAAAAGGAATAATCAGATACCTGCAAACGAGAGAACGAAAAGAGACCTGATAGACGATGCGAGAGATGAAGCTATATTATCAGCTAAAACCCCTTATAAAAGCATTTTAAAGCCATTGGTTTCAACCTTGTCAGTATATTGCGGACAGTGCGGAGATGAAAAGATATGGAATATGCCAATAAGTATGTTTTTGGATAGTATAAAAAGAATAAATAAAATACAGGATTCAAACGCACTTTTACAAGGTGCTTATTCTGGGTTTTCTAATCTTAAAGGGATAGATAAATCCCGATTGGATATGTTTAATGATATTTAAAATAAAAAAACGGAGGAAAATATTATGAGTTTTAATAAAAATGAATTGATTCTTGACAGGGTTCGTAGTTTGACGGCACATAGTCTGACAGATGGTAAAATGCTTTTCAGACTTACTTCTCTTGAAGATGTTTCTATTAATTGTACGGCAGAGGGCGAGGAAGTAACGGATGCTGTTGGTTCTCTTATTACTACTATTTATCGTGCTAAGAAAGCAAAGATTACAGCAACAAATTCTCTTATTTCTCTTGACCTTTTGGCTGCTCAGTATGGTACTAAAAAGGAAGTTGCTGGTGTAACAAATAAAATTACAAATTATGCAGATGAAATTCTTGAAGTTGTTTCTGGTAAAACTACTGTCAAGCTTTCTCACCGACCTAAGAATGCTAATGAGATTAAATGGATTTATTCGATTTCAAACAATGAAATTGGCGAGGCATATTCTGCTGCTCCTGTTACAGGACAAAGTGATGCTACTACTTTTGTAATCAGTGATGAAGGTGAAATTACAGTTCCCACAGGATTTACAGGCAAGCTTTATGTTGAATATACATATGAAACAGAGAAAGCAGTTTGTATTTCAAATAAAGAATATTCATTTCCGGAGTCTTGCAATTTGATTCTTTACTGCTATTTCAGAGATAAATGTAATGATAATGTAGTTATTTCAGGAAAACTTATCTGTCCTAAGGCAAAGCTTAATCCTTCTCAGGTCGAACTTGCTCTTAAAACCGCAGGTAAGCATTCGTTTGAATTTGATATGCAAAAAGACTATTGCATTGAAGATGGTCATGGTGGCTTATATTCAATTCTTGTTTCCGAAGATTAAATTTTATTTACAGCGTGAAGTTAAAAATATTGATTTCACGCTGTAATATTTTTAAGGTGGTATGTTATGAATCAGACAAATAATGCGGTTTGTGCGATATGCGGGAAAGAATATTATATGTGTATGTCTTGTAAAGAAACAAGGAGTTTACATCCATGGAAGTTGCATACTGACACATCCGAACATTATAAAATTTATCAAGTTTTACGAGGATATACAACAGGCAAATACAGTAGATTAGAAACAGAAGAAAGATTGAATAATATAGATTTATCAGATTTAAATACGTTGAAAGATAATATTCGGAATACTATCAATGATATTATGAGATATGCAGAAAAAGACACTCAAAGTGAGCAGATTTCTGTCAGTGAAGAAAAAGATGAAGACACGAAATCTGATAAATTAAATAAGCGTAAAAAAACTTATAACAAAAACGATAAATAATTATTGTCTGTAACTTTATATGTTTTTATTTTTAACATAATTCCCCACTTCTTCAAGTGGGGATAACTTGCAGAAAATACATGAAATCGCAGATAATATCGGGGTGTAAAATGAACTCAGGTAAATTATTTGAAAGTCAATTCAGGAAATCAATTCCTGAATATTGTTTTGTTTATAGATTAAAAGATTCTGCTCAATCATTTTCAGGTAATTCCAATGTATCTTTTTCATGGAATAATCCCTGTGATTTTTTTATATTTGATAGTAACAAACATTTGTTTTATGCTATTGAGTGTAAAAGTACGAAATTTAGAAGTATGAATGTTCAGTTGAGCAAAGATGAAAAATCATCTAAGATGATTAAGTATCATCAGATAGAATCGTTAACGGAAATGTCCAGATATAATGGATTGATTGCAGGATTTTTATTGAATTTCCGTGATGAAACAAATGACAATGAAAGAACATATTTTATTGAAATAAATGATTTTAATCATATGATGAAAGAAATAAATAAAATCAGTTTAAATGAAATGGATATTATACTTCATAATGCGATTAAAATCGAAGGAATAAAGAAAAGAGTTTATTATCGGTGGAATATTGATAAATTTTTGAGTGAATACAATCAGGAGGAATGCATATGAATATTGAGGTAAAAAAGGGTATATATGTAAAAAACGGCGAAGAACATGAGTTTGAATTTAAAACTAATCTGAAATCGGAAGATAAAATTAAATTTATTAATGGTATTACTGATATTATAATTGGTGATAATTATCATTCAATAATAAAGGATTTGATTTTTGATTATATGATTATTAAGATATTTACAAATATTGATGTTTATAATATTGATAATTCGCCTGATTTTTTAAGTAATATCGAAAATTTGTTTGATGATACCAATATCGTAGAAATTGTAAAAGTTAATGCTGTTAAGGGACTTATCGGGGAACTTCGTAAAGCAGTGGATAAGAATATTGAATTTAAAACAGGAATACATGAAGAATCGCTTGCTGATAACTTATCAAATCTTGTTAAAACAATAACATCTAAAATTGCAGGATTGGATATGGAATCTGTTATAAATACAGCAGAAAAGTTAAACAATGTTTCGGGTGAATTAACACCGGAGAAAATAATTAAGGCTTATTCAGAAAGTGATATTTTTAAAAACATAAGGTAGGAAGAAAATAAAATATAGATTTTATATGTACTGATTTGATTTTCTTGATTATAATAGCCAAAATTTGAACGACATATTTGTATCTGTTTACAATTATTTCCTGAACAACTTGACAAATTTTCTATAATACGATAAAATATATTATATTATTTGTTGAGTAAGGAGATTTAGTTATGAAGAAATTTATCTTAATATCGTTAGTTTCAGCTTTGATTTTGCAATTGGTTGGATGTGGTTCAAATTATGATTCGGAAATTGAGAGTAGTGCAGAAAGTGAAAACACGCAAGACATTTCTGAAACTATAACTGAAGAAGCATCACAAATTGAATCAACTTCTGAAATTATTGATTTAAATGAAACCCACAATAAAGAAAAGGCTGAATTAGTTCAATATACTATAAATGAAATTGATTTTTCTATTCCTGAAAAATGGAAATTATTAGAAGAGTCAGATACAAGTATAACATTTCAAGTTTCTGATAACGACAGGGATAGGTTAATAGTTAAAAGCGGAGAAATTCCCGATATAATGAAAGTTGATGTTGGCAAAGATAGTATTTCAGATAAAAGTGATGTTGTTGATTGTTATGGCGTATTTGGTGATGTTACTAAAATGGAATGGCTTAAGAACTATGAATTTGAATGCTGCAATGTTTATTTTATACGTGAAAACGATACTCGTAAAGGGCGTTCAATTACAATTCCTATAAATGAAACAGATGCTTATTTTACAGCATTAGCAATGACAGAAAATGAAAGTGATTTAAGTTGTGTTGATGTTGTGATTCAGAGCATAGATATTGAAGATTTAGAAAAAATTATAGAAAATAAGAACGAAATATCTGAAACAGAAAAGTATTATAATAATGCTATAAATATTTCGCCAGATGATTGTATTAAAATGAATGAAAACAGCATTGCATATGATTTCTCTATAGTTTTAACTGATTATGAAGGGCATCCTCTTAAAGACAAAAATGCTTTAGAACGGTCTACTTTATTTCTTAGTTTGTATTATGGCATGGCTGCTTGTGCCTTATCAGAAGTGCAGGCAGATTATACTGATTATGTAATGCCACATATTACAAATAAGACTTTTGATACACAATCTGATTTAATAAGTTATGTATCAGATTGTTTGACATGGATGACTCATTCTCATTTTAGCGAAAAAATGATTGAAAAGTTTAACACAATGAAAAATGTTTCAATTAAAAATGATAACAGTATATATGTGTGTACAATACCAGATGTAAAAAAATGTGCAGATGAATTAAATATTTCAGAAGAGATGTTTGGTTATGTTATTGCAGCTTTGGAGGATTGTGGTACGACTACTAAATTTAATGGTAATCAGTGCGAAATAGAATATAACGATTATGACAACAGAATAAATTTGTCATAATAAAGCTAAATACAAAAATAATACTATTGTGCAATTTCACACAATAGTATTATTTTTATGAAAAAGGATGATAAAATGACATTTAATTCTATATCAGAATTACAAAATGCAATTGTAGACAAGCTGTATATTGTGGTTAATGAAATTCAGGAGAAGATATACAGAATACTTGATGAATATATGCAGAAATACTATGCCGATTACAGCCCAAGTATGTATGATAGAACGTATCAGTTGTATAAATCATTTATCAAATCTGAAATAACACCTGCTCCGAATGGCTGGAAAGCGGAAGTATATTTTGATTATTCTCAATTGAATTATGTTACTGGATTACAGCCATCAGGGCTTGCTGTATTTGAAGCTGCACTTGTGGGACAGCATGGTGCGGCAGGATTGAAAATGATGTCAGGAAATACAGGCGTTGATATATGGGATGACCCGACAACAAAATTGGATAATGAACACAGTAGTATATTAAAACAAGCATTATTGGAAGCAGGAATACCTATAAAATAGAATTGAAAGGAGAGATTTTGGTGGGGAAAGGGCGAGAAACTTACAGAAAAATAATAACTTCACCTGAATTGACAGCACGTATAAATTCTGAAAATATCAAACTTATGGAACGTTTTCTGAAAAATTTTGCTACTAAACGTTCCCCGAAATCTGTAATTGTTTATAAATCCAATTTAACAATGTTCTTTACATGGAACTTAACGGAAAACGATAACACTTTTTTCTGCAATATCAGAAAAATAGAACTTGCGGAATTTTTTGATTATTGCGTAGAAGTATTGAAATGGAATCCGAACCGTTTCAGTCAGATGCATAGTTGCCTTTCGAGTTTCAGTACATGGATAGAGAATATGTATGATGATAAATATCCTGCGTTCCGTAATCTGCTTCCTAAAATAGAAAAACCCGTAAAGGATGCTGTGCGTAAAAAATCGGTCTTTACAAAAGAAGAATTGGATAAGCTTATGGATTGGCTGGGTAAAATTGACAAACCGCAAGAACAGTGTTTGCTTGCATTGATGATGTCCTCAGGTTCAAGAGTAAGTGAACTTCCAAGATTTACAGTTGATTCTATCAATGAAAACAGTACTGCGTTTGAAGATTTATTTCTTGAAACGACAGAGGAAATTCAGATTAAAGGCAGAGGTGTTAATGGCAAGAAAGAATTGAGATATATCATCAAAGATACATTTTTACCTTATTATAAGAAGTGGCTTCCGATTCGTGAGAAAATAATGAAAGAAAATAATAAAAGTCATAACAGTATTTTTATTACGGGTAACGGCAGTCCTGCACAGACAACCACTATACGGAGCTGGATTGAAAAATGGGACAATGTTCTGGATAAACATTTATATCCTCATAGTCTGAGACATTATTTTGTGACACAATGTATACGCATGGGGTTAGAACCTGATTTTGTAAAAGAAATTATAGCATGGTCAAGTTCTGACATGGTTGGAATTTACAATGATATGACTTTGCGTGAAAGAAACTGGAAGGGTTTGGACAAACTTAAAAGTGCGTTGGAAAAATCATAAAGTAAATAGTTAGAATTGGCACACTTTCAGAGTGTGTTTTTTTTATACACTATTGAAAGGAGAATAATTTTAATGGCAGATGATTTCAGAATACAAATTTCGGCAGAAGTAAAATCAACTGATTTGGAAAATATAAAAAATCAGATTAATAGTCTAAAAACTACACCTGTAAAGTTAAATATAGATACAAAAGATATTCAAAACCAGATTGGTAATATAAAAAAACAAATTGAAAATTTGGGTAATATCCGTATTAATTTAAATGGAAACATTAATGGCATTGGCGGAGCAGGAACGGACAGTATAAAAAAATCAGTAAATGATGTTAATCAAGCTTATAATGATTTGGTGAAACTGCAAAACAGAATCAATTCTGTCAGAATAAAAATTCATGGTTTGGATTCCGGAAAAAGCACAGGTCAGATTGATGAATTAAGAGGACAATTGAATCGTCTGATGACTGATTATAATAATTTATATCAGACATTCGGCAGACATTTTTCTACAGACCAGATAGATAATTTAAATCGGGCATTTGAAGTAACAAATAATAAAATTACAGCTTTAAGTGCCAGTATGAGAGACGGTTCTGCGATAAAGCAACAGACAGAAGCATATAAACAGCTTTATACTGTTGCCAAGCAAATGGACAATCTCGAATTACAAATAGGGAAATTAAGCACAGCAGGTGGGAATGACACACAAATATCTGTTTTAAAATCTCAATTGGAATCTTTAAGAAAAGAATATCAATCTCTGTATTCTGCTTTACAAGGTAATTTATCTACAAGTCAATTATCTGCATTAGGAAATTCTTTTTATGATTTACAAAATAAATTGGATGTTTTAAATGCCAAAGTAACAGATACTCAGACAAAACTGGTAAAAGGAATACAATTAAAAATTGATAATGGTATTTTTGAAAATCAAATATCATCTATTGAAGGCAAATTCAAAAGTCTGAATACAGAAAATCAGAGAGTTTCTGTTAGTATTCAGAAATTAAAAGATTTGCTTAAAAATATGAATGGCAACAGTGATATTAAGTCTGTAATCAAAGATTATGAATCATTTCAACAGACTTTGACTTCTGTTACCAATCAAGTCAGTGAAATGCAAAAGGTAAGTAAACAAACCGCAACTTCACAACAGACACTAATAAATTCTCAAACTCTGTCCAATAACATTCAGACGTGGATGAACAATAATACAAAGGCTGCACAACAGTTCGGAGTTCAATTAAAAGATTTACAAAACAAACTGAGTAATAATACTAATCCTGCTGTATTGAAAAACTGTTCGGCTGAATTTAAAAAAATTCAATCAGAAGCCAAAGCAGCAGGAATAACTGTGAATAGTTTTGCAAGTTCTTTAAAATCGGCTGTTCTTTCAGCAGTTGGATTAAGCAGTTTGACAACCGCTTTTTATACAGGAATCCGGAATATAAAACAGGGCATAAGTACAATTGTAGAACTCGACAATGCTTTGATTGACTTACAGAAAACCGCCACTGCAACCAAGATTGAATTTGATGATTTTTATTTTGGTGCAAATGATGTTGCTAAAAAATATGGTGCAAGTACTCAGGAAATAATTCAAAGTGCAGCTGATTGGAGTCGTTCTGGTTATAATCTTAACGACAGTAAACTTATGGCACAATATTCTTCAATGTTCAAGAGTATTTCGCCTGAAATGAATATTGATACAGCGACAACAAGTCTTGTATCCATAATGAAAGCTTATGGTATTGAAGCCGAAAATGTATTGGACGATGTAATGTCTAAAATAAATAAAGTAGGCAATACATCTGCTACTTCAAATTTGCAGATTGTAAATGGTTTACAAAGGTCGTCAGCTGCAATGGCTGCTATGGATTCAACTCTTGAAGAAAATATAGCTTTATTTACAGCAGCACAGGAAATTATTCAGGATGATGCTTCTGTAGGTAATGCTTTAAAAACTGTATCTATGAGAGTAAGAGGTTATGACGAAGAAACACAGCAATTGTCAGAAGATTTAGCAAATATTTCAGGTGAAGTTGTTGACTTGACTAAAACTGCTTCTAATGCTAATGGAATATCATTGTTTACAGATGAAACACAGACAGAATATAAAAGCATATATGAGTATTTACAAGAAGTTTCAAAAATATATGATGAACTTGGTGCTAAACAAAAACAGGAACTTATGGAAAAATTGTTTGGCAAACAGAGAGCAAGTGTTGGTTCTGCAATTCTTTCAAACTTTGAAGCAGCGGAAAAAGCTATGACAACTATGTCTAACAGTGCTGGCAGTGCAGAGAAAGAAATGGAGACTATTGCTCAAAGCTTGGTTTTTAAATTGAATAATCTCAAAGAAACGGGTACTGGCATTATTCAAGATATTTTCAGGAAGGAAGAAATCGGAAGTACTGTTGACGGCTTAACATCTGTATTGGAGTTAATTGGAAATATTGTAGATAAAGTTGGTGTACTCCCGACTCTTATGACCGGTATTTCCGCAGCACTTTCTTTTAAAAATATTGGTATTCTACAGGGTATCGGTTCAATTTCAAAATTTAAAAATCAAACTGCAATGACTTTTGATACTGGCTTTGCAGCATCGTTAAGTAATGATGAAACAGCTTTAAGAAATTATCAGGCAGCAGTTGCAAGCGGAGTTAATCAGACAAAAGCTTTTGAAGAACATATGGCAGGTGCAAGCGATGCTGCTATGTCGTATGCACAAAATGTTGGTGTAAGCGGAATGGCTGTAAGTGATTTTGTTATACAGCAAAAAGCTTCGCAGGTTTCTGTAATTGCACAAAATAAATCTTTAAGTACAGCAAAATCTCTTATTCTTGAATACAATAGCAACTGCAAAAACACAGGCTTAACACAGGCTCAGTTTACAAATGCAGTTGGTCGGTCTAATGCAGGTTTGGCAAAATATCTGTCAGATTTAAACGGTGCTAAAGGTTCTTGGTTTGGATATATTACTTCGTTAATTGGTGCTAAAGCTGCTACTATTGCTTTACAGGCGGCAACAATGGCATTGAATATGGCACTGACTATGGGAATATCAACTGCTGTTAGTTTTATTATATCAGCAGTTGGTAAATTAATTGTTACATCAAGTGAACTGGATGAAAAAGTATCAGGCATTACTCAAAAATTCAATGAACAGAAAACTACCTTACAAGAAAATAAATCAACATTAAATGAAGTTTCGGAAAGATACGGAGAATTATCAAAAGGCGTAAATTCTTTGGGTGAGAATGTTTCATTGACATCAGGTGAATATGAGGAATATCAGGGGATTGTATCAACTATTGCGGATATGTTCCCAACATTGGTTGAAGGTTATAATAGTCAGGGGACTGCTATTCTTTCTTGCAAAGGCAATGTTGAAGAACTTACAAATGCTTACAATGAACTTGTTGTTGCACAAAATTCTGCTGTTATTTCAAATGGTAAGGATATTTGGAAAGATTTTAAGAATAAACAAAAAGATTTGGATTCTTCAAATTGGAATCATACTGAAATGACAACCAGAAGTTATGAAGCTTTGAAAGCAGGATTGACTTCTAATAATATCGATGAATGGGCGTTAAAATATATTTCAAAAGATAATATATCAGATGGTTATAATCAATGGAACAGAACAGAAATTGCAAAAGCTTTAGAAAATGCAGGTTTAGAACGAGGTACTTTTGAGAGTAATTATAAGTTTATAATCCGTAACTTAAAATCGAATCCGTCAATAGTAAAATCTATAATAACTGATTTTGAAGCACAGTTTGATTCTGTAATTGAAGGTGCGAAATCTTATGCGGAAGCTACTCTTAGTACTGCATTAAAAGATTCTAATCTTAATTTTGGTATTCAGTCACTTCTTGAATCATCATTCAATTCTCTTGGATATGATTTTTATTCTCAGTTTGATACACCTGAGCAACTTTCTAATTATATCAATAATGTTGTAAATGAATTAGATAATTTAGGAAATTACAATGGAAAGAAACTCACTGCTTTTCTTGATGTTCAAACTCAATATAATAATGGAGAATGCAGCAAGGAAGAATATCTTTCGGCTTTGAATGATGCACAGTCAATATTTGAGGGGTTAAGCAACGATACACAAAAGCAGTTTGAAGTATTTTTTAATTTTGATGTTCCGGAAGAAGAAACGACAAAATCATTAGAAACAATTGAAGATAAAGTACAGGCTGTAAAGGATTCATTCAGCAGTAAACTTGGTGAAAACAAAAGTATTAATTCAATTTCAGATGCAAATATAAAAAATGAAATCAATGATTTTAATAAATGGCTTGATTCTCTCAGTGATGAAGATAAGGAACTTATTTATCAGATTGGTGTTAAAGCAGACGATACATCATTATGGACACTGACAAAATGGCAATCAGAGCTGGTTAGAGTTAAAACAGGTGCAGCTGAATCAGAAGAAGCACTTCAAAAATTTTATAATACATTGAATAACACCAGTGAAGGAAGTTTTAATGATTCGCTTAATAGTTATAAAGAACAAGTTGATTCTTTCAAGGATTATCTTAATAAAATAGATGTAGGCACGATTACTGATAACGAGAAATTAAATCTTGCTTTAGCTTACCCTGAATTAGCTCCGTATATTAATGATACCGATTCTTTGAGAAATGCTATTCAAAATTTGATAAATACTACAAATGGCGGAATTGATACTCTTATAGAAGAACAGATTCGTGATTTGAATATAGAGGGTACTTCTGCCGCAGAAGCCTTGCGTACACTTGGTGAAGTTGTAAAATCGAATAATTTCAAGTTTGATATTGACAATGAAACACAGAAATTCAATAATCTTTATTCAGCGATAAAAGAATCTGTATCTGCTACAGGAATGACTTCTGATTCAATGGCAAAAGTCAGTGCGATGTTCTCGGAATTAGAGGGATATGACCCGAGCAAGCTTTTTGAACGTACTGAAAATGGTATTCATATGAATACTACTGCCTTAAGAAAGCTGACTTCCGAATATGAAAATCAGAAAAAGGCTGATATAGATTCCCAAATTAAGTCTTTGCAGGAAGAATATAAACAATTAAGTCAAGATATAGAAAATGCAGATAATATTACCAAACAAATTGAATTATTTAATCAAAGAGATAAAATAGTTGATGAATTAAATTCTGTTGTTAATTTAGCAACGCAGTATGAAGGGTTGACTTCTACATATAATAAATGGATTCAAGCACAGTCCAGTGGTAACGAACGAGATATGTATGAAAATATTCTTTCAGGCAAAAGTACTGTAGAGGATTTGATTTCTCGTGGTTGGGAAGGTAGCGATGTAGTAAGAAATTATGTTGATTTACTTTCAAGTGCTGATTTAAGTACGGCAACAGTTGACGAAGTAATGATAGCATGGGATAATCTTGGAAAAACTATAGGTAATTCAGGATATTCTGTATGGGATTTTTTTACAACGGATGGTAATGGTAAATCAACAAGTGAAGGTGTTTATAGATTTTTTGATACTGTCAAATCTGAATTAGGTGAAGCATATGCTTGGATTGACGAAGAAACAGGTAAATTTAATTTTGATTTTGGACTTGGCAAAGATGCTGAAATAGCTGAAAAATTTGGGATGGATGTTGAAGCATTACAAGCTATTTTAAGGGCAGCGAGTGATGGGAATTTTGAAATTCATTTAGATAATGCATATTCATCATTATCAGAGTTAAATAATAAAGCAACGAATGCACTTGAAACGTTAAAGACTTTAAAACGTGATGGAAAAATAGATTTTAAAGTTTCTGATATTAATTTGGATTTTTCAACAGTTGAGGAAGCAGAAGTCGAGGTAAAAAAGGCACAGAAAGTATTAGACAGATTTAGAGACGAAAATGGAAAAGTTGATTTGTCAATTGAAGGTGCAGAAGAATCTGAAATTCTTCTCTTTAATTTAATTAAGCAAAAGCAGAGATTATCACAGCCCGAAATCATGTCTGTTGATACGACTGCTATATCTGCCGTGGATTCCGAGTTGGGTAATGCTATAGAATTATTACAACAGTTTTACGAACTTTCAAATCAATTGGAAGCTGAAATAAAAATGGGTGTTGTAGATACTACCGATACTCAACAACAAATTCAAGATGTTGCAAGTAAATTGAGTGCTATTCCGGATGATACTAAAGTTAAGTTAGGTCTTGATGATGCTGATTTTACTACAGCTTTACAGAATATTCATGCTGCTGAAATTAATGTGAATGCAGGGATAAATCCTGATGATATATTAACAATTCAAGGTTCGATTGATTCTATTGAAGCAAAAGACATAGAGATGATGACTAATTCATCAGAAATTATGTCTGAAATGCAAAAAGTTGATAGATACAATATTAAAGATAAAGATTTCTCTGTAATTGCAAATACAATGTCTGCAATGACTCAATTACAAATTATTAAAAATCAGATTGATAACCTTACAGATAAAACTGTAACTATTCGTACAAATAATATTACTGTAAACAGTGCTGTTAATGCTGATTATAATATGAAAAAACCTGCACTTGTACAAGGTACAGCTCATGCAGTTGGTACAGCTTTTGCAAAAGGTGATTGGGGAACAAAAAAATCAGAGATTGCATTAACTGGTGAATTAGGTCAAGAACTTATTTCTTATGGGGGTAAATTTTGGACAGTAGGTGACAACGGTGCTGAATTTTCATACATTCCACAAGGTGCGATAGTTTTTAATGCTGAACAAACGAGAGAAATATTTGCAAAAGGCAAAATCAATTCAAGAGGAAAGTCTTTTGCAAATGGAACGGCATTTTCATCTGGTACTGGAGGAACATATAAACCTAATTTTAATAGTGGCGGTGGAAGCTCGTCTGGTAATGCTGGTAATTCAAGTAGTCCAAGCAGTTCGGGTAAACCAAATAATAAACCTGCATCATCGAATAGTTCTGCATCTGATGCAGCGGAAGAATTTAAAGAAATAATTGACTGGATTGAAATTGCCATTGACAGAATAGAGCGTGCTATCAGTACACTGGATTTAAAGGCTCAGAGTATTTACAGGTCATGGTCAGACAGGAACGATAATCTTAAAAATGAAATTACGAAAGTTTCAGAAGAAATAACCTTACAACAAAAGGCTTATAACAGATATTTGCAGGAAGCTGATTCGATAGGTTTGTCGGAGGAGTGGGCTGAAAAAGTCCGCAATGGCAAAATTGATATTGAAACCATTACAGATGAAGATTTGAATGATAAAATAAGTCAGTATCGTGAGTGGTATGAAAAAGCAATTGATTGTCGGGATGCCATGGAGGAACTTACTGAGACAGTTTCGGAGTTGTATGAAACGGCGTTTGAAAATGTTTCGTCACGGTTTGAAGGTATTATAAACGCTATTGAACATAAAACTTCTATGATTGAGGAGTTTATTAACCGTACTGAAGAAAAGGGTTATATAGTCAGTATTAAATATTATGAGACATTAATCGGAAACGAAAAAACCAATATTCAGGAATTGGAAAAAGAAAAGTCTGAATTGATTTCAGCTATGCAGACTGCTGTTGATAGTGGTGCGGTAACTGAAAATAGTGAATCATGGTATGAAATGGTTTCTGAAATTAATGATGTTACTTTGGCAATTGAAGAAGCAAATACAGAGACAATCAAGTTTGGTAATGCTATCAGAGAAATTCAATGGAATATTTTTGATTTAATAGAGGAAAGAATTTCTTTTATAACACAGGAAGCGGATTTTCTTATCAGATTGATGGAGAATGAAAGGCTCTATGACGACAGAGGGCAGCTGACAGAACAAGGTATATCAACTATGGGATTGCATGGTGCGAATTACAATGTATATATGGCACAGGCTGATAAGTATTCACAGGAAATGCTGAATATAGATAAGGAATTGGCAAATGACCCATATAATCAAGATTTGTTTGAACGCAGACAGGAATTGTTTGAATTGCAGCAGGAAATGATACTTGCTGCAAATGAGGAAAAAGAAGCAATTCGTGATATGGTACAAGAAGGCATTGAACTGGAATTGGATTCTTTGCGGAAACTTATTGATGAATATGAAAATGCACTTGATGCAGAAAAAGATTTGTATGATTATCAGAAAAAAATATCAAGCCAAACAGAAGCTATTGCCAGTTTGGAAAAACAATTATCAGCATATGCAAATGATACATCTGAGGAAACAAAGGCGAAAGTACAGAAATTGAAGGTGTCTTTACAGGAAGCGAAAGAAGATTTGCAGGAAACGCAATATGATAAATACATATCAGACCAAAAGAAATTATTGGATGAATTATATAATGAATATGAAACCATTTTAAATCAAAGATTAGACGATTTGGATATGTTAGTAAGAGATATGATTCAGGATATTAATGATAATTCAAGTTTAATTAATAATACATTGATTTCTGAAGCTGAATCAGTCGGGTATAAATTGTCTGATAATATGATTGATATATGGAATAACTCAAATGATACAAATCATATTCTTGCAGTCTATGGCGATAAATTTCTTGACAATATGACTTCTGTAAGCGAGACTTTAAATTCTATTGGTATTAATATACAAAATATGATTGGTCAATTGAATAAATTAGCTGATACTGATATAGATGCAATTTCAAATTCGTATCAGAATATAAATGAAAATATTAATTCTGTACCTGATACTATTGAAAAACCCGTTGTGTCTGAAATACCTGATGATAAAAACTCCGATATTACAAAATCTGATTCGGATATAAAAACAGGTGAAAAAATTAATGCAGGAAATGCTAAAATTTACAGTTATATAGGAGCAGGAGGCGTTGAACAGTATTACAAATCAGACCCAGTGTATATTGTTTTGTCCGAGAAAGATGGATATGTTCAGGTAAGACATCATAAATTGTCCAGTGGTATTTCAGGATGGTTTAAAAAATCTGATATAAATGCATATAAGAATGGCACATATAATTTGAAACAAAACGAATTAGCATGGACACAGGAAGATGGTGTTCTTGAAGCTATTATTAGACGTTCAGATGGTGCGATTTTAACTCCATTAAACAGTGGAGATTCCGTTCTTAACGGAAACGCAACTGCTAATTTATTCGATTTTACAAATAGTCCTGCTGATTTTATTTATAAAAATCTGTTTGATTCAAAGAATTTCGGAAATTCTTCAAAAATCAGCAACAGCTCAAATAATACATCTGTTAATTTTGAAAATGTAAATTTCAATCTTCCAAATGTTAAAAATTATAATGAATTTTTATATGCTTTGCAGCATGACAAAAGGTTTGAGTCTATGGTACGTGCGATGACGACAGACAGGATATTTGGAGGCAGTTCATTGAAAAAATATCATTTATAATTTTGTTATATGAGAGACTGTGTATATTGCAGTCTCTCAATTTATTTACAGAAAGGTTAATTTCATGGATAGGATAAAACAAGCTGAATTAATCAGAAAAAGAAATGCAGAATTAATTCTGCAACTGAATGAGATGAAAGAAAAAAATAAGGCTAATGAATATAAGAATAAACGTGCGGATACTTTAATTTGTGAACTGGAAGATATACGGCATGAAT
>CAJTOG010000013.1 GCA_910577575.1 uncultured Ruminococcus sp. | reverse complement strand
GGTGAAATATATACCGCACGCAAGGACAGCCCTATGATTATTGGCATTACAGACGGTGAAACATATGTTGCTTCGGATGTTCCAGCAATTCTTAAATATACAAGGAATGTTTACTATATCGGAAATATGGAAATTGCAAGGCTTGAAAAGGGTAATGTTACTTTCTATGATATAGATCAGGAAGAAATTCAGAAAGAGCTTGTTGAAATCAAGTGGGATGCTGAATCTGCTGAAAAGGGAGGATATGAGCATTTTATACTGAAAGAAATTCATGAACAGCCGAAAGTTATTAAAGATACTATAAATTCTGTAGTAAAGGACGGAAAAATCTGTTTCGGTGAAATAGGTCTCAGCGATGAAGAAATGCAGGAAATGAAGCAGATTTATGTAGTTGCGTGCGGTTCAGCTTATTATGTGGGTATGGCAATTCAGTATGTCATTGAAGATTTTACTTCAATTCCTGTACGTGTTGAGCTTGCGTCTGAATTCCGATACAGAAAAATGAAACTTGCTGAAAACAGTCTTGTTATTATTATAAGTCAGTCAGGTGAAACAGCAGACAGTCTTGCAGCACTCAGAATGGCTAAGGACAGCGGTGTAAAGACTCTGGGTATTGTAAACGTCGTAGGTTCATCCATTGCACGTGAAGCAGATAATGTATTTTATACCCTTGCAGGACCTGAAATTTCCGTTGCCACCACAAAGGCTTACAGCACCCAGCTTATTGCAGGTTATCTTCTTGCAATTCAGTTTGCTGCTGCAAGGGGTGAAATGGAGCAGGAACAGTATAATGAACTTCTCAGTGAAATCAATACAATTCCTGAAAAAATCGAGAAAATTCTTGAAGACAAGGAACGTATTCAGTGGTATGCAACAAAGCTTGCAAGCTGTAAGGATGCTTTCTTTATCGGACGTGGAATTGATTATGCAATCGGTCTTGAAGGAAGTCTTAAAATGAAAGAACTTAGTTACATTCATTCAGAGGCATATGCGGCAGGTGAACTGAAGCACGGACCTATCAGTCTTATTGAAAACGGAATACCTGTTATCAGCGTGCTTACTCAGCCTGATTTGTATGAAAAAACGGTAAGCAATATGGTTGAAGTTAAAAGCCGTGGAGCGTCACTTGTGGGAATAACAACATATGGAAATTACAATATGGAGGATTTGGCAGACTTCACTGTTTATATTCCGCAGACAGACCCGCATTTTGCCGGAAGTCTTTCAGTAATTCCGCTTCAGCTTTTAGGCTATTATGTATCAGTTGCAAAAGGTTATGATGTAGATAAGCCAAGAAATCTTGCAAAAAGCGTTACTGTTGAATAATATGAAAGCTTTTGATGAGCAGATGACTGCACTTTTTGAAAAATCTCTGGAATCGTCTTTTAAATCTTTATTTAAGAAAAATGAAAAGTTTTATTATTTTTCATTTCTTATAGATGAAGGAATACGTCCATATATTTCTGCATGGTCATATGAGGCTTTGGAAAGAGTGACTTCTGAACTTGGATTGAGCAGTAATTTAAAGTTAGAATATAAATATTCTCCGTGTGATTCTCCATATTGTGCTTATGAACATGATTCGCATTTTTCGGAATCAGATGAAATGCTTGAAAGCAATGATATATTTTCGCTTTCAGATGAAGAATTTGACAAAGAATTCGATTTACGTTTAAATTCAATGGAAGAAGCAATGAAACGGCTTGATTGTAAAGGATTTTTCGGATTTGGTGATGACAGAAAAAAGATTATTATTACTGTTGAGGTTGTAACGCCTGATTGGACAAATACGACAAGGATTAAGAGACTGAATCCGGAAAGCAATATAGAGGAATGGCTTGAATTATGCAGTGAATCAGAAGAATAAAAAAATGGCTGATGCAGATTGAATGCATCAGCCTTCTTATTTTATTGTTATAAAGATTTAACCAGTTCTTTGAAACGTTCCATAGCCTCAATGGTACGCTGTCTGTCACCGAAAGCAGTAAGTCTGAACCAGCCCTCGCCGTTTTTGCCGAATCCTTCTCCGGGAGTGCCGACCACGGCAATCTTATTTAGCATAAGGTCAAAAAATTCCCAGCTTCCCATATTATTCGGGCATTTGAACCAGATATACGGTGAATTGATTCCGCCTGTGAACTTGATGCCGAGAGATTTCATAGTTTCAGCGATAATACGTGCATTTTCCTGATAATATGAGATATTTTCATGTACTTGCTTTAAACCTTCTTCTGAGAAAACAGCAGCAGCAGCACACTGTACAGGATATGAAACACCGTTGAACTTGCTTCCCTGACGGCGACCCCATATCTGTGCAATTGAAACAATTGTTCCGTCGCTTGCCTTTACTGTAAGTTCATTCGGAATTACTGTATATCCGCATCTCATACCGGTAAATCCGGCGGTTTTTGAAAGCGAACACATTTCAATTGCGACTTCTTTGGCACCTTCCACACAGAAAATACTTCTCGGGATTCCGTCTTCAGTAATGAAAGCTTCATAAGCTGAATCATAGATGATTACAGCATTATTCTGCTTTGCATAGTCAATCCATATTTTAAGCTGTTCATTGGTGTAGACAGAACCTGTCGGGTTATTGGGTGAACAGAGATAGATAATATCAGCGTGTACATTAAAATCAGGCATAGCTGCAAAGCCGTTTTCCTCATTCGAATCCGCATAGATAATTTTACGTCCGTTCATGAGATTTGAATCAACATATACAGGATATGCGGGGTCAGTAACAAGTACGATGTTATCGTTGCCGAAAATATCAACTATGTTTCCGCAGTCAGCCTTTGCACCATCATTTATTCTGATTTCATCAGGAGAAATTTCAGCACCGAAACTTTTGTAATAACCTGAAACAGCATTTTTAAGAAAATCATATCCTGTACCGCTGTCTTCATATCCCTTGAAAGTTTCCTTGACTCCCATTTCGTCACAGCCCTTTTTCATGGCATCAACTACAATCGGAGCAATAGGAAGAGTAACATCGCCTATTCCCATTCTGATAATATCAGCATCCGGATTTGCTTCTTTAAAAGCATTGATTTTCTTTGCGATATTGATAAACAAATAGTTTTTCTCCAGTCTGAGAAAATTTTCATTTAACTGTGGCATTATAAATTCTCCTTCATTTCATTAATATAATTATCATCAACAGTACCGTCGCAAATGAATGCAGCCGGACCTGTCATCATAACAGTTCCATTGGATTTATATGTTATGCGTAAATCCCCGCCTCGCAGATGAATAAGTATTTCTTCATCATATTTGCAATAGTTGTTCAGTACAGCGGCAACGGCAGACGCACACGCACCTGTTCCACAGGCAAATGTTTCACCGCTTCCACGTTCCCATACACGCATATTAAGAGTATGTCCATCAATTACTTCAATAAATTCCGTGTTGATTCTTTCAGGAAAAAGTTCGTGATTCTCAAAATAAGGACCAATTTTTTCGAGTTTTAAATCGGAAATATTTTCAGTGAATAAAACCGCATGGGGATTTCCCATAGATACACAAGTCAGATTATAATTTTTGCCGTTAACCTCAACAGGTATATCAATAAATCTTTCACCACTGTAGTTCATCGGAATTTTTTCAGGCTCAAGAATGGCTTTACCCATGTCAACCTGAACAAGTTCGACTTTGTTATCTGAATTGACAGAAAGAGTAAGGTATTTTATGCCTGAAAGAGTTTCAAGGGTAATCTCTTTCTTGTCAGTAAGACCCTTTTCATAAACATATTTACCGATACAACGTGTTGCATTACCGCACATTTTACCCTCTGAGCCATCGATATTAAACATACGCATACGGAAATCAGCTTTATCAGACGGCATAATAAGCACTAAACCATCTGAGCCGATGCCTTTTCTTACATCGCTGAGAATTACTGAAACTTTTTCAGGTTCGTTTACAGTTTCTTCAAAGCAGTTTACATAGATATAGTCGTTGCCTATACCATGCATTTTTGTAAATTTCATATAAATCTTCCTTTCAGAAAAATTATTCCAATTATAATTATAATACGCATAATCAAATAAGTCAAGAGAATAAATAAAAAATTTTTCCGTGAATATTGACCGATGTCGTGAAATATGTTATAATATAATAACTATCTTAGATATGGGAGGAAAATGATATGAATAATATTCCGGAATTTTTCGGCTGTAATGTATTCAATGAAACAGTCATGAAAGCAAAGCTTCCGAAAAATATCTATAAAAATCTTAGACGTACTATGGGAAAGAGCGTACCTCTTGATGCAGAAACAGCAGACATTGTTGCAAATGCTATCAAGGAGTGGGCTTTGGAACTGGGTGCTACTCATTATACTCACTGGTTTCAGCCGATGACCGGTACAACTGCCGAAAAACATGATTCATTTATTAGCGTTGGTGCAAATGGTACTGCACTTATGGAATTTTCAGGTAAGGCACTTATAAAAGGTGAGCCTGACGCTTCATCATTTCCGTCAGGCGGGTTGAGACAGACCAGTTCGGCAAGAGGATATACAGCGTGGGACCCTACTTCTTATTGTTTTGTAAAAGAGGGAAGTCTTTATATACCAACTGTTTTTGTTTCGTATACGGGTGAAGCTCTTGATAAGAAGACTCCTCTTCTCCGTTCAATGGACGCACTCAGCAAGTCCGCAGTAAGATTTTTGAAGCTTTTCGGCAATGAAAACGTCACAAGAGTTACTTCGACTGTAGGTGCGGAGCAGGAATACTTTTTGATTGACAAGAAAAAATTTGACCAGCGTGAAGATTTAATCCTTACAGGCAGAACGCTTTTTGGTGCTAAACCTCCCAAGGGTCAGGAGCTTGACGACCAGTATTTTGCTAATCTTAAGCCAAGAATTGCCGCATATATGGCTGATTTGGATGAAGAACTCTGGAAACTGGGAATATATTCAAAAACAAAACATAATGAAGTTGCACCTGCACAGCATGAAATGGCTCCTATTTTTACTACTTCCAATCTTGGTACTGACCAGAACGAACTTGCTATGGAAGTAATGGAAAAAGTTGCACTGAAGCACGGTCTTGTATGTCTGCTCCATGAAAAACCGTTTGAAGGAGTGAACGGCTCGGGAAAGCACAACAACTGGTCCATGTCTACAAATGATGGACAGAATCTTCTTGACCCCGGTGATACACCTATGGAGAATTTACAATTTCTTACTATTTTATGTGCATTAATTAAGGGTGTTGATGAATATGCCGACCTTATGCGTCTTTCAGCAGCATCAGCAGGAAATGACCACAGGCTTGGTGCGGATGAAGCACCTCCGGCAATTATTTCCATGTTTCTCGGTGAAGAGCTTGATGCTGTACTTAAAGCGATAGAAGAGGACGGAGTTTATAAAACTCATGCACAGTCTTTTGAAATCGGAGTAAATGCCCTGCCTTCATTCCCAAAAGATTCTACTGACAGAAACAGAACATCTCCTTTTGCTTTCACGGGAAATCGTTTTGAGTTCCGCATGGTTGGTTCATCTGATAATATAGGCTGTCCGAATGCTCTTCTCAATACTATTGTTGCCGAGGAACTGAGCTGGTTTGCTGATAATCTGGAACAGTACAAAGAAAAAGAGTGCTTTGAAAGTGAATTGAAAAATTTGCTTAAGGAAGTACTCAGAAAACACCGCCGTATCATTTTCAATGGCGATGGTTATTCTCCGGAGTGGGTCAAAGAAGCTGAAAGACGTGGATTGCCCAATTATCCGTCAATTGTTCATTGTATGCCGCATTACACTGATGAAAAGAATCTGCGTATTCTACGTAAATTTGGTATTTTCAACAGAAATGAACTTACTGCACGTACAGAAATTCATCTTGAAAAATATTCTAAAACAAGACGCATTGAAGCCCGTACAATGATTGAAATGGCAAGAAAACAGCTTCTTCCTGCGTCATTGGATTATCTTAATAAACTTTGTCAGTCAATTGCTGCAAAGAAGGAAATCGGCATGACTTCCAAAGCAGAGCAGAAAATTGCAGATAAACTGAATGAACTTTGTGATAATTTTTATGATTCGATTGAAAGACTTGAAAAAATCGTTGCTGATGCCCGAAAAATTTCTGATGTTCAGAAACAGGCTGAATTTTTCCATGATTATGTACTTGCTGAAATGAATATAATGCGTGAAATTGCTGATGAAATTGAAATAAATATGCCACAGGATTTATATCCGATACCTACTTATTCAGAAATTATTTATAACGTATGATTAATTTGAATCCCCTGATTTTTTTCAGGGGATTTTTCGGGAGAGAATATATTGGACAATACAGAATATGTAAAAATTTTCTGGAAATATGATTTGACGGACGAGCCGAAAGTAATTATATATGAAGTGGATTTGAACGATAACAGATATATGCTCCGTATGATTGATATTTATGCAGACAGAACCTGTAAAAATAATGATGACCCTTATAGAGATGTTATAGAAGCATTGCCGATTGAAACTGCTGAAGAAATAAACAACGGAATATGGGGAGAAGAAATCAGGGCCTGTCTGATTGACAAAGAGGAATTTGAAGAAATATGGAATACGCATACTTATTCCGGAAGCTTTGAATAAATTTCAATATTTTTTTCTGATACTGTTGCAAAATCTGTAAAAATGTAGTATAATGATTCAGGAGAATTTATATCGGAGGTTTTTTTATGTGTGGAATTGTAGGATTCACTAATTTTGTAGACGATTCAAATAAAATAATCAGTGAAATGATGGATAGAATCAGGCACAGAGGACCTGATGCAGAGGGTAAATATGTTGATGACAAAATAGCTCTTGGTCACCGTCGTCTTAGTATCATTGATGTAAGCTCATCGGGCGACCAGCCGATTTTCAATGAGGACAATTCAATGGTTATCATATTTAACGGCGAGATTTATAATTACCATGAAATCCGTGAAAAGCTTGTTGAAGCAGGTCATATATTCAAAACACATACAGATACAGAGGTTTTGATACATGGCTATGAAGAATATGGTGAAAAACTTCTTAATATGCTCCGTGGAATGTTTTCTTTTGTTATTTGGGACAAGAACAGGAATGAGATGTTTGGTGCAAGGGATTTTTTCGGTATCAAGCCCCTGTATTATGCGATAATGGGAAAAACTTTCATGTTCGGGTCAGAGATAAAAAGCTTTCTTGTTCACCCGCATTTCAAAAAAGAACTAAATATGACAGCTCTTGAAAATTATCTTACTTTCCAGTATTCTCCAACAAATGAAACTTTTTTTAAAAATGTCTATAAATTACTTCCTGCACATTATTTTGTATACAAAGACGGCAGAATGCAGATTAAACGCTACTGGGACGTTAACTTCAGTGCAGATGAAAAACCGAAGCTTGACGAATGGGTAAACAGAATTTCCGATACTTTCCATGATTCTGTAAAGGCTCATAAAATCGCTGATGTTGAAGTAGGTTCATTTCTTTCAAGTGGTGTTGATTCAAGTTATGTTGCTGCAGTTGCTGATGTTGACAAGACTTTTACAGTCGGATTCGGAAACGATGAGAAATATAACGAAATAGGTTGGGCAAAGAATTTTTCAAAGGCTATCGGAAAAGCAAATACAAGCAAGGTTATTACTCCTGAGGAATACTGGGGAAGCCTTGAAAAAATACAGTATCATATGGATGAACCGCTTGCTGACCCGTCTGCTGTTGCACTTTATTTTGTATGCAATATAGCGTCTGAAAAACTTAAAGTTGTGCTTTCGGGAGAGGGTGCGGATGAAATTTTCGGGGGATACAATGTATACAGTGACCCCGACGGCACACTTTATGACAGGCTTCCTATGAGTCTCAGGCATGGTATAGGTGCGATTGCAGAAAAGCTTCCCGCACATCGTGGTGTAAATTTCTTTGTCCGTAAGGGCAAGACTGTTGAGGAGAGATTTATAGGCAACGCATATATGTTTACTCCTGAACAGCGTAAAGAACTCTTGAAAATTTCAACGGCTGCACCTATTCCTGCTGAAATAACAAAAAATTATTACAGCCGTGTAAGAAATCAGGATGATGTGACAAAAATGCAGTATCTTGATTTGCATATGTGGATGGCAGGAGATATTCTTCTGAAAGCAGATAAAATGAGTATGGCAAATTCACTTGAACTGCGTGTGCCTTTTCTGGATAGGGAAATCATGTCACTTGCAGAGAAGATTCCGTCGAGATACCGTGTAACCCATGAAAAAGGCACGACAGAAACAAAATATATAACAAAATATGCTATGAGACTTGCTGCTAAAAAAGATACTCCGGAACAGACTGCAAAAACCGCAGCAAAGAAAAAACTGGGGTTTCCTGTACCTATTCGGGTATGGCTGAAAGAGGACAAATATTATAATATAGTCCGCAGGGCTTTTGAGGGCGAAAGTTCACAGAAGTTTTTCAATACAGCACCGCTTATTAAACTTCTTGATGACCACCGTGACGGAAAAGCTGACAACAGCCGTAAAATCTGGACAGTGTTTATTTTTCTTGTGTGGTATAAAGTTTATTTTGAAAATAAAGGCGTTTACTGATGGTATACAATACCTTAATTTCAATAAGGTATCTTAAAATAAAATGTTTATGATGTAAAAAAACGGAGGAGAAGAAATATGCAATCAGAATATCAGCATTTAATTGATTTGAGTGACTATCCCGTTTCATGGTGGAATAAGGTACTTGAGTTGGGAGTTAAAATCAAGGAGAACCCTAAAGAATATTCTCATGAATGTGACGGAAAAATTATGGCGACTCTTTTCTATGAACCTTCAACAAGAACTCAGATGTCATTTCAGACAGCTATGCTGCGTCTTGGCGGACGTATAATCGGTTTTGACAATCCGGCAAATTCATCGGTATCAAAGGGCGAAACAATAAAGGATACTACAAAAATCGTAAGCAGTTATGCAGATATTCTTGTAATCCGTCATCCTGTTGCCGGAGCTGCAAAAGCTGCTTCTCTTACTGCTGACTGTCCTGTTGTAAATGCGGGTGATGGCGGACATCTTCACCCTACTCAGACCCTCACAGACCTGCTTACTTTGAAAATTGAGAAAAAAACTCTCAGCGGACTGACTATCGGAATGTGTGGAGACTTGATAAACGGCAGAACAGTTCACTCACTTTGCAAGGCTCTGAGTATGTTCAAAGGAAATAAATTTATTTTCATTTCTACCCCTGAACTGCGTATGCCGGCATATATCAAGGATATTATCAAGGCAAATGACAGTATTTATGAGGAAGTCAATACGCTTGAAGAAGCTATAGGGAATCTTGATGTCCTGTATATGACACGTATTCAGCAGGAACGCTTTGCAAGCCCTGAAGAATATCTTGCACAAAAGAACACATATGTTCTTGACCGTAAAAAAATGCTTATTGCAAAAAAAGATATGATTGTTCTTCATCCATTGCCCAGAGTTGATGAGATTACTGTTGACGTTGATGATGATAAACGTGCTATATATTTCACACAGGCAAAATACGGCGTTTTTGCACGTATGGCATTGATTCTTACAATACTTAGTGAGAAAAAAGGCTCCGAAACTTTGAAAGGCAAGGTCTATAGCGGTGTACGTTGTAATAATCCGAAATGTATTACTAATCATGAAGAATATCTGCCGAAAAGTTTCCGTTTCAGCGGTGATGAAACACTTCTTGAATGTGAATACTGCGATGAAAGAAAATTGATATAAATTTATATGATTATAAGTGCTGTAAGTGTATACTAACTTACAGCACTTATTTTTTTGCAGAAACTACTTGACAAATCTGTATCAACTGTGTATACTGTATATATACAGGAATGAGAGGTGATACAGTGAATATATTTATTGACAACAGAAGCGGTACTCCAATTTATGACCAGATTTATAAACAGGTTAAAAATCTGATTATCAGCGGGGAACTTAAAGAGAATGACTCGTTACCGTCTATACGAAATCTTGCCAAGGATTTGCGGATAAGCGTCGTTACTACAAAGCGTGCATATGATGAGCTTGAAAGAGAAGGGTTTATTTATACTGTTCAGGCTAAAGGATGCTTTGTTGCACCAAAAAACACAGAATTTCTGCGTGAAGAGAATCTCAAGAAAATTGAGGAACTTATTATACAGATAAAACAGCTTGCGTCATCATGCAGACTTACAACAGATGACATAATTGAAATGATTAAATATCTTGATTAAGGAGAATTATTATGAATGCAATTGAAGTAAAGAACTTAACTAAAAAATATAAGGGATTTTCTCTTGAAAATCTGTCATTTACACTTCCGGGAGGCTGTATTATGGGGCTTATCGGGGAAAACGGTGCAGGAAAAAGTACTGCGATTAAGTCAATTCTCGGGATTGTCCGTCCCGACAGCGGAAATATAAGAATTTTCGGCAAAGAACCTGAAGCTGATATTAAAAATGCAATCGGCGTAGTACTTGATGAGGTTGGCATTCCGGATAATTTCACTGTCAGAGATGTTAATTCCGTTATGAAAAAAAGCTTTAATAACTGGGATAATGAGTTATTCCGGGATTATATAAGCAGATTCAGACTTCCTGAAAAGAAGATTTTCAAGTCGTTTTCAAAGGGAATGAAGATGAAACTGGGTATTGCCATAGCACTTTCGCATAATGCAAAATTGCTGATTCTTGATGAGCCTACCAGCGGACTTGACCCTGTTGTACGTGATGAAATAATTGATATTTTCAACGACTTTACACGTGACGAGAACCATTCAATACTTATTTCTTCTCATATAGTCAGCGATTTGGAAAAAATATGCGATTATATTTCATTCCTGCACAATGGCAGACTTATGTTGTGTGAAGAAAAGGATAGACTTCTTGAACAGTACGGTTTTATAAACACCACTGAAGAGGTTCTCAGGGAACTTGATAAATCGGCAGTAATTGGTAAAAAATCAAATAAATGGGGTATTGAAGCACTTGTTGACAGAGAAAAAATTCCGCATTTGTTTGATATAAAGCCGATTACAATAGAGGATTTGTTTGTGTTTATGGTTAAGGGGGAAAGATAAAATGAAAGGTTTGATTACAAAGGAATTAATAGCACTGAAAAAACAATTGTTCATACTATCAATTCTTATTATTGCATTTTCAGCAGCTTCAATTTGGGGCGAACTTTCGTTTTGTATGGTTATACCAATGTTCCTATCCATTTTTTCAATTAACTCACTTACAATGGATGAACAGAGCAAATGGCAGCAGTATTCAATATCATTGCCATACAGCAGAAAAACTATAGTAAGTTCAAAATATGTTACTTCTCTTATTGTCCTTACAATTTCAGTATTGATTTTAACAATTTGTTATTTTATTTCAGGCTTTGTACATTCTGAACATAGTATAAAGTTATCTTTACTTATATCAGGCGGAATGTTTACAGGAGCTGTTTATCCTATATTGTTTTTTCCTTTGGCGTTAAAATTAAGTTCATTGAATGGCAGAACGGTTCTTTTTATTATAAATGCAGTATTTGGCGGAATTTTAGGAGCATTGGTTTGTACGTTTTTAGACAGTGAATTTTCTTCTGGTATTTCAGTTTTCAATAAATTTGAATTTTTACCGCTTAATATTTTTACTGTAATAGTTGTTCTTTATCTGATTTCATGGATAATTTCCATTAAAATTTATGAAAAAAGAGATTTATAAAAGGGGGTAATTTATATGAAAGGTTTACTTACAAAGGAATTTATAATGTTTAAAAAAAGCTGGTTTGTAATATTGCTTTTTATTCTGGTGTTCGGCATATTGGGAATTTTCAGCGGATTTCCATCAATGATGCTGGTAGTACCATTGTTTATGGCTATTTATCAGTCAAATTTTGCAGCAGATGAAATGTGCAAATGGCAGCAGTATGCAATTGTACTTCCATACGGACGAAAAAATATCATATCATCAAAATATTTGTATACAGCAATACTTTCACTTTGTTCATCTTTATTCAATTCAATATGTTATACAATATCTGCTGTTATAGGAAGAATAGAATTTTCAGCCGATGGATTTTTAACATTTATGTTATGTTCTTTGGTTACAGGATTACTTTATCCTATAATCGTTCTTCCTTTATCATATAAATTCAGTCATGAAAAGGGAAGAATAATTCTTATGTTTATAAATGGCTGCTGCGGAGGACTTTTTGCCTTGTTTGCAGCAAACGGATTTGTTTTTGATGCACTTGTCAAATTGGTTAATGTTGCCGAATTGATGTCGTTTATTATGCTTGGTGCAGTAATTATTTCTTATCTGTTTTCATGGCAGATTTCAATTAAAATTTATGAAAAAAGAGATTTATAAACTGCTTGACAAAAATTCTGATATCTGATATAATATATTAAAGACAGTTCGTTTGCACCATCCTGTCTATAAACAAAACTAAGGGCAGATTTTTGACAGTTTTTCGATATTGTCAAATTTTTTGCACCTGTGTTTTCAGGTGCATTTTTTGTTAAGGAGTTTAAATTATGTATTATCTTAAAACATCTGCCAGCTTTGACAGTGCACATTTTCTTGCCGGTTATGATGGTAAATGTTCAAATATTCATGGTCATCATTGGGTTATTGAAGTAAAAATAAATGGTCAAAGTTTACAGAAATCAGGTGAAAAAAAAGGTATGCTGGTTGATTTCAGTGACTTTAAAAAAACAGTAAGAAAGCTTGCTGACAGTTTCGACCATGCACTTATTTATGAAAAAAACAGTCTTAAACCTGAAACAATTCAGGCACTTGAAAGTGAAAATTTTAAACTTATTCAGGTTTCATTCCGCCCCACTGCTGAAAATCTTGCATATCATTTTTATATAAGACTTTCATTAGAGGATTTCGAGGTCTGCTCCGTGACTGTTTATGAAACACCCGATAACTGTGCGGTCTATGAGGGTTTTTAATGTTTCCTGTAGTTGAGAAATTTATAAGTATAAACGGCGAAGGGAGCAGGGCGGGCGAACTTGCTGTATTTATACGGTTTAGGAAATGCAATCTGAATTGCAGTTACTGTGATACAAAGTGGGCAAATTCTGAAAATGCAGAAGTTGAGTTTATGACTGCCGAACAGCTTGCGGAATATGTCAGAGGAACTCATGTTAAAAATGTTACTTTAACAGGTGGAGAGCCTCTTCTGCAAAAAAATATATATAATCTGATTGAAATGCTGATGTATCAGGGAAACAGCGTGGAAATCGAAACAAACGGCAGTGTTTCAATCCGTGAACTGAGTGAAAAGGAATATCGTCCGATTTTTACTATTGACTATAAACTTCCTGACAGCAACATGGAAAAATATATGCTTACTGAAAATTATGAATATATCAATAAAAATGATGTTTTAAAGTTTGTTGCAGGAAGTAAATATGACCTTGATAAAGCTGTGCAGATTATAGAAAAATTCAGTCTTACAGACAGGTGCCATGTATATATAAGTCCTGTTTTCGGAAAAATAAATCCGTCCGATATAGTTAAATTTATGGCAGAAAAAAAGCTGAACAATGTAAAACTGCAATTACAGCTTCATAAATTTATCTGGAATCCAGAGAAAAGAGGGGTATAATATGAACAGGGAAGCAATTGAATTTCATATAAGAGGGCTTCTTGAAGCTATCGGCGAAAATCCTGACCGTGAGGGACTTATTGAAACTCCAAAACGTGTTGCAGGTATGCTTGAAGAAGTTTTGGAGGGTACTGAATATACAAATCACGAAATAGCACAGATGTTCGGAAAGACTTTCTCTGCTGAAAATTCTGATGTTCAGGAAGCTGTTGTTATGAAAGATATAACAGTTTTCAGTTATTGTGAACATCATCTTGCATTGATGTATGATATGACGGTAAATGTTGCATATATTCCGCATGGCAAAGTACTGGGACTGAGTAAAATCGCAAGAATCTGTGATATGGCTGCTAAGCGTCTGCAATTACAGGAACGTCTCGGAAGAGATATTGCCGAAATTATTTCAGAGGCAGCGGATTCTTCCGATGTGGGAGTTAAAATAGTCGGTTCACACAGTTGTATGACTGCACGGGGAATCCGTAATAATACGGCAAAAACTGAAACTCGCACATATACTGGAGCTTTTAAGAATAACCGTGATTTGCAGGATTTACTTGACTGATGTATATTGATATTTTGAAAAAGATAGTCAATAATTATAAATATTACAAAGATATTGCTATAAATCTTGAATGGATTAAAGCTGATTCAAAATATTATGATTGGTATAAAAAATATCCCATTGGAATGTTTGCAAATATAATTAATTTCCCAGAAAACTATGTAAAAAATAATTTTGAGAGAGCATATGTTCAAACTGTGTTGACAGGAATGGCATGGTCGGAGGAATGGGAACAGGATTTTTGGAATATTCCATTTTCTGAACGACTGAAATATATGATACAGGCTGAAAACTTTTATGCAGGTTACATGACTTACAGAGAACTCCGCATGAAGCTGGTTACAGAAGAGCATTTAATCAATGAAATACGGTGGCATGCCAGTTATGACTCTGTTTCGGAAAGTGAGATAAATTCAGTTGTATCATATGTAATAGGAGCTGAGAATATCGAACTTGGCGGCAGTTATTCAAGTGACCATACATTTATTTCGATAAAAAACAATTCTATTATGATTACTGACTGCGGAATATGGGATTAAAGAGGAGAAAATTTTTAATGAAAACACTTGTTTTATTCAGTGGCGGAGTTGACAGTACTACCTGTCTTGGACTTGCCGTAAAAAAATATGGAGCAGAAAATGTCATTGCACTTTCAATATACTATGGACAAAAACACGATAAAGAAATTCAGTCGGCAAAAAAAATAGCAGAGTATTATAATGTAACTCTTAAAACACTTGATTTGACTAAAATTTTTGCTGATTCAGATTGTTCGCTTCTTGCAAAGTCTGATAAGGATATTCCGCAGGAAAGTTATTCTGAACAGCTTGAAAAAACTGATGGGAAACCTGTTTCTACATATGTACCCTTCAGAAACGGATTGTTTCTTTCATCGGCAGCAAGTATAGCATTATCTAATGACTGTTCAGTAATTTATTATGGTGCACACAGCGACGATGCGGCAGGAAATGCATATCCTGATTGCAGTGACGCTTTTAATAACGCTATGAATGATGCAATATATATCGGAAGCGGAAATCAGCTTGAAATTGAAGCTCCATTTGTTAATTTAAATAAATCCGACGTTGTAAAAATGGGGCTTGAAATCAATGTGCCATATGAACTTACATGGAGCTGTTATGAAGGCGGAGATAAGCCCTGTGGAATATGCGGAACTTGCAGAGACAGAATTTCAGCATTTAAAGCCAATGGAATTATAGACCCTCTTATGAAATAAGGGACTCGGTAATGTTTCAGAAAATTATTGTGATTGGCTGTCCGGGAGCAGGCAAAAGTACTTTTTCTCGAAAACTAAGAGACATACTTGATTTACCGCTCTGTCATCTTGACTTGTTATGGCATAAGCCTGATAAAACAAATTTTTCTGCTATAGAATTTGATAAAAAGCTCCATGATATTATTTCTGCTGATAAATGGATTATCGATGGAAATTATCAGAGAACTCTTGAAATTCGTCTGAAAAATTGTGATACTGTATTTCTTTTGGACTATCCTCTTGAGATTTGTCTTTCAGGTGCAGAATCAAGAATAGGTAAGAAAAGAGAAGATATGCCTTGGATTGAAACGGAATTTGATAATGAATTCAAACAATGGATTATGGATTTTTCATCAAATCAATTACCTGATATATATCAGATGCTTGAAATGTACAGAGATAAAATAATTATAGTTTTTAAATCAAGGCAGGAAGCCAATACTTATTTAAAGGAATTGAATAAGATTTATAAACAGGAGTGATACAGATAAAAGCTCTGGTATACGATTTACCGAAAAATTATTTTCCTTTTGCTTTTGTTATACAGATTTTAATAAATCTGATAAAATACATAACAGGGACAGTACCGGAATTTTCGGACTGGATACCGCTGATTTACGATATAAGTATATATTTGTTCTTTAATATTGGTATAATTTATTGTATGATATGTCTGTCAGCAAATGTGCGAAAGCTACGTAAAACAAGAAATCGTTATACCCGTGTAATAGTTCCTTCATTTTTGTTTGTGCCAATAGCAGATATTTTTATGATATTTATAGCATTATTCAATGGAAAAAACATATTCCCCCTTTTAAAAAAGGGCAAATATGTTTAGCAGAACGGAAAACAATTTGTATTAATATTTAATAAAAAGGAGAATTGAAAATTATGAATATACAAGAAAATTCAAGGGAAAAAGAGGGGCTTATTCTTCTTGGCAACCAAAATACAAAATATTCAGTTGATTATAATCCGGATGTTCTGGAAACTTTCGACAACAAGCACCCCGACCATGATTATTTTGTAAAATTCAACTGTCCTGAATTTACAAGTCTCTGTCCGATTACAGGACAGCCCGACTTTGCAACGATTTATATATCATATGTTCCTGATATAAAAATGGTGGAGAGCAAATCTCTGAAACTTTATTTGTTCAGTTTCAGAAATCACGGCGATTTCCATGAGGATTGCGTTAATATAATTATGAATGATTTGATTAAATTAATGAATCCGAAATATATTGAAGTATGGGGAAAATTTCTTCCAAGGGGCGGAATATCAATTGACCCTTACTGTAATTACGGCAGACCTAGTACAAAATGGGAGCAAGTTGCATGGGAAAGGCTTTCTCACCATGATTTGCATCCCGAAACAGTCAACAATCGCTGAATAAAATAAAATTCACAGCATATACTTTCAGTGAAAGGAGAGTGTGCTATGGATAAATTTGATATGCCTGTAGGCTTGGGAATGGCACTCGCTATGAATCCCGAGGCTATGCAGAAATTTACAAGTCTGTCCGAAAGACAGAAATGGGAAGTTGTCAGCGGTACTCATGCTGTTGAATCAAGGGACGAAATGAAGAAGTATGTTGAAAATATTATAACAGCATATTGAAAATAAAGCTCTGCACAGAAAATGCAGAGCTGTTTTTTATGCTTCATTTGTAGAGCTGATTTAACCTAAATCATTTGATTTATAATTTAAATCAATATCAGTCATTTTGTCGGAATTATCAGAAAAGATAGTGTTATTTTCAGATGACATATTGTTTATTATATTTTTTCGGTCGGTATTTTCTTTTTTAGTTAAATCAACTATTTGGGCTGTTGAATTTATGTCAGTCATGTCAGAAAACGAATTTTTCATATAATGTTCATAATTTTGTTGAAATTCATTTTTTAATTTAGATTTGTGGTATTCAAAATTCTTTTCCTGTACATATTCATTAAAATATGGAAACCCGAACTGTTTTTTAAGATATTGATATTTTTTATTTGCATAGACAGTAACTCCAGAAAGAATAATAACTATAAAAATCAAGCACATATTTAAATTTCCATCGTTAATTAATATATTTATTGTTTGTATCAGAAGAGCAAATAGAATAAATTTATTATTGTGTTTATAACAGGCAAGGAATCCACAGGAAAGCAATGAAGATTTACAAAATAAGCTGTCAAAAATTATAGGAATCGGGTTTAATTGAAAAAGAAATCCGATAAATATTTGTGAAACTGCATAAGGAATGCATATTGACGCATATATTATAGTAATGGTGTTGTATATTTTATTACATCGTTTCAGCAATACCGCATTATGCTCCATGTCATAATCATTATCCACAGTTGCTATCTCCTTTAATGTAACACTTTTTATATAATCAACATATTATACATCAGCGATGTTAATGACAATGCCTGAATAGAAAATATCAATATGACCAAAGGAAGGTTTATTGCCATCACGTGGAATACTTGCACTTCCGGGATTAAGTATGTGGAAACCATCTTCATTGATATTACATCGGGAGTGAGTATGTCCGTAGAGAATAATGTCACATTCGTTTTCCTTCGCTGTTTTCTTGATTATTTCAAGACTGTTCTTTACAGCAAAAAGATGTCCATGAGTGGCAAATATTTTGTGGTCAAATATGGGAAGTATTACAAATCCAGGGCTGAGACTGTTGAAATCACAGTTTCCGCATACATTAACAGTTCTATTGACATAGTCAGGATTTGCACTTAAAAAAGTGTCCAAATCCCTGTCTCCGTCGCCGAGATGAATAAAAAGGTCGGCATCATGGTTGCGGAGAAAGACTGACTCAATAGCATTAACATTGCCATGTGTATCTGAAATAACAATGATACGCATAAAAAACCTCCAAATTTTAAAATTCAAGGAACGCTATAATTATTATAACATATTTTGAGAAAATTTGCAATAGGAGGAATTTATTTTATGGATAAAAAGAATATCAATTCCAATGAACTTAACGGACTGCTTAATGCGGTGAGTAAGAAAATAGGTGTTCCGCCGGAACAGCTCAAAAAAGAACTTGAATCAGGTAAGTTTGACAGTGCAATTTCTGCAATGAACAAAAGTGATGCGATGAAATTTCAGCAGGCTGTAAAAAATCCGGCGATTATAGAAAAAATGATGAGTACTCCGCAGGCACAGGCTTTATATAAAAAGCTTTCGGGCGGAAAATAAGGCAGGGATTAATTTTTGGATGATGTAATGGGAAAAATTTCAGGAATTTTGTCAGATGATGAGAGCATAAAACAGATTGCTGAGCTGGTTAAAATGTTCAAATCAGGGGATTTTAATGAATGCGGAGAAAATACTGCAAAATCTTCGGATAATAATATTAATGACAAGCAGGATTCGGATGATTCAATGCCGGATATACAGCAGATGATGAAACTTGTAAGTCTTGCTGGTACATTCAGTCAGAATGATGAAAATACTGAACTTCTGCTTGCACTTCGCCCTCATCTTAATGTACAAAGGCAGCAGCGTCTTGACAAAGCTGTAAAGCTCCTGAAACTGACGGCGGTTTATAGTGCTGCAAAGGAAAGTGGTTTAATCAATAACATTTTATAGAAAGAGAGGGCAGAAAAATGTCAGTTTATAGCGGAAATTTCAGAAACGGCAGACTGCCGGAAAAACATATGATTTCTGAATCTGAAAAAAGTCTGCCTTTTAAAATCGACCATGATACGCTTCTTATTGCCGCCCTTCTTTTTCTTTTGATTAAGGACGGCGGTGATATGAAGCTTATTCTTGCACTTGGATATATATTGCTTTAGAGGTGAAAAATGAACACGGAAATTATATTTTTTTTAATTTGTGCGGCAATTGTCCTTATTATGCTTGTTTATTACTGTAGGCGTCAGAAGAAATTTTCAACTGCTGCGTTCGGCATAATCACAGGACTTGCGGCACTTTTTTTAGTCAACAAATTTGGTGGTATTATTGGTGCAGAACTTCCATTGAATACTTTCAATGTCTGTGGGAGTGCTGTTTTGGGGGTACCGTTTGTTGCTTGTCTTGTGATAATAAAGTTTCTATAAATTTTACATATTTTTCTAAAAAAGTATTGATTTTTTATTAAAAAAGTGATATAATAAATTGGGGAGGTGGAATATTTGAATACAGTTGATATAATTAACAAAACAAAAAAATCCATTCCGCTGAAAGACAATGAAATAAAATATCTTGTAAATGGCTATACTTCCGGAGAAATTCCGGATTATCAGATGTCTGCATGGCTTATGGCAGTATGTCTAAATGGTCTGACTGAAAATGAAACGGTTTCACTTACTTTTGCAATGCGTGACAGCGGAGATATTCTTGACCTCAGCAGTGTGAATGATGTAACTGTTGATAAACACAGTACAGGCGGAGTAGGGGACAAAACAAGCCTTATTATCGGACCGATTACCGCAGCCTGCGGTGTTGCCGTACCTAAAATGTCAGGGCGTGGGCTTGGTCATACCGGCGGAACTATTGATAAACTCGAAAGTATAAACGGATACCGCACAGAACTTCCGTTTGATGAATTTACTGAAATTATTAAAAAAACAGGTTTTTCTATAATTTCTCAGAGCAAAAGATTATGTCCTGCGGATAAAAAAATATACGCTCTACGGAATGTCTCAGGTACTGTTGACAGTATTCCATTGATTTGTGCAAGCATTATGAGTAAAAAGCTTGCTATGAATACTGATTGCCTGCTTTTGGACGTTAAATGGGGTTCAGGGGCATTCATGAAAACAAAAGAAGATGCAAATCGTCTTGCAGAACTTATGGAAAAGGTAGGAAGAGCATCAGGGAAAAAATGTCGGGCAATAGTTACAGATATGAATGAACCTTTGGGAAACTGTATCGGCAATGCATTGGAGGTAAGGGAATCCATTGAACTTTTACAGGGAAAAATAAAAAACAGACTGTATGATATCTGTATTGAGCTTTCTGCAAATATGCTTGAACTTGCCGGAAAAGGCAATTATGATGATTGTGTTTTAATGGCGAAAGAAGCTGTTTCGTCAGGTAAGGCACTTGCAGTACTTAAAGAAACAATCAAGCTTCATGGCGGTGATGAACGTATATGTGACAATGTAAATCTGATTCCACAGGCAAGGTTCAGCCATGTTATATGTGCATCAAGGGATGTTGAAATAGTTTCAGTAAATGCAGAGGAACTTGGAATGGCATCACTTATGCTTGGTGCAGGCAGAATTATTAAAGATGACGAGATAGACAAGACGGCTGGAATTGTTCTGGAATTTTCAGTCGGTGATAAAATTTCTATGGATGCTCCGCTTATGACTCTTTATTCTGATATAGGAAGCGATTTTTCAGAAGCTGCACTCCGTGCATATAATTCAATAAAATTCCGAACGCTTACTTCACATGCTTTGACATAAAAATACTTGATTATTTTTATATATTATGATATAATATTAATAATAGAAAATCTGTCGGCTTAACAGCTGTTCGGATTTGAATATAAGGAGGTATTTTACCAATGGGATTCAAGGAAACTGTTTTCGGCTTTGCTGAAAAGGTCGGCGATACTGTCGATTCAGGTGTTAAGAATATTAACAACAGCATGGAGAAAAATCGTCTTAAAAAGGAAATCAATCAGCTGAATACTGAAATAAACAATATTTTTGCAACTGTAGGAAGAAAAGTTTATAAGGAAAACCCTGATTCCGAAGTTTTCAAGACAGTTTTTGATGATGTAAAGAAAAAAGAACTGAATATTGAAGCAATTCAGAAACAGATTAATGCTCTTGACGGTGCGGCTGTATGTAAAACCTGTGGAGAACCTATAGCAAAAGGGGCAACTATATGTGGTAAATGTGGTGCACAGCAGGTTCAGACTGCGACAGCTGATGTTGAGGTTGTAAATACAAATATAAAAATCTGCAAAAGCTGCGGAGAAAAATTTGATATGACTGCAAAGTTCTGCAATAAATGTGGAACAAAACTTGACCCTGATGTTTTTAACTGATTAAAAGCAGACAGCTCCTGATTATACTGGAGCTGTTTTTATATCAAAAAGGACGTTTCGAAAAACGCCCTTTTTTTATATTTTAGTTAATACTTCTCTTTACATATTTTGTATGGAGAACTTCATGAGCCTTATGGCTGCCCGGTTTCTCGAAATATGTTTCGTAAATTTCCTTAATTGCAGGATTTTCATGAGACTGTCTTACAGGCATGGAAGCATCAATATCATAGAGAACCTTAGCTCTCTTTTCTCTGATATCAACGAAATTTCTTATACCCATTGCAACCTGTGGCTGACCGCCGCCGTTTACACAGCCACCGGGACAACCCATGATTTCAATAAACTGATAATCAGCTTCACCGCTTTGAACCTTTTCAAGTACTTTTCGTGCATTGGCAAGTCCGCTTACAACAGCAACCTTGATTTTCATGCCTGCAACATCATATTCAGCTTCCTTGATTTCTTCTGTTCCGCGGACTTCCGGAAAATCTATAGGATTTTCACCGGTGAGAGTATGAACAGCAGTACGGAGAGCAGCCTCCATAACACCGCCTGTTGCACCGAAGATAACTCCTGCACCTGTAGAAAGACCAAGCGGTTCATCAAATTTCTCATCATCAAGTCCAAGGAAATTAATTCCTGCACGTTCAATTATTCTACCGAGTTCACGTGTTGTAAGTGAATAGTCAACATCAGGAACACCTGCAGCACTTTCATCATCTCTGCCGATTTCAAATTTCTTTGCAGTACATGGCATTATGGATACCATAACAATATTTTTTGGGTCAAGACCCATTTTTTCAGCATAATAAGTCTTAGCAGTTGCACCGAACATTTGTTGAGGCGATTTACATGAAGAAAGATTTTCTGTCATGTCAGGGAAGTAATGCTCACAGAATTTAACCCAACCGGGTGAACATGAAGTAATAAGAGGAAGTTTTCCTCCATTCTGCACACGGTCAAGGAATTCATTAGCTTCTTCCATGATAGTAAGGTCAGCAGCGAAATCAGTATCAAATACCTTGTCAAAACCAAGTTTTTTGAGTACTGAAACCATTTTACCTTCAACGTTTGTACCAATCGGAAGCCCAAAACACTCACCGAGGGCTGCACGTACAGCAGGAGCAGTCTGGACAAGAACAGTCTTTTCAGGGTCAGCAATGGCAGCAAGAACTTCTTTGGTGTAGTCTTTTTCGGAAATTGCACCTACAGGACATACTGCAATACACTGTCCGCATGATACACAGCTTGTTTCACCAAGACCCATATCAAATGCAGAACCGATAAATGTTCTGAATCCACGTTCATTTGCACCGATTACACCGATACCCTGAGTTTTGGAACATACTGCAACACAACGGCGACAGAGTATGCATTTGTTGTTGTCACGGTACATATGAGCAGCTGAATCGTCAATTTCATAAGTGTTTTTTGTGCCGTCATACTTTGAAGCATCTTCAATTCCATAATCCTTACAGAGTTTCTGAAGTTCACAGTTCCCGCTTCTTACACAGGAAAGGCATTTTCTGTCATGGGTTGAAAGGATAAGTTCAAGAGTTTTTTTGCGTGACTCAATAACCTTTGGAGAAGCTGTAAGAATTTCCATGTTGTTTGAACACGGATAAACACAGCCTGCAACAAGGCGGAATCCCCTTCCTTCGTTGACTTCTGTAACACAGATTCGGCACGCACCGATTTCATTTATTTCTTTCATATAGCAAAGTGTAGGAATCTCAAAACCTGCCATGTGAGCAGCCTCAAGAACTGTTGTTCCCTTGGGTACGGAGATTTCAGCACCATTAACTTTAACCGTAATATTTTCCATTAATAATTCCTCCGCTTATTTCTTGATGATTGCATTGAACTTACACGTAGCGATACAAGCTCCGCACTTTATGCACTTATCCTTGTCAATAGCGAATGCAGGTCTTTTCTTTCCCGGAGCAGTATAATCCGTAACTTTGATAGCATCAGCAGGGCATTGTCTTGCACACATTGAACAGCCGAAACATTTATCAGCTTCAATTTCAAAGCTGAGAAGTGATTTACAGACTCCTGCTGGACATTTTTTGTCAACAACGTGAGCAATATATTCATCACGGAAGTAACGCAGGGTTGAAAGAACAGGGTTAGGAGCTGTCTGACCGAGTCCGCATAGAGAATTGGACTTGACATGGTAACAGAGTTCCTCAAGCTTGTCGATATCTTCGAGAGTACCCTTGCCCTTTGTGATTTTATCAAGGATTTCATGCATTCTCTTTGTGCCGATACGGCATGGAGTACATTTACCGCATGATTCATCAACAGTAAATTCAAGGAAGAATTTAGCGATGTCAACCATACAGTTATCTTCATCCATAACGATAAGTCCACCCGAACCCATCATTGAACCGATTCCGATGAGATTATCATAGTCAATCGGAATATCAAAATGTTCCGTAGGAATACATCCGCCTGAAGGACCGCCGGTCTGGGCAGCCTTGAATTTCTTGCCGTTCGGAATACCGCCGCCGATTTCTTCAATAACTTCACGGAGAGTTGTACCCATAGGAATTTCAACAAGACCTGTATTCTTGATTTTACCGCCGAGAGCGAATACTTTAGTACCCTTTGATTTTTCAGTACCCATACCCGCAAACCATTCGGCACCATTAAGAATAATCTGTGGTATGTTGGCATAAGTTTCAACGTTATTGAGAATAGTAGGTTTTTGGAAAAGGCCTTTTTCAGCAGGGAACGGAGGTCTCGGACGGGGTTCGCCTCTGTTGCCTTCAATGGAAGTCATAAGGGCGGTTTCTTCGCCGCATACGAATGCTCCTGCACCAAGACGTAAATCAATATCAAAATCAAAACCCGTGCCAAAAATATCCTTTCCAAGCATACCGGCTTCACGAGCCTGAGCAATAGCAATATTAAGGCGGTCAACGGCAATCGGATACTCAGCACGTACATATATATAACCCTGTTTTGCTCCGATAGCATAACCTGCAATAGTCATGGCTTCAAGAACAACGTGCGGATCTCCTTCAAGTACAGAACGGTCCATGAATGCACCGGGGTCACCTTCATCAGCATTACAGCAGACATATTTCATATCAGCATCAGGAACAATATTTCTTGCAAGTTTCCACTTCATACCGGTTGGGAAACCACCGCCGCCACGTCCACGGAGACCGGAATCAAGAATAGTCTGTATAACATCTTCCGGAGTCATGGAAGTAAGAACTTTGCCAAGAGCCTTATAGCCGTCTCTGCCTATGTATTCATTGATGCATTCCGGATTTATGACACCGCAGTTTCTGAGAGCCACACGATGCTGTTTTTTATAGAAATCAGTTTCTTCAAGAGCTTTTATGTTGTCACCGTCAACGGTTTCTTCATAGAGAAATTCTTTAACAGGATTACCGCCTATAAGGTGTTCATCAACAATACGTGGAATTTCATTTACGTCAACACGTGAGTAGAAAGAACCTTCAGGATAAACAATCATAATCGGACCTCTTTCGCAGAGACCGAAACAGCCTGTCTTTACAATCTGAACCTTATCATTCAGACCCTTTGCAGCAAATTCTTCTTCAAGCTTTTCGATAATTTTCGGAGAGCTTGAAGAGGTACAGCCTGTACCACCGCAGACAAGCACGTGTCTTTCATATTTTGAAGAAGCGTTGCCATGAGTTCTGAGAGCGACTTCACCCTCCATTGATTCTCTGACAGTCTTGAGTTCTTCAAGAGTCTTCATAAGTTAACCTCCTAACAGTTATGTATATTATGCTGTGTATTTTTCAATAATCTTATCAATATCATCAACAGTAAGACGACCATAGACATCTTCGTTGACAGTAAGAACAGGAGCAAGACCGCAAGCACCGATACAACGACAGGCATCAAGAGAAAATTTACCGTCGGGAGTACATTCTCCGCCTGAAATACCAAGTTTTTCCTGAAGCTTATCATAAATATCGCCCGACCCCTTAACATAGCAGGCAGTACCGAGACAAACGGAAATGGTATATTCGCCTTTCGGAAAGAGTGAGAACTGAGCGTAGAAAGTTACAACGCCATAGATTTTCTCAAGCGGAATACCTGTATTATCGGAAATGATTTTTTGAACCTCAATAGGGAGGTAGCCGTAAATTTCCTGAGCTTTTTGCAGAATTGGCATCAAAGCACCCTGACTGTCCTTCTTCTCAGCGATAATATCGAGAAGCTGGGCTTCCTGTTCTTTAGTACCCTTGAAAGGAACTGTAGATTTAGCTGAATTCATTAAGATGAACCTCCTTTTAATTAATGTGAAATAAATAACAGACTGTAAGCTGACAGCAATATTATTCCCCACATATCTCTATAGTATTATAACATATAATTAAAAAAATTTCTATCGTTTTTTTAAACTAATTCCAATTGAATTTATTGTATATTATGCACAGATGATAATGTTGAAAGTTGGTTAGTATTAACTAACATGAACAAAAAATTGCCAAAAAGGTAATATTTAAACATATAATGTTAAAAATAGATATATATTAATAAAAATTTAATCAAATAGTTTTATCAAAAATCATTGACAAATATTTAAATATATTGTACACTTATATCAGGTAATAAATACATAATCCGAAAGGAGAATTAAATATGAGTATTCCAAACAATCCGGCAATACTTTTAAGTTATATAAATACAAAACTGAGAGACGAATTTTCAAGTCTTGATGAGCTTTGCAAAAGTCTTTGTATTTCAAAATCCGATATTGAAAAGAAACTTGCTTCTATAGGTTATGTATACAGCGAAGAAACAAATAGTTTTAAGTGACGAAAAACGTCAGAATGAGAGGAAAAAATGAAAAGAATATTAACAAAAGCAACAGCGTTTTTTTCAGCAGTGGTTATGATGTCGGGAACTTTAAATATCTTATCTTCTGTTGCTGAAGACGAAAAAATAACGGAAGTAAAAGTGGTTTTCAATATAACTGATGATATGACAGCAGGTGCGAAAACAGATGTAGCTGATTTTGAAAGTTTTGTAACAGACAGTAGTTTTGTATCTATTCCAAAGGGAGTATTTACAAAAGACGGCTATGTGTTCAGCGGTTGGACTGATAATGGAATTGATGGCTATCTTTCAGGTGATTCTTATAATTTTTCTGAGGGAATGACAGAAGTTGTATTTGAACCTGTATGGTTTGACCCAAAAAATACAGATGTTCATAATGTAATCTACAGCCTTGATTATAGAGGGGAAACCTTTGAGCGGCCTGAATGGCTTAAAGATGGCAAAGCTGTTGCAGGTCAGATTGTTACCCCTAATTATACAAGGGTTGAACTTGAAAATGCTATTAGTTATAATCTTATTCTTGGTGACGACCATATTTTGACTTATGACAAGCGTTTTGTTATGCCTGATTATGATGTGGTAATTAATCATGAGTGGGTAGAAAGGGTAACCTTCACTTATTATGCAGGAGATGTTGATAGACTTAATGGAAACAATACATATTCTTTTTCGAAATTCGGTAAAACACAGAATGAGCTTGCAGGAAGTGACAGATTTTCACGTGACGGCTTTGAACTTATAGGCTGGCTGTCGGATTATGACGGAGAAATATATAAACCGTTGCAGGTTATAACTGCTCCTGAAACCGATGTTATTTTTACAGCTGTCTGGAGTCCGAAAACGTATAATGTTTTATTTAGGCAGGGTAACGGCGGACAGAATATAAAAGTTGAAGGTGTTACTGATACTGAAATAATTTGTCCTGAGCCTGATATTACTGTTGAAGGAAAATATTTTGCGGGTTGGCAGGATACTGAAGGAAATATTTATCCGGCAGGAAGTAAATATACTGTTTTAGGAGCTAAACCAGGTTCGGGAATTGTTCTGAATGCTGTATGGAATGACGGAGAAGTTACAACTATAATTTCGACTACAGTTCCGACAACTTCTCCTATCACAATATCAACTACTACAGAAACAATTCAACAAAGTGAACTTCTTGGTGATGCAAATCTTGACGGAAAGGTAACAATTGCCGATGCTACTGCTATTATTCAGGCTCTTGGAAATTCGGATGAATATGCCCTTTCCAAACAGGGAGAACAGAATGCTGATATTGTCGACAGAGGCGATGGAGTAACAGGAGTTGATGCAAATGCTATTCAGGCAATTGAGGCAGGTTTCCTGAAGCAGACGGATTTCCCGATTACAAAAGCTGATTATGATGCTTTGATTAATAAGTAATTAAAAATAAAAAGGACGCTCTTATGCGTCCTTTTTATTTTACATATTTTTTGAGCAATTTGTAATAAAGTTTTCTGTTTGAAACACTATAAGAATTATTACATTTTTGATATAAATTGTTGTATGTGAGTGATATTTCAAAGGTATTATGTATTTGTATACAGCAAAAACACCGGTACCGTCTATAGTGAAAAGAAATATAATCTGTTACAGTTTAACTTTCATCAAATTAAGGATATTTTTAATTGAAATAATGATGTTATTGTCCATTTTTAAATTATTTAAAAGTATTAAAGAATTTTAGCTTTATATAATTCAATTATGAAAACAGTTATCTTTTTTGTCAAATTAAGAGACGTTTTTTCTTGACATTTTATTTAAAGTATGATATAATAAAATAAATAGTGATTAAAATAAATTATAATTTATTTTAATTGTATTAATAAGTTGATGTGTGGTGTGATTCTATGTCTATAAGTTCTCTTTATGATAAAGCAAAACAATATGCTGACAAAATAATGTTGGAACAGCCAAGCTTTTTTTCTGGAAGCGGCGGTTCTCTTTGCCTGATTCTTACTGAAAATCAGGAAATTGTTTTCGGCATAACGAGCATAAGAATTTCAGACGGAAGAATTATAACAGTTCCTTCTGAATACAATGCGATTGCTTCAATGGTAGTTGAAAACAAGAAAAAGGCAGTTCAGATGGTTATACTATCTTTTTATGATTACAGCGTCTGTCAGCCGAATGCATATTGCTTTAATCTGCTTTTGCGTGCAGGAGCAGGAAATGCTGATTGTCAAATAGCTATTTCTCCTGAAGAAAGTGTTTCCGCATCGGATATGAAGGAAAATTTAGCTGTATCTGCGGAAAATTCTGATAATAAAGACGTTCCATCGGAGTTTCTTGCAGGATTTGATTTCGGTGAAGATAATCCATTTGACAGCTTTATTCCAGATGAAGAACCCCAACTAAATATTCAGGCACAGAGAACTGTTCCGGCAAATATGTCAGAACAGCCTGCTCCGCAGCAAAATCTGTATATGCAGCCTGATATGAGTAAGGATTATCAGCAGCCATTTCCACAGCAATTATATATGCAACCGCAGTATCCGCATCAAAATCCATATATACAGCCTGCAAATATGGGTATGGAATATCAACAGCCATTTCCACAGCAGCCGTATATGCAACCGCAGTATTCGCAGAATCCATATGTTCCGCCATATGTAGTGCCATATCCACAACAGGCATATCCGCAGCAGTTTCCTCAACAGCCATATGTACAGCCACAGCAAAGTATAAATATTGACAATACTGCTCCTTATCCAGTTAATCCGCAAAATTCAATACATAATTCTCAGCATATTCCTGAAAACAATGCTTCTGATGCAAATTCAGATATATATACCGATTCTGAGCAAAGTATAATGGCAAAAAAACTTGCAAATTTAATCAATGACAGTAGTATGGCTTCTGAAGCTGATAATCAACTACAAAATACTCAGCGTTCAAATGAAATATCAAAAGAAGAAATGCTAAGGCGTGCAAATCAGGATAAGAAAGCAGCTAAAGGCGGATTTTTTGGAAAAAGATAAATATTATAACAAAATCCCTTGGAATTTCCCAAGGGACTGTGTTTAGCTGTTATTTTTTATTTCAGAATTTATAAAAATATTTTGAATGTGAAAATATACAATACATTTCTGAAGTTATTAATTGATTTTTACGAAATTATTTTCTTAGTGTGTTTTTGCTTCTTGAAAATTATTGATTTTTATGTTATAATAAATATGTTATTACTCAGCAGGATTTTTCTGCATTTGAAAACATGAAAGGAAAAGTTAAATGACTGAATTAAAAATCGGAAATTATGTTGAGATGGAATTTGGCGGAAAAGCTAAAGTACTTAAAATTCTTGGAAGCGGCGGTCAGGGTATCGTTTATCTTGTAGAGCTTAACGGAACAAAATGGGCATTGAAATGGTATGATATTGACAAAATCAAGCATCCGAAGGAATTTCGGAAGAATATTCATGACAATATAGCTGATGGTGCACCAAGTAACAGGTTTTTATGGCCTAAATATCTCACAAAGGAACTTCCAGACGGTAGTTTCGGATATATTATGGAACTGAAGCCTGACAGTTTCGATTCCTTTGTTGATATTCTCAATACATATAAACTTGTTATTGACCCCTTTACAGGTCTTGCGTCTAAAAAACCAGTAAGATTTTCAAATCTTTACGCTATGGTTACCGCAGTTATAAATATAGTCAATGCATTCCGTCAGCTTCACCGTGACGGCAAAAGCTATCAGGATTTGAATGACGGAGGATTTTTTATAAATGTTAATACGGGAGCTGTACTTGTATGCGACTGTGATAATATCGCACCGGAAGGAAGTAATTTTGGTATAGGAGGAAAGCCCGGATATATGGCACCTGAAATTGTGCGTGGTATTGCAAAGCCCGATGTTCAGACTGATAAATATTCTCTTGCTGTTGTATTGTTCAGGCTTCTTTTCAGGGGTGACCCAATGGAAGGTGAAAAAGTTGTAAGAGATGTTTGTCTTACTGAATCGTCAGAATTAAAACACTACGGACAGAATGCACTTTTTGTATATGACCCTGATGATGCTTCAAACCGTCCGGTTATAGGAATACATGACAATGTAATAAAATTCTGGAGACTTTACCCTGATTATATCAAAGAAGCCTTCATACGTTCATTTACTGTCGGTCTGAATGACCCTAACAAGCGTATTATTGAAAATGAATGGCAGAAGCTGTTTATTCGTTTGCGTGCTGAAATTATCAGGTGTGACTGCGGAAGAACCAATTTTACAACTATGTTTGAAAAACATGATGAATTTACATACAGATGTCCGAAATGTGGTATGATGTTTCCGACGATGAGTTTTTCAAATATGGATTTCCGTATTCCTCTCTATATGGGACGCAGATTTTTTGAATGTGAAATTGATTCGGAATGCAATGAATTTCTGAATGTTGCCGGTGAGATTATTGAAAACAAACTTAATCCTGATGTTCTAGGAATAAAGAACTGTTCAGAAAAGATATGGAAAGTTAAAATGCCTGACAATAATTTTTATGTTATAGCTCCCGGAAAAGGATTCCCCATATGGAATAATCTGGAAATAGATTTCGGAAATGTTACAGCTAAGTTTTAATTTTTAATGAGAGGAATTTTTATGAGCGATTTTGATAGTTTACATTTAATGAATTTTGATGATGATAATCCGCTTAATGCTACAGGCATATCCAAAAAAAGCCTTGTAATATTTTTTTTAATTGATACTTCCGGAAGTATGAAAGGAAAGAAAATGGGAGAGCTTAATACAGTTATGGAAGAGCTTATCCCTGAAATACGCAATATAGGCGAAGCTGATACTGATGTTAAAATTGCTGTTCTTACTTTTTCAACAGACGTAAAATGGATGTATTCCGCACCGGTTTCCATTGAAGAATTTGAATGGACCCGACTTAATGCTTCCGGTGTTACAAGTATGGGAGCAGCTTTTGAGGAGCTTTCTGAAAGAATGTCAAGAAATGGATTTCTCAATTCTCCGTCTCTTTCCTTTGCACCGGTCATATTCCTTATGACTGACGGCTATCCTTCGGATGACTATAAAAAAGGACTTAAAGTTCTTCAGTCAAACAGCTGGTATAAATTCGGTCTGAAAGCTGCACTCGGCATAGGAAATGAAGCAAATGATGATATGCTTGCAGAATTTACAGGTTCTGCCGATTCGGTTGTCCATGCCTATACGGGCGGACAGCTTGCTAAGATGATTAAAATTGTTGCTGTTACTGCTTCTCAGATTGGAAGCAAGAGCATGACTCTTTCTGAAGAAATAAAAGAAGTTACTGAAAGTGATGTTTTTGCAGCGAAGCAGAAGCTTCTTGGTCAGCAGATTCAGGAGCTTGTAAGCAATGAGGAAGAAGATTTCTCTTTCGACACAGGCTGGTAATAAGCTGAAAAAATTTTTTGAGGAAGGACTTTTATTCTATGGCATTGTTTATCTATAGCATTGATGAGGCTGTTGACAGAAAATATGTTGTGACTAAATCTATTGGAGGGCAGGCACAGGCAGGTACACTCGTCCACATTATGGACTATGAGGAAAAAGAAGACGGCAGAATTTCAGTCAGTTACCGTGTTACTGAAACAGGACAGAATTTTGATATAGAGTTCAGCTCCCTTAAAGCGTTCTGTAAATGGGCAAGACCTGATAATTTTATTGCCCGTCATTATGAAAGTCTCAGCAGAGAGGATATTGCATATTATATCCGTATATCAGGAAGAACTTTTGCGTCTTTTTATCTTCCGATTATGATTGCTGTTCTCATACTGATATGGATTGTTTCACTTTTGGTTATCAAAGGAATAGCCGGAATTATTATAGGAGCTGTTTTGTCGGTTGCAGCTGTTGTAGGAATTGTATTTTATTACAGATATCAGAAAAAGAATGTTACTGTTAATATATACAGCAAAGTCGGCAGTAATAGCTGGGGCGTTGTTATTAAATAGTATAAATAAAAAGCACTGTTCAGATAACAGTGCTTTTTTAATTAGTATATCGACTTCTTTGTTTTTTGGACAAAGTAGTATATTTTTAAAGAAGAATTATTCCGTTTTCACTGCACTTGCGAATCATATCCTCGCTCCATACAGATGACTGAACCTCACCGATATGTGCTTTGTTCAGAAGAAGCATACAGAGTCTTGACTGTCCGATACCGCCGCCTATTGTAAGCGGAAGTGTGTTGTCAGCAATCATTTTATGATAATTATATTGCATTCTGTCTTCTGCGTTACATTCAGCAAGCTGTGATTTCAGTGATTCTGCATTGACACGTATTCCCATGGATGATACTTCAAGAGCATCATCAAGAACACTGTTCCAGATAAGAATATCACCATTAAGTGACCAATCATCATAGTCGGGCGCTCTGCCATCGTGCTTTTCGCCGTTTGAAAGTTTTCCGCCGATTTGCATAAGGAATACCGTTTTATGTTCCATTGTCACCAATCTCTCACGTTCATGGCTTGTTTTGTCCGGATACATATCAGCAAGTTCCTGAGTAGTAATAAAGTATGGTTCTTCACAGATAGTACCTGCGATGTCGTTGTAACGCAGACCGACTTTTCTTTTTGTATAAGCAATTGCTTTTACAACTGATTTAACAGTATCTTTGAGAAAGTCAATATTTCTCTGTTCCCTTGTTATAACTTTTTCCCAGTCCCATTGGTCAACGAAAATTGAATGTGTGTTGTCAGTATCATCATCACGGCGGATGGCACTCATATCTGTATAGATACCTTCACCGGCCTTATAGCCGTAACGGTAAAGAGCCATTCTTTTCCATTTTGCAAGTGACTGTACAACTTCACCCTCACCGTCTATTTCTTTTATGGTAAAGTCAACTTTGCGTTCAACACCGTTTAAATCGTCATTTATACCACTTCCCTTGCGAACGATAAGCGGAGCAGATACACGGTCAAGTGTAAGGGCGAAAGAGAGAGCCTGCTGAAAAATATCTTTGATATATTTTATAGCGTGTTGAGTTTCTCTGAGAGTGAGAGCTGATTTGTAACCCTCCGGAATATATAATGAGCGTGACATTAAAATCACTCCTTTTATTAAGATTTTATCTGATTGAGCCTACAGTTCTTGGATAAAGTATAACATCTCTTATATTGGACATACCTGTGGTATACATGATAAGGCGTTCAAAACCGAGTCCGAATCCGCCATGAGGTACTGAGCCGAATTTTCTCAAATCAAGGTAATCTGAATATAACTCAAGGTTCATATTGCGTTCTTCCATAGCGGAAATAAGCTTATTGTAGTCAGCTTCACGTTCACTTCCTCCGATAATCTCACCGACACCAGGGACAAGTAAATCAACAGCTGCAACAGTTTTTCCGTCAGGATTCTGTTTCATATAGAAAGATTTGATTTCCTTTGGATAATCAGTAACAAAAACGGCTTTTTTGAATACTTTTTCAGAGATGTAACGTTCATGTTCTGTCTGCAAATCACAGCCCCACTCCACAGGATAAACAAAGTTTTCACCTGATTCCTGAAGAATCTTGATGGCTTCTGTATAGGTAACTCTGCCAAAATCGTGAGAAATAAGTTCTTCAAGACGTGCTTTCAGACCCTTTTCAAAGTGAGCGTCAAAAAATGCAATATCATCGGGGCAAAGTTCCAGAAGCTGACCGATAACATATTTAAGCATATCTTCAGCGATTTCAATAACGTCATCAAGTTCGGCAAAAGCTATCTCCGGTTCAACGTGCCAAAATTCAGCGAGGTGTTTGGGTGTATTACTGTTTTCAGCACGGAAACTCGGACCGAAAGTATAGATTTTACCCATTGCAGTTGCGGCCATTTCACCCTCAAGTTGACCTGAAACAGAAAGACCTGCTTTTCTGCCGAAAAAATCATTTGTATAATATTCCTCTTCTGTTTTGTATTCAGTTGTATAACCGTTTGTAGTTACCTGAAACATTTCGCCTGCACCTTCACAGTCACTTCCGGTGATAAGGGGAGTATTAATATATACGTAATTATTGTTCTGAAAATACCTGTGAAGAGCAGC
>CAJTOG010000012.1 GCA_910577575.1 uncultured Ruminococcus sp. | reverse complement strand
AAATCTCCATAAATCCCATATCATTTCTACTCCTTGTATAATTTAATCTATTAAATCACAATTTGTTCATATTTCTATTGATTAATAATCAAGGATATGACCCATTCTGTCACGCTTTGTCTTAAGATAAAACAAATCAAAAGCTGTAGCATCCATCTGAATTGGTATACGTTCTTTTATTTCAAGTCCGAATCCGCTAAGACCATAAATCTTATCCGGATTATTAGTAAGCAGACGAAGCGTTTTACAGCCTAAATCACGCAGAATCTGTGCACCGATATAATACTCCCTCATATCAGCAGGAAAACCAAGTGCAAGATTTGCATCAAGTGTGTCCATACCATTGTCCTGTAATTCATATGCACGCAGTTTATTCACAAGTCCGATTCCACGTCCTTCCTGCCTCATGTAAAGAAGTATTCCCCTGCCTTCTTTTTCAATCTGGGACATAGCTGCCGCAAATTGCTGTCCGCAATCACATTTCAATGAACCGAATGCGTCACCAGTAAGGCACTCCGAATGCACGCGGCACAGAATATTCTGACCGTCACCTATATCACCCTTAACAAGTGCTACATGATGCTCACCATTCAGCTTATTTACATAACATACTGCTCTGAAATCCCCGTATTTTGTCGGAAGTTTTGTATCTGCAGCACATTCAACAAGTACTTCATGAATTTTTCTATACTCTTTAAGAGCCTGAATAGTTATAAATTTAAGCCCCCATTCCATAGCTTTTTCCTGAAGTTCAGCCGAACGCATCATCGTACCGTCATCACGCATAATTTCACAGCAAAGTCCACATTGCTTAAGTCCGGCAAGACGCATTAAATCAACTGTTGCTTCCGTATGCCCCTCACGCTCCAGAACACCGTTTTTCTTTGCCGTAAGCGGAAACATATGACCAGGACGGCGAAAATCCTCCGGCTTTGCATTGTCATTAACTGTCATTCGTGCAGTAAATCCACGTTCTTCGGCAGATATTCCGGTAGTTGTTTCAACATGGTCAATTGATACCGTAAAAGCTGTAGCATGATTATCCGTATTATAATCAACCATCTGAGGCAAATGCAGTTTATTGCAGAGTTCTGCACTCATAGGCATACAGATAAGACCTTTTGCATGAGCCGCCATGAAATTTACATTTTCAGTAGTTGCAAATTCAGCAGCACATATCATGTCACCCTCATTTTCCCTGTCTTCATCATCAGTTACAAGGATAATTTCACCGTTCCGGAGTGCCTTCAGAGCCTCCTCAACTGTATTGTATTCAAACATATTTTTCCTCCTCTTTCATTTCAGTATTTATAAAATTATGAACAGACTTTTTCAATTTCTTGAATCAAATCAACAGTCCATTCAAAATTATCTGTCGGATTTATAATATACGTTAACACTCCTCTTTCCATATAGGTACGCATATAGAACTTACTGAAATTTTCCGGAAAATTAAGACTGTGATTCTGCAAATAAAGATATAGCCTTTTCCATGTATCAGATTCATATTCCGGAAAATTCCATAAATTATAAGTCCCGTTATAATTTATCCATTCACTCACAGGCTTGCTGATATATTTTTCAGAAGACTTTATCAGCAGTTCAAAGTTATCATAACAGAAATAAAAAGTTTCCTCGCCTTCTTCTGTTTCAATCCAGCTTCTCGATATATAATCTACTTATATTTCATTTTCACGAATATATATATTTTTCAGGATAACTTCTGTTAACTTCAACATATCCTGAACCGACTTCTATATAATGTCTTATTTCCTCATATCCATAACAAGAAATCTCCTACTTACTGATTTTTATATCACCCAAATCTGCTTTCATTTCAACCTTGCATTTTCCGTCAATCAAAATTTCTTTTTCCCATTCCATAGCATCATTTTTTGAAGATACTTCTTCATAGCTTTTACCCTGAGTATCAAGACTGATATCACCTACATTTGATTCCATATCAATTTCAGATTTTTCAATCCCTCCGAGTGACAAATCAATATCTCCGACATCGGTTTTAATCTCCAATTCCGTTCCAGCAACATTTTCAAAAATACATTCAATATCTCCCACATCCGAATCAAAATTTGACTCACCTGTTATTGTCAGATTTTTTGCAGTTACATTTCCGACATCACTTGAAATATCAAAAGCTCCCGAAAAATCACTAATTTCTATTTCACCGACATCTGTTGAAATGTCAAACGACTCAAAATTATCCGGCAGAGTAACTTCAATATCAGTTATGATATTTACTAAATTATTGTTTCTGATATTGCCAAGTTTTTTACCTGTTTCTGAATTGATAAAATCAATATGAAGTGCATCATCTTTGATTTCACAGCGAAGTTCTGTATTTTCCAAAGCTTTCTGGGCTTTTTTCTCGCTGATTGCCTTATATTCACAGTCGGTTTTAATTACTGCTTCTTCTGAATCGCCCACAATTATATTGCAATCACCTATAGCAATATCAATTTTTATTTCTTTAATTCCCTTTAAATCAATTGTCTTTGTTTCACTGTCTTTTTTTATAAAGTCAAAATTTAAATTATTTCCGATTCCATTGATACCTACAGAACATGACACAAGTGAAAACACTCCTACAATTGAACATAAAGTTAAAAATTTTTTCATAAAAATCCCCCTTCAGAAAGAAATTTCATATCAATAATACTGTCTCTACTTATCGGATTCATCAGTTTTTCAACGTATTTACCGATTATATCACTTTCTATATTGACAATATCCCCGATTTTTTTTGATGACAAAACAGTCTGTCCCGCCGTATGAGGAATTATTGATACACTGAAATTATTTTTACCGGTCTTCGCAACCGTAAGGCTTATACCGTCTATTGCAATTGAACCTTTTTCTACAGTATACCGCATAATATTATTATCTGCTTCTATTGTATACCAGACAGCAATACCATCATTTCTTATATTTATAATCTTTCCAGTGCCGTCAATATGACCGGAGACAATATGACCCCCGAAACGTCCGTTTATCGGCATTGCACGTTCCAGATTTACTGTGCTTCCTGCCACAAGCTTTCCCAAGGATGAACGGTTCAGGGTTTCATTCATAACATCCGCCTGAAATATACTGCCGTCTGCTTTTGTTACAGTCAGACAAACTCCGTTTACTGCTATGCTGTCTCCAAGATGAATATCCGACAGAATTTTCTTTGCTTCAATCCTTATAAACGAATTATTTCCGCTTCTCTGAACTGTTTTTACAACTCCTATTTCTTCAATTATTCCTGTGAACATTTTTTCACCCTGCTTTCAATTAAAATATCACTTCCTAAATGTTTAACTTTTTTATCATAAAGCATAAAAGCATCTGACGGTTCTGGCACTCCGATTCCTGATACAGGCGATTTCGCATCTTTTCCACCGAATATTTTAGGTGCAATATACGCCTGTACTTTATTCACAAAACCTGATTTAAGCATCGACCAGTTAAGTTCTCCGCCTCCTTCTAAAAGAATACTGTCAATCTTCATATTGCTTATTTTACTCATAAGCTGATTCAAGTCAACATGATTGTCAGACTTACCTGTTTTTATTATCTGACAACCCATTTTTTCAAAACCGGACAGTTTTTCTTTATTGTCTGAACAGGTTGCTATTATAGTCGGGATTTCTTTCGCCGTCTTAACAATATTACTTTCAGGTGATATTCTGAGATTAGTATCGCATATAATTCTTATGGGATTTCTGCTGTTTTCAATTCTGCAATCAAGCATCGGATTATCTGAAAGTACTGTGCCGATTCCGACCATTATTGCCGAATGCTTAAGACGGTCCTTGTGAACGTTAATTCTTGCTTCCTCGCCTGTAATCCACTTTGATTCACCGGTATAACAGGCAATTTTTCCATCCATGGTCATGGCGTACTTCATAGTAACAAATGGTTTTTTGGCAGTGATATAGTGGAAAAAAATCTCATTAAGCTCATCGCATTCATCTTTAAGAACTCCTTCAGTTACTTCAATTCCGTTTTCACGCAGTATTTTTACTCCCTTTCCAGCAACAAGCGGATTAGGGTCTGATGAACCGATATATACATGACTTATTCTATGCTCTGTTACAGCATCTGTACACGGCGGAGTCTTTCCGTGATGACAGCAGGGTTCAAGCGTCACATACATATCTGCACCTGTACAATCAATTCCTTTGCTGTCACAATCGGCAAATGCAAAACGTTCTGCATGAAGCTCTCCATATTTCGGATGAAATCCCCTGCCGATAATCTTACCGTTCTTGACAATTACAGCTCCTACCATAGGATTCGGATTCACAAATCCCATACCCTTTTCAGCAAGTTCAAGAGCTTCTTTCATATATTTTTCCTGAAACATAAAAACACCTCCATATCAATAATACAATAAGATATATTATAATTCTACTTATTAATTTTTACTATATCCATAAGTGAAATATTGCGGTATATCAAATCATAGCGGACTATGAATCCGACTTTTTCCCAAAAATCATTGCCCCTCATATTTCTGTCAAAAACCACAAAAACTGCTTTATTAATGTCGGATGACTTCAATGTTTCCGTTGCCCTACTTACAAATATTGTTACAATACCATTATGTCTGTAATCAGGATGAACTGCCTTGTGATAAATGTATCCCTTTCACCCGTCATTTCATGTCATAATAACACTTACTATTTTATTATCTTATTTATCCACATTTCTTCCAAAACTCGAAACATATTAAAAAACCCCGAAAAATCGGGGCTTTGTATCTGTCAGAAAAACAGATAATCTTCTCTCATCCGGACTTTAACCGTCGGCTTCGGAATTTCACCGAATCAGCCCAAAGGCTCACAGGCTTTACTGTCGGTAGGGAATTTCACCCTGCCCTCGAAGATTTAAACTAAATATATTATATCACACGGCTTTTTATATGTCAATATTTTAAAAAATTTTTTCTGCAAATGTTGACATTCTGTTAACTATATGATATAATATTTCTATGATATTTTAGGGGGGATTATTTTGTACTGTAAAAACTGCGGTAACGCTGTTAATGAAAAAAATGCTTCATGTCCGAACTGCGGAGCAATTTCCGGACAGGGAAATTCATACTGCCGTAACTGCGGAACTGCTATAAATCCTGGTGCTGTTATATGTATAGCCTGCGGATGTTCACTCAATGACAAACCTATTGCTGCTCCCGGAGCTAAATCAAAACTGGCAGCCGGTTTACTTGGTATTTTCCTTGGTGCTTTCGGAGTACATAACTTCTATCTTGGATACACATCAAAAGCAGTCATTCAGTTGCTAATGACTCTGCTCAGTTGCGGTATTCTCGCAACTGCAAGTGAAATATGGGGAATCATTGAAGGCATACTCATTTTAACAGGAAATATAAACACCGATGCAGACGGTAATCCGCTCGGTGAATGAAAAGGAGATTTTTTATGTATTGTAGAAACTGTGGAAATAATATGGATGATAAAGACAGCGTATGCATAAACTGTGGTACACCTGCCGGACAGGGAAATTCATACTGTCGTAACTGCGGAACTGCTGTTTCCCCCGGAGCTGCCGTATGTATGACCTGTGGTCATGCTCTCGGAAATGCTTCCGTTGCAGGAACAGGAGCAAAATCAAAAATGGCAGCAGGTCTGCTTGGTATTTTCCTTGGAAGCTGGGGAATTCATAATTTTTATCTTGGATATACAACAAAAGCCATTATACAGATTATTCTTACTGTATGTTCATGCGGTATAGGCGGCATATGGGGATTCATTGAAGGTATTCTGATTCTTTGCGGAAATATAAACACTGATGCAAATGGTAATCCGCTCGGTGAATAAAAATAAAGTGCCGGAGTTTTAAAACTCCGGCTTTTTTTATTTCGTCCTATCAATTAAATCTTTTTCACTCAGTATTTCTATACCCAGCTCCTGTGCTTTTATAAGCTTGCTTCCCGCATCTTCACCTGCAACAACAAAAGTTGTTTTTTTAGATACAGACCCTGAAACTCTGCCGCCGAAACTCTCAATCAGTTTTTTTGCATCATCACGTTTCATAGTTGGAAGTATACCGGTAAGAACAAAAGTCATACCTAAAAATCTGTTGTCTGATACTGTTTCTTTGCTGTATTTCATATTGACTCCTGCATTTTTCAGCTTTTCGATAAGTTCACGGAAGTGAGGTTCAGAAAATGCTTTTACGACATTTTCCGCCATAATATCACCAAATCCGTCTATTTCAGCTATATCTTCCTTTGTCGCTGAAAGCAGACTTTCCATATCAGAAAATTTTTCACATAAAAGGGTTGATGCACGCTGACCGATATTTCTTATTCCAAGTGCATAAACAAGTCTGTCAAGTTCTGCCGATTTCGACTTCTCTATTGCTTCAACGAGATTTTCAGCCGACTTTTCTCCGAATCTTTCCAATTCAGCAAGCTGTTCTTTTTTAAGAGAGTATAAATCAACAGGCGATTTCACAAATCCCTTTTCAACGAGCAACGCCATATTTGCATCACCTAAGCCATCAATATTCATTGCACTCTTTGAAGCATAATGAATGAGATTTTTCAGCAACTGGGCAGGACATTCAGGATTAGGACACCTTACTGCACTTTCACCCTCTTCACGTACTGACTCAGTACCGCACACAGGACATTTATCCGGAATCTTAAAAGGCTCAGATTTTTCATCATGACAGACAGAACGTATAACTTCCGGTATAATTTCACCGGCTTTACGCACAACTATTGTATCTCCGATTCGTATATCCTTTTCATCAATAAAATCCTGATTATGAAGAACAGCTCTTGAAACACTTGTTCCGGCAAGTAAAATCGAGTCAAAAACAGCAACAGGAGTAATTGCCCCCGTTCTTCCTACATTTACTTCAATATCAAGAAGTCTTGTTTCTTTTTCCTCCGGCGGATACTTATAAGCAACTGCCCATTTTGGCGTTTTTGTTGTAGCACCCATAATTTCACGCTGTGCAAGACTGTTGATTTTTATTACAACACCGTCCATATCAAATGAATATTCTGCACGCTTTTCCCCTATACGTTCAATTTCAGCTATAATTTCACTGGTTTCCGTACATTTAATATATGACGGCAGAGTCCTGAATCCAAGTGATTTTAGATAATCAAGCGATTCTGTATGCGTTTCAAAATCTTTTCCGATACACTGCTGAATATTAAAAATAAAAATATCAAGCCTGCGTTCAGCTGTAATTTTAGGGTCTTTCTGGCGGAGTGAACCTGATGCGGCATTGCGTGGATTCTTAAAGGGTTGTTCATCATTAAGTTCCTGCATTTCAACAAGCTCAAGAAAACTATTTTTCGGCATATAAACTTCTCCCCTAACTTCCAGAAATTCAGGGGCATTTTTTATTTTAAGCGGAATTGAATGGATTGTTTTAAGATTTGCAGTAACATCTTCACCCACAAAACCATCTCCACGTGTTGAACCACGTACAAGCAAGCCGTTCTCATATTCAAGTGAAACTGATAAACCATCAATTTTCGGTTCTACTGAAAATTCAGGAGATTCAAGCTCTTCTTTGCATTTTTCAATAAAATTTTCAACCTGTTCAACGGAAAAAACATCCTGAAGACTTGCCATCTGCACAGTATGCCTAACTTTTTCAAATCTTCCGTCCGCAATACCTCCGACCCTTTGAGTCGGTGAAACAGGTGAAATCAGTTCCGGAAATTGATTTTCCAAAGCTTTAAGTTCCTGCATCAGCATATCAAAATCATAGTCGCTCACTTCCGGATTACTAAGAACATAATACTGATAAGTATATCTGTTGATAAGCTCTGAAAGCTCATTAATCCGCTTTTCTGCTGTTAATTTATCCATAAAAGTACTCCTTTAATCAGAATTTCCGATAATTTCACAGAATGTATCATAATTTTTTGAATGACCTGAAGAACAGTATACTGCAAATCGTATCTCTTTGAAATATTTCATAAAATCAGTTAAAATCTTCTTATATGCATATGCAACGGTTTCAGGATTATTTCTGAAAGCTCCGCATCCGAATGCTCCCAGAACAAGTATCTCTATCCCGTTTGCAACAGCTATACTCAGAATATGTCTGCCACGTTTTTCATGTATTTCAGAAAGTTTTTCCTTTGATAAAAATGACAGCGAAAGATTAGGAGCGGCACAGGTAAGAACATCAACATTATACCACTTGCTCTCTTCAACGCTTTCCGGAAGTAATGTATCAGATTTTATAACCACAACGTCAGGTACATATATACAGACATCGGTATAGCGAAAATCAAAAGAAAATCTATGATAATTATAGAAATCCCTTTTTAATTCCTTGGTATCAAGACAGGGATAAAGAGTTGAGCATCTGCAAAGACACTCTTCCTGTGCTGATGCACCCAATGCAACTCCTCCTCCCGCATTTACTGCTGATGCAAAATTAAGTACTCCTGTTCTTGAATCAGGATAAATCTTCATCAGATTTTCAGCAGCTTCAAACGTCCGTTCACTTGTAACACTCAAATGACACACATTATTCTGATTATATATAATTTCCGGATAATCATCTGCATAATACAGCTTTGTGCCGTTTATTGAATTTATGACAGCTCCGGCAAGCTTTTCATTTTCATGGCACTGCTTAAGAGTATCATTAAATATTTTTATTTTTCTATACATAACATTACTCCTTTTTATTATATCATAATTAATAATATTGTGCAAGCTGTATTGAATATAATGCAGGGAGGTGATATATATGCTGTTGGAATTATTAAAAAATCTGCTTTTCTTTGTGCTTCATGTCGAAAATTCAAACTCATTCCCAAAACCGCTTTCAAAAGCTGATGAAGAAAAATATTTCAAACTAATGGCTCAGGGAGACAAAGGAGCAAGAAACAAACTTATTGAACACAATATGAGACTTGCTGCACACATTGCAAAAAAATACTCCCAGTCAGCCTCCGAACAGGAAGAACTTCTGTCTGTCGGAACAATTGGTCTGATTAAGGCGGTTTCAACTTTTGACTATGAAAAAGGTGCGAAATTCGCCACTTATGCAAGCAGATGCATTGAAAATGAAATTCTCATGAATTTCCGTTCTGCAAAAAAATCAGCCGGTGATATTTATATCAATGAACCGGTTGAAACCGACAAGGACGGGAACGCTCTTACATTAATTGACTTAATTGATGATGGTATTGACATTCATGAACAGGTCGAGCTGAATATACGTTCCAAACAGCTTTACAGCTTTCTGGAAAAATGCCTTGACAAAAGAGAACTGGAAATTATTGTCTACCGCTATGGGCTTTATTCAAGTTCTCCGCATACTCAGCATGAAACAGCTGAAAAATTAAATATATCCCGTTCATACGTATCAAGGATTGAAAAAAAGGCAGTCCAGAAGCTACGTTCAATGTATGATTCGGAATCAATATTCTGATATGATAAAAATATTGGTGCAACATAAAGTAACACCAATATTTTTTATATTAGTTTTTATTTTCCTATACGTTCAACTTTCATAAGATTTGTTGTACCGGAAACACCAAGTGGAACTCCTGCCGTAATAGCAACAAGGTCTCCGTCTTCAACAAGGCGGTGAGATTCAGCTTCATTTACTGCTGCTGCAAAAAGTTCATCTGTACTGTTTTTTTCATCAATTATATAAGGTATAACACCCCAGCTCATATTCATCTGACGACAGACAATTTCACTCATAGTACAGCTTATAATAGGACAGCTCGGACGGTATTTTGAGATAAGACGTGCTGTCTGTCCGCCTAATGAAACTGTAATAATAGCACTTGCATCAAGGTCATGGGCAGTAGTAACGGTAGCGTGTGCAATAGCTTCGGCAATACTTCCTTCCGGACTGGAACGTCTTTTGGCAAACCTACCCTTATAGTCAATATTATTTTCAGTAGTTTCAGCAATCAGAGCCATTGTTTTTACTGCTTCAACAGGATACGCCCCAGCCGCTGTTTCACCCGAAAGCATGATAGCACTTGTACCATCATATATAGCATTTGCAACGTCAGTAATTTCAGCACGTGTCGGGCGTGGATTTGTAATCATTGATTCAAGCATCTGTGTAGCAGTAACAACCTGCTTTCCCGCATTATATCCCTTATGAATAATTGCTTTCTGGATAGCGGGAATCTGTTCAAAAGGTATCTCAACGCCCATATCTCCGCGTGCAATCATGATACCGTCAGCAGCTTCAAGAATTTCGTCAATGTTTTCAACGCCGTCACTGTTTTCAATTTTTGCAATAATACGAACATCAAACCATCCTACGCTCTGGGTAAATTTACGAAGATAATTTATATCAGCCGCAGAACGCACAAAACTTGCAGCAATAAAATCAAATCCCATTTTTGCACCAAATTCCAAATCATCCATATCTTTCGGACTGAGATAAGGCATTGAAAGTTTTACTCCGGGAACGTTTATTCCTTTATTATTTGAAAGAATACCACCATGAATAATGCGACAGACAATATCTGTTTTAGTAACTTTTTCAGCAAGCAGTTCTATAACTCCGTCATTTATTAAAATTCTTGTTCCCATGCTCACATCACGTGGAAGCTTCTTGAAACTTATACTTCCGATTTTATCAGTACAAGGAATATCTTCTGTAGTAAGCGTATAAATATCGCCGTCATAAATTTCAACTGGCTTATCATCCACAAATCTTCCGAGACGGATTTCAGGTCCTTTTGTATCAAGAAGAGTTGCAATCGGCAAATCAAGCTCCTTACGCAGTCTTTCAATCTGACGCAGACGTTTTTCGTGAGTTTCATAGTCGCCGTGTGAAAAATTGAATCTTGCAACATTCATACCGGCAAGCATAAGCTCACGCATGATATTTTCATCATCAGTTGCAGGCCCGATAGTACAGACAATCTTTGTTTTTCTCATAAAGAAAACTCCTTTTTATTTATAAATCCAAAAATACTAACTAAGTTTTGTAATTTTTGCAAAATTTGCCATAATTCTTTTTGTGCCGACTTTATCAAACGCAATTTCAAGCATTGAATCATTTGAAACAGGTGTTACTGACAATACTGTACCTGCTCCGAAAATTTTATGCATAACACGTTCTCCGATTTCATATACAGTTTTTTCAGATACAGAAGCAGGAGAAATTTGACGCTTATTTCTTGCAAGCTGCTGCTGAAGACTGAGTGACTGAACTTCTGTATTTTCTATATCCGCAATAGCGGTTTTAAGTGCAGCGGCATTGTCCTTTTTATTGATAAGTTCCATTCCCATTTCACGTATGAATCTTGAAGTTACATTGCTCTGAGTCTGTCCGAAAATCATACGTCTTCCTGCACTTATTATGTAAAGCTGATTTTTTGTACGTGTTACAGCAACATAAGCAAGACGGCGTTCTTCCTCCAATTCTTCCTCATCATCAACAGAACGGGAACTGGGGAAAATCCCTTCTTCAAGACCTATAACAAAAACATTGTCAAATTCAAGTCCTTTAGCTGAATGAATAGTCATAAGTATAACCTTGTCATCAGTTCCGTCATCACTGTCAGCTTCCGTATAAAGGGCTATTTCTTCAAGAAATCCGTTAAGAGTCGGATTTTCAGCCGTATTCATATACTGTATAACCGATGTTTTAAGCTCGTTTACATTTTCAATTCTTGATTCGGCATTGTCAAAAGTTTTAAGATAGTCAAGATAACCCGTTTTATCAAGCACCAAATCAAGAAGTTCATCAAGAGGAAGAACATCAACCTGACTGATAAGCTGTTCAAACATATTTGCTGTATTTTTAAGAACTGTTACTCTTTTTGCAAGGGGAGAATACTGTTCGCAATTCTTCATTGCATCATATGGAGATATTCTCAGGTCACGGCATATATCGTCAATAACAGAAATTGTGGATTCCCCTATACTTCTTTTCGGTTCATTTATAATCCGTCTGAAACGTATCATATCAAATGGATTGTTTATAAACGCAAGATATGATGTAACATCTTTTATTTCCTTACGGTCATAAAAACGCATACCGCCATAAACTCTGTAAGGAATACCAGCAGATACCAAAGCTCTTTCAACTATATTTGACTGTGCATTCATACGATAAAGAACTGCATTTCGTCTGTAACATCCATATTTTTTATAATCTTCCTTAACTGTTTTAACAATAAAATTTGCTTCATCATTTTCATCGACAGCCTTATACCATAAAACATTGTCACCCTTTTCGCCTGCTGTCCAGAGTGATTTCTCTTTTCTTCCAGTATTATTTGAAATAACAGCATTTGCTGCCTTAAGAATAGTCTGGGTTGAACGATAATTCTGTTCAAGGCGTATAACAACTGCATCTGTAAACTGTTCTTCAAAACCTAAAATATTTCCTATATCCGCACCCCTGAATCTGTATATACTCTGGTCATCATCACCAACAACGCAAAGATTCCTGTGTTTTTCCGAAAGAAGTGAGACAAGCCGGAACTGAACATGGTTTGTATCCTGATATTCATCAACCATTATATATTTATATCGGTTCTGATATTTTTCAAGAATATCGGGAAATTTTTCAAACAATTCAACTGTTTTGCAAAGAATGTCATCAAAATCAAGAGCATTTGCCATATGCATACGTTCCATATAAAGAGCATATATTCTTGCTATAATTTTTTTACGATAATCGTTCACAGCATCAGAAAGCATTTCAGAAGGACTAATCATCTTATCTTTTGCAGAGCTTATTTCCGCAAGCACATTTCTTGGAACAAACTGCTTTTCTGAAACATCAAGTTCAGCCATTACACTTTTAATCATACGGCGGCTGTCGTCTGTATCATAAATTGTAAAATCACTGCCGAATCCAATATTTTCAATTTCTCTTCTGAGTATTCTCACACAGGCCGAATGGAATGTTGCCGCTGTTATATCGTTTGCCTGCTCTCCGAGCATACTGGAAAGCCGTTCTTTAAGTTCTCCTGCTGCCTTATTTGTAAAAGTTATAGCAAGAATGTTCCAGGGCCTTACAGGACTGACAGCCACAATATCCCTGAGAGTTTCAGAATCATCTGTTTTTCCTGCCGCATAATTTTCAAGAAAATTCAAATCACTTCCACTTGCCGTACATGAATTGCCATAATAAGCATTACCAAACTTGATAAGATTTGCAATACGATTGACAATAACTGTAGTTTTTCCGCTTCCTGCACCGGCAAGGACGAGTACAGGACCATTCACACTGAAAACAGCTTTCTGCTGCATTTCATTCATACGGCTGAAATATTTTTCCAGTGCGGCTTTTTTCGCCTCATAAAAAGACTTATTATCCATAAATTATTTACTCCACCTCAAATTCATATTTCCGGAAAACCATTCCGGAAACAAACTTCTTATGTAAAAAACAAACCTCAATAAATATATTATACCACATTTTTTTATTTTTGCAAAGACCTTGCATTATTTTTTCTCAGAAATAAAATTTTTGTTAATTTTTAATATTTTTCTATTGACTTAATTGTATTTTTGGTGTATAATATAAATGCAAATCTCATAATTTGCATAAATTATCCGCTATTTTCAGCCAGATAAAAGTAAATTTTTGAAATAATTTCGTTTTTACCTTCCGGAAATACAGAAAAATCGAAAGTATATTCTTTTATTTTGGAATGCTGATAACGGACTTCTTCTACAATCTATTTTAAGGAGTAAAATTATGAAAAACATTTTATTTGCTGCTTCGGAATGTGTTCCTTTCATTAAAACAGGAGGACTTGCTGATGTTGTAGGTGCACTTCCGCAGTATATCAACAAAAACGAATTTGATGTAAGAGTTATCATGCCATACTACACCTGCATTCCAGCAAAATACAGAGATAATTTCAAATATGTAACCCATTTCTATATGGATTATGGTCTAAGGGAAAAAGGTGTTCATGTTGGAATAATGGAATATGAATACAATGGAATCAAGTTCTATTTCGTTGATAATGAATTTTATTTCAAATGCGACAGCCCATATTCATCAGACCTTAAGTGGGATATTGAACGTTTCACTTTCTTCTGCAAAGCAGTTCTTGCAATTATGCCTGTTATAGGTTTCCGACCCGATATTATTCACTGTCACGATTGGCAGGCTTCCCTTATACCTGTATTTCTGCACTCAGCATTTGCAACAAATCCGTTCTACAGTTCAACAAAATCAATCATGACTATCCATAACCTTAAATTTCAGGGCGTATGGAATATTGATACTTTTAAATACAATACTGCTCTTCCCGGATATATGTTCACTCCGGACAAACTTGAATTCAAGAAAGACGCAAATATGCTTAAGGGTGGTCTTGTATATGCCGACTATATCACAACTGTTTCCGAAACCTATGCAGAAGAAATAAAATATCCGTTCTTTGGCGAGCAGCTTGACGGTCTGCTCCGTTCAAGAAGTGCTTCCCTGCGTGGTATTGTCAACGGAATTGACTATAAGGTTTTCAATCCGTCTGACGACAAACAGATTTTCAAGGAATACAGCTCCAAAAACTTCAGAAAGTACAAGGCTGTTAATAAAGAAAAGCTTCAAGAAGAACTCGGGCTTCCTGTTGACCGGAATAAATATATGATTGCTATTATTTCACGCCTTACCGACCAAAAGGGTCTCGACCTGATAAACTGCGTTATGGAACGTATATGTGACCCGAATACACAGTTTATTGTTGTTGGCACAGGTGAACAGAGATATGAAGATATGTTCAGACATTATCAGTGGAAATATCCGGAGCGTGTCTCTGCAAATATTCTCTATTCCGACCAGCTGGCTCACAAGGTTTATGCTGCTGCTGATGCTATGCTTATGCCTTCACTGTTTGAACCTTGCGGACTTACTCAGCTTATCTCTCTCCGCTATGGTACAGTCCCGATTGTACGTGAAACAGGCGGTCTTAAAGATACTGTTACACCTTACAACGAATTTGACGGCACTGGTACAGGATTTTCATTCACCAACTATAATGCAGATGAAATGCTTGGAGTTATCAATTATTCAAAGAGCGTATATTATGACCATCGCAATGAATGGGACGCTATGGTCAAGCGTGGAATGGAAACAGATTTCTCATGGGGAAGTTCCGCACTTCAATATGAAGGTATGTACAGCTGGATGATTAACTGGTGAATTGATGACGAAGATTTTCCGCCTGAAATTCATCAGAAAAATTTGTTAATAAATAAACTGAAACAACTTTTTAAATTTAAAACATGAATAATATAATAATCAAAGGTGCAGTTTTTGACATGGACGGTCTGCTGATTGATACCGAAAAACTGTATCTGAAATACTGGAAACAGGCTGCCGCAGATTTTGGTTACACAATGGAAGACGAACACGTTTTCGCTATAAGAAGTCTCGCAAGAAAATATTCAATTCCGAAACTCAAAAGTTTTTTCGGTGAAGGTTTTCCTACAGAAGAAATACGTGCAAGACGTACAGAACTTATCAATGCCCATATAGAAAAATATGGCATTGAATTAAAAAAAGGAGTTTTGGAACTGCTTGATTACCTTAAATCCCATAATATCAAACTTGCTGTAGCTACAGCAACTCAGCGTGAAAGAACAATTGTATACCTCAGTAAAACTAATCTGTTCAATTACTTTGATACTGTAATTTGCGGAGATATGATAGAAAACGGAAAACCCGAACCTGATATTTATCTTACTGCTGCGGAAAAACTTTGTTTTTTACCCAATCAGTGTGTTGCTTTCGAGGACTCCCCTAATGGTATAAAATCAGCATATTCAGCAGGCTGTCATGTAATTATGATTCCAGATATGACTCCTCCGGATAATGAAATTATACCAATGTTAAGTGCTGTTTACGAAAGCTTAGATAAATCAATTTACTTTTTTAAATAAGGAGAATATATAATGCCAAGCGTATCTGAAATTTTCGAAATTCCTAAATTCTACTATTTCAACAGCGGTAACGATTATTCAGGAAGTAAAAACGATTTTTCCTATAAGATAATTACGGATAAAACTCTTAGGGCTATGACATGGCATGGAAAAATATGCTCAATGAAAGCAAAAATAGAATATGAACAGAATTTTGAACGCACTCAAGAAGGCTTTGATGCAATGATAAAATGGCTGGAAGAAAAATATATGAACAAATAAAACAAATCTCCGGAACTTAATCCGGAGATTTTTTATTAATATTTATTTACCATTCCTGAACTCCTCCGCTTTCCGGTGGGTCAGTTATTACCGGTGGCGGATCGGTTATTACCGGCGGCGGGTCGGTTATTACTGGTGGCGGGTCTGTCACTGGTGGATTTGTTACAGGTGGATTTGTTATAGGTGGGTCTGTTGCCGGCGGATTTGTTACAGGAGGCTCTGTTTTTTGTACAGACGTTGTTATTACGGCAGTTGTTGCATTTGTTGTTGAATTTGCTGAATTATTTGTTGCAGTTGTCTGCTTATAATCAGTTACTTGAGTCGGCGGAGCCTGAATATCTGCATCTTTCGGAATATAGTAAACAAGAAGCTTCTTACCGTCTTTGTTACTGAAATAAGTTCCTGCCTTAACTTCTGTACCGCCAACCTGAAGCTGAACTATCGTATCAGGATAACCCCATGTATTGGCTGAACGTATAAGAGAATAGTTAACTATACCAGCTTCTTTCAAGTCGTTTTCATACTGTGCGACACTACGTCCATCATAAGAGGGAATATCTCCGCCCTCTTTTCCTTTGTTTACAACAAGATGTACAGTGCTTCCCTGTGCAACCATTGTGCCGGATTCAATATCCTGTTCAATAATCTTATCGGCTTCAATATCATTATGATATTCATAAGTAACTTCAAACTTGAAATAATCAGAATACCTGTCTGAAACATAAGAATAAAAACTGTCAACAAAATTAGGCACTTCAGTATCAAGATTTTCTTCCGAATCTAATGACCCCTGCTGTTCATCAGTAACTATATTTCCAGAAAGTGAAGACGAAGACCTTCTTGAAGAAGATGATTCTTCTGATGAAGGAACAAAAATCTTCATAAGAAAAACTGATATAATCAGGAGTATTGCCAAAAGAAGAATACCTATAATAACAGGAATTTTTAACCTGTCAACCGTACTTACCTTTTCATAATGATAATTGTCATAATCATTATTGTTTTCTGATTGATAATAATTCGGAGGTGGCGGTGGTGGCTGATAATATTGTTCCTGCTGAACCGGCTGACGATAATTCATAGTGCGTTCATGAGGAGCAGTATTCTCAATATGCCGCTGCTCTTTTGAAACAACAGACTTAACTGTTGTAGGCTGTTCAAAAAGCCTTGTAACAAGCTCAGTAATGGTCTGAATACGGTCCTTTCCGGAAAGATTCATGCCATCCATTATTACCTTTGAAACATGAGGAGGAATATTTTTATTCAGCATTGCCGGTTCACAGAGGTCATCATTTTTTACACGGCTCTGTGAATCAATAGGCATACAGCCTGTAAGGGCACGATAAAGCAACGCACAGACACCATAAACATCAGTCCATGACCCCTGACGGCTTGAACTGCTTGCTGAATACTGTTCCGGAGCAGCATATCCTTTGAAAAGCTCATATTCAAGTCCTGCATCGGCCGTTCTTACTGCTGAAACGCAGAATCCTGAAAGTTTCAGTTCACCCTTTTCTGTGATATAGATTGTATCAGGACTGATAGCACGGTGAATAATACCAGTATTATGAAGAATACCGATAGTAGTAAATAAGGGAGGAAACAGCTTTGAAACCTGCTCCCAGCTCAGTTCTCCTGCATTATCCTTGAGAAAATCAAGCATTTTTTCACCGTTGATATACTCAAAAACAGTATATGTAGTATTATTTTCGGCAAACATATCAAGAACAGGATTAATATTTGAATTATTCCTGAGTCTTGCAAGCGACTTGTTAAGCTCAGTATATTCAGCCATAAAAGCCTTGTATTTCGCAAGATTATTATAATTTACGCTGATAGTTGCCTTGTTTTTAACTCTTGTACAGAAATTTATGGGCATATATTCACGAAGCAGTACTTTGCAGTCCGTCGAAATATCATGAGCGATATATGTTGCACCCTCGCCGTTATAGCTTATAAGAATACCTACCATATACCTGTCATGCAAAACAGTACCCGGTGTAATGTACATAGGATTATGCGGAGAATTGTCATCGTATCCGCAATGGGGACATATATGCTGCTCCATATCATATTTTTCCATACATCTGTAACAGAACCTACGTTCTCCCAAATCAAATCCCCCTTTTTAATTGATAGTTGAAAACTTATAATTATATTAATAGCATTCAATAATAATTTTAACAGGATTTGCGAAAAAAGTCAACAAAAAAAGCGAATATGACACTAATTTGTAATAATTAAGAGCTGCTTATTAACTCCTGTGCCGCAAGCATAACACCTAATTTTCCGCTTGTATATGTAATACCGCCCTGCATCCAGACCGCATATGGTTCTCTTATGGGAGCATCTGCTGAAAGTTCAATTGATGCACCCATTGTAAAAGCCCCCGCTGCCATAATTACTTTACTTGTGTAACCAGGCATATCCCATGGTTCAGGAGTGACAAAAGAATCAACCGGAGCTCCTTTTTGTATGCCACGGCAGAAAGCTATTAGATTCTTTTCATTTTTAAGTTCTATCGCTGTGATAATATCTCCTCTTTTATCATTTCTGCATGGAGAACATTTATATCCGAGAAGTGTAAAAATTTCACTTGCAAAAGCTGATGTTTTAATTGCTGAAGCAACTACATCAGGAGCAAAGAACAAACCTAAAAGCATTTCACGGTTCATATCTAAAGTACATCCGACTTCCTTGCCCATACCAACACAGGTTAAACGATATGAACAAAGTTCTATCAAATCAGCTCTTCCTGCAATATAACCGCCTGTTCTTGCAATACCTCCGCCGGCATTCTTAATCAGAGAACCTATAATAATATCTGCTCCTGCTTCCGATGGTTCACGGCATTCAACAAATTCACCATAGCAATTATCAACCATGATTACTGCATCAGGATTTCCTCTTTTAACGGCATTTACCATCTTTTCTATATCATCAACAGTAAAAGCATGGCGAAGAGAATATCCTCTTGAACGCTGAATATATGCAACTTTTGCATCCTTTACGGCTTCTGTGATTTTTTCATAATCCGGAATACCGTTTTCAAGCAAATCAACCTGACCGTATTCAATACCATAATCCATAAGAGAACCATTTCCCTTTTCTCCGGCAAGACCAATAACTTCTTCAAGAGTATCATATGGCTTACCTGTAATTGATACCATTTTATCACCTGTTCTCAGAACTCCGAAAAGTGCAACAGACAGTGCATGAGTACCAGAAACAAAATTGAAACGGACAAGTGCATCTTCTGTACCTAAAACCTGTGCAAAGACCCTGTCAATACTTTCTCTGCCTATATCACCGTAACCATATCCTGTTGAACCATAAAAACAAGATTCACTTATTCTATTGTCTGCAAATGCTTTAAGAACCTTTGCTCCGCAATATTCAGCAGTTTTATCTATGTCTTCGAAAGCCTTCGTGCAGTTTTTTTCTGCCTGTTCAGCAAGTTCCAGAAGTTTATCATCAAAATTATATATCTTTTTTATATCTTTATTCATAATTATATCCTTTCATTACTCATCTTCCAGAATACCCTTGAAAATGCTTTCTTTTTCAATATCAATTCTTTCAAGGACAATTTCAGTCTCTATTTCCCTAAATCCTATTTCCCTGTAAAAACTTACACGGATATCAAGTGCAAGCAGAAAAGCTCTTTTACCCAAATTATTAAGAAAATATGCAAGCCATTTCAGAAATTCCCTTGCATAGCCGCTTCCCCTTGCCGACAGTTTTGTTGCAACCTGCCCTATCAGAACCTCGTTACCTATATCAAAAACCATAGAAGCCGTTGTACAGTCCCTATAAGTAAATACTTTGCTTATACCATGCCTGCATCTGTGTGAAGTATCTGTATACCATAATGAAAAATCGGAAATATTCGGAAAACCCTCGCTTAAAATCTTATAAACTTCCGGTAGACTGGGATTAAAATCAACAAATTCTTCTGCAAAATTCTGACTTTTCTCATCGGGAACAAGTTCAAAAACTGTTCTGTTAAGTACCTGATATGAGTCAGAAACATCAGCAGAAACTTTTTTAAGTATTCTTGTATCACCTTCAATTCTGAAAGGCATACACATATTAATAAAAGATACCAGTTCATAATCTGCACACAGTTTTCCGTCAGTACAGATTATGAGCGTTGAATTTATAAAAAACATAAATCCTTCGCCTGATTCATGAGTAATTTTATAAAAACGGCAAAAATCGTATCCTGTCCCATAAGCATTCATATACGCAATCATCTTACGTCCTGAAAGAGACTTCATAAGAATTTCTGTATTGAATTCACTCTCATTCTGAATTAATTTTATCATAACTCATGCACCCTTTTTGCAAGTGCTTTAACAAGATTAAATGAGCTTTCCAAATCGTCTAAATTAATAACGCATGACGGACTGTGCAGATAACGGCATGGCACTGAGACTGCTATAGTATGCACTCCGCCACGGCTCAAATGAATAGCTCCGCTGTCATTTCCGCCTGCTATCATGGTTTTAGTCTGGCATGGTATGTCATATTTTTCAGCAGTATCAAATGCAAGATTATAAAGTCCTTTGTCATAAACTGTACTTCTGTCCATAAATCCAACTACAGCTCCTTTTCCGAGCGAGCACACTTTCTTTTCATCGGATATTCCATCAATATCAGCAGCAGTAGTAGCTTCCAGAACTATTGCAAAATCAGGGGCAACAGAAAATGCACTTACCCTTGAACCCCTTAATCCGATTTCTTCCTGAACATTAAAGACAAAATATGTATCATATTCAGGCTTTTCCCTAATTAATTCAATCATCATTGTACAGCCCGCACGGTCATCAACTGCCTTTGATTTTATACAGTTTTCACCAAGTTCAGTATATTCAGAATCAAAGCATACACTGTCACCAAGCTTTACATATTTTTCAGCTTCTTCCCTTGAATCTGCACCGATATCAATATATAAGCTATCCGTTTTCGGAGATGCTTTCCTTTCGTCCTTTGAAAGATTATGTACTGCTTTTGAGCCGATAATTCCGCTTATTTTATTCCTACCTATAGTAACCTGCCTGCCAATTATAACAGATGGGTCAATTCCGCCTACTTCACCGAAACAAAGTGTACCATCATTTTTTATATATGTAACAATAAATCCGACCTCATCCATATGTGCACAAATCATAAGCTTTTTATCAGATGACTTTTTCCCTTTGCAGAAACAGATTAAATTTCCAAGATTATCAACTCTGTAATCACAGTACCCGTTTATCTTTGAAATTATATTCTCACGTACAGCAGATTCATCACCTGAAATTCCATTGATTAAACACAGTTCTTTTAACAGCTCTTTCATCTATTCAATCCCCCTTTATATATGATGCAAGAAGTTCAGCCGTATAATTCACATCAGCAAGACTTATAACCTCAACAGGCGTATGCATATTTCTGAGCGGTATTGAAAGAGTACAAGCCTTTGCACCGTCTCTGCTTATTGAATATTGGTCAGCATTGGTTGAAGTCAGACCGTTCATAATTTCAAGTTGATATGGGATATCTGCCGATTTTGCCGTATTAATTAAAATGTCTGAAATTTCACGGGAAAGGCTTGGCGATATACCAATCATTGCACCTTTTCCCAGATGACCGCATTTCTGCTCGTTTTCACCCTGAGCATATGCAAAACTTACATCTACAGCAATTGCAATATCAGGATTAATTTCAAATGCGCCGATTTTTGCACCTCTCTCACCGAGTTCCTCCTGAGTTGAAAAAATAACAGTGACATTATATTTTGTTTTACAATTATTCAAAAGCTCAAGTGCATACAGAACAGATGCAACTCCGCATCGGTCGTCAAGTGCACCGCCTGTTATTCTGTCATTTAAAAGGCTTCTGCATTTTACATCAAAAGTTATCGAATCTCCCAAAGATACAATTTTTTCAAGTTCAGATTTTTTCATACCTGTATCAATTGCGATTTCATCAAAATCAAGTACTTTACTGTCGCCTTTGGTAAGGTGCGGAGGTATAGAACATATAACTCCCTTTATATCTTGCTTTCCATGTATAACAACCTGCTGTGCCGGAAGCAGCCGCCTGTCTATTCCGCCTAAATTCCCTATTTTTATAAATCCCTCATCAGTTATATAAGTCACAACAAAACCAATCTGGTCTATATGTGCATCAAGAACAAGATTAAGCTTACTCTCACTGTGAACACCAAATTTTCCTATAACATTGCCGTTCACCATTTCAGCATCAGGACAATATTTTTTAAGCATATCAAGTGCAAGTTCAGCCGCTGGAAATTCATTGCCTGATGCACCATAAGCTTCTGACAGTTCAAAAACTGTTTTTTTCAAATCCATAAATACAAAATTCCTTTCTGAATTATTTCGACTTATATTATACCATACCCAACAAATATTTGCAAGTATAAAAAATAAAGCCCGAAAGAATCTTTTCGCTTCTTTCGGGTATTTTTATATTTCCATTCTACAAAAACATCCAAGCCCTAAACTGTCAAATTCATCCTTTCCCATATATTTCAATGCTCCTATCTCTTTAAGCAATTTATTTATTATTCCCTTTTCACTAATAGGAGAATTTATCACACTGTTGTTCTTAAACAATATACCTATCTGTGTGCCATATCCTCCAAAATAATCTGTTTCTATATACATAAGCTTTGAATCAGCAGAATACTCCTATAAAAAATGGAAAACCGATGTTGTGAAAAATACAAGTCCACAGCAATCAAGATTATTTTTTTCATCATACAATTCAGTTATATCATCAAACAATTTATCTGTCAGAAAAATCATTGAATAATCTTGCTGAAGTTCAATTACATCAGCGTAGTGCCAGAAATCCGCAATATTTTTAACAGCGTTATTTTTTCCTATAATCGCCCTTATTCCATGTCCCATAAAAATTTCTCCAAAAAAATAATTTTATTGCTGAGAATCAATTAAAATTCAGATTATAAGAACCAGCATAACAAATCCCAAAATGTATGTAAAGCAATCGGTACAATTATGCTTTTACTTTTTATAAAACTCCAACTGAAAATTAAACTCAATATTATAATCTGAACAAAAGAACCACTTACTATATATTCAACGAACAAGCCGCTTGTATACCAAATGGGAAAATGTATCAGTAAAAACATTATTGAATTAACTGAAACAGCAAACCAATTATTTTTATTCTCTTTCAATATGCTGTTAAGAAATAATCCTCTGAAAACCATTTCTTCCGAAATGCCAACAGTCAGGGATAATAATATATCGGAAAGCCTGAAAGAATCACTCACAGAAACACTGCCATTTCTTACATAATCAGAAATAATATGATATACTGCAAAAATCAAAAATAAAGGAACATATTTTAATAATGCAGATTTACATTCAAAAAGTTTGTCCTTTTTTATATATAAAAAATTATTGAAATGAATAATCAAAAATACTGACGGAATAAACCATATTATAATTTTTATTACAGTTTCCTTTAATATATCAACTGTTTCATCAGCCATATATAATTTCATTTTTGGAACAAGAAAAATTTCCAATACAGTCCATATTGTAAATAAAGCCATACAATAAACGGCATTCATATTTTTAAAAACTTTTTCTTTCATATATGTCACCTATTTTCAATAAAAATCATTAATCTCTTATATATCAATATATCGCCATAATCTGTCCGATTCATCACAATGAATAACTTCACTGAAATCTTCTGAAACAATATATGTATCAAAATCCACAACAAATACATCGTCCGGAAATTGAAGCACATATTTCCCTGAACATTTTAATATTGGTATATCTGCGTTATCCCATATGATATAATACTTCTGCTCAGAATTCAGAAACAATTGATTAAAAGATATTTCATAAGAACTGTCAATGTGATGATATTTTATATTGAATCTGCTTTTCATTAAATTCAATATATTTTCTGTTTTTGCATTTTCTTCAATTATTTCAGCATATTCAAGCTTTTTCAGACATTCCTGAAATAATTCATTATCTGATAAACTTTTCTGTTTTAACCGGAGTTTATTTTTCATTATAAGTTCCTGTAATTTTTCCCTTTTATGATTATCCAAAAATTATCATCCTAAATAAAATATGGTTTTATTATACATTAAAATAAAAGAACTGTCAAGTAAAAAAAGAGCAGGACTTTTCATCCTGCTCTGAAAAATGTTTTTACTTGAAGTATGCCACACCGCTTTCAAAAATTTTCTGGTCTTTGTTTCCTTCAATATTTTTACAGATATAGCTTCCTTTACGTTCAGAATGTCCCATTTTACCGAGTACACGGCCATCCGGTGAAGTAATGCCCTCGATTGCTTCAATTGAAGTATTAGGATTATAGCGTATATCCATTGTAGGACAGCCATCCAAATCAACATACTGAGTAGCAATCTGTCCATTATTGGCAAGTTGCTGAATAAGACTTGCCGGAGCTGTAAAACGTCCCTCACCGTGTGAAATTGGTATGCAGTGAATATCCCCTACTTCCGTACCATAAAGCCAAGGACTCTTATTTGAAGCAATTCTTGTATTGACCATCATGGACTGATGTCTGTTGATTGTATTAAAAGTAAGTGTCGGAGAATCATTCTTCATATCGACAATTTCACCGAACGGAACAAGTCCGAGCTTTACAAGTGCCTGAAAACCGTTGCATATACCGAGCATAAGACCGTCACGGTTTTTAAGAAGGTCATGAACGGCATCTTTAATCTTGGGATTACGGAAAAATGCTGTAATAAACTTACCGCTTCCCTCAGGTTCATCACCGCCACTGAATCCTCCTGGAATCATAATAATCTGTGATTCCTTGATAGCATTTTCAAAATAGTCAACTGACTGTTCAATGTCACTGGCTGAAAGATTGCGTATAACAACAGTTTCAGCGACAGCACCTGCTTTCTCAAATGCCCTTGCTGTATCGTATTCACAGTTTGTTCCAGGGAACACCGGAATAATTACCCTTGGTTTTGCAAATTTTTCAGAAGCTGAAATCCTTGTTTCATTCTTATAGCTGTATGTTGCCGGAGTTGAGTCAGTTGTCCTGATTCTGCACGGAAATACCGGTTCAAGTCTGTTTTCCCATACTCTCTGAAGATTATCAAGATTGATATTATAATCAAAAGTACAGATTTTATAACTATCAATGATTTTACCGATAACCTGTTCATCATCAGAAGCTTCACCGGTAAGTTCAATTACAAATGCACCATAACATGGTTTAAACAGAACATCAGCTGAAAGACGTGAAGAAAATTCAAATCCTAACTTATTTCCGAAACACATCTTAGCTATACCCTCTGCAACTCCACCATATCCGATAGTCCAGACTGAAGCAGCTCTTCCAGCGGAAATAATATCCTCAACCTTGTCAAATACTGCCTTTACGCTGTCAAACACAGGGAGTCCGTTTATATCATAGTCAGGAGCAATATATATTACCTTGTCCCCTGATTTTTTAAATTCAGTTGATACAATTTTATCAGCATTTGCAGTTGAAACAGCAAATGATACAAGAGTCGGCGGAACATCAATATTTTCAAAAGTACCCGACATTGAATCCTTACCGCCGATTGAACCGCATCCGAGTTCAAGCTGTGCCTTAAAAGCACCGAGAAGTGCTGCCATAGGCTTGCCCCAGCGTTTAGGGTCATTTTGAGTACGTTCAAAATATTCCTGGAAGGTAAGCCAACATTTTTTATAAGTACCACCGGCAGCAACAATCTTTGCAATTGATTCAATAACCGCAAGCATTGCTCCATGATAAGGACTTTTTGATGATATATCAGGATTATATCCCCAGCCCATAAGTGAACAGGTGCTTGTTTCACCTTTGAGTACCGGAATCTTTGCAGCCATAGCCTGAGAAGGTGACATCTGATAAGCACCGCCGAAAGGCATAAGAACAGTACCTGCTCCGATAGTGGAATCAAATTTTTCGATAAGTCCCTTCTGTGAACATACATTCAGACTTCCCATAAGTTTAACCCATTCTTCAGCAGAATCGTTAAACTGTTCGTTTTCGGTTTCATCCGGAATATCAACAACTATATTTGTATATTTTGGTGCACCGTTTGAATTGAGGAATTCACGGGAAAGATTTACAATAGTTTTACCGTTCCAGTTCATTTTAAGGCGTGGCTCGTCTACAACATCAGCAACAAGAGTAGCTTCAAGATTTTCTTTCTTTGCCTCAAACATGAATTTTTCAACATCCTCCGGAGCAATTACAACTGCCATACGCTCCTGTGATTCGGAAATAGCAATCTCTGTACCGTCAAGACCATCATATTTCTTAGGAACAGCATTGAGATTGATAATAAGTCCGTCAGTAAGCTCGCCTATTGCAACCGATACACCGCCTGCTCCGAAATCATTGCATCTTTTAATCATCTTGGTAACTTCAGGATTGCGGAAAAGCCTCTGAAGTTTTCTCTCCTCCGGAGGATTGCCCTTCTGTACTTCAGCACCGCAGTTTTCAAGTGATTCAAGAGTATGGGACTTTGATGAACCTGTTGCACCTCCGCAGCCGTCACGTCCTGTCTTTCCGCCAAGAAGTATTACAACATCTCCTGCAACAGGTCTTTCACGTCTTATATTCTCAGCCGGAGCCGCACCTAAAACTGCACCTATTTCCATACGCTTTGCAACATATCCGGGATGATATACCTCTGAAACGTGACCTGTAGCAAGTCCAATCTGATTTCCGTATGAGCTGTATCCGTTGGCTGCACCCAAAGTAATTTTTCTCTGCGGAAGCTTGCCTGCTATAGTATCTTCAACAGGTACAAGCGGATTTGCTGCACCGGTTACACGCATTGCCTGATATACATATGAACGGCCTGAAAGCGGGTCACGGATAGCACCGCCGAGACAAGTAGCCGCTCCGCCGAATGGTTCAATTTCGGTCGGATGATTGTGAGTCTCATTCTTGAACATCAAAATCCAGTCCTCAAGCTTGCCGTCAATATCAACCTTGATTTTTACAGAACAAGCATTTATTTCCTCGCTCTCGTCCAAATCAGGAAGCAGACCGTCAGCCTTCAATTTCTTTGCGGCAATAGTACCCAAATCCATAAGAGTTATCGGCTTATCCGTTCTTCCGAGTTCTTCTCTTATGTTTATATACATATCATAAGTATTTTTAATATATGGTGTAACAATGCTGACATCATCAATATTTGTTAAAAATGTTGTATGACGGCAATGGTCAGACCAATAAGTATCAATCATGCGGATTTCTGTGATAGTAGGGTCACGATGTTCTTTATTGCGGAAATAATCCTGACAGAATTTTATATCGTCATAATCCATAGCAAGACCAAATTCATCTACAAAAGCATGAAGTCCTTTATAATTAAGATTTATAAATCCATCCAAAGTCTCGACAGTAGTCGGAATTTCATAATTTGTATCAAGCGTATCAACTTTATCAAGTGAAGCTTCACGGCTTTCAACGGGATTTATAAGATATGATTTAAGACTTGCAAATTCATTATCAGTTAATCTGCCTTCAACAATATAGATTCTTGCATTTCTTACTCTGCATCTTTCGCCCTGACGAAGAATCTGAATACACTGTTCACAACTGTCAGCTCTCTGGTCAAATTGTCCCGGAAGATACTCAACAGCAAAAATGCGTTCGCCGTCAGCAAGTTTGGGAAGTTCATCATAAACCACATCAACAGCAGGTTCTGAAAAAACAGTACTGATTGCAGCTTTAAAATCTTCTTCGCTCAGACGGTCAGCATCATAACGGTTAAGAATCCTGATACTGTTGATATCAAGTCTCAGTGCTGTTTTAATATCACTAAGTACTGATTGTGCTTCAACAGCAAACTCCGGTTTTTTTTCTGAATAAATTCTGAATACAGACATAATTTTTTATCTCCATTCCTAATCAAGAATTTTGCCATAGCAATAATCGCCGTGGCTTTCTTCTATTATAACATAAAAAATCTGATTACGCAAACTTTTTTTTAAATTTTTTCTTGGAATTTTTACTAAAGTATAATCCGGAGCATGACCCTGATGAAAATCGTCCGAATTTTCTTTCTCAAAAAGCACAGGGACTGTTTTTCCAATAAGACTATTCAAATATTTTTCTTGCAATCTTTCACCAAGTGCTTTCATACGACCAGCACGTTCAGCCTTTATATTTTTGTGTATCTGATTATTAAGCTGTGCCGCTATTGTTCCTTTTCTAAGTGAATACTGGAATACATGAATTTTTGAAAATCCAACTGCTTCAGCAAAAACCATTGATTCGACAAATTCTTCCTCTGTTTCCTGTGGAAATCCTACCATTATATCAGTAGTAAAAGCAGCATCAGGAAAAATATGACGGATTTTTTTAACAAGAGTCATATACTCTTCGGGAGTATATTTTCTGTTCATTCTCTGCAAAGTCCAACGGCTTCCGCTTTGCAGTGACAAATGAAACTGCGGACAGAATTCCGGAAGATGTGAAAGTCTTATCAAATCATCATCGGAAATCATTTCAGGCTCAAGTGACCCCAATCGAACTCTTTCAATACCTTCGATTTTGCAGCACTCCTCAACAGCATCAACAAGTTTAAGACCGTATTCCTTACCATAAAATGCAAGATTTATTCCCACAAGCACAATTTCCCTATGACCCGATTCAGCAAGTGATTTTGCTTCTTTTATAAGTGAATCCATTGGCTTGCTCCTGCACCGTCCACGTGCATATGGAATTATACAGTATGAACAAAAACAATTGCACCCATCCTGAATTTTAAGTAAGGCTCTTGTCTTATTGAATGAATTTAGGCAAGGAATATCCTCAAATTCGTCATTATTATTATAATCGGAAATATCTACAATATGCTGTCTTTCTGAAATCGTCCGCATAACAAGTTCCGGAATAACCATTCTGTTTTTTGTACCTGTCACTATATCGGCTTCTGTACATTTTTCAGCGATTTTTGGAGAAGCCTGCGGAAGACAGCCAGTTAAAACAATTATAGAATCAGGATAATTTCTCCTTAATTTTCTTACAGCATATAAAGATTTACTGTCTCCGCTTCCTGTGACAGTACATGAATTTATCACAAATATATCTGCATCATTTTCTGAATCAGATATAATAAAATTTTTTTCTTCAAAACAGATTTTCATACATTCCGTTTCATACTGGCTTACCTTACAGCCGAATGTTATAAAAAATACTCTGTACATATATCACCTCATAAAATTATATCAAAGCCTCAATGTATATTCTGCACAAAAATACACCTTAGCTTTTATGCAGTCTTAATAATTATTATTTCTACCCGAATAATATAATATACTGATTTTACGAATTTGTCTAAAAGCCCTTGACATTGGCGTTTATAAGTGCTATTATATACTTGCGGAACGGAAAAAGCCGCATGGAAGAAATAATAAACAAGAAAAAACAACCACCCACACGGAACATTATCAGGAGGTAATGATTTATGACTAAGACTACAGTTTCTCTTCAGGCAATCAACGATGTTAAGGATTTTGTCAATATCGTTATGAAATATGAATTTGACATTGACCTCGTTTCAGGAAGATATGCAGTAGACGCTAAGTCTATTATGGGTATCTTCAGCCTTGACCTTTCAAAGCCAATTGAGCTGAATGCTCATACTGATGACGCAGAAGCTTTCTTTGCTGAAATTGAAAAATACGTTGTTAAATAATCCAATTATGCATATACATCAGACGCTCCTTTTCTAAGGGGCGTTTTTTATTACATTTTTTTCCTGAATAAAAAAGCCGGATAATGCAATAATATTTTCAGGCGTTTATAACAATGCCGTGAAAAGAGGTGTCTTTATGTGGGACAAAATCGCACTTATTCTTCTGATTATCGGAGGAATCAACTGGGGCTTGGTAGGTATCTTTGAACTTGACCTTGTTGCATGGATGCTTGGCGGTGCAGGAAGTCTTGCTGCGAGAGCAGTTTATATTCTTGTGGCAATATCAGCCGTATGGTGCATTTCACTGCTTTTCCGCAGAAGCGAAGAAATTGCATTCAGTACAAACAATCAGCAATAGCCCTGATGAATACTCCGCAGATGCCGTGGGAGTATTCATACACACAAAAGGGAGACTTACGAGTCTCCCTGTTTTATTTATTAATTAATCGCTTACATAAGGAAGCAATGCAATCTGTCTTGCCTTCTTTACAGCAACAGTAAGTTCACGCTGATGGAATGCACAAGTACCTGTAACACGTCTTGGAAGAATCTTAGCTCTTTCAGTCATGCACTTTCTGAGTTTAGCAAGGTCCTTATAGTCAATTCTTTCAATTCTGTCAGCACAGAACATACAAACCTTTTTGCGAGGCTTCTTTGATGGACGGGAATTTCTTTCTCTCTCCATGACAATTTCTCCTTTCGTAATAATGAATCAACGCTTAAAACGGAACATCGCCGTCACTGAGGATTTCTTCAAAATCACTCAAATTTCCATATGACAGGCTTTCATTATTGGACACAGACTGCTGTGAAGCTGTCTGCGGAGGAGGAGTCTGATAATTATAGTTATTATTATAACCGTTGTTATAATTATTCTGAGGAACAGAATAATTCTGATTTCCGCCTATAGTACCTGCTTCAGACTTTGAACCCGTAAACTCAACACTGTCAACCTGAACATCTGTGGTATAATGAGTTATATCAGGATGATTCTTATCCTGGTAATTGTTGTTTCTGAGAGTACCTTCAACACAAATCATACTGCCTTTTTTGAAATAGCGTGAAACAAATTCAGCAGTCTGTCTCCATGCAATGCAGGAAATAAAATCAGCATTTCTCTGTCCCGTTGCCTTATCAACAAAAGGTCTGTTTATGGCAACAGTAAATCTACATGATGAAACGCCGTTTGGTGTCTGGCGGAGTTCGGGGTCAGCAGTAAGTCTGCCCATTAAAATAACTTTATTCATCTGACAATCTCCTTAAATAATGAATACGGCTTATTCAACAACTGTAACCAGTGAACGAAGAACGCCGTCTGCGATGTTGAGTCTTCTTGAAAGTTCAGCAGGATAATCAGGGCTTGACTGGAATGTATAAATAACATAATAGCCCTCTGTCTCATCTTCGATAGGATATGCAAGCTTACGCTTACCCCAATCTTCATTGACTTCAACAGCTTCAGCATGACGCTCAATTCTTTCCTTGAATTTCTGGATAAGAGCTTTCATGGATTCTTCACCGTTTTTAAGGCTGAAAACAACCATTACTTCATATTTTGCGGATACCTTTGCCATTCTGTACACCTCCTTCTGGATTTCGCCCGACAACTCACTGCGGGCAAGGATAAATTTACCGAGCACAAGCACGATACTTATATATTATAGCACATATTTTCGCATTTGTCAAGTGTTTTTGAAAAATTAATTTATATAACCATTCCGCCGTTTACCGCAAGCACCTGTCCTGTAATATATTCCGAATATTCAGAAGCTAGAAACGCCACAGAATCAGCAACATGACGGGGTTCTCCGAAAATTCCGAGTGGAATTTCCTCACGGATTAAATTCAAATCTTCATCAGAAAAACATTTGTTCATTTCAGTCATAATAAATCCGGGTGACACACAGTTTACACGTATTCCGGACGGTGCAGTTTCTTTTGCAAGAGCTTTTGTAAAGCCGATTAATCCTGCCTTTGATGCTGAATAATCAACCTCGCATGATGCTCCGACCTGTCCCCACATTGAAGAAATATTTATGATACAGCCCGATTTTCTTTTAATCATTTCCGGCAGAAATGCTCTTGTACAGTTCATAGCACCAATAAGATTTGTATCAATAATTTCACGGCTTTTCTGTTCAGAAATACAGGTGAAAAGTTCGATTTCCGATATTCCCGCATTATTTACAAGCAGATTTGTAAATCCGATTTTTCTGGCAGCATCTGAAATATCAGCCATACTTGTGACATCAAGTTTTAATGATTCCCCTGAAATTTCTTCAGCAATCCTTTCAGCCTTTTCTTTCGATGAAACATATCCGACATATACATAATATCCGTCTGATGAAAGACGCCTGCATACAGCTTCACCTATTCCACCTGCTCCGCCGGTTACTACAGCTGTTTTTTTCATAATAAATCACTCCCGAAGATAATTATAACATTTTTTACATAAAAAGTCCATACAGGCATACTGCACAAATTTAGCCCTAAAGTTCCGTGCAGTATTACCAAAGTGCCGAAAATCATTACAAAATCTTAATATTTTCTTTATATGCTTGAAAGTTTATGATTATTGTGCTATATTTATAAATATAATATTTGATTTAAATCAATTTTATGGAGGAATGAATATGACAGAGAATGAAAAAACAAACAAGAAATTCCGCTTTGATTGGATTAAAAGCTATAACAAAAAGCGTGAAGAAAACAGTGAAAAATACAAAAAGCTTAATCTTGCACTCATGATATTATTTCCTATTTTCATAACCTGTATGGCAGAAATAAATCAATTCAAGAAAGTAGGAGCTTTTCTAAGCTTTGCCGCTGAACGTCCGTCAGTCCTGATATTCAACTTCCTTGTGGCTGACGTGGTCTTTGTACTGTTACTCGCTGCATTCCGTAAAGGCTGGATGGCATCGCTTGCACAAAGTATATTATATATGGTACTGAGCATAACCGAGCTTTTCAAGTACAACACTAATGGTAATCATCTAATTCTATCAGATATGAAGCTTGTAAAAAGTCTCAAGAGCATGAAATCATTTGCATATATAAAAATAACTCCGAGACTTATTATTTACTGTCTTATTGTAATTGCAGTGCTTGCACTTATTTTTCACTTCAATCCGAAACTTCCCAAATACAAACCTCTGAAACGTTTAATAGCAGTATTGGCTTGTGCAGTCTTAGGAATGGGAATGATAATATTCCCCGGTTTTTACACCCCTATTTATAATTTCTTCAAACTTGATACAACTGCCGCAAACAATGCATTTCTGCTTAATGAAAAATTCAATAACAACAGTTTTCTCGCATTTCTTGTGGAAACAGCTTCAGAAAGCTATGCCAACAGACTTGTTAAACCTGACAACTACAATAAAGAATATGTTGATGAAATAACTGCTGTAAATATAGAAAAAAGCGAAGACTTCAATGGCGGAACAAAGCCGAATGTTATCGTTGTCATGAGTGAATCTTATGCGGACTTCCGTGTATTTGACGAACTGAATGTTGATGATTCATACTATGAAGGCTTTGACAAGGCCTGCGGAGAAGGTATAAGTGGTACCGTTATTACTCCTACATACGCAAGCTGGACCGTCCGCTCAGAGTTTGAACTTCTTTTCGGTCTGCCAGTACGTGGTCTGAATACTCCAAATATGCCGCAAAGAGAACTCGCAGACCGTGAACAGCCTGCAATTGCACAGTATTACAAAAACTGGGGTTATAAGACTGCTTATGTTCATCCTTTCCAGAGTTCTTTCTACAGCCGTTCACGTATATATGGTGAATTTGGATTTGATACAATGATTTTTCATGATGATATAGACAATGTATCAGATTTTACAGTACCTGTCGAACATTATGGCACTTATGTTGATGACAGCACTGTTTTCAGTCAGCTTGTTGACCTGATTAAAACAACTGATGAACCTATGTATATACATACAACAACAATGCAGAACCATCAGCCTTATGACCAGGGCGAAGACCCGAATGATGAATTCGGTAACTATCTTGCATGGATTCAGCACACAAACGAGGGCATAACATCATTTCTTGATGAACTCAAAAAGCTTGACGAGCCTACGCTTGTTTACTTTGTAGGCGACCACTTCCCATCTCTCAGAGGTGAAACGAGCGTTTATAATCAGCTTAATCTCAACGGCACAAACTGCAATATTCTTTATGAACAGAAATATTTTCTCTGGAGTAACTATGGTGCTGATTTTTCATCCGTTCCTGAAGAAAAGTTCTCATTCTTTTATGTACCTTATGTAATAATTGATATAATAGACGCTCCGCATGATGCTTTTATTGAAAAAATGGACGGTTTCATGAAAGAAACGCCTATTTATTCTACAGTTTATGATAATGATGTCCCCGACAATGAAGAACTGGATATTTTAACTTATGACAGGGTTGTGGGAGATGTTATGTCGCCCTGCCCCATACCCGATGAAGTACTCGAAGCAAGCAAAGGAGAATAAAAACTATGAAACAGCCGGATATGAATATCAAAGGTACTGCAAAAACTATTGTTACGGAAGATAAGCTTGCCATAAATATGGAAAGCGGAAATCTTGCGGTTTTCGCAACTCCTGCAATGACTACACTTATGGAAAAGGCTGCCTGCAACTGTATTGCCGATTATCTTGATGAAAATGAAACTACAGTAGGAACTGAACTGAATATCCAACACACCTCTGCAACACCAAAAGGAATGAATGTTACTGCTGAAGCTGTTCTTATTTCTGTCAACGGACGTATAATTTCCTTTGAAGTAACTGCATATGATGAATGCGGAAATATAGGTTTCGGTACGCACAAAAGGGCGATTGTCGGAAGTGAAAGATTTACTGAAAAAACTTATCAGAAGTTAAATAAATAAGTTTTATGCACCGCAAAAAAATCTGCGGTGCATTTATTTTTAATTTTCCATAGTTTATCATACATCTATCACATTAAAGATTATAATTATATTTAATGAATAATTCAAAGGCTGAAGGAAAGCCTATATAGTGTATATTAAAATTGTGAGGTCTTTTTTATGTCTGATTTTTATAATAACGACTACAATAATGATAATAACGATTCAAATATTTCTTCATATTATTCCGAAGGCAGTCCTCAACCGCCTAAAAAACCAAAAAGCCATACAGCTTTAAAAGTTATTGCATTTCTTGTCTGTCTCGGAATTGCAGGAGCCGGTTCTGTTCAGATTTATAAATTCATGGATAATAGCAAATTCAAAATAACCGAAGAATCTGAACCCGTAAATAAAAGCGAATCTTTGAATAACACTAAGGAATCAAAAAACAAAGACAATAACGGACAGTCAGTTCCCGAGCCTCAGAAGCTCCCCGGACTTTTTGATATTGCTTCCCGAACAGATTCAAAATATCTTCCTGATATTGTTGATGAAATTATGCCTTCTGTTGTAGGTATTTC
>CAJTOG010000011.1 GCA_910577575.1 uncultured Ruminococcus sp. | reverse complement strand
AAATCGTCATCTTCATAAATATCACTTTCAACCTGACCTAAATCCTGGTCAAGAATATCACAGAGTTCTGTAAGTTCATCAACTTGAGACTGTAAATCCTCAACATAGAGAACCATTTCTGACATAACTTCTGACATCTGAACCAAAGCTTTTCCTTCTTTAGTAGATTTATCAATCTCCATTCCGTCAAGCAAACCCTGTAAATATGACATTTTTTCTGTAAGCTTCATATAAGCCCCTCCTTTTGTATCCAGCTTTGTCAAGTGCAGAATTATGCTCTTGACATATATTCGCCGGTTCTTGTATCAACCTGAATCTTTTCGCCTTCATCAATGAAAAGCGGAACTTTAATTTCTGCACCTGTTTCAAGAGTTGCAGGCTTTGTAGCATTTGTAGCAGTATCGCCCTTAAATCCGGGATCTGTCTGAGTAACAACAAGCTCAACAAAGTTAGGCGGTTCAACGCCGAAAACATTGCCTTTATAAGAAAGAATCTTACAAACCATCTCTTCCTTAACGAACTTGAAATTATCTCCGAGTACTGATGCACTTACAGGAAGCTGCTCATATGTTTCCATATCCATAAAGTAATAAAGGTCGCCGTCGCTGTAGCTATACTGCATATCCTTTCTTTCAACGAAAGCTGTAGGGAACTTGGCTGTCGGGTTGAAAGAAGTTTCAACAACAGAACCTGTAATAACATTTTTGTACTTTGTTCTTACAAAAGCAGCACCCTTTCCCGGCTTAACGTGCTGAAATTCAACAACCTGAACAACCTGTCCGTCAAGCTCAAAAGTTACACCGTTTCTGAAATCTCCTGCTGAAATCATTATAAAAACCTCCATATTGATTAAAAATTCATAATTTCAAATTATATGTATTATTTTACCACATTTTTTTTAAAAATGCAATACCTTAACTGCAATATTACAAAGTTATTATATTTTTCGCACATTTAGTTAAATTTATGCATCCATTTTTGTTTAAAATGACAAAATCTTCAATACGAACACCGAATTTTCCTGCAATATAAATTCCGGGTTCAATTGTTACAACAGAATTTTCATTGAGTATCTGATTATAGCTCTGAGAAGCATTCGGTTTTTCGTGAATTTCCATGCCAACACCATGACCAAGGGAATGCCCGAAATATTCTCCGTAACCAGCATCATCAATAATACTGCGTGCTATAAGGTCAAGCTCCTGCCCTGTAATACCTGCACGGGCAGCATCTATAGCCGCAGTCTGTGCATCAAGTACAATATTGTATACTTTCCGCATTTCATCAGTCAGCTCTCCTACACATACAGTACGGGTCATATCGCTGTGATAGCCGTTATATACCGCACCATAATCCATAAGTACAAATTCACCTTTCCGCACTTTTTTATCAGACGGAACTCCGTGAGGCATTGAAGTATTTACACCGGATAAAACAATCGTTTCAAAGGATACACCCTCTGAACCGTTCAACATCATTATTCTTTCAAGTTCCATAGCTATATCACGTTCGGTAACGCCTTCTTTTATAAACGTCAGAATGCCTTCAAATGCCTTTTCAGCAATTTCCTGAGCTTTCTGTATACATGATATTTCATAGCTGTCCTTGACCATTCTTAGTGAATTTATCGCATTGCTTAAAACATCGGTATCAATAATTTCCATATCCTTAAAAAATTTTTTCAGTACATTAAGCTGACTTACTGTCATAGTCTGAGATTCAATTGCCATATTCTTTACTGAATGAGTTCTGAGAATTTCCGCAAGCTGATGATATAATTTTCTCTGTTCAACAACTTCTGCTGATTTAACAACAGCCCTTGCCTTTTCAATGTACCTGAAATCAATTAATAGATAAGCCTTGTTCCTGAATGCAATCACTGTACCGTCTGATGACTTCATATCCGTGAAATAACGTCTGTTTATATCTGAAGTAATAAGCACACATTCAATGCTCTCGGGTAATTCATTAAAAAGTTTATCAAATTTTGTCATAATCATAACTCCGCAAGTGCCTGAACGGCAAGATAGTAACTCATAAATCCAAGACCGCATATACTTCCCTTACATACAGGTGCAATAACAGAATTTGAACGAAATTCCTCACGGGCATCAATATTGCTGATATGAACCTCTATAACAGGTATCCTCACAGCAGCTATAGCATCCCTTATAGCATAACTGTAATGAGTGTAAGCACCTGCGTTTATAACAATGCCGTCAAAGGTTATACGTGCGGCATGAATTTTATCAATAATAGCACCTTCGTGATTTGACTGAAAAATTTCACATTCAAGACCAAGGGCTTTGGCTCTGTCAATAATATTATTATTCAGAACATCAATACCTGCACTGCCGTAAACACCCGGTTCACGTTCACCGAGAAGATTCAGGTTAGGTCCATGAATTACCAGGATTTTTTTAATCATATTAAATTCACCTCAATGAAAAAGCGGACTTTTCAGCCCGCTTTTATCAACATTTCATAATTTCGCAAGATTAATACTTACGCTTGCGAGCTGCCTCAGACTTCTTCTTGCGCTTAACTGAAGGCTTCTCGTAGTGTTCTCTTTTACGAACTTCAGCAATAACGCCGTCCTTAGCACATGATCTCTTAAATCTTTTAAGAGCAGTATCAAGAGATTCATTTTTGCCAACACGAACTTCTGCCATTTTTTTCCCTCCCTTGTTCAGAGGTTTGCCCATAGGAAACCACTGGGCTTATATACTAATCACTACTGAATAAATTCAGAGCGTCAGTCAACTTATACCTCAATGAGTAACGAATATAATATTATTTTAACATAAATATTCCAGTCTGTCAAGCTTTTTTTATTTTTTAAAAAAATTCGTTATTTTGCAACAATATTAACAAGTTTATTTGGTACATATATCTGTTTTATAACATTCTTTCCGTCAACGGACTCCCTTACTTTCTCATCATCAAGGGCAAGTGCAATAACGGAATCCTTATCGGAATCAACAGCAATGTTAAGTTTTGTCTTAAGTCTGCCATTAACCTGTACAACAATTTCAATAGTATCATCTTTGCAGAGTGCCTCATCATAAGTAATCCATTCCTGTTCACTGAGTACTTTTCCAAAGTTTATACTGTATATTTCCTCTGAAATATGCGGTGCAAACGGATAAAGCATTATTGCAAATGCACCGAGTTCTGCCTTGGTAATACTGCCGTAATTATAAATTTCATTAATCAGAGCCATCATTGCGGCAATAGCAGTATTGAATTTCATTGATTCAATATCTTCTGTAACTTTTTTTATAGTCTTATGGAAAGCTGATTTAAGCTTATCGCTGTATTCATTGCTGTCAACGAGAATATCCTGCAATCCCCATGCTCTGTCAGCAAAACGTTTACATCCCTTAATACTTGACTCACTCCAAGGAGCAGCCTTTTCATAATCACCCATAAAAAGAGTATAAAGGCGAAGAACATCTGCACCGTATTCATCAACAACGTCATTCGGGTCAACAACGTTTCCCCTTGTTTTTGACATTTTTTCTCCGTCAGGTCCGAGAATAAGCCCTTGAGCAGTTCTTTTTGCATAAGGTTCATCAGTCAGGACAAGTCCGAGGTCATAAAGGAATTTATGCCAGAAACGTGAATAAATCATGTGACGGGTAACATGTTCCATACCACCGTTGTACCAGTCAACAGGCATCCAGTATTTCAATGTCTCTTCCGACGCAAATTCATTGTCATTATTCGGGTCGCAGTAACGGAGAAAATACCATGATGAACCTGCCCACTGAGGCATTGTATCAGTCTCACGTCTTGCATCCCTTCCGCACTTCGGACACTTACATTTTACAAAACTTTCAATCTTTGCAAGAGGACTTTCCCCATCAGTACCCGGTTCAAAATTCTCTACTTCTGGTAATTTAAGAGGAAGTTCGTCATATGGTACCGCAACCATTCCGCAGGTATCGCAGTGTACAATCGGAATAGGCTCACCCCAGTAACGCTGACGGTTAAATGCCCAGTCCTTCATTTTGAATTGTACGCCTTTTTCACCGCAGCCAAGTTTTTCAAGTATTTCAAGTGCCTTTGCTACAGCATCTTTTTTATTGTTTATGCCATTAAGTTCACCTGAATTTATAAGCTCGCCTTCACCTGTATATGCTTCTTTGAAGATGTCCCCACCCTTTATTACCTCAATAATATCAATACCGAATTTCTTGGCAAATTCATAGTCTCTTGTATCATGGGCAGGAACAGCCATGATTGCACCGGTACCATACCCCATCATTACATAATCAGAAATATAAATCGGAATTTCCTTGCCTGTAATTGGATTAATACCGGTAAGTCCTTCAATTTTTACGCCTGTCTTATCCTTTATAAGTTGAGTTCTTTCAAATTCACTTTTCTTTGCACATTCTGTCCTGTAATCGTCAAGAGCCTGAATATTGGAAATCGAATCCCTGTACTTCTGAATAATGGGGTGTTCAGGTGCTATTACCATAAACGTTACACCATAAAGTGTATCTGGACGGGTAGTATAGATTCTAAGAGTTTCATTCTGTTCTTTGATTCTGAAATTTACAAATGCACCTGTGGATTTGCCTATCCAGTTTTCCTGCTGAAGCCTTACATTCGGAAGGTAATCAACAGTATCAAGACCCTGAAGAAGTTTGTCAGCATATTCTGTTATCCGGAGATACCATACTTCCTTTGTTTTCTGAATAATATCACTATGACAGATATCACACTTTCCTCCCTGTGAATCTTCATTAGAAAGTACAACCTTACAGCTCGGACAGTAATTTACATTTGTCTTATCACGGAATACAAGTCCTTTTTCAAACATTTTCAGAAAAATCCACTGCGTCCACTTATAATATCCCTCTTCTGTTGTATCAATTACCCTTGACCAGTCAAAAGAAAATCCGACTTTTTTCAACTGTTGAGAAAATTTCTTGATATTTCTGTCGGTAACAATTCTTGGGTGAATATTTTCCTTGATAGCTGTATTTTCAGTCGGGAGACCATAAGCGTCAAATCCTATCGGGAAAAGTACATTATAACCCTCCATACGTCTCTTACGGCTTATAACTTCAAGACCTGAATAAGCCTTGATGTGTCCTACGTGCATACCGTGACCCGACGGATAGGGAAATTCAACCAACGCATAGAATTTCTTTTTGCTGTGGTCGTCAGAAGCTTTAAAAGTACCGTGTTCTTCCCAGTATTTCTGCCATTTCTGCTCAACAGCCTTAAAATCATATCTGCTCATTATTTATCATTCCTTTTATTATTTAATACCTGAATTATTTTCTGAAAAGCTTCTGTATCTCACTCCACTTGTTTGTAAAATGTTCTTTTACTGCACTGTTGCCAACAAGCAAAACAATTGATATAACGTCAACAGCAGCTTCGATGAGATAAATTATAGTTGACGGAAATCCTGTTATATTACCTTTGAGGTGCGAAAGCACAGTAAGTCCGAGAATTACAGCAACTCCGAAATTTACGTACTGCAATCCGCTATATATTCCTACACAAGCAACGGCTGTAAAAATCAAATCGCCGAAATTAATTCCTCCGCCGAGAAAAGTATTGAGCAGAAATTTAATAACAAGATAAATTCCTATTGCCAGTACTATTGACCTGCCCTTTTCATTGTTTGTTTTCATCAGGTTTCCTCCTTGGTTATAAGAGAACTTATGTCAAGCTGTTCACCATCTGCCCATAATCCCTCCAGTTTATAAAACTGTCTTGTTTCTTTGTAGAATACATGAACAATAATATCACCATAATCAAGTATAATCCACGTATTGCCTGTATCAGACTCACGTCTTTCAGGCTCAATTCCGTTCTGTGAGAGTTGAAAATCAACCTCGTCAGCAAGAGTGCGGGCATGAGTATTGCTTGTGCCGTTTACGATTACAAAGTAATCTGCAAGAATAGTCAAATCAGCAATTTTAATTGCCTGAATATCCTCGCCTCGCTTGCTGTCAAGAGTTTTAATAATAAGTTCAAGTTTTTCCTTTTCTGTCATAATCAATCTTCCTTCCACCATGGTTTTTTATCAGGGTCACGAACAGGTTCACCAATATCTTCAACTTCATCAAATCTTGTACCTGTATCGTCATAAAGCTCATACTGGTAATCAGTCACAAGCTCAACTATAGCTGTATCCTCCTCTGTCATATCGGTCTGATATGGTCTGTAGTATTCATTAAGCAGGTCTATGGTTGCCTGTTTATGAACCGAATAAACTGAATATCCGTTACCGTCAGCAGCCCAGAAAACAGCATCTTCACCGGGAACCATATTTACCTGTGCGTCTTCCATTGATATAGTAGACGCAAAATCTGCAAGCTTACTCATATCTCCGATTGACAAATCAGTATACAGCAAATCTTTGTCATATATTTCTTTTATATAACTGTAAAGTTTAAGCTGTCCTTCCTCTTCAACTATATTAAAAAGTTTCTGCATAGCAGCAGCCATGAAACGTCTCTGATTCTGCATACGTCCTATATCTCCCTGCATCCACTCACGTCGGAAACGTATGAACCATTCCGCCTGCTGTCCATTCAGCACAACATCTCCTGCCGGAATAATCTTATCGGCTTCATAGATGATTTCATTATCAAGATGAATTGGTATGCCTCCGATAATATCAACCATTTCAACAATATCAAAGCAGGCAGTCGTTATATATGCATCAATCGGAATCCCGAAATTCTCTTGAACTGCATTTACAGTACGCTGAATAGGCGGATTTATTTCAGAATTTCCCATTGTATATATACTGTTGAATTTTCTTGTTACGGAAGAGGTATAGTCAGGCAGACAGGTATCACGGGGAATTTGCAGTATATTAAGCTTTCCGTGACCTATATCAAACTGTATGACCCACATAACATCCGTATTGTATTCATCTTCATCAAAACCAAGAAAAAGTATACTGTACTGACCTTCCACAAGCTGCGGCAAATCTAGTCCGTCATCATAATCATCCGTAACAATATCATTATTAATATTCAGTTTTACATTTTCCTTATTCAGCTTACCTTCCTTTGCCATAGGCTTCTGATTCTTGAAAAGCTCAATCAAAGAAATATTTCCGCCGTTTTCAGTATCAACACATATCGGCACATTCAGAACCAGAACAAAAATTACAACAATAGTTGAAGCGATTGAAATAATTTTAATCAACAAGTCCTTTAAAGAAAATCTTTTTTTCTTCTTTGATTTTCTCTTCCTGTGTTCAGCAGGAGAAGGTGACCTGTGTATTTCATGATATTCATTTTCATGGCTGTAATTTGTTTTTGCAAGTGGTTTCAGGGGTTTAGGATTTGGCCTGCCATCTGCCCCTGACGGATTGAAATCATTATTTTCCATCTGAATCCTCTTTTCATTCTGTCATAATATTCAACTATACTGTTTATTTCTTTTTTTCTTCTTTCAACAGACGGCTGTAAAAATTATAGCCCTCAACAGTACATAGCGGAAGCATACCATTTTTTTTGATAACACTTTTAATTGAAAACCTCAAAGCTTCAAGCATTGCTTCATTCAAATCATTATAAACGATTTTTCGCATCCTGTCAACATCTTTATAATTTCTGTCAGCAGAAATAAGGTCGCCCAGATAAACTATTTCCTCAAGTCTGCTCATTCCGGCTCTGCCGACCGTATGAAAACGGATTGAATTAATTACATCAATATCTTCAACACCGAATATATTTTTAACAAAATAAGCACCAGCCACAGCGTGCCAGAGAGAACGTGTCTCAAGTTCTTCACGGCATACGGCAAATCCGCTTTCCAAAACAAGTAACTTCTGTTCTTCACCATGAAGTTCTTTACATACATCATGAAGAAGTCCGGCAAAATAAGCTTTATCAGGGTCTTCGCCGTATTTTTCAGCAAGTTTCCTGCATTCTGCTGCAACATTTAGAGAATGCTGATATCTTTTCTGCGAGAGATTTTCTTTCAGATATTTCTTTTTTTCTTCTGTGTTATAAAACAAAATACTCACCTCATTATCTGTATAAATTCTTCGATGTTATATATTGTACTACATTTTTATCAAGATAGCAAGAGAATTTTTCATTTTTTTCAATTTTTTTTCTTATTTCTGTTGAGGAAACTTCCATCGGTTCAGTTCCGCATATTGTAATTTTGCCGTATTTCCGCAATTTTTCTGCTTTTTCCCTTAAAATTTCAATATCACCGTTTTTACGTGACACAACAACAAGCGTCACTTCTTTCAAAATGTCCTCAAACTGATTCCATTTTTCAAAAATCATGAGCATGTCGCTTCCGACAAGTAAAAACAGTTCATCATCAGAAAAACGCCTCCGAAATTCCTTTATTGTATATATAGTATAACTCTTTCTTTCGGATTTTATTTCATAATCGCACACATCAAGCTTTTCTGAAACATCACAAGCAAGCTTAAGCATTGCAAGTCTGTCTTCAGGTGATGCATATTCTGCACTTGAACGGTGCGGACTGATTCCCGACGGAACAAGATATATTTTATCAAGCTTCAGTTCCTCAATTGCTGAAAGTGCAAGATGAATATGTCCATTATGCACAGGATTGAAACTTCCGCCATAAATTCCTATTTTCATATTTCCTGCCTCTCTAAATAACTGATTTTCAAACTTTCCATGGTCTGTTCTTTTCAATCCAGCCCTTGGATTTCCAGTATTCACTGTCAGCAGAACTAATGCCTCCTTTACGGTTCACAATACTCATAGCATAAAAGAAAATTCTTCCTTTTAAACTAACCCTCGGCTTTATTCCGCAAGCTTTTATCCTGTCAGCAATATGGGATGTCTTTCTTTCTATTTTCGCTTTAACAGATGATTTAACTTCATTCCATAATACAGCCCTCACAGCTATTCCGAGCGAATATATTTTAGGAATCCCCCAGAATGAAAGACTGTCTTTCATATCCTTATTGGCATATCTCATTCCTGCTCCTGCTGCTGTCGAAATAACAACAGCCTGCTTTGAAAACATTTTTTCTTCGGGACGATGCACAAGCCATCGCCAACCATAATGGTCAAGCCATGCTTTCATTGAACCTGTACAGTGATAAACATATACAGGAGAATCAAGAATAATTACATCAGCTTCATCAACAGCCTCTGTAATAAAACGGAGCTTCTCATAATGAGGACATAATTTTTCATCCTTTGCAAAACACTTAGTACAACCACAGCAAAAATCTGAAAAATCCTTTGGAAGAAAAAATTCCCGTATTTCATTTTTTTCGGTAATTTTTTCTGCAAGCATAACAGAAATATGATAAGTTGAACCTTTATGGTTCTGTCCATGCACTATTACAACTTTCATATTATCAAATTTTTATATCAATTACAGGTTCTTTCGGATTACGCCTGAATAAAACAAACTTATTTCCGATAACCTGAACAACATCCGAACCTGTCTGTTCCGCTACTGCATCAGCCGCTTCTCTTGCTGTCCAACCTGAATTATCCAGAACTTTCAGCTTTATAAGCTCCCTCTTTCTGAGTGCTTCTCCGATTTCCTTACACATCGGTTCAGTAACTCCGCCTTTGCCAATCTGAAAAATTGTCTCATATTCTGCCGCTATACCCCTTAAATATGCACGCTGTTTACTTGTAAGCATTATATTATATCTTCCTTTCTTAAAATCTCAGCCATTGATTTAAGTGCAAGACTTCTGTGACTGATGTTATTTTTCTCTTCTGCTGTCATTTCAGCAAGACTTCTGTCTCCATATATAAATATTGGGTCATATCCAAATCCGTTTATACCACGTTCTTCATATCCGATTTTTCCATTGCACCTTCCTGAAACGGTCTTCACTCCATTATCATCAATATAGGCAATAACACATTCAAAATATGCACTTCTTTTATTTTCGGGAACATCTTTCATCTCGTTAAGAAGCTTTCTGCATTCCTGTCCCTTTTGTGCATACCTTGCAGAATATACACCCGGTCTGCCATCAAGTGCATCAACACATAATCCGCTGTCGTCAGCAATTACAGGACATTTCACAATATCATATACTGCCTTTACCTTTATAATTGCATTCTCTGCAAACGTACTTCCATTTTCTTCAGGTTCACACTCCGCACCGGCTTCATGCTGAGAAATTATCTCAATGTCCAAAGGAGCAAGTATTTCCCTCGCCTCACAAAGCTTATTTTTATTATTGGTTGCAAAAACTATTTTTTTCATTCATCATCACCTTTCTTTCCAAAAAAACGGCTGAAAAATCCCTTTTTCTTCTTTTCTTGTTTTAATTCTTCCGCCTGTATATGTTCGGGTTCAGATTCCGGAATATCTTCAGTTTCTTTTTCAATTTCCTGAATTTCTTCAGTTTCCGGTTCTGATTCAGAAATTTCTTCTTTTCCAGTTTCCCATTCAGGTTCAGGAATTTCTTCCTCTGCCGGTTCAGATTCAGTAATTTTATCCGGTACCATTTCAGATTCAAAGACTTCATATGTTTCAGGTTCACACTCCGGATTTTCCTCAGCTTCCTGCTCTGTAATCTCCTCAGCCACTTCGGCTTCCTCTTCTCTTTCGGCAGCTTTATTCTTAACATCCTCCAAATCAAACAGTGCATCAACAAACATTCTGCTGTTGAATGGCTGTAAATCATCAATTTTTTCGCCTACTCCTATAAGCTTTACAGGTATTCCAAGCTCATTTTTAATTGATATGACTATACCGCCTTTTGCTGTACCGTCAAGCTTGGTCAAGACAATTCCGGTAATCGGAGCAGTTTCGCTGAATAATTTCGCCTGACTCACTGCATTCTGCCCTGTTGTAGCATCAAGAACAAGAAGTATTTCTCTTGAACATTCCCCTGCTTTGCTGTCAATAATTCTGTTTATTTTTTTAAGTTCCTCCATAAGATTCTTCTTGTTATGGAGTCTGCCTGCCGTATCAATAACGACAACATCACAGTTTCTTGCCTTTGCGGCTTCAAGTGAATCATATACAACAGCCCCGGGGTCGCTTCCCTCGGCATGTTTTACTATATCAACTCCTGCACGGTCAGTCCAGACCTGCAATTGGTCAATAGCTGCTGCACGGAATGTATCCGCCGCCGCAACAAGAACCTTTTTGCCCTCCTGCCTGAATTGATGACAAAGCTTGCCGATTGTGGTTGTCTTACCTGCTCCGTTAACTCCGATAACCATTATAACAGCGGGCGATTTCGTAAGGTCAAGACCTGTATCATCACCCATGATTTCAGATACAACCTCATAAATAAGTTCCATTATGTCATTGGGTTCAGTTATTCCTCTTTCTTTGACTTTCTTCCGGACACTTTCACAGATTTGTTCAGATGTTTCAACACCTATATCACTCATAATCATCTGTTCCTCAAGTTCCTCAAAAAGTTCTTCATCTATTTTTGTAAATGAGTTGAATATTCTCTGAAGTCCGCCCAAGAAGCTGTCCTTAGTTTTTTTCAAGCCTTCTGCAATTTTAGAAAAAAGTCCCATAAATTCCTCCATTCAATTTATATCAGCAGTATCTTCCTGAAAATCAACCTGTTCCATTTTAAGTAGTTTGGAAATACCGTCCTCCTGCATAGTCACTCCATAAAGTACATTGGCTTCCTCCATGGCACTCCGCCTGTGAGTTACAATTACAAACTGTGTTGTTCCGGTAAATTTTTTAAGATACTGAGCATATTTCCTTACGTTTACCTCATCAAGTGCCGCATCAATTTCATCAAGAATACAGAATGGTGCAGGACGAAGTTTCAATATTGCAAAATAAATCGCAATTGCAATAAACGACTGTTCACCGCCTGAAAGTGAAATCAAGTTTTTTATTACCTTTCCGGGTGGTGCAACACTTATTTCAATTCCCGATTCAAGAACATTTTCAGGGTCAGTAAGAATAAGCTCTGCTTTTCCGCCCCCGAAAAGCTCAACAAAAATCTCCCTGAAATTAGAGTTTATAATCTGAAAACTTTCAGAAAAAATTCTGCACATTTCGCCTGTAAGATTTTCAATGATTTTTTCAAGCTCATCTTTGGATTTTCGGACATCTTCAAGCTGTGACGATAAAAATTCATACCGTTCCGATACCTCATGATATTCATCGACAGCACTTACATTCACACTTCCCAATGCACGTATTTTATTTTTCACCGCTGTAAGCTTCGACTGAGCTGATATGATATCATCAATTTTTCCGGCAAATCTGACAGCTTCCGAATAAGTCAGCTCATATACGTCCAGAAGCTGACGGATAACCGAATCATAGTCACGCCTTACATTTTCATATCGTTCCTCAAGACGTGTAATCTCAGCTGACAGTTTTTCTTTTGCTTCATTAAGCTGCCTGATGCCTTTCTGAATTTCATTGACAAGCCTGTTGTGTTCTGTATGAAGATTCTGATAACGCTGAATTTCCGAAATATAAGTTTCCGAGTTACTCTTTGTATTTTCAAGTTCAGATTTAAGCCTCTGAATTTTTTCTTGTCTTTGGGTAATAACTTTATTTTGCTGAACTATTTCGTCTTCAAAATATTTATTCCCATTATCCAAAACAGAAAGCTCTGAATTTATGCGTCCAATTTCAATCTGCTGTACTTCAATATCCTTTGAAATTTCAATATCATGTAATTTCAGGGATGAAACCATTTCTGAAATTTCCGCTCTTTCAAGTCTGAGACTTTCACGTTTGTTTTGTATATTCAAAAGATTTTCTTCAGCATTTTTTATCTGAATTCCAATAGTTTCTGCCTTTTTTTTTGCTTCAGTACCTGAGCTCTCGGCAATTCTTATTTTTTCATTCAATTCCGAAATTTGTCTTCCGGAATTGCTGGTTTGCGAATCCAACTGCAAAACCAATGACTTAAGACTTGAAATTTCTGCATTAAGTCTTATTTCTTTGGATTCAAGCTCTCTAAGCTCAGATTTTGCCGCCTCTCTGTCATATCTTAATTTCTCTGATTCTGCACGAAGTTTCTCCATTTCGGATTCAAATCCGTTACGCTGTTCAGTAAGTTTTTTAATTTCCGAATCAAGAGTTTCTATTTCATTCTTTCTGGTAATGATTCCGCTCGATTTCTGTACTGAACCGCCTGTAAACGAACCACCGGCATTGATAATCTGTCCATCAAGAGTAACTATACGGATTTTATAGTTATATTTTTTAGCTATCTGCGTGGCTGATTCAATATCCTCTACAATAACAATACGTCCCAGCAAAGATGATATAATTCCACTGAATTTTTCATCATAATTTACTATTCTGTTTGCCAATGCAATAAATCCGGTACAATCTGCAAGCCCATGTTCTTTAAGTTCATATCCTTTTACTGATGTTAACGGAAGAAATGTTGCACGTCCGCCTTTTTGCTCCTTAAGAAATCGTATACATCGTTTTGCAATATCCTCATTTTCAACTATTATATTCTGCATTGAACCGCCGAGTGAAGTTTCAACTGCAACAGAATACTGCTTTTCAACACGTATATTTTGTGCAACAGTACCGAAAACCCCGCTTATTCTGCCTTGTTTTGAAGCTTTCAGCACCTGTTTTACACTTCCTGCAAAACCCTCCATACTGTTTTCAAGGTCATTTAAAATCTTCCGTTTCTGCTGATTATTCCTGAGTTCATAAAAAATTTTTTCAAACTTCTCTTTTGCACTGTCAAATCCGCCTTTTCTGGAATTATACAGCATCTCAAGTCCGGAAATTTTATTTTTAAGCTCTTCTATCCTTGCACAGTTATTTTCAAGCAAAACATGGTTTTCAGAAATCCGTTCATTATATTCTGCAATATTCCTTTTAATGTCATTACTTCCTGAAAGAAGTTCTTCAAGCTTTATTTTTTCATCAGCCACAGTTTTTTCTGCCGATTCAGCAGTAAATTTCAATTCATTGTATCTGATATGAAGACTGTTTATTTCATTGTTGAATTTTTCTGCTTCTCTGCCAAGCTGTAAATTTTTTTCTTCTGCACTGCCGGATTTAAATTCAGCTTCATTAATCTGAATTTTCAACTTATTCTTCTGCTCTTCCAAATTCGCAATTTTATTTTCAAGTTTCTTTATTGTATTCCGGTATTCATGCCTTGTCTGCTCTGCCTTCCTGATACTTTTTTCTGCTTTTTCTATTGCTTCATGACAATGACCTATATCATTTTCATAAACGGCAATATCAGATTTTCTTTGTGAAGACTCCTGCTCCTCTGCAATCATCTTACGACGGATTTCATCAGATTTAATAGTACATTCCTGCATATTCCTGTAACTCTTCCGGAGCTTTTCCTCTTCATCCACAATGTCATTTTCAGTATTTTCATATTCACTGCGGCTAATCAGTACTTTTTCGTCAAGATTTTCAAGCTTTTGCCTAAACTCATCAAGCTGAGTAACCCACACAGAAACTTCAAGCTTCTTACGTTCTTCTGTCAGTGCAATAAATTTCTGTGCCTTTTCTGCCTGAATTTTCAAGGGTTCAACACGCTGTTTCAATTCTGCGATAATATCATTGATCCTCAGAATATTTTCCTGTGCGGATTTCAGTCTCCGTTCAGCCTCAAGTTTTTTATACCGAAATTTTGAAATGCCTGCTGCTTCTTCAAAAATATCACGACGTTCTCCGCTTTTTGCTCCTACAATTTCAGCAATGCGTCCCTGTCCGATAATAGAATAACCATCACGTCCCAGACCCGTATCCATGAAAAGTTCATTTATATCTTTAAGTCTGCACGATTTTCCGTTAACTGAATATTCGCTTTCACCGCTCCGGTAAATTTTACGTGTAATTGATACATCGTTTCCAAAGTCGGAAAGCTTACCATCTGAATTGTCAATATTCAGAGTTACGGCTGCAAATCCCATTGGTCTGCGTGCAACAGTACCCGAAAAAATTACATCTTCCATTTTATTTCCACGCAGAGTCTTTGTGGACTGCTCACCCAATACCCAACGAACCGCATCGCCGATATTACTTTTTCCGCTTCCGTTCGGCCCGACTACCGCTGTAAGCCCTTTGTCAAAAGTAAGACTTATTTTATCAGGAAACGATTTGAATCCTTGTATTTCCAAAGATTTAAGGTACACCAATTCACCTCCTCAGCTCAATTTGATATTTCGCAATATTTTCATCACCGATAATTTTAATATCTATGTTTCTGTTTCTGAAATATTCAATATTACTTTTTTTCTGTCCGACTGCCTTGCTTATACATAACGGATTTACGGAAAAGACAAAACTCTCCTTTATTTTATTCATAAATAAGAATCCTTTGGTTCTGCCAAGTTCCCTGCAAATAATTTCCGTCATTTCACTTCTGTAGATATAATTCTCGCACAGTTCACGGAATGCGGGATGATAGAACCCGCCTATCATATCCTTTTCCACAAATTCACTTGCATGAAGTCCGCATTTAATTACTTCTATATCTGATTTTTCAAACTGTTTCATCATCATTGCAACCATATGCACAACAGCTCTCTTTTTTCCCCGTGTCTTAACAGGAACATAATCCCCCGACTGATAAAGTTTAGCAAGCTTTGTACCTTTCAGTATAACAACCGGATATATTCTTACCGTATCGGGATGAATTTCAATAATTTTATCCATCGTATCGCATTCTTCGGAAAAATGACTTTTATAAAGTCCGACCATCATCTGCAACCCGAGTTCAAAACCATATTCCCTAATTAATTTACTTGCTCTGAAAACATCCTCTGATGTATGACCACGTTCGTTTGCTTCAAGAACATAATCAGACATCGACTGTGCACCCAGCTCAATCGCTGTAACGCCATATTTCCTGAGTATATCAAGAATTTCCTTGCTGATACAGTCCGGACGTGTGGAAATCCGTATTCCATAAAATTTATCCTTGCCAATAAATTCATGAGCAGTTTCCAAAAGTTGAGTCATATAACTTTCAGGAATTGCAGTAAAACTTCCGCCGAAAAATGCTATTTCAGTATTTTCCGGCGATTTTATTTCTTTCAGTGCCTTTCTGCATATTTCACGCACTTCATCAGTTGTCGGAGCTTTCTGTGTACCGCTTATCGTATGCTGATTACAGAAACTACACATATGCGGACAGCCTATATGCGGTACAAAAATAGAAATATTAGCGTGTTTCATATCCCATAAGCTCCAAAGCTTCCCTTGCCGCAAACTGTTCAGCTTCTTTTTTACTCTTACCCCTTCCGCTTCCGATTACCTGAGAATTAAGCATAACTTCAACTACAAAACGCTTGTTATGGTCAGGTCCTTCTTCTCCGATTAATACATACTCTACTTTTTCTTCCGGATTTTTCTGTACAACTTCCTGTAAAACTGTTTTGAAATCCCTGAATATAATTTTTGAACTGTGTTCCAAGTCTCTTGGCATGAACCGCAGAATATGTTTTCTTGCCGCTTCCATACCGCCGTCAAGGTAAATTGCAGCAATTACAGCTTCAAAAGCATCAGCAAGGATTGAGGGCCTTTCACGTCCGCCTGTATTTTCTTCACCTTTTCCAAGCAAAAGAAAATTACCCAGATGAATTTCTTTTGCAAAAATATGCAGACTTTTTTCACATACAAGCGATGCACGAAGTTTTGTAAGTTCACCTTCCGCAATATTTGTCAAATGTTTATATAAATATTCCGATACAACTATTGAAAGCACACTGTCCCCGAGAAATTCAAGTCTTTCGTTGCTTCCGGATGCAAGCTTACGCTCGTTTGCATATGAAGAATGCGACAGTGCATTATTAAGCAGCTTTTTATTTCTGAATTTATAATCTAAAATTTCCTCAAATTTTTCCATATTTTTCATTCTGTCTGCTCCCTTTCGGAAAGAATTTTCACATAATTCTCAATGGATTCTACAACTTTGCCGTCTGCAAATTTCTGAGCCTGCCTTATTGCATTGAAAAAAGCCTTTGCATCAGAACTGCCATGTGCCTTGATTACTGGCTTTTTTACTCCCATAAGTGCAGAACCGCCTGTTTCTCTGTAATCCATCTGCTTTTTGAAAGCTTTTATTTTATTAATTGAAAACAATGCTCCGACTGTTCCTATTCCTGAATAAAGCCACTTCATTTTTTTAGAAAAAAACGACCCCATGCCCTCATAAAGTTTAAGCACAATATTACCTGTAAATCCGTCAGTAACAACAACCTGACATTCACCTTTCGGTATATCTCTTGCTTCAATGTTTCCGGCAAAATTCAGTCCTGATTTTTGCAGAAGCTTATATGTTTCAGTTTCAAGCTCTCTGCCCTTTGTCTCCTCTGTACCTATGTTAAGAAGTGCAACTTTCGGTTTTTTAATACCCATAACACGTTCCATATACGCACTTCCCATTATCGCAAACTGCACAAGCATTTCAGGACGACATTCAGTATTGGCTCCGGCATCAAGAAGTATGAAACTTCCCCTGTCAGCCGGAAGAATAGGTGCCGGAGCAACTCTTTTGATGCCTTTGATACGCTTAACGATGAAGGTTGCTCCCATAACAAGTGCTCCCGTACTTCCTGCTGAAACAAAAGCATCTCCTTTATTATCGGATAAAAGCTTCATTCCTATTGCCATAGAAGTATTTTTGCCCGACTTTATAATCTCCTTCGGTTCATCATGAATATCAAAAACATCATCAGTATGCACAATTTTCATGCCTTCCAGACTTATATTGTTTTCTGAAGCACATTTTTTTATCTTATCCGCACTGCCGGTAAGAATAATTTCTGTGCCTAACTTCCTGATTGCCATTTCACAACCCTTTATCACTTCAAGAGGAGAATTATCTCCACCAAAAGCGTCAACTATTATTTTTGCCAATTCTATCAAGCTCCCCTTTCAACGCCTTAACTGCACGTTCCGCATATACACCATATTTTTCTTTTTTATCACGTATTCTCATGCCTATATCAGGAAGTATCCCCATATTTGCTCCCATGGGCTGGAACTTTCTTATATTAAAACTGTCGCTTACATAATTCATCAATGCACCTGTCATTGTTTCATTCGGAAGTTTAACAGGCTCTAATCCCAGCATTTTTCTTGCCGCCGATATACCTGCTATAATACCGCTTGCCGCTGATTCCATATATCCTTCAACACCTGTAATCTGTCCGGCAAAATAAATATTCTCATTCTTACGCATCGACAAATCACTGTCAAGCACAGCAGGACCGTTTATGAAAGTATTTCTGTGCATTACTCCGTAACGCATAAATTCAGCATTTTCAAGTCCAGGTATCATAGAAAACACCCGTTTCTGTTCACCAAATTTCAGATTTGTCTGAAATCCTACAAGATTGAACATAGTTGCTTCCCTGTTTTCTCTTCTGAGCTGTACAACTGCATAAGGACGTTTCCCGGTACGCTTATCAATAATCCCTACCGGTTTCATAGGTCCGAAACGCATTGTATCCTCTCCTCTTGATGCAAGCACTTCTATCGGCATACAGCCCTCATATACGCTGAACGGATGAGTTTCAAAATCTTTGAGCTGTACTCTTTCCGCACTTACAAGTGCATTATAAAAAGCCGTATACTCTTCTTTATTCATCGGACAGTTTATATAATCCGCATCACCTCTGTCGTAACGTGAAGCAAAAAATACTTTATCCTTATCAAGACTTTCATATGTCACTATAGGAGCGGCAGCATCATAAAAGCTAAGCCCCTCACCGCATAAATCCCTGATTATATCAGCCATTGCACCGTTGGTCAATGGACCTGTCGCTATGATATTTACGCCTTCCGGAAGTTCTGTTACTTCACCTTCAATAATTTCAATCAAGTCATTATTTTTAATTTTTTCTGTTACACTGTCAGAAAACTTCTCACGGTCAACCGCCAATGCTCCGCCGGCTTCAACTGAATTAATCTTTGCACACGGCACTGTCAGGGAACCAAGCATCTCCATTTCGGTTTTAAGGAGTCCTGCTGCTGATTCAATTCTTGACGCTTTAAATGAATTTGAACACACAAGTTCTGCAAATCCGCTGTACTTATGTGCAGGACTGAATTTATGCGGTTTCATTTCATAGAGCCGAACCTTTATTCCGTATCCTGCAATACTCCATGCCGCTTCACATCCCGCCAGTCCTGCTCCTATCACATTTATAATTCCGTTCATTTTTTCAACTCTCTTTCATATCCACAGTTTTCACCCTCACAAATCAGCTTTCCGGATTTTCCGCCCTTATTGAACAGGGTTCTTCCGCAATCAGGGCATTTTTCGGATGTAGGAACATTCCATGTCATATAATTGCATTCCTTATAATCTTCACAGCCATAGAAACTTCTTCCCTTTTTCGATTTTTTAAGAAGCATCTTCTTTCCGCATTTAGGACAGCTTCCCTCTGTTTCGGTAATAAGCTGTTTTGCGTTTTTGCATTCCGGAAATCCGGGACAAGCAAGAAATTTTCCGTATCTTCCGAATTTTATAACCATGTTTTTTCCGCAAAATTCGCATATTTCATCTGTCTCCTCATTCGGTACTTTAACACGCTTGCCTTCCATAACTTCTTCAGCTTTCTGCAAATCTGATTCAAATCCTCCATAAAAATCATGAAGAGTTGTCACCCAATCCTTTGCACCCTTTTCAATTTCATCAAGATTACTTTCCATATCAGCAGTAAATTTTGTATCTACAATGCCTTTGAAATGCTCTCTCATAAGTTCAGTTATAACTTCACCCAGACTTGTCGGCTTCAGCTGCTTACCCTCATGTTCAACATACTGACGTGCTGTTATAGTAGTAATTGTCGGAGCATATGTGCTTGGTCTGCCTATACCGTTTTCTTCCATTGCCTTTATAAGAGATGCTTCCGTATATCTCGGCGGAGGCTGGGTAAAATGCTGATTTCCTGCTATTGATTCAAGTTTGAGTTTATCATTTACGGCAAGAGGAGGAAGCATCTTTTTATCAGTTTCATCACTGTCTGATGATTCTTCATAAAGTACTGTAAATCCGTTGAATTTTACTGAATATCCTGATGCCCTGAATATACAGCCGTTTGCTTCAATATCAACTGATACCGTATCAAGCAAAGCATTTGCCATCTGACTTGCTATGAATCTCGACCAGATTAACTTATATAATTTATACTGGTCACTTGTAAGACCTGATTTGACCCTTTCAGGAGTAAGCTCCGGAAGAGAAGGTCTTATTGCTTCATGTGCATCCTGTGCATTGTTTTTTGTCTTGAATGCTCTCGGCTTGTCAGGAAGATAATTTTTTCCGTAAACAGTTTCAATATAATCAGCAGCAGACTTTTTTGCTTCATCTGATATACGGAGACTGTCTGTTCTCATATATGTTATAAGTCCGACTGCACCTATGCCCTCAATATCAACACCTTCATAAAGCTCCTGAGCAGCTTTCATGGTACGCTTTGAACTGAATCCGAGTTTTTTGGATGCTTCCTGCTGCATTGTTGAAGTAATGAACGGCGGAGCAGGCTGTTTTTTAGTAACACGCTTTCTGACGGACTTAACAATATATTCAGCATTCTCAAGTCTTTTCAGAATGTTATCTGCTGATTCCTTATCGGGAATCTCTATTTTTTTGCCGTCCACCGTCACAAGACTCGCCATAAAGGATTTCTTTGAATTAAGTTCAGTAAACTTTGCATCTATAGACCAGTATTCTTTCGGGACAAATTTTCTTATCTCGTTTTCCCTGTCGACTACAATTGATACTGCAACAGTCTGTACTCTTCCGGCTGACAACCCACGCTTTACTTTCTTCCACAGAAATGGACTGAGCTTATATCCGACAAGCCTGTCAAGAATACGTCTTGCCTGCTGTGCATTAACCAAATCGATATCAATTTTATGCGGATTTCCCATTCCGTTCTGAACACCTGTTTTTGTTATTTCATTGAATTCAACACGGTTATTATCATTCATATCCAGCTTCAGAAGCTGTGCAATATGCCATGAAATTGCTTCTCCCTCTCGGTCAGGGTCAGTTGCAAGGTAAACCTTATCACATTTTTTGGCGTGTTTTTTCAAATCTTTTATAACATCGCCCTTGCCTTTCATATCAATATACTGTGGTTTGAAATCGTTGTCTGTATCAACTCCGAGCTTCGATTTCGGCAAGTCACGGATATGTCCCATAGACGCTACAACTTCATATCCCTTTCCAAGATACTTTTGTATTGTTTTAGCCTTTGCAGGCGATTCTACTATAACTAAGTCTGCCATTTCTTTCTATTCCACCTTTTTTATATTTTTATCTCAACCATATTTCCGGGAAGCTGTTTCAATGCACCTGCTATCTCCAGGTCAGTAATATCTGACATAAGATTTGTAATCTCTATATCAAGATTCTGTGCTATTATATCTTTATGAACTGCTCTTCCGTCTGCTAAAAATTCAACAATTCTCTTTTGATTACCATTAAGCATCAAGTCATTTATTATCTTATCGGCATTACTGATATTCTTTGTTTTATTTTCAACAGCTAAAATTTCCCCTGTATCTTCATAAGCTTTATCTATCTCTTTTATTATGTGCTTTTCAACAGGGATTCTGGTTTTATGGTTTTCGGTTTTTTTTGCAAAATTTGAAGAATCAGACATTATCTCTGCCATTATAGGAGTTCCGAAGCTAAAATATGCCAGAAGCTCATCTGCACCGAAAACTGGCAACGCTCCATTACGCAAAAGATTTACATTTCCCGCATATGAATCACTGAAAATATCAACAGGAGGCAAGGAAAATACTTCTCTTCCCTGTTCTGCCGCATAATCAGCCGTACTTAATGAACCGCTTTCCAACGGTGCTTCAAATATAACGACCGCACGCCCAAGAGCTGAAAGTATTCTGTTTCTTGCCGAAAAATTTGATGGCACTGTCGGCGACCCCGGTCTGTATTCAGAAATTAGGACTCCTCCGGCTTCAATTATCATATCACGGTATTTAGAATTTTCTTTCGGATAATCATGGTCAAGTTCCGCACCCATAACACATGCCGTCGGCATATTTTCCGATATCGCTGCAAGATTTGCTTCTATATCAGTTCCAACAGCAAATCCACTTATTATAATTATGCCACTTGCTGCAAGCTCCGAGCATATACGTCTAACGACCTTTCTTCCATAATCACTTATTTTTCTTGTTCCGACTGTTGTAATTGTCTTTGTACCTATAAGACAGTCAATATTACCCCTGTAATACAATACTGCCGGAGGGTCAACAATATACTTCAACTGATTGGGATATTTTTCAGAACTGTAACATACCGTGTTTATTCCTTTGCTTTCACATTCCGATATTACTTTTTCTGCGTCGCTGAGAGTGATGGTTTTCAGATTGCGTTTTTCACTTGCATTCAAATTCAATAATCTGCTGTCAGAACATATTTCGCAATATGCTTCCTCAGCGGTTTCAAAAGCACACATAATTTTCCACAGGTTCTTGCTGGCAGTTCCGAAAATCATTGCAAGCCAAATCCAGTATTTTGTATCATTCATTAATAAGTCTCCTGAAACTAATCTATTTTTTGAGTTCCCACATAATTATTCCGGCAGCCATTGCAGCATTAAGTGAATTTATACTGCCATTCATCGGAATAGTAATACATCTGTTACAGCGCACAGAAACTTCTTTAGGAAGTCCGTTTCCTTCATTTCCTATAAAAACTGCCTGTTTTCCACTGAATCCGCATATATTTATACTCTCAGCATCAGTATCAATAACAGCTGCCGATGTATTTATTTTATTGACATCAAGAATTTCAAAAAGCTTTTCGGTGTTGTTCTCTATAAATATATTTGTCCGGAAAACAGAGCCCATAGTTGAACGTATAACTTTCGGGCTGTATAAATCACAACTGTTTGACATTATAATACCGTCTATTCCAAGTGCATCAGCCGTTCGTATAATCATTCCCGCATTTCCAGGGTCCTGAAGTCCGTAAAGAATTATATACCTGCCATTTTCCTTAAAATTCATTTTTTTCTGAACAGGGATTCTGCAAACCGCAAAAATTCCCTGTGTTGTATCTGTTGAAGATATTTTATTTCCAAGTTCATTTGAAATAACAATAATTTTTGTATCTCTCAAATCAGCCTGAAAAATATTACTGCCAAATTTTTCATGAGCCTGTTTTGTTATAATAAGATGAGTAATACTGCTGTTTTCTTTCAGTGCATCCTCAACAATGCGTAATCCTTCCAATACAAACAAGCCGTATTGAAGTCTTTCTTTTTTCGACGAAGAAAGCTTCTGATACAGCTTTATAATGGGATTGTCTTTAGATGTTATAATATTTTCCAATAGTAAGATTCCTCCGTTGAATATATGGGCTTATGTACAACAAAACACGCTCTTATTCAGGGCGTGTTGTCGTGCATAATCTGCAAATTAAAGAGCAGCCTTTGCTTTTTCAGCAATAGCTGTAAAGCCTGATGCATCATTTATTGCAATTTCAGAGAGCATCTTTCTGTTAAGAGTGATGCCTGCTTTTTTACATCCGTTCATGAATGTTGAATAATTCATGCCATTAAGCTTTGCAGCAGCAGAAATTCTTGCAATCCAGAGCTGTCTAAACTGTCTCTTTTTCTGCTTTCTTCCGATATAAGCATAGTTGCCGGATTTCATAACAGCCTGTTTAGCCATCTTGAAATGCTTACTCTTTGCACCCCAGTAGCCCTTAGCAAGCTTTAAAACTTTATTTCTTCTCTTGCGAGTCATCATTGCACCTTTAATACGTGCCATAGTCTTATACCTCCTGTATTAAAATTACGTAAGACAATCAACGATTACATATAAGGAACGAGCTTCTTGAGTGTAGGAGCATTTGCACTTCCTGCAACACCGGAATTACGAGCAATTCTCTTACGTTTTGTATCTTTCTGAGTGAGTCTGTGTCTCTTGTTTGTGTGCTGGTATTTTACTTTACCGCTTCCTGTAACCTTAAAACGTTTCTTTGCACCGGAATGAGTTTTAACTTTTACCTTAGCCATTGAATATCCTCCTTATTTAAGAACAAATCAAGTTCCTGATTATTTTTTAGGGTTTACAAACATAACAATGCTTCGCCCCTCCATTTTAGCCGGCTTATCAACAGTGCCTGCTGCGGAAACAGCCTCTTTGAAGCGGTCAAGCAGTTCTGAACCAAGTTCCGGATGAGCAATTGCTCGTTTACGGAATCTTACAGAAACCTTGAGCTTATCTCCTCCCTGAAGGAATTTTACAGCCTGATTAACCTTTGTTTCAAAATCGTGAGTATCAATAGTGGAAAACATTCTGATTTCCTTGATTGAAACAACCTTCTGATTTTTTCTTGCTTCTTTTTCACGCTTAGCCTGTTCAAAGCAATACTTTCCATAGTCGAGAATACGACATACGGGCGGTGTTGCCTGCGGAGCTATTTTTACAAGGTCAAGCTCCTTTTCATAGGCTAATTTTTGAGCATCCCTGGCAGACATAATGCCAAGCTTCTTTCCCTCATCGTCGATAACGAGAATTTCCTTATCTCTGATATCTTCGTTGATTTGCAGTTCCTGTTTGCTAATCTTCAAGCACCTCCGGTTAAAATTTAGATAAAATAAAAGTGAGTGCAGATACTTCCGCACTCACAATACGCATTAAATCCTTTAACAGATAATTTACACATATTGACCGTTTAAGCCTATGCCTTACGGTGAGAACGGCAGTTCTGCTTTGTTTACTTAAAACAGTATACAGCATTTTGCAGAAAAAGTCAAGTGAATTTTATCTTTTTGTCAATATACACAATTATTTGTCTATAATTTCCTTGATTTTATCCCATATAGCAAAACGCACTCTGTATTTTTCAGGGTTATAAATTATATCAAGTTCTTCTTCTTTGAAACATTCTTCTGCGGATTTATTTTCTTCAACATCACAGGCGGCAGGAATACAAAGCGGAGGATACATTACACACCACCAGTTTTTTCCCTTTGCAGAACCAATTTTAACCCGCAATGCACTGTATTCCCCTGCCGGCATGGTTATATCTCCGTAAATCCTTTCATCAAATTCAACTTCTGCAAGTTCAGCCTTTACAGGTAAATTACAGCCATTTTCATAAAGAACTGTTTCAGCAATATCTTCAATTTCAGACAATTTTTCTTCTGCAATTCTTTCAGCAGATTCAAGTGAATCCGCACTTTCAAAAATATTACTTTCAAGAAGTGCATCACGTACTTTTAATTTTAAACTCTGGTCTTCTTCACTGTCAGATTCAGCAAGAATATGAAGCCGGAGAACACTTCCCCGAAGTTGTTCCAGTTGTCTTCCGTCACGGATAAAAGATAAACTGTTTGTTATAAGTACTGACATAAACAATCCTGCTGCAAAAATTATTGATTTCTTCATTTCAATCACCTCAGCTTAAGCATTGCCGGCCTATAAAAAAATATTCATGTTTTTCAGACAATTTTTTCAATGAATTTCTGCAAAAAATACTGTCATAAACAGCAGAATTAAATTAAAATCTGTCACAGTCAGGTATTTTTTGTCATAATAAGTAAATATTTTTAGCTTTACTGTTTTTGTAAAATCATATAAAATTATAATTATAAAAATACAGGAGGTCGTTTCCATGAAAAAAATCACCCTTACAATTATCTTTGCTTTAACTGCACTTGTTTTTATCATTCCATTCAGTTCATTCAGTTATGAAAAATCAGATTATACCTATGAAATCATTGATAACAAAGCAATTGTTACAGGCTTTGAAGGCAAACCCGTTTTTATTGACATTCCTGCAATTATTGATGGCTGTCATGTTACCGAAATTCGTGACAACGCTTTTTATGAATGCGATACTCTGCGTCATATCACGCTTCCGGAAACCATTGAAAAAATCGGTCATCACAGCTTTTATGCATGCTTTTCTCTTGAAAGCATTGTTATTCCGGAGTCTGTCACTGAAATAGGCATGGGATGTTTCTGCGGATGTTCTGCACTTTCTTCTGTTTCCTTATCGAAAAATATTACTAAAATTCCCGAATCATGCTTCAGAAGCTGCACAAGCCTTAAAAGCATTGTTATATCGGATAATATTACTGAAATAAGTGATTTCTGCTTTTCAGGATGTACAGAACTTTCTTCTGTATCTGTCGGGAACAAAGTCAACAAAATAGGCGACTGTGCTTTTTATATGTGCAGAAATCTCAAAGGAATTTATATTCCGCCATCTGTAAATGAAATAGGAACTTATGCATTAGGATATACCCCCACCGACGAAGGCACTGATTTAATTAAAAACTTCACTGTTTTGGGCAAAAAAAATTCAGCCGCTGAAAATTATGCAAATAACAATTCCCTTACTTTTGAAAATGCTTCCGATTCTGTTCATGCATTTGCAATCCAGCGGATAAGCGGTCAGAGAATAGGTATTCCATCGATAGCTTTAATCTGTATAGCTGTTGTTATTATCATCTGGATTATTTTTTCAGCTAAACAATTCAGAAATTCAGGAAAAAAATAAAAATTATATCTATTTGAATTTGTATTTTTATCTAAATTTGTTGAATTACAGTATTTGTATTTAGATATAACATAGAGTTTTTGTAAATAATAGATAAATCACTTAACTTTTTTTCCTTCTTTATATTATATTTATATCATAAAAAAATTAAAGAATAAAATTTTTCCTTAAGAAAGAGGTTGATTAAATGAATATAAAAAATTTTTGTCTGATGTGTTGTAGGAGGAGTTTTGCCGTCCGTTGAGAAATTCATGAATAATACCATACATAGTTACAGCAAATGCAATTGATGAATCAGAAACAGGGTATATAGAAGGGACATACGAATCACTTACATACACAAAATGGAGTACACATATATCCATTTCAAGTTTTAATAAATCTGCAACAGAAGTTGTTATTCTTTCTGAAATTGAAGGCTTACCTGTAACGACTATTAAAAATAAGGCATTTTATCAATATTCCTATTTAACATCAGTAATAATTCCGGACAATGTTACAAGCATTGGAAATGATGAATTTGTAGATTGTGAAAATTTAACATCAATAAAAATATTAAATCTGGAATGCTATATTCATAATATCAGTCATTATGATGACAGTTATGAAAAAACAATATTTGATATAATAACTATATATGATTATGAAAATTCAATTTCACAATCATATGCTGAAAAATTTGGCAATGAGTTTATTTCTCTTGGTGAAGTTTCAGCAACAAACAAAAACTTGAAGTAACTCTTCTCAGTGATGTCAATTGCGATGGAAAAGTAACAATCGCCGATACAACTGCTATTATTGATTCGCTTCTGGTAATTGAATAATAACAACAAAAGCTCCCTTAACTGGGAGCTTTGATTTATTCATCAAAAAGCGGAGTTGAAAAATATCTTTCTGCTGTATCCGGAAGTATGGTAACAACTGTTTTTCCCCTGCCGAGCTTTTCAGCAAGCTTCAGTGCAGCCGCAACATTTGTACCGCTGGAAATTCCGCACATTATACCTTCCTTGCAGGCTAAATCACGTGCTGTGCTTATAGCTTCCTCATCTGATACTATATAAATATCATCATATATATTTTGATTCAGAATATCAGGAATTATGCCGTCGCCGATACCCATCTGCAAATGAGTTCCGATATTTCCTCCGGCAAGAATTGCTGCATTTTCAGGTTCAACCGCCCATATTGTCATATCCGGATACTGTGATTTTAAAGTCTCACCGATACCTGTAATAGTACCACCTGTACCTATTCCTGAACAGAAACCGTCAATTCTTCCTGCTGTCTGCTCCAGAATTTCAAGTGCCGTATGATATTTATGAGCATATATATTGTTTACATTTGCAAACTGCTGCGGAACAAATACATTCTTATCTTCTTCAGCCATTTTCAAAGCAGTATCAAGACATTCCTGTATACATCTGCCTATATCGCCGTCGTCATGAATAAGCATAACTTCTGCACCATAATGATGTACAAGCTTTCTTCTTTCTTCACTTACTGAATCAGGCATAATAATTACAGTTCTATATCCCTTTACAGCCCCGACAAGTGCAAGACCTATTCCCTGATTTCCGCTTGTCGGCTCAACGATAACAGTATCCTTATTGATTTTTCCCTCTGCTTCTGCATGACGAATCATATTGAAAGCTGTGCGTGTCTTTATTGAACCGCCAACATTAAGTCCTTCAAATTTTACAAGCACCTCTGCACTGTCCGGTTTCGTTATTTTATTAAGACGAATCATGGGAGTATGCCCCATTGCCTCCAAAATATTATTATATACCATTACAAATACTTCTCCTAACATAGATTATATCTATAATATTATATTACAAAACCTGACAAAATGCAATAGGATTAAGAATATTTTTCAAATTAATTATAATCAAAGTGTCAAATTCTTTATAACTTCCCCTGCTATAATAAGTCCCGCAACAGACGGCACAAAGGAATTTGATGCAGGTACAGGTTTTCCATCGCCTGCACTCTGCGGACGAAATGCCTGTTCTGTTGAATAAAGAACTTTCAGTGATTCAATTCCTCTGCTTTTCAGCTCTCTTCTCATTACTCTTGCAAGCGGACAAACAGAAGTTTTATATATATCAGCAACTTCAAACTTTGTCGGGTCAAGCTTGTTGCCTGCTCCCATGGAACTTATTACAGGTACATTCACAGCCCTTGACCTCATTATTATTTCTATTTTTCCTGTAACGGTATCAATAGCATCAACAACATAATCATATAAAGAAAAATCAATCTGTTCTGCTGTATCAGGCATGAAAAACAGCTTATGTACCGTTACTCTGCATTCAGGATTTATATCAGCTATACGTAATTGCATGACATCAGCCTTATACTGTCCCAAAGTGCTGTGAAGTGCTATAATCTGACGATTTATATTGGATTCGTTTACTGTGTCATTGTCAATCAAATCAATGGCACCGATTCCCGAACGAGCAAGAGCTTCCGCTGTGTATCCCCCCACCCCTCCGATTCCGAATACTGCCACTCGTGAATTTTTCAGCTTGTTCATCGCTTCACTTCCGAACATTAGTTCCGTTCTTATAAATATTTCTGACATTTTATCCTCCAAAAACTTATTACTTTCTAAAATTATAACATATATTTTGTTTTAATGCAAGTAATCCTTGACGTTTCCGGAAATTTATGTTATTATATTAATTGAAGAATTTGTTTTTAGTTAAGAAAGGATTAATAATGCAGTTTAATGAATTGAATTTATCTCAGGAAATACTTGAGGCAGTCGAGGAGCTTGGCTTCTCAGAAATGACAGAAATCCAGCAACAGAGTATACCCCTGCTCATACAGGGAAAAGATGTTATCGGACGTTCAAACACCGGTACGGGCAAAACAGCCGCTTTCGGCATTCCTGCCGTTGAAGGCATTACGGATTCGGACAAAAAATCCGTTGCTGTGCTGATTTTATGTCCCACCCGTGAACTTGCCATGCAGGCTTGTGAAGAAATAAAAAAATTTGCAAAATACAAGCGGATTGTCAAAACCTCTGCCGTATACGGTGGTGCAAGCATGGAAAAACAGATTATGGAACTGAAGCGTGGTGCAAATATTGTTATCGGTACTCCGGGACGTGTTATGGACCATATCCGCAGACGTACCCTTAAACTTGACAACATCCGCACCGTTATTCTTGATGAAGCTGATGAAATGCTCAATATGGGTTTCAGAGAGGATATTGAATCTATTCTTTCAGATATTCCGGAAGAAAGACAGACTGTTCTTTTTTCCGCTACCATGCCTCCCGAAATTCTTGCAATTACCGAAAAATATCAGCACGAACCTGTTCAGATTAAAATAAAATCTGCACATAAAACTGTTGAATTAATCCAACAATTTTATTTTATGGTAGCCATGGGCAGAAAAACTGATGCTTTAAAACTGCTTCTTGCCGCTTATTCTCCTGAATCGGCTATGGTTTTCTGCAATACGAAAAAAATGGTCGATGAACTTACTGAAGAACTTGTAAAAAGCGGAATACGTGCAGCCGGTCTGCATGGCGACATGAAACAGGCACAACGTACTCAGGTTATGAATAGTTTCAAGGCAAAAAATACTGATGTTCTTGTTGCAACTGATGTTGCTGCACGTGGCATTGATGTAAGCGGAATTGATGCCGTTTTCAATTATGATATTCCGCAGGATAATGAATATTATATTCACAGAATCGGAAGAACAGGCCGTGCAGGACGTGAAGGCACTGCCTATACACTCATAACAAACCGCCGGCAACAGTTTGAACTCAAAAACATTGCAAAATATACAAAAGCCGAAATAACCGAACTTTCCCTGCCCAATAAAGCTGATGTCATTGAGGCGAAAAAGAACGGCATAATACATGAAATTATTGATATGCCCCCAGCTTCCGAAAATATATATGATATTCTGGACAGGCTGTCTGCTCAGGGAACCGATTACCGTGAAACTGCCGCACGCCTGATAAATGCACGCCTGCAAAAGGAAATTGCAGGACTTCCTGAATTTGATATGCCTAAACCCATCAGAAAAGGCAGGAAAAGCGGTGCAAAAACTGTCAGACTTGATATAAACATAGGAAGAAACAGAAAAATAGCTCCCAATTTCATTCTCGGAGCACTTGTCGACGCTACCGGAATGTCAGGAAAGGATTTCGGTAAAATTGATATTTATGACAGCCATACAACTGTTGAAGTTCCTGAATCAGAATACGGTTATATCATAGACAATACCAATCCCATGAAAATAAACGGCCACAAGGTTGAAGTCAAGCTCTATAAAAGCACTTCCCAGAAAGACAAACCACGCAGACACGAAAAAAGTTCCAGACCCGACCGAAGAAAATCTGCTTATGGCGGACGAAAAAAATCCGATGTTTTCAGCGACTATACTCCCGACCGAAGAAAACGTACCAAAAAGCATCATAAGGGGTGATATTATATGAACAATAAACCTGAAAAAAAACTCTGGATGAGAATGGCTGTACTTATTGTTGCCGGTCTCATGATTGTCGGAGCTGTTATACTCCCATTTCTTCGTTAATCAAAAATAAAAATTATACGTCCCGTTTCTTTCGGGACGTATTTTTTTGTATACCACAAAATCCGACATATATCGCACAAGCTTTGCATTATAATATTATCAGCAGGACAAAGGGGGTGAAATGTGCAGACTATTTATATTGACGTTTTAATTATACTTAATATCTATGTAAACTATTTTCTTCTGAAAACAACAGCAAAAATAACCTGCTCTCCGCTGAATACACTGAGATGTATTCTTGCATCATTCTACGGAAGCCTTTTCTCTCTGCTTATTCTTGTTCCTGAACTGCCATTTATTATAAATCTGTTAATTAAATTTGCTGCTGCTGTTACTGTAGTGGCTTCGGCATTCGGCATTCACGGGAAAAGTCGTTTAATTAAGAATATTACTGCTTTTTTCTCTGCAAACTTCATATTCGCTGGTGCTGTATATTCAGTATATTCATGGCTAAAACCACAGTTCATGCATTTTGCAAACTCCTGTTTCTACATAGATTTTTCTCTGATTCTGCTTGTTGTTTCAACAGCTGTACTTTACTTTGTAGTATGTATTTTCAGGCGATTGATTAATAAAACTCCTGAAAATAATGACTGCTATGAAGTTGCTGTAAGATATAAAGAAAAAATTTTTACAATACATGGACTTGCTGATACAGGAAATGCACTTACAGATTATTTTTCTGGCTGTCCTGTCATAATATGCGGTAAAAGCGACTTCAATGATTTACATAATTACTATGACAGAATAAAATTCAGGCTTATTCCATATTCCACAATTTCAGAAAGCAGTGTCATACCCGTTTTCCGTCCGGACGAAACTGTGATTATAAATAACTTCACAGGAGAAAAAAAGGCTGTTGACGTTCTTATAGGATTCAGTGAAAATAATGGAAAGGCAATTTTTAATCCAAAAATATTAAAAAATTAAACAAAATACTTGCTGTAAAATCAGCAGAGCGACAAAAAGGAGTAGAATTATGAAACTTTTACAGGAAATTATCTCAAGACTTAAAAATCTTTTCGGAAACGACGTTTTTTATGTCAATGGTTCAGATACGCTTCCACCTCCATTATCTCATAAAGAGGAAGAAGAAGTATTTGCAGGACTTCTTGCAAATGACCCTGAGGCAAGAAAAAAGCTTATTGTACATAATCTCAGGCTTGTTGTATATATTGCCAAGAAGTTTGAATCAACAGGCATAGGCATTGAGGACCTTGTTTCAATCGGAACTATCGGACTTATAAAAGCGGTCAACACTTTCCGCCCAACCAAAAACATCAAGCTTGCTACATATGCTTCACGATGCATTGAAAATGAAATTCTTATGTTTCTGCGGAAATCATCACAATACAGGAATGATATTTCCATCGATGAACCGCTTAATATTGATTACGACGGAAATGAGCTGCTTCTGTCTGATGTTCTCGGAACTGATGATGATGTTGTAAATAAAGGAATTGAAACAGAGGCAGAACGTGAACTTCTCCGTAATGCAGTTGCTGAACTCTGTGACCGTGAACGTGAAATAATGGAAATGAGATTCGGTCTTATCGACGGCAAGGAAAGAACTCAGAAAGAAGTCGCTGAACTTGTCGGTATTTCACAGTCATATATATCAAGACTGGAAAAAAAGATTATCAAGAAACTGAAAACCAAGCTTGAAAGTTTATGCTGAAATAATGAGACGCTGAAAATGCGTCTCTTGTTTTTTACAGAATTTATATTTACACAAAAATTTCTCAACTATTTAGGGTATTTTGCTGATTTTTCGTAAGTCTATTGAAATCTTGATTTACAGGTGATATAATATAATGTATATAATTAGTTAGGAGTATAAAAATGAAAATATGGAACGTCAGTTCACCTGATAAAAAAGTTGTATCAAAGCTCACCCAGAGCTGTGGTATTACATCCCTTACTGCCTCTGTTCTTGCAGTAAAGGGATATTCTTCGCCCGAATCTGTAATTAAAAGTCTGAACACCAATCAACTCTCAGACCCTTTTCTTATCAAGGATATGCAGACAGCGGTTGATGTAATCAATAATGCTATAGATAACGGAGAACCTATTTGTATATACGGTGATTATGACTGTGATGGAATTATGGCTACTGCGATTCTTTATTCATACTTATTTGAATCGGGTGCAGATGTTATCTGGTATATTCCTGAACGCTCAGAGGGATATGGACTGAATAAAAATGCAGTAGACCGGATATATGACGACGGCATAAAACTGATTATCACTGTTGACAACGGCATTTCTGCAATTCCTGAAGCTGAATATATATATTCTCTCGGAATGAAACTCATTGTTACCGACCATCATCAGCAAGGTGAAGAACTTCCGAAAGCTGAAGCCATAGTAGACCCCCACCGCCATGACTGCCTTTCACCTTTTAAATATGCCTGCGGTGCTGTTATTGCACTCAAGCTTGTTGCTGCACTTAACGGCGGAGATTATACATCTGCCCTTGAACAGTTCGGAGACCTCGCTACAATTGCTACTGTAGCAGATATTGTAAGTCTTACAAGTGAAAACAGATTTATTGCCGCTTATGGTCTAAATCTTATAAACAATACCGACCGTCCCGCACTTATTGCTCTCAAAGAAGTTGCCGGACTCAATGATAAAAAAGTTGATTCCAAATCAATAGGATTTTCTCTTGCACCAAGAATAAATGCCTCCGGAAGATTCGGGTCTCCTAAAACTGCCATGGAACTTTTTCTGTGTGAAGATTACGAAAAGGCTCTTGTTATTGCTCAAGAACTTGATTCCCTTAACAGTAGGAGAAAGAATACTGAAAATGATATTATTTCCGAAATATACCAAATGATTGACAAAAATCCCTCATTGATTAATGAACGTGTCATTTTTCTTTGCGGAAAAAACTGGCATCACGGCGTTATAGGAATTGTCGCATCAAGAATTATGGATAAATTCTGTAAACCAGTGTTCATTGCATCAGAGGAAAACGGAGAAATAAGAGGCTCTGCACGCTCTTTCGGTAAATTTTCCATATTCGAAGCACTTACTTATACTTCTGAAACACTGGTGAAATTCGGTGGTCATCCGGCCGCAGGAGGTTTTACTATAAAAAATGGAATGACTGAAAATTTCAGAAAACTACTCAATGAATATGCACTGAAAAATCATAAAATTATGCCGATTGCTGAAATAAAGGCTGATATGCATATATGTGCATCCGACCTTACTGTAGAAAATATTCAGGGACTTGATTTGCTTGAACCATTTGGAACTGAAAATGAAAAACCGCTTTTTCTTCTTGAAAACGTAAATATCATAAATATCATTCCTATTTCAAACGGTATGCATTCAAAGTTCAGGATTAAAATTGATTATCTTAGGACTGAAGCTATAATGTTCAGAAAATCACCTCACGAGCTTAATGTAAAAGACGGAGATGTATGTGATATGGTTGTAAGTCTTTCTGTCAATCACTTTATGGATAAGGTATCAGTCAGTATTTTTATCAATGATATAAGACCACACGGATTTATGCAGACCAAATATTTTGCCGCACTAAATGCATTTGAAACTTTTATGCGTGGTGAGAAACTTCCCGATAATTACTATGCATCTATGCTTCCGTCGAGAGATTCAGCAGCCAAGATATATAAGAATATACCTGAAAATGGTATTAATTCTGATACACTTTATCTCAGGCTTAATGATTCCGAAATAAATTACTGTCGTTTCCGCCTTGCTGTTGAAGCAATGAAACAGCTCGGACTTATTGAAATATCATCTGAAAATTCTGAAATCAGAAGAATTAAAGATGCTACCAAAACCGACCTTAATTCCGCACCGATTCTCGCAGGATTAAGAGAAAAAATTGCAGGCATAGATAAATAAGAAGCTGATTTCTTACGGCTTCGGGAAAGGATGATTATTATTATGAATGACGAAAGAAATTTTTCAGCAAGTATGAACAGGGATAAATCTGTTCCCATTCCTGATACTGCTGATACCGAGCTTAATGAAGCTTATCTTAAATCTATTCCTGATTATGATGATAATTTTAAAATTGAGATGATTATTCAGAAAATTCTCAAAGATGATAAACAGTATGATTTAAGCAAAATTATTTCCGCATATGAATTTGCTGCCAAAGCCCATGAAGGACAAAAACGTTCATCCGGACAGCCCTATATAATTCATCCCCTCGCCGTTGCCTATATTCTTCTTGAACTCGGCATGGATACTGATACTATATGTGCCGCTCTCCTGCACGACGTTGTTGAAGACACTCCCTCTACTCTTGACGATTTGAAAAAACGTTTTGGTCAGGATGTTGCCATGCTGGTTGACGGTGTCACAAAACTGAGCAAGATTCCAACAAACTCAAAAGAGCAGATGCAGGCAGAAAATGTAAGAAAAATTCTCCTTGCAATGTCTCAGGATATACGGGTAATGATTATAAAACTCGCAGACCGACTGCATAACATCAGAACTCTGAAATACCGTCCACACGATAAACAACGTGCAACCGCACTTGAAACAATGAACATATATGCCCCGATTGCTCACCGCCTTGGCATGAGTGCAATAAAGGAAGAACTTGAAGATATGTCTTTCAGATACCTTGACCCATATGCTTATTCCGAAATTGAAAGCATTCTTGAAAACAACAAACAGGAACGTGAAGCCTTTATTGAATCAATAAAGAAACGTATTACTGAACGTTTCAGCAAAGAAGATTTTATCGAACCGCCTGTTATATCAGGACGTGTCAAGAGTGTTTACAGCATATATAAGAAAGTTTTTATAAAACATAAAAATATTGAGGAAATCTATGACAAATATGCCGTAAGGATTATTGTTTCAACTCAGAACGAATGCTATAGTGTATTTGGTCTGATTCATGATATGTTCAAACCTCTTCTCAACAGATTCAAAGATTATATTGCAAATCCAAAGGACAATATGTACCAGTCGCTGCATACTACCGTACTTTGTAAAGAAGGTATTCCCTTTGAAGTTCAAATTCGTACATGGGATATGCACCAAACTGCAGAATACGGAATTGCTGCACACTGGAAATATAAAGAAGGCATCAGAGGAAAGGACAAAATGGAACAGCGTCTTGCATGGGTTCGTCAGGTTATCGAAACACAGCAATCAGCAGACGATGTTGAAGAAATTGTACGTGTTATCAAAAATGACATAGGCGGAGACGATATTGTTGTTATGACTCCGAAAGGAATGGCCGTAACTCTTCCGGACGGTGCAACTGCAATTGACTTCGCATATCGTATTCATACAGAAATCGGGCATAAAACTACAGGTGCAAAAGTTGACGGCAGAATTGTCCCGCTTGATTTTAAATTACAGACCGGTCAGATTTGCCATATTATCACTACCAAAGACCCCGAAAAAGGTCCCAACAGGGCATGGCTGAACATTGTACAGACCAATGAAGCCCGTTCAAAAATACGTTCATGGTTCAAAAAGGAAAAACGTGAAGAAAATATCATTGAAGGCAAAGCTGAACTTGAAAAACAATTCAGACACCATAAAATCAACGTTCCGGAAAATGAACTTTCAGACTTTCTTCAAGACGATTTTCGCCATCATAACTGTGAAACCATTGACGATTTCTATGCTTCAATAGGTTACAAAGGCATAATGCTTGACAAACTTATTCCCAGACTCAAAGATAAATATGAAAAGCTTTACGGTACACAAAATAATGAAATTGACGATATGCGCATTGTAAAGCCAAAGTCCGACAATTCAAACAATATTATTCTTGACCAGATAAACAATATTGCCATAAAGTTCGCACAGTGCTGCAATCCTCTTCCCGGAGACGATATTGTAGGGTTTATCACAAGGGGATTCGGTCTTTCTGTCCATACAACAAAATGTACAAACTATAAAGCAGCGAAACAGCACAATGACCCCGAAGAAATGAAACGCTGGTGCGGTATTCAGTGGTCGGAGAACAGTAATTCACAGCTTCAGACAAGC
>CAJTOG010000010.1 GCA_910577575.1 uncultured Ruminococcus sp. | reverse complement strand
AAATCCGTACAGCCATTCTGACCTTCAGTCTGTTGATAATATTCACACGGAAGAATCATTTTGAATTTCTTGTCAAGAAGTTCATTCAAGTCCCATTCAGTCTGACCGTAATCATCAATACTCTTTTCAGCCATTATGTCTTTAATATGCTGATTAAAATCTTCCGGTTCCTTAAGCCCCATAGCATAAAGAATAAAATCAGGTATTTCATTATTCTTTGTAAGTACTACAACAGCTTCGTCATAACTTTCAGGCCATTTTCCTTCAATAACTTCATACTGATTCTTGATTAAATCATTTACTCCTTTGCCGTCTTCATTCGGAAGCATTTCCTCCATGGCATTTAACCCCATCATTGACATCTGAGCGTTTGCCATAGAACTTCCCATCATGTTTCCTACCATTGAACTTCCACCCATATCAAAGGCATTTACATACAAATCCATAAAATCAACTTTTATAATTTCACCTGACGGAGTTTCTGTATAAATCGGCATTGCAATATCATAGGAATATGAAAGAGCTGTTGAATATTCTGCAATTTCCTCATTGCTGTCAAGAAATGTTTTGAAATCTTTCATATTGTTAATCTGTTTTGCTGATGCATTCATCGAATTGAACATATCATAAACAGTTGTATTTGAATAAAATTTATCATCTTCAAAAACCTTTTCTTCATACTCCTGCTGACTCTGCATCATAGACGCAAGCATACTTGATGTATCAGTATTTTCCCTGTTTATTTCAAGAGGATACGACGAAAGTGTTTCCTCCTGAATATCATTTATATAATTATTGATACCCGTTGAAAGAGAAAGAATTGTAGCAATACCGATAATTCCTATTGAACCGGCAAAGGCTGTAAGGAGTGTACGTCCTTTCTTAGTCATAAGATTATTCATTGAAAGCGAAACAGCAGTACCGAATGACATTGATACACGCTTTTTCTTTTCAGTTTTCGGAATATCTTTTGTATCAGGATTAAAAGGATTACTGTCATCCAAGATAGTACCATCTTTTACACGTACTATTCTGTTTGCATAATCCTCCGCAAGTTCCGGATTATGAGTAACCATAATAACAAGCTTATCTTTTGCGATTTCTTTAAGAAGTTCCATAACCTGAACAGAAGTTTCACTGTCAAGTGCACCCGTAGGTTCATCGGCAAGCAGAATATCAGGATTATTAATCAATGCACGTGCAATTGCTACACGCTGCATCTGACCGCCTGACATCTGATTAGGTTTCTTATGGAGCTGGTTTCCAAGTCCCACTTTTTCAAGTGCTTCTTTTGCCCGTCTTTTTCTTTCAGATTTGGATACTCCTGAAATAGTAAGTGCAAGTTCAACATTTGCAAGTACAGTCTGATGAGGAATCAGATTGTAGCTCTGAAAAACAAAACCTATCGAATGATTTCTGTAAGCATCCCAGTCCCTGTCCTTATACTGTTTTGTCGATACTCCATTAATAATCAAATCGCCGGAAGTATAATGGTCAAGTCCGCCGATGATATTGAGCATTGTGGTTTTACCACAACCCGAATGTCCAAGTATAGCAACAAATTCATTTTCACGGAAATTAATACTCACGCCGTTAAGAGCAGTAACAATATTCTCTCCGCTGCCGTATTTTTTCACGACATCTTTTAACTGAAGCATATCAATAATTCCTTTCACTATTTAATATAATTAAGATTATAGCACTTTGCCGAAAATTTGTCAATTAAATTGGACATATTTCACAGAAATTTCATATTCTGTAACATTTATGAAAAATATATTGATTTTACTCACAGTTTATGTTATAATTTTTATAAAATATACAAAGAGGTGTAAAAAATTATGAAACAGGATTTAACAAAACTAAGCCGGTTTCTTTCTCTCATACTCCGCCACTCACCGCAGACAATCGGAATTACCATTGAAAATAAAGGTGCATGGACAGATGTTGATGAGCTTATCAAAAACATAAACAGATACGGCAAATTTAAAATTGATATGAAAATTCTTGAAGAAATAGTTGAAACAGATAACAAACAAAGGTATAGTTTCAATGAAGATAAAACAAAAATCCATGCAAATCAGGGGCATTCAATCAATGTTGATATGGGATTTCCCGAAAAAATCCCGCCTGAAATTCTGTATCACGGCACAGCTGAAAGATTTGTCAAGTCAATTCTTACCAAAGGATTAAAGAAAATGAGCAGACAATATGTACATCTTTCAAAAGATATTCAGACAGCATCAAAAGTGGGTACACGTCACGGAAAACTTCATATATTTAAAATTTTTTCAGGAAAAATGAACCATAAGGGATATAAATTCTACTGCTCTGACAATGGCGTATGGCTTACCGAATATGTACCGCCGAATTTTATCGAATGACAGACATATATTAAAAAATTTTATCATAGAAACTGTTAAGTACTTCCGCAAGCCTTTTAGGAGCCTGTAAATTCACTTCATGACCTGATTTTTCTATACTGCTGAATTCTGCTCTGGAAATTATTTTACTTAATGATATGGAAGCCTTTTTATTTGCATTATCCCTTTTACCGCAAATCACCATAACAGGACAATTAATATTCTTCAGCCTGCTGCTGAAATCAAGTTTTTTCATTGAATCTGACAGATTTATCAAATCTTTCTTTCCTGCTCCTATTTTTTTAAACATAAACTCAGGCATAAACCTAAAAATCAAATTCTGAAAAGAAATAAGATTTTTTGGCATGGTATATTGTGTTCCGATTAAAACCAGTGATTTTACTTCAGACTTATATTCAACAGCATATTGTAAAGCAAGAATACCGCCTAATGATAAACCGCATATATGAACCGGTTCGGAAAACTGACTACAATATTCTGTAAATCCCTGATACAGATTCTGATAATTAAATTCTTTATCTTTTAACATACCGAATAAATCCGGACAGAAGCTCATATTATCAATTTTCATATATTTTATAGTTTCATTCCAGCTTGAAGCTGTCTGTCCCAGTCCATGAATAAATACATATGGCATAAATACAATTCCTCTTTCATACAGTGTATATACTAAAACCGACTGCCTTTTATTAAATGACAGCCGGTTGTTTTTTTACTTCATATTATACTTTTTAAGCAAATTATCAATTTTGGTATGAGGGTCAATAATTTTGCCTATTGAAACATCATGATTAATTGCTTCAATAAAATATGCAATATATTTGGAAACGTCAACTTCATGAAACCATGGACGGTTAAGAAGTTCAGGAGTACGATAAGTGAGATTTGTACCGAATACACCGCCGATAACGCCTTCCTCATAAGCCTTGTCGAATTTTTCAAGACCATTTGTAAATATAGCATATGTAGCATAAGTAAAGATTCTGCCCGCTTTTTTCTCCTTGAGATTATAAGCAAGGTCAAGCATTGACTCACCGGAGGAAATAATATCATCAGCAACGAAAATATCCTTTCCTTCAACAGGATTTCCGAGGTATTCATGGGCAACAATCGGATTTCTTCCGTTTACAATCTGGGAATAATCACGGCGTTTATAGAACATACCCATGTCAACGCCGAGAACTGATGCATAATACATATTTCTGTTTAATGCACCTTCATCAGGAGAAACAATCATGAAATTTTCCTTAGTAAGGTTAATATCCTTGATTTCCCTAAGAATACATTTAAGTACCTGATAAGTGGGCATAACATTATCAAAACCCATAAGCGGAACGGCATTCTGAACACGTGGGTCATGAGCATCAAAAGTAACAATATTTGAAACACCCATAGCCTCAAGTTCCTGTAAAGCACAGGCACAGTCAAGCGATTCACGATAACTTCTTCTGTGCTGTCTGCCTCCGTAAAGAATCGGCATAATAATGTTCACACGGTGAGCCTTACCGCTTGCAGCCTGAATTATACGCTTTAAGTCTTGAAAATGGTCATCCGGTGACATAGCGTTTTCAAAGCCGAAATAATTATATTTAACATTATAATTGCCTACATCAACAATTATAAACAGGTCCTTACCTCTTACAGTTGATTTGATAAGACCTTTTCCGTCTCCTGATGAAAAGCGGGGACATTCGCTTTCGATTAAAAAGCTGCCAACATCATATCCTGCACGTTTGGACCACTCTACAAGATAATTGTCAATCTTATTGCCAAGCTCTGTAACGCTGTTCATTGCAATAATGCCGATAGGTGCAGCACTTATTTCACTGCTGAATAAATTTTCACTTGAAGCAACCATAAAAAATTCCTTTCGTTTTAAAAATCTAAATTTTTATCTTCTGCTTATTTACAGAAGTTATTGATATAATTTTCGATGTCGTGAGCAATGATACTTTTAGCAGCATCAGCATGTTCAACTTCGTTAACGACTGTCGTCTTATTTTCAAGTTCTTTATAAATGGTAAAAAAATGAGTCATTTCGTCAAAAATATGTTTAGGAAGTTGTTCAATATCCATATACATATTATAATTAGGGTCATCAAACGGAACAGCAATAATTTTGTCATCATGATGTTCATTGTCAAGCATTCTTATAACTCCGATAGGATAGCATCTTACAAGAGTAAGAGGCACAAGTTTTTCAGAGCAGAGAACAAGAACATCAAGGGGGTCAAGGTCATCGGAGTATGTCCGTGGAATGAAACCGTAGTTTGCAGGATAATGTGTTGAAGTATGTAGTATTCTGTCCATTTTTATCAAGCCTGTTTCTTTATCAAGCTCATACTTGATTTTACTTCCCTTGCCGATTTCAATAACAGCATAGAAATGGTCGGGAGTAATACGTTTTGGACTTATATCATGCCAGATATTTTTCATTTTAATTCCTCCATGAAAAATAAAATTATTATCTATATTAAGTATACCATTTTTTCAGCATTTGTCAATAAGAGGTTAAAATCATATTGAATTTTCGGCAATATGATAGTTTTTTTAAGTAATATAAGTGAATTTTTTAGATTTTTAGTCTTATAAAAGCGAAATATATATATAAATATGGATAATCATTTCTATTGTTAAAATATATAATTTTACAAAAACTATTGATTTTTTTTCAATTTTGTAGTAAAATATATATATATTAAGATGAGCGGTAAACAATAAATTTTTAATATGCTGAAGGAGAGTGAAACTTTTTTGAATAAATATAAAATTGCGATAATTGTCGCCGGAATAGACCAGAAATATCAAAGTAGCATACTGCACGGAATACAGTCCGCTTCCACTGAATGTTCACTTGATTTTTATGTCTTTGCTTCATTCAGCGGAATAATGGATAATGTCAGACACGATACAGGCGAACTTAATATCTTCAAGCTTCCTGATTTCAATGATTTCGACGGTGCTGTTCTGTTAACCAATACAATTGATTATCAATATGCTGTGAATGATATTCTAAGACGTATAAAATCGGCAAAAATCCCTGCTGTATGTATTGATAATGATATTAATGGGCTGTTTCATATCGGAATTGACAATAAAAATGCTATGCGTGAAATTACAGAACATTTTATAAAAGTACACGGATTTACAAAATTCAATTATATTTCCGGACCTGCAAATAATTCTGAAAGTGCAGACAGACTTGATGCTTTCCTTGAGGTTCTGAAAGAAAATAATATTGAAATTGACAAAAACAGAATATATTATGGTGATTTCCGTGCACCCTCCGGAAAGGCTGCTATTGAATATTTCAGAAAAAATACTCCTTATATGCCACAGGCAATTATATGTGCAAACGATGTCATGGCGGCGGCAGCTATAAACCGGCTTTATGAAGATGGATTCAAGGTTCCGTCTGAAATAGCCGTTTCAGGATTTGACAATACTTTCAATAATCATAATTTGCGTATTGAACTTACTTCTGTTGAACGACCGCTTGTTCTTTCGGGTCAGCTTGCCGCAAAAATGTTGTATAATCATTTTAATGAAATACCACAGAACAGAAGCATTATATTAAATATGTCAACAAGATTTACAGAAAGCTGCGGATGTCATGACAGTGTAATACAGGATTATAAAGGGTATAAAGAACTGAATATAATAAATTACAACCGTGTTGAAACCTATAACTCCTATATGACTATTTTCAATCAGCTTTCATGCAAACTTCACGGATGTAGTACATTCAATGAATATATTGAATGCCTTAAAAAATTTGTGGTTCATATAGACCCTGAAGAATTTTATTTCTGTCTTTGTGACAACTGGCATTATGAATCCGTAGACCAGAACGGCATAATGAAAAAAGAAGAAGTTCCTACATATTATACTGAAAATATGCTTGTTCCAATTGCATATTGTCATGGAAAATTTTATGATAAAGAATCAATAAATAAAAAACAGCTTGTTCCTGACATCACAAGAAACAAATCTGCCGGAAATATTTATTATTTTCTTCCCCTGCACTTCGGTGAAAGATGTCTCGGATATATGGCAATAGGAAACTGCAAAGTATCCTTGCACAATGAAATGTTCCATTCATGGTGTATAACTATAAACAACTCCCTTGAAAATATCAGGAAATTAATGTGTCTGAACTATGCAATCAACAAACTCAAAAGCCTTTATACTCAGGATTCCTTTTCAGGAATATATAATCGTCATGGATTTGTTCAGGCTACAAATGATATCTTCAAGTCCTGCACTAAAGAACACAGAAATATCATGCTTATGTTCATAGACCTGGACGGACTGAAATTCATAAATGATACTTACGGTCACGATGTCGGAGATACTGCCATACGCTCGATTGCCGATGTTCTTTGCCGTTCATGTACCAAAAATGAAATTTACTGTCGTTTTGGCGGAGATGAATTTATAGTTTTTGCTGCTGACTATACGGATTCAGATGCAGAATGCCTTACTCAGAAAATAGAAAACAATATATCGGCTGAAAACGAAAAACTCAATAATTCCTTTGTACTCAGTGCAAGTACAGGTTATATTATAGGAATTCCAAAAAAAGGAGATGATTTATTTAAATTTGTAACAGAGGCAGATAAAATAATGTACGAAACCAAACGAAAGAAAAAATTATCCAATTATCTGAAATCATAAAAAATGCCGTATTATTATAAGTACGGCATTTTTCTATCAATTTCTTTCACTTATCAAAACAGAAACCCTGTTCTGTATATGTTCAACAGTATCTTCTGCGGATTGCTCATCTGCAAAATACAAACCCGCTTCTTCATCGCATATAACAACAACATCGTTATCAAGAACAGTTCCAATAGAATTGCATGATTTTATATAACTGGAAATCATATTGCTTTCTTCCTTGGTATATGAAGGATATTTCTCACCGTTCGCTGAATGTTTTGATTGCATTTCCACATCCATAGCTTTATCGAATGAAGCTGTAAGAACAGGTATTCCCGAAATATTACTGTATTCTCCTTCATTGTCCTTAATTTCATTTGACTTAAGAACACAAAACTTTAAAAATTCCCATGCCCCCTGTTTATTCTCACATTTTTCATTGATTGATATAAGCGACTGCGGAGTAATGCGTCCACCCTTTCCGTTATCTGATGGATAACCGACTATCGTCAGGTCTTCTCCACCCCCCTGAATATATTTCACAAGATTATATGAACTGAGGTCATAGAAATTCAAAGTTTCAACAAGAATCTGGTCATTTGCAAACCAGCGGTATTTGTCTTCATAATAATTACTGAAAGCCTCATAATCTGTCATCTTATCAGGCATATCAACATTATCGACAAATCTGTTGCAGAACTCCAGCATCTGTAAAAATCTCTGATTATTGAAATCACATGTTGCATTGTCATAGTCTATAAGTTCATTCATGGAATAAAACATAGTATGGAACATATCACTTTTTGAAATTCCATCATAAAGATGTATCATGGATTCAGGAGCATTGTCATAAAGATTAATCATATCATCAAAAGTCCAGTTTTCCTTATTGCAAAATTTTGTCTTGGATACCATTGTACTTACATAAAAGCTTGTACAAAGTGCATTAAGTTTTCCGTCTGCACTTTCAAGAGCAGTTACAACATTCGGCATAACCGCATCAATATTCAATTCGCTGTCATTATTCATAAACTGGTATAAATCAGTAAACAAACCCTTATTACAATAGTTAAGATAATCGCTGTATTCAAGATTGCAGATTATATCAGGTGCATTTCCTGAAATAATATCAAGATTAAGCTGTGAATTATCATCGGATGAATAATCAGAAATCCGGATTCTGTAATCTGTCTGAGAATTGTTAAAATCATTTATTATTTTAGTATCAAAACAATTTGCAACTGTAATCATCTTAGTATTTGCAAATTCGCTCATATCACGCGGTGTAAGCTTTACAGCCGAATCTTCATCCGAATTATTCCATTCCATGCCAATAAAATTATCCTCATCTGTCGGAACAACCCACATAGCCTCAAGACCTGAATTAACCCAATCAATAACAGTATCTTTTTTACCGTCGTCAGTTATCCCGATAAGTCCGTCATGAGTTGGTATAAAGAATCGATAATCATCCCTGCCGAAAACAGGGTCTGAGGCAAGGTCATATTCGTTACAGGTATATAAAGACTCACCGGAAATACCATTTTCTATAAATTCATAAAAATTCAGCATATTTTCACCGTATGACCGTCCCTCAGAATCAAAAACCTCTTTATTTTCATGCATCATGCAGATAATTTTCCCGTCACGGTCACGATAAAGATTAGCAGGACTTGTATACACATAATCGTCAGGATTTTCTATCTCATATACTGTAGTAAACTCACCCTCTGAACTTATACGACGAATTGAACCATCCCCAAACGACTGTAAAACAGAATCTCCGTCAGACAGAATATTTCCAGATATCAGATAATCGTCATCACTGAAAAGTTCATCAGGATAATTAATCTGTGATTTATTCAGAATATTTCCGCCACTGTCATAACTGCAAATCATATATGAAGTAACACAGTTTGCATTATAGCTTTCATAGTCAAAACTTTCATCATATTCGTCAGGAGCAATCATGCCTCCATGGTCTTCCATAGCAATAACTACATTAAAACTACCGTCAAAATTAAAAGAAACATTATCATGTACTACATCATAATCCTGAACTTCTTCCGGCAAACTGTAGCTGAATGAAGTGAACTGATTAAAAGACTTATCAGTCCTGTAAATCATATTTTTTGAGTAATCCTTGTTTGTTCCAACAACAATAACACTATTATTACTAAAACTAAATGCCTGTGAAATAGAAACCATATCATCTGGTAAAGTAATTTTTTCCTTTTTATAGCAGTTATTAAGCTGCAAGAATTCAGATTTAATATCACCTTCAGTACTGCTCATTTCTTCTGCTGAAATTTCAGAAGGTTCAATTTCAGAAATTTCTATATCCTTCATTGTACTGCATGAATTAAGTGCCATACAGAAAGTTAAAATTAATAATAATTTTTTCATAGCAGATTATAATCTCCTTTCTTTTGTAATTTCATTATAACTCCGGCTATTTCTAAAGTCAATGATTTTTACAAAAAATTTGCACTTATTATACTAATAATTTGCAGAACCTGAATCAAACAAAAAATACATTTCTATACTTCAAATTCTGGCTATTTAATTAATTACAAGAAATGAAAGTGATATTTTAATACTGATTTTTCTCCGAATTTATATGTTGAGTTTTATATAAATTCTACAAAAGCATTCATTTATACCATTGATTTCTTGCATTTTCTGAATACATATGCTATAATTTAATTGATAAAATCAGGATATTGGAGTGGTGTATATTATGAAGATTATAAAATGTCTGAATGGACATGGTTACGATTCTGAAAAGTATAATAACTGCCCTGTATGCGAAAAATTAAGCAACTCAGGGAAAAAAACGAAAATAATTAAAATTAAGACATTAAAAAAAACCGAATCACAACCGGAAATAAAACCTGAACCAAAAACTTCCGAACACAAAAAAGAAACAAAAGTTTTAACTCTTAATGTTCCAGACTATAAAAAAGAACTGGAACGTGAACTGTTGAAAAAACAAGAAATCAAAACCTCTGAAACTAAGAAAATAAAACAAGAAACAGATAAATCTATTGCTTCTGAATTAAAGACAGAAAAAAAAAATCCTCCTATTGAAAAATCAGTAAAAATTGCCGGACTTTACAATGATATGGATATTGAACACAACGAAAATATAAAAATTGATGATATCAATAATATGGCGACCGGCAAAAACGGCACACTTCTTATTAAGTACATAGGAACAAATGAAGTTGTTCATATTCCTGATACAATAACTGCAATCGGTAAATATGCATTCAGAGGAAACACTACAGCAAAAATTGTAATAATGTCTGATAACATCAAGACAATTGGAAAGTTTGCTTTTGCCTACTGTAAAAATCTTGAAAAGATTGTCTTTTCAAACAATCTAGAAAGCATATCAGAAAATGCTTTTATGAAATGTATAAGATTGAAAGAACTTAATTTCCCCAATTCACTTAAAACTATCGGCAAAGGCTCATTTGGACAATGCATTTCCATAAAAAAACTTACTTTTCCGGCACAGCTTAAAAAAATCAGTGATTTTGCTTTCTTTTCATGCAGAAGTCTCAACAGGCTTACTGTTCCAAACCCTGTTGAAATTATCGGAAGCTCTGCATTCTCTGAATGTTATGGACTTCAGAAAATAGCTATGTCTGAATCGGTTACAACAATCGGAGAAAACGCATTTGCATGGTGCAGGTCACTTGAAGAAATTAACCTTCCATCTTCTGTTAAATTAATTAATAATTGGGCGTTTTATGGGTGCAGCAATCTTAAAAATATAAAAATAAGTATTCAGACAAAAGATATACGTGATGACGCCTTTTGTGGATGCGAAAATATATGGAATATTAAAATTTGCGAATTTGAAGAAGATAATTATAATGAAACAATTATGAAAAAAGGGCAGAGGCTAACTTTGAAAATTCTAAAACAGGTAAACAGAAAAACAGCTGAACGTTATGCAAAAGAACATAAAATCAGTATGATGTTTATTTAATAAAAAATCTTAAAATTAAATTTTCAATAATAAAATTTACGAATCAATTGTTTTTCACTATAAACAACCGAGAAAATAAGAAAAATACTTTGAAGTATCAAAATAATAACTCCGGAATAAAAACCAACTTAATCACCTTTAAGCATATATAAAATCAATAGAAAAAAACAAAAGCAATAATTCCGCCAGTCAGTCATAGTCTTCTAAAAATTTTATTCATAAAAATCCAAGCCTCCCTGCCGAACATTGAACGTTTAGTTCTGTATACTACAGTTTCATTTATATCATCAGGCGTATGATACTTCAGAAAAAATCCATCTGACACTATTGTAATCAGAATTAAAATTACAATAACAAAAACAATTTCAAACATAAGTTCCATACTCTACCTGATTTAATTTGGCTGTCCCTGACGGTGACGGAGATTTTCCTCTTTAAGCTGTCTGCCCTCTGCAATAAGCTGAAGCATTTTATCTGAATCAGAATTTCGTAAAGCTTCACTGTATTCATTAAGATTTTTAATAAGTATATCCAGTTCATACACAAGATGTTCACGGTTCTGCATAAATAAATCCGTCCACATACGTTCATTCATTGTAGCAATTCTTGTCATATCCTGAAAACTTCCACCGCTGAATCCACATTCAAGACTAAGTTCCGGACTTTTTACATATGCACTTGAAACTACATGGGCAAGCTGAGAAGTATATGCAATCATTTTATCATGATTTTCAGGAGAAGTTACAATAATTTTTCCTGCTCCTATTTCTTTTGCAAGATTTTTCAGAAGCTCAGTATCAGATTCATCGCTGTTTTCAAATGGTGTAATGATAAAATTAGCTTTCTGAAATAAATCTGAACTGCTGTTATGATAACCTCCGAACTCCTTGCCTGCCATGGGATGAATACCTACATAACGAAGACCATATTTATCAGCCATATTCTTTACACGTTCTGAAAAACTGCCTTTAATTCCACATACATCAGTTATAAGAGTATTTTTGTCAAAATTCTCAATATTTTTTTTAAGGTATTCTTCTGTAGCTTCCGGAAAAAGCGACATGATAATCAAATCGAATCCTTCAAATGAGCCGTTAAATTCCCTGTCTATCGCCACATCACGCAAAGCTGAATATTCAATATCATGATTGATATCACAGCCGACAACAAGATGAGATGTATATTTTTTAAGAGCTTTACAGATTGAACCACCTATAAGTCCGAGACCTACAACAAGTATCTTCATTTTTAATTATCCTTCCCGATATGTACTTTATTATAGTTTACCACTTTACACAAAGAAAGTCAATAGACTTTTCTTAAATAATCACATAAAAAAACTGTTTCACTCTTATTTAAGGTGAAACAGCTTTTTTATTTTTTCCTTTTGAATCTATGTTTTAACTTTATACAATAAATTCTGTAGAACGCCCATAAATTCATATCGTATAAAACAAATATTATATTGCAAAGTGCAAGAAGTATAACCGCACCATATTTTCCAAGGTCATTCATTTCATCAAGCATCTGCTGAATGCCAAATACAAAAACAGTAACATAGAAAAAGCCCACAGCACATAAATTAAATATTATAATCTTGATAACCCAACGCAATCCTTTCAACCTTATTTTTTCAAGGTAAAGGCGGAGTATCGGAAAATGACCGAAAATCATGACAAATACAAGTGCCGCTTCCTTATCAGCAGTCATAAACATTGAAAGTATACTGACGGATATATAGGTAAGCCATGCCCAGCTTATACTTACTTCTTCCGCTATAATCATCAGAAGCACCCCTGCTGCCATCGGAAGAACCAGATAAAAAGCAGGCATGATTCCGGCAAGAAACATACATAAAAGACATAAAGCAGATACTATTCCGCCAAGTGCAACTCTGTAACTTATATCTCTCATATACTTTTTTTCCGTTTCTGTATACCATAAGTAATCACTGACAGCAATTTATACGGAATAAACCGTGACACAAAAACGCCTGTACGAACCATAAGACCAGGAATTACAATAAGCTTTCCGGAAAGTGTTTTCCTGACTGCATATTCAGACACATATTCTGCTGAAACAGGTTTAATGCTAAAACTTACTCCTGCACGATTATTAAAATTTGTGTCAACTGGTCCGGGACAAAGAAGTGTTATTGTAACATCTGATTTATCACGTCGTAATTCCTCTGCAACAGCAAGCGACAATCTTACAACATAATTTTTAGAAGCATAATAAGATGACAGCAATGGACCTGTCATAAACCCTGCTGAAGATGCAACATTTAAAATCCTGCCATGATTTTTTCTTTTAAAATCACGAAGAAACAGTTTTGTAAGGATATGAACTGCTGTTATATTTACATTTATCATATTAATTTCATCATTCAAATCAGTTTCATCAAATTTGCCGAAAATTCCGTAACCTGCATTATTAACAAGCAAATCAATGTTTTTATTCTTGCAAAAATTATATACTTTAAAAACTTCTTTTCTGTCGGATAAATCAGCATCAATAACTTGAGTTCTGCCAAGTTTTTTCTGTAGTTCTTTTAATATTTTCTCATTTCTGCCCGTAAGAATAAGCTCCCAGCCCCTTTTACTGAGATTTTCAGCAATACATTTTCCTATGCCCGATGTTGCACCTGTAATTAAAGCTATCATAAAATCACCTCAAAAATTTTCAAGAATATTATTGCTCAGCGAATCAATCCCCAGCAGAAAAAGCGTTTGTCCGTAATCATTGGGATTAAGGAAACTCCTGAGATTTTTCTCCATGCATTCAGGAGAAATAAAAGCAATTTCACTGTAATGTTGTGTAAGGAATGGAATAAAACATGATGCAAAATCATCACCCACAACAAGAAGTTTCTTATCATTATTTACATCTGTGGAAATCTTCACAAGAGGATACTTTTTTCCAAGATAAAGTCTGTACATATCTCCGGATTTTATTGCCTCTTTATCATAAAGACTGCTATGAAAAGAAATACCATTATTATCATATCCGATACAGCTTTTAATTTCAGCTCCGCCATCATATTCATAAATATCAAGCAAATCTCCATTTGATTCCATATACTGAGTTTCAGAATAAAGATTCCCTCTGTAGTTGTTTGTTACATGCTGAATAGAATATTTATCATAAGATAAAGGCATAAATCCAAGCTTTTGAATAACGGTTCTGTACACACAGAATGCCCCATAACTTGTCCATTTTGTATCGCTTCTGTAATAGATATAATTATCACTCAGCATCTTAAGAATATTATATGCATCAATTTTCCTTATTCCTGAATTGAGTTTTTCATATAACGAATTAATTTGCTGTTTTTCAGTTTTACCAAGCAGATAAGATGGAAGCATATCCCCATATACTCCGGACGAAGTGGGTACAGATACAAGATAAACTGCTCCTTCATATTTTTCAGCAAATTCATTCAATACATCTGCTGAATTATCAGTGTTTCCTCTTGATGACACATTAGCTTTAATAAGCCTGCTTTCTGAAATATAAACACCATTTACCAGACTTTCGCCTATTGCCGATTTAATACGTGTTTCAACTGAAATAAGAATATTTCTTGCTTTAAAATAATCAGCAGTAAAAGTATTAAGCTGATTTATAAAACTTCCATCGATAAAACTCTGCAATGTTATTTTCATGGATTCAGCAGATTTCATTTTCATAAGGGTAGAAAGTGAAAAAAATGCAATAAACATCATCAAAACTGCCGCAGTAATTTTATTTAAATGCTTCATATATATCACCTTATAACTGCATAAGAATCATTTCAGAACTTCCTGTATAGGAAATAAGAGCAGTACATATAGCAAGAACCATCATCATAACCAAAGGAGATATTATAAATACTACCCATCTGAAACGTGTTCTGTACAAACGTTCTATTGTACTTTTGAATAAATCAGTTGACGCATACATAGCGGTCAACAGAATAATAATATAAGATTTCAACAGATATGCAGTAAGAGAATCTGCCAGAATACGATTTCCGCCAATCATTGCAAAAAGATAATGCAGAGAATCAGAAACACTGTTCTCTGAAAGAAATACTGCTAAAACTGTTGTTACCAGAAATGTGTAAATTATTCCTGTGGATTTCAGCATCTTAACTTTCTTAATCTTATCTTCCACAGCAATAGCTACACCCATAAGAATACCCCATATTATGCCGTTTAAACTGAATTTATACCAGAAGCCAACAAAAATCCAAACGAATATATATATCAGAATATTAATATAATGCCTTGTTAGTCTGGATATGAACGGACGCACAATATATTTTCTGAACCAATGGACAATATGGATATGCCATCGTGCAGCAAAAAAATGTATCCTACTGCTGAACAAAGGATAATTGAATCCCTGCTGAAACTGAAATCCAAAACATCTTGCAATACCTGTTCCCATGTCTGATATACCAGACAGTGTAAAATAAAGACAGAGAATATATGAAACAATTCCGAGCCACGCAGTAAACGTTGAAATATCTTTTATATCACAGCTTTTTATTGCTGAATAAAGACTGAAAAGAGTATCAGCAATTATAATCTTTTTAGCCAGTCCTTTTACAAAAATATTTAATCCTGCTCCCAGCTCATTCATTGTTATTTTTCTCTTTTTCACTATACGTATAAAATTATCATAACTTATAACAGGTCCCATAAGAAGTTTCGGGAACATCATAATAAAAAGTCCGAAACGTATGAAATTTATTTCTGCTTTGATTCTCCCCTTGTAAACGTCAATCAGATAACCGGTTGCCGAAAGCACGAACAACGAAATACCTACAGGGAAAAAATTCTCCGGAAAATTGAAAGGCTTATTAAGAAATGCAAAGAAATCCATTCTGAATGAAAAAAGAACTGCTGTATTAAATATGATGCCCAAAACAAAAGGAATATTTTTAAACCGTTCATATTTAGAAGACTTCCATTTAAATTTATAAGTGATACGTGCAAAAATATAATTGCAAATAATATACAACAATATAAACAATAGATATTTCAAACTGAATAATCCAACAAAAACCATACTTAACAGAAACAATGATATATCTTTCAGCTTATGGGGAGTAAGATAATAGAGTATAAGAGAAACAGGAAAAAATCCATATATAAACAGCAAACTGCTATATTCCATCGTTTTCTTCCTCAAGATTTTTAACTTTTTCTGCAAGTTCTTCCGCTGTCATCATAGTATTGAGAACTTCAAGAAGTGCAGAAGCTGAAAGCAGTGAAGGCAGTCCGAGTGAATTTTGGAGCTTTTTTCTCAGTAAACTGCTGTTATTTCCACCACTCAGACCAAGCTCATACAAAGTAACCTTTGTTATATCAGGCGGTAAAATGCGTTCATATGAAACAATGCCTGCCTTTTTGAATGCATCAAGAATAATCCTAACTTCAATTCCTTCAACTCCGAGCTTTCCCTCTGCCGATAAAGTCTTTTTACGTTTTTCTTTTCCGAAAACATCAGGAATATGAACATTTTTTATACTGCCGTCCTGAATTGCACTTTTTATATAACCACGTATCTTTCTACCCGCACTGTCTGAATCAGTCAGAATAATTATACCTGTTTTTTTTGCATAGTATCGTATAAGTCCAAGCTTTTCTGTATCTTTGAAAATACCAAAGCCATTTGTTACTATAATAACAGTATCAATAATTGATGAAAGCTTGATTTTGTCATATTTTCCTTCAACTATTACAGCTTCTTTAAGTTTTATCATTCAATCACCTGCCCTTAAAAGTAACCAGCATTTTTGTAACAGCCTGTTCAATTGCAACACGTGGACTCAATGTAGAGGAATTAAGCTTTACATTTATATCACAAAGAATAATTATACACTCTCTTAATCTTTCGATGCTCATCCTCGAACTGTCACGAAAAGCATTTTTTACAACAAATGTTCTTTTTCCATAATTGAAATCTGATGCAACCGTTTCAATAGTCACATTTGATTTTTTTGCACAAGCTGCACGGTACATATCAATAAAAGCATTTGTAATTGCATAAAGCACAGCCCCTCTGTTGTCATTATCAACATCAAGCTCATTTATAGCTTCAAATGCAGCCTTTGTATCCATAGACGCAACAGCATTTGCAAGATTATAAATAGTTGTATCATTCTGTATATGAACAATTTCATGAAGCATAGTTCTGTCGATTTCTCTGCCATTTGCATAAGCACAGAGTTTTTCAATTTCATTTTCAATAACAAGCTCATCGCAAAGACACATTTCAGCAAGTTCATGGGCATTTTCAAATGAAATCATTCCGCCCCCTGATGATACTTTTAAGGAAATGATTTTTGCAAGTTCATCAGCTGTTTTTAATGGGAATTCACAGAGTATGCCTTTTTTTTCTGCAAAGTCAGCAAGTTTCTTATTTTTATCTTTGATTATATTCTGACCGCTTCTGAAATCACGCTGAACCTTCACTTCAAAGCCTGTAACATTAAAAATTATAACAGTTTGTTCGGGAATATTTTTAAGAATATCAAGAAGTTTCTTAGTTACATCATCTGAACTCCGCCCACGCATTTCATCATAAGGTTTTTCACAGTTATAGTCGTTTATCAGAATACAATTATATTCCGCCATCATAGGAAACTGCTGAATACAATCCGAAAGTTCAGACAAATCAAGTTTTTTACCATTAAATTTAGTAAGGGCAAAATCAGTATTGTCACCTACAGCCGTTTTTATTATCAATTTTGTCATTTTCTCAACGCCTGCAACATCAGCACCAAAAATATAATAAATTCTGCTCAATTCACCCTTTTTCAGAACAGAAGTCAATAATTCCGAATCTGTTTTTGCCATTACATTCTCCTTATTTTATATTTTCCGTCATCATAAACAATTATCTCAAAATTATTTATACCTTCATCAAGATAAATACCTGTATCATAAATTTCAGTAGTCTTTGTGATATTCCCATAATATACAGAAAGTCCTTCGGAATACTTATTATCCTTTGCAGGAGAAATTAAAACTACAGAATCATGATAAATAAATTTCAGAACATTACTGTCATATTCTATAATATAACTGCCTGAATCCATAGAAAAACGAGAGTTCCCCAGAAGCTCAAGCCTGTCGGAATAAATCTGAATATCATTCACTGCAAAACGCCTGTTTATTTTAGAAAAACCGAGTGCAGTTTCATAATTCAAATCCTGCGAGGCTGATTTTTTCGTAAGAATAAGCATATTAATATGGCTTATGCCGTTTTCGGAAAGATATTTCTTAACATACTCAGCCGAACGGTAATGACCGCTTAAATCTATAATATCAGTCTTTCCGTCATATGATATAACAACAGATGCATTATTTCCTTTACCGAGTACAGCAATAATCATGTCATTTTTCCTTGCTTTATCAAGAGCAATCATAGTAAAAGAACATAATATCATTGATACAGCTATAGAAAGCGAAACCACACGTTTTCTGCCGATAAAAAGGAACAAGCATACAGTAACAGCACCTGCAAGTACAAAAAGTGCTGGAATAAGTCCATTCATACGTGGAATAGTTATAAAATCAATTTCTGAAAATTTATCTGATAAATATATTACAGATTTAATCAACATTTTTGCCGGATAAAGAAACGCTGTAACAAGCCCGCCTGTTATAACGTAAATCAGACCAAAAACCATAGCTGCCGAACACAATGGCAAAAGCAAAATATTTGTAAACGGTGAAATAATTGATGTTTCATCAAAATAATACATACTTATTGGCATTACTGAAAAAGCAGTGCATATTCCGACTGTAAATTTCACAAGAAACTTTTGCAATATTGTTTCTTGAGGCATTTTTTCCGTCATGAAAGTTCCGAAAACAGCTATACCGAAAGTACCGGAAAGAGACAGGATAAATCCACTGCTGTAAACTGAATAAGGGTCGGAAATACTGATTATCAGTGCGGCAACAGCAATAGAATTAAGGGAATCATTCTGTTGTCTGAAAAGCGGTGCGGAGTACATAATATCAAGCATTAATACAGCTCTTATTGCTGATATAGGATAATCAGTAATAATTATCATCAGGATAAAAAGTACATTAAGTATACCAAATCTGATAAATTTATTGACTTTCAGCTTTTTCATAAGTATCATTGCAAGAAAAGAAATTATTGAAATATGAAGTCCCGAAACTGCAAGAATATGACCTATTCCAATACGATAAAGCGAATTTTCCATATTATCATCAATATACTTCTTTTCACCGAAAATCATACCTGCAAGAAATCCACCTGTTTCTTCTCCGACAGCAAGCTGTATTTTACTTATCATATCTTTACGGAACAAGGCAAGCATATTCTTCAAATTTGCCGAATCGGTATTTTCAACAGAAATACCATCAAATTTATCAGCCTGTATAAAAATATGGCGTGATTTATACCATGTTTCCACATCAAAAAGATAATCATTTTCGGGTTCTTTGAAAGTACAATTTTCAATATTAACAATATCACCATATTCTGCATCAAGCTCAACAGTATATATGCTGATTTTTGCTTTCTGAGTACCGTTTATTTTACCTTTAAGTACATAAGAAGCCTTGTCACCGTCATATATTTCATAATCTGTAATTTTACCTGAAAAGCAACAGTTTCTTCCTGTATATTCGGTTATTTTAAAATAATAATTAAGAGTGTATGATGTACTTACCGTAAAAGCTGTGAGGAAAGAAAATATAATGATATAGAAATCAAAACGGCTGAATTTTCTTTCCCTGCCGATTAAATACAGTATTACAGCAATTATCGGAAGTATTATTATGCCTGATTTGTTTATAAAAAATGAAGCGAAAAACAGTCCCGACATATAAGCTGCTGACGCTCCAATCATTTTTCGCTTCATAGTTACTTATTTAAAGAATAATGGCAGTTTCTCAAGAAAAATAATATCTGTTCTTTCTGCTGCATCACCTTCAGCAAGAACAGCAGCCTTTGCTGCAATTTTACCGCCTGCATTTTCAGCAAGCTTTTCAAGTGCATTAAGAGATTCTCCTGTACTTATCACGTCATCAACTATAAGAATATTCTTTTCCTTAATTAATTCAGCCTTTTCTGCTGAAAGATATAAAGTCTGTTCAGTTGCTGTAGTAATTGATTTGACAGTAACAGCTACAGGATTGCTCATATAAAGCTTTACGGATTTTCTTGCAACAACATATGGTTTGCCGCTCTGACGTGACATTTCATATCCAAGTGGTATACCTTTTGATTCAGCCGTAAGAATCACATCAAATTCAGGACATTTCTTCAAAAGCTCTTCTGCTGACGCAACAGTAAGTTCAACATCCGAAAACATTATAAATGCTGCAATATCTGTTTTTTCATTAAGCGGACAACGTATGAGTTCACGCTCAAGTCCTGCTATAGTCATTCTGTAAGTATCTGACATATATATACCGTCCTTATTCAGTCTTGCCAAGTGATTCAGCACCCCAGCCCATTTTAACTCCTGCGAGCATATGGAAATGCAGATGCTTTACAGTCTGTCCGGCATCATCACCACAGTTATTGATAATTCTGTAGCTTTCAATTCCCTCAGCCTTTGCAATTTTGGCAGCAGCTTCAAAAATCTTTGCAACAACAGCAGAATTTGTCTCATCAATTGCATTTGCACAACAGATATGCTGTTTTGGAACAATAAGATAATGAACAGGTGCAATTGGTGAAATATCCTTGAAACTGTATACAAATTCGTCCTCATAGACTTTTGCTGACGGAATTTCTCCATTGATTATTTTACAGAATAAACAGTCCATAATTCTTCTCCTTCAATAATATTTTGATTATCCCTCCTGAAATAAATCAGGAGAGATAAAAATGTAATTTATTTAATAAACTCTTCGACAATTGAAGAAAATGCAGCCATGGCCTCATCAGTTTTAGCAATATCGCCGATACCAGCCATTGCACTGTCAGGACGACCGCCGCCTTTACCACCTGTAAGAGCTGATATTTTCTGTACAATCTTTCCTGCATGCAAACCTTTTTTAACTGCTCCATCTGTACAAACACAGTAAAGTGTGCCTTTCCCTCCGTTAATTCCTGCAAACAGTGCAATAACATCATCTTGTCTGTCCTTTACGCTGTCGCCCATTTTTCTGAGTGCATCAGGAGTTATATTGTCAATTTTTGAAACAGCAGCCTTAACACTGCCAATTTCAGCCGCATTGTCAAACATGGCAGATGTTTTGGCATTGGCTGCCTGCTGATTAAGACTTTCAAGCTGTTTGTCCTTTTCTTTGAGTTCAGCAGTAACAGCTATGCATTTTTCAGGCAGTTCATTTACATTTGCAAGTTTAAGTGCCCTTGCTGAATCTGTAATAGTATTTTTATATCCGTTTATAAGGTCAAGAATCCCCTGACCTGTAACCGCTTCAATACGTCTTACACCAGATGCGACAGAACTCTCTGAAACGATTCTGAACGGTCCTATTTCAGCGGTATTTGATACATGAGTACCGCCACAGAATTCAACTGAATCAAAAGCCTGAACCACTCTTACGGTATCGCCGTATTTTTCTCCGAAAAGTGCCATGGCACCGAGTTTTTTAGCTTCCTCAATCGGCATTTCACGGGTAGTTACTTCATATGAACTGAAAATAATCTCGTTTACTCTTTTTTCTGTTCTTGCAATTTCATCAGGAGTCATTGAACTGAAATGTGAAAAATCGAAACGACAGGCTTTTTCATTGACAAGCTGTCCTGCCTGATGAACATGGTCACCGAGAACAAGTCTTAGTGCATTCTGAAGAAGATGTGCAGCAGTATGATTCCTCATAGTAGCTCGTCTCTTGTTTTCGTCAATTTTAGCTGTAACAGTATCTCCTTTTGAGAGATTTCCGAGAATTATACTTGCAATATGCAGAAAATGACCTTCAGATTTGATAGTATCTTCAATTTCTGTCGTATCTTCACTGTCAGATTTGAATATTGTACCGCTGTCACCCGACTGTCCACCGCTTTCAGCATAAAACGGTGTTTTATCAAGTACAATAACAACATTATCTCCTTCTGTAGCTGTCTCTATTTCTACACCATCTTTATAAATAGCAAGAATTGTTGAATCTGTTTCCATAAAGTTTGTATAACCTGTAAACACTGTTTTCGGAGCTTCAACTTTTATACTGCTGTCAGCCCATGAAGAACCAGCCTTTGCAATATGGTCAGCTTTAGCCTTTGCACGCTGTTCCTGAACAAGTATACCAAATCTGTCAATATCAACAGAAATCCCCTTTTCCTCACAGATTTCCACAGTCAAGTCAATGGGAAAACCATAAGTATCAGAAAGTTTGAAAGCATCGTCACCTGAAAGAACATTATTTCCACATTCAGCAAGTGCAGAAGTAAAACCATTGAGAAGTTCAGTTCCCTTGTCAATGGTTTTAGCAAACGCTTCTTCCTCAACACCGATAATTTTCTTGATATATTCACGCTTTTCAGCAAGTTCAGGATATGCACCCGAATTTTCATTTATAACAGTCTCACATACTTCACAAAGGAAAGGACGTGTAATGCCTAAAAGTCTGCCATGGCGTGCAGCACGTCTGAGCAAACGGCGGAGAACATATCCTCTTCCCTCGTTTGACGGAATAATTCCATCCCCTACCATAAAAGTAGTACTTCTGATATGGTCGGTAATTACACGGAGAGAAACATCTGTTTTTGCATTTGTCTTATATTCAACTCCTGCAATTCCGGAAATATGCTTCATAATATTCTGAACGGTATCAACTTCAAAAATATTATCAACATCCTGCATAACACAAGCAAGCCTTTCAAGTCCCATACCGGTGTCAATATTCTTGCTTGCCATTTCAGCATAATTTCCGTTTCCGTCGCTATCAAACTGACTGAAAACAAGATTCCATATTTCAATAATATTATCTTTGTCGCCCTCTGCTTCAAAACCTTCACGGTCAAGCTTTCTTCCGCCGCCTACACGGTCAAAATGAATTTCACTGCACGGACCACACGGACCTGAACCATGCTCCCAGAAATTATCCTTTTTACCAAGACGTATAATACGGTCATGAGATATTCCGATATTGTTTTCCCATATCTGTTCAGCCTCGTCATCACTTTCATAAATAGTAATCCAGAGACGGTCCGCAGGTATAGCCAGGGTTTCTGTGAGAAACTCCCAAGCCCATGAAATAGCATCTGTCTTGAAATAATCACCGAAAGAAAAATTACCGAGCATTTCAAAATAAGTACCATGGCGGGCAGTTTTTCCGACACTTTCAATATCGGGTGTTCTTATACACTTCTGGCAGGTTGTAACTCTTACATTTGGCGGAACAGCCTGTCCGAGAAAATATTTTTTCAATGGAGCCATACCTGAATTTATAAGAAGCAGACTTTTATCCCCCTGCGGAACAAGCGAAGCACTTGCCATTCTTGTATGGTTTTTGCCTTCAAAAAATGAAAGATATTTTTCACGAAGGTCGTTAAGTCCTGTCCATTGCATAATTTTTTACTCCTTTTCAAATACTTTAAAAATTCAAACTCTGAAATTTATTATATCACATAAAAAGAACAAAGTCAATTGTTTTTTATTTTTTTAACACAAAAGAATAAAATCGATTTATCAGGAAATAATATATCAGGGTGATTTCAGTGCGAAAAAAATGTGAAAACAGAATAATTTTACTTACAGCAATATTTTTTCTGATGTTTTTCGGAATTTCTCTGAATTATTTTAGGCTTTCCATAGAAAAAACATATGTTCAGACAGCGTCTGAAAGTTCGATTGTTACAATTCACGCTGGCGACAGTCAGGGGACTATATATGACAGAAATTTTGTTCCGCTTACCAATTCAGGAAATAAAGTTATAGCAGTTGCTGTGCCATCTGCTGTTACTCTTGAAGAAATTTATGACCTTGCCGAAAATAAAGAAAAACTTGCTGACGATTATAAAAACGGTGAACCATTTGCATTCAGATGCATAAAAAAAGGAACTGATTCAGCGGGACTTACTTTTTTTGATATTCCTGAAAGATACGGAAAAAATATTATTGCCCCTCATGTAATCGGCTATCTTTCAGAAGGAAAGGGTTCATCAGGAATTGAATATGCATACGATATGCTACTTCGCACTGAAAATACAGAAAACAGTGTAACTTATTCAGCTGACGGTTTCGGTCATGTTCTCATAGGTGAAGGAAAAACAGTAATACGCAGTACCAAACAGAAAACTGGAGTTGTTACAACCCTTGACAGTGAAATACAACAAATTTGTGAAACAGCCGGAAAAAATATCGAAAAAGGTGCAATTATTGTATCTGATATAAAAAGCGGAGAAATACTCGGACTTGCAAGTTTTCCGGATTATGATGTTCAGGATATAGCACCATCTCTTAATGACGAAAAAAGTCCTATGATTAACCGTGCGTTATATTCATATAGTGTAGGCTCAATTTTTAAGCTTGTTACTGCCTGTGCAGGAATAAACTCTGATTTTTCAGGATATGTATATGAATGTACAGGTTCATGTGATGTATCGGGACAGAATTTCAACTGTCATAAACATAACGGTCATGGTATTCAGGATTTAAATACAGCTATGGCAAATTCATGTAACCCATATTTTATTTCACTTGGAAAATGCCTTGATATATCTCAATTCAGAAGTCTTGCATTCTCGTTCGGCTTTGGAAGAGAAATTTATTTGTGTGCCGGAATGATTTCATCAGCAGGAATTCTTCCAACTGTTGATGAATTACTTGTTCCTGCGGAGCTTGCTAATTTTTCCTTCGGACAAGGAAAACTGACTGCAACTCCGCTTCAGATAAATCAGATGACCTGTGCAATAGCAAACGGCGGAGAATTAATTATGATGAGTCTTATACGCGGAATTACTGCCGACGGAAAAACAGTCGCTAATGAAAAAAAAGTCCAGAAATCAAGAATAATGACTTCTGAACTGTCAGCAGAATTACGTAAAATTATGATTTCAGCAGTTTATGAAAACGGAACATCAAAAGCTTCTTCAAATTATGTAATGATTGGTGCTAAAACATCCACGGCACAGACAGGAAGATTTGATGAAAATGATGAGGAGCTTTGTCATGCATGGATTACCGGATTTTTCCCGTCAAGTGCTCCACGCTATGCAATAACAGTACTTGTTGAGGACGGCGGATATGGAAATGATGCCGCCGCTCCGATTTTCAGTGAAATTACCGACGCTATGATGTGCAGAAAATAAATTACTTGGTTCAGCTTATAATTCCGTTTTCACAATTCAAAACTATTGTAAAAGGGCCGTCATTCACAAGCTCAACTTTCATATCAGCGCCAAAAACTCCTGATTCAACGTGCTTACCACTATTTCTGCAATACTCAATAAAATAATTGTAAAGCCGTTCTGCTTCATCCGGTCTGCCAGCCCGAATGAAGTTAGGGCGGTTTCCTTTGTGACAATCAGCATACAATGTAAACTGAGATACAACAAGCAGTTCTCCGCCTACATCGTTTAGTGAAAGATTTATTTTATCATTTTCATCAGAAAAAATTCTAAGATTAATCATTTTATCAGCAAGTTTCCGACAATCCTGTTCTGTATCTCCCTGTCCTGCTCCTAAAAGAACAAGATAACCATTTCCTATTTTTCCGCATATCTCACCATTAACAGCAACACTTGCCGAAGAAACTCTCTGCAATACTATTTTCATATAAAAGCCTACTTTCTTATAATATCAACTTCAAACGGTTTTAATTCAAGTCTGTCCTTACTGATTGAATTAAAAACACTGTACATCAGTTTAGGGAACGAAATTACAACATTTTCTTTTGAATTATTGAAAAAACATATATATTCATCTTTTCCATTTGTTCTTGTTGTAACTTCAACACCTTTTGGTAATCCTTTAAGTTTAGGTATTCCTGTCTGTATCATCAGATTTGAAATAAAGCTTTCATAAAAATCAGATTTTAATATCGCTCCTACATAATAAGCAACTCCTTTACAATATCTGTTTAAGGTAACAGCAGGCATACCTCTGTATTCACTGTCATTATATTCTGCATAAGCTCTTGCTGTATTTGTACGAAGCATATCACACCATTGACTGCATTTAAATTCATTTCCCATAAAATCACGGACTATACGCTCTTCTTTGCCTATTGCATCGTATTCAATTATTTCAGCTCCGATAAGCTCCTTGAAAACAGTCGGGAAAATATCAGGAATATAATTATTATTTTCATTTTTAACACCGCTTCTTGTTGTAAGAACAAGCGTTCCTCCGTTTATTACATAGCGATAAAGATTCTCTGTAACAGACTTTCTGCTGATATATAATGAAGGTGCAACTACAAGTTTATAGCGGCTTAAATCAGAATCAGGCGGAATAACATCAACATTCGCACCAAAACGTGTAAATGCAGAATGAAACTGTTTAAGCTGATTTATATATGAAAATCCATCTGTCTGTGGCTCTGTCTTAAATATATCGTCAACTTCCGGAGAATAAAGAACAGCCGCATCTGAAATAACATATGTTTTATCAAGTATATCAAGCTGTACAGCTTTTCTGCAAAGCTCTGAAAATTCGATAAAGCGGCGGTTTGGTATATTATTATGGTCAAATATTCCATGCCTGAACATATTTTCACCACTGAGAGCTGTACGCCAGCAATAATGCATAACGGTATCTGCACCGTGTATCATTGCCTGTAAAGAATAGCCCATAATCATTCCCGATTTTGGTGTTGGTGATATGATTCCGTTTTCTAAAACAGGACCGCTTAACTGCTCCATAATCCAAAAATTTTTACCATTGATTCCACGCATTAAATCAAGTTCAAAAGCATGAGAATATACAGTCTCTTTATCATCAGAAATTTTCACAGGCGGATAATTATTATACGAAACAAAATCAAGAGAATCATAAAGTGTATAAAAATCAGGACTGTTTTCCTTAAAGCGTGTACTAACAGTAACAGGAATCTTAGAAAACTGTCTTTTTATTATCAGCATAATTTCTTTAATAAAATCAACTGTACTATCCGATTTGAAATGATACCATTCAAGACATAACGCAGGATTATTTCCTGAATCAGGATAATCAGATGGAGGACTAATATATTTTATATCACTTAAATCCGTCCCCATTGCTTTATTTATCCTCTCAAGATTATCATATTTTTCAATGAGCCACTCACGGAATTTTTCTTTGCACACATTACAACAACATGGATATGCTTCCGGCTCGTTATCAATCTGCCATGCTGAAACCGAAAGGTTTACTGAAAAATGATGAACAAGCTGTGCTGTCAAACGTTTTGCATAATTTCTAAATACAGGTGAATTTATACAGCGATTACCCGATAAACCTTTTCTTTTTGTACCATCTGAATCAATCTGAATTATTTCAGGATATTTTTGATAAAGCCATACAGGCGGTTTATTCGTAGGCACACATAAAACTGCACCTATCTTATATTTAGAAAAAATATTTATAATATTGTCAAGCAATGAAAAATCAAAATCCCCGTCCTGTCTTTCAAGCTCTGACCATGCAGATTCACCTATTCTTATAAGTTTTACTCCCGTTCTTGCCATAATTTCAGCATCTTTCTCCCACAGTGAACTCCTCCGGCGTTCGGGATAATAATCAACACCAATTTTCATAAATCACCTCTGATTAAACAATATACTCAATAAGCTGACAATTCCCCATAAACCAATTACTATACTTTTCAGTAGTCATATCGTTGAAATAAGTTTCTATAACCCTACAGATTCCGCCATGACTTACTATCAGGATATTTTTATCATCATATTTTTCAATAACCTCATCAAGCATGGAGTAAACCCGATGGCATAGCTGAAAAAGTGACTCTCCCGTTCTTCCCATTCTTACGGCAAATTCTTTTTTATTATCTGAAAATCCGTCTGTAAAGCGTGATTTCCCTTCATACTCACCATAATCCCACTCACGAAGACGGTCATCTATAATAATTTCAAGTCCGCACTTTTCAGCAACAACTTTTGCAGTAGTCTTAGCACGAATCATAGGAGAAGCAATAATAAAATCTATGTCATTAATATTTTTGATTTCATCAGCAAGTATTTCCGCTTGTATTATACCTGTTTCATTCAGTGGAATATCAGTTACTCCGAGAATTATTTCATCTTTATTATAATCTGTCTGCCCATGACGTGTTGAATAGATTTTCATAATTTTTCTGCCTTTCTGATTTCGTCTTCAGCAGTTTTCAGCATAAGACTGCTTGGATTATCTCCACCCATAATACGAGCAATTTCGGCAGTCCTGCCTTTGAAATCAAGCTGAGTTACAGTTGTTTCAGTGCGTTCATCAATGCTCTTTTTCTCAATCATAATATGATTGTCTGCCATAACTGCTATCTGTGATAAATGAGTTACGCATATAACCTGCCGAACCTTTCCTATTTCACGCAGTTTTATACCTATTTTTTGTGCTGCCTTTCCGCTCACTCCTGTATCAATTTCATCAAAAATCATCGTATCAATACTGTCCCTGTCGGCGATAACACTTTTAAGTGCAAGCATGATTCTTGAAAGTTCACCGCCTGATGCTATTTTGGAAATCGGTTTAGGTTCTTCACCCTTATTTGCAGATATAAGCAATTCAGATGTATCCATTCCGTTTACAGTCAGTTTACCCTTTTCGTGACGAACTTTCAAGACTACTCCTGACATATTAAGAAATTCAAGCTCATCTGTAACCCGTTCAGTGAAATTTTTTGCAACTTTTTCACGATAATCATAAAGTGCTTTTGCCTGCTCCGTTACCTTATGAAGCAGTTCTTCACGTTTTTCAGCAAGATTTTTTATTTCATCTTCACTGCTTTCCAGCTTAGTAATCTCATTACAGGCATCATTATACATTTTAATCAATTCACTGCAATCAGCAGTATATTTTCTTTTAAGTTTATTTATTGAATTAAGCCTGTCTTTAAGATAACCCAGTCTTTGACCATCAAGTTCAGCCTTGTCAGCAGCTTTTTCAAGTTCTGAAGCAATATCGGCAAGTTCTATCTCAACTGCTGAAAGTCTTTCACAAAGTGCAGAAATTTCGGGCGAATAATCAGAAAAACCTGATATTTCGCCCTCTGCTGATACTATCATATCATTTGCGGCATCATCGCCTGCAATTGACTGTACAGCATTTTTCATGGCGATAATAGCACTTTCAGCATTTTTTGACATATTGTATTCCTGTTCCAGTTCGTCATCTTCACCCTCTGAAAGTTCAAGACTTCCTATATCCTCAATAATTTCATTAAGATAAATCATACGTTCAGTTCTGTTTTTTTCCTGCTTTTTAAGTTCACCTAATCGTCGTGCTGTACTCTGAAGTTCACGGAAAGTTATTCTGTAAGCATCCAGAAGTGAATTATCCCCTCCAAAACCATCAAGCACTTCCATATGACGTTCACTGTCAAGTAAAATTCTGTTATCATGCTGTCCGTGAATATCAATCATCATACTGCCGATTTCCTTAAGAACTGACGCAGATGAAGTTCTGCCGTTGATTCTTGCAATGCTCCTTCCATCTGTATTTATTTCACGTGTAACAGTTATTTCATCATTTTCATAATCTATTCCGAGTTCATCAAACTTTTTTTTAACATCCGATGAAAGATTTACAAAAAGAGCAGTAATAACAGCCTTGTCACAACCTGTACGTACAATATCCTTGCTGCATCTGTGTCCCAGAACAGCATTTATTCCATTTATAAGAATTGATTTTCCTGCACCTGTTTCACCGGTAAAAATATTTAACTTTTCAGTAAGCGGTATGACTGCTTCCCTGATAACAGCAAGATTTTTAATATAAATCTCTTTTAACATTCAAACAATACCCTGCTTTCCGCTGAAAATTTCACTTCTGAATTTTTTTGCAAGCTTTTTAGCGTCAGCTTCACTTCTTGCAAGTATAAAAATAGTATCATCGCCCGCAATTGTTCCAACTATGCCATCATGATGAACAGAATCTATAGTAGCACAAGTTCCCTGTGCCATACCTGCACGACATTTAAGTACAATTGTATTCATAGCATAGTCAACATTAATAACTGCCTCTGAAAAAATATTTTTCTCTTCAACAGCCGACTGCGGAATGGTATATCTATAAATGCCGTTCTCATCACGGTGTTTTACCAAAGAAAGCTGTTGAATATCTCTTGAAAGCGTTGCCTGTGTTGCACTTATCCCCCTCTCCGAAAGAAGCTGAATAAGCATTTCCTGCGTTGCAACCGGTTTTTCTGCTATAATTTCCAAAATTGCTTCATGTCTCTGATTTTTCATATTATTTCCTCTTATTTAATGGGTTTGCACATTTTCCGGCATAGTGATTCATGAAATGAATTTCCGATTAAATTAACAAATTTAAGAGTATTCCTGCCTCGCATTATTTCTATAGATTCATTCTCTCCTATACGCTTATTAAGTTCACCGTCAACACTTATAACAATGGAATCAGCTCCGGCAGTTCTGTCAGTAATTTTAAGTTTTCTTTCAGCAGAAAAAAGCGTTGCCCTTGAAAAAAGCGAGTGCGGACAGATAAGCGTCATTTCTATGCACTCCAAATCCGGTTCAATAACAGGTCCTCCTGCTGAAAGTGCATAAGCCGTCGACCCGGAAGGAGTACTGAAAAGCACACCGTCTGCACGGTATTTTCCGACAAGATAATCATTCGAATACACTTCAAAATCACATATTCTGAAACTTCCTGAACGTGCTGAAACCTCATTCAGAGCAGTAAAAACAGTATCTTTACCTTTTTCGTGAATCACAACATCAATAGTCATTCGTTCGGATATTTCAAACTTTCCTGCTTTAAGCTGACTCAATTTATCAAGCTGGTCAGCTTCAAGACCCGCCATGAATCCAAGCGTTCCGGTATTTATGCCAAGAAGTTTTGTATCAGTTCCGATAAGGAATTTTGCACATCTAAGAATTGTTCCGTCGCCGCCGATTGCAATAACTATATCAGAGTTTTTTACTGCTTCATTAATATCTTCAAACAAAACAAATGTTTTATCAGCAAATTCGCTGATATATTCCGAACTCACACTTACCTGTATTCCATATTGCTTCAGCACATCACATACATCTCTTGCACAGCCTAAAGCATTTTTTTTCTGAAAATTCGGGTACAATACAGCTTTCATATTATCCTCCTATAAACAGCTAAACGCCTCAGCAATAAGTTTTCTGAAATCACATAAAGGCGGATTTGACGATGATTTTTCAAGTTCTGCCAGATATTCAATATTACCGCTTCCGCCTTTTATAGGAGAAAATGTATAATTCAGGGGTGCAAATCCTGTAAGACGGAAAAAACTGTCCATTTCAGCAAGTACACGTTCATGGACTTTTCTATCCCTGACTATTCCTTTTTTGCCTATATCCTTTTTTCCAGCTTCAAACTGCGGTTTTATCAATACAACTGCAACAGCATCATTTCTTAAAAGCTCATAGATTTTCGGAATTATTTTAGTAATTGAAATAAACGAAACATCAGCACATACAAAGTCAGCTTCCCCACCGATATTTTCAGGAGATATATTTCTTATATCAGTACCTTCCATATTTACAACACAACTTTTATGTTTGAGGGACTCGGCAAGCTGTCCGTGACCAACGTCAACAGCATACACTTTTTCCGCACCATGCTGAATCATAAACTCTGTGAATCCGCCTGTAGACGCACCTATATCAAGACATGATTTTCCCATGAAATCAAGCTGAAAAACTTCATAGGCCTTTTTAAGTTTCAATGCACCCCTTCCGACATAAGTTTCCTGTTCATCAGATTTTATTTCATCATCAGGCAAAATTTCAAGGGAAGCCTTTTCTGCTGTTGTACCATTGACTGAAACAGCTCCTGATTTAATCATTTCCTTTGCTCTTTCCCTGCTTCTTGCAATACCCCTTGTCACAAGTTCTGCATCAAGTCTTGCCATTTTCAATACTCCTTATCCAGATATAGTCAGCCATCTTCTGACATAAAAGTCCCAGTTTATCCAAGGAAGAATTTACTGATGCCTGCTTTATAAATCCTTTTGGTGCAATGTGACAGTAGTCCCCTTTATATCCTGCCTCAATAAGCATACAACCTATTTTTTCGGAAATACTGCCATTGCTTACTGCTTCTTCAAAGAAAAATATATGACTGTATTTTTTAATTTCATCCATGAGATTTTCAGGCAAAGGATAAATTTTTGTAAGTTTAAGCAAATCACAGCTTATGCCATCTGCTGAAAGAATGCTCTGTGCCTTATAAGCTTCATTAAAAATTCTTCCATATGAAATAACAAGAATATCGCTTCCACTGTTTTTCAAGAATGTATATTCTGAATTTATAAGATTTTTATCAAAGCTTACTTCTTCCGCACCTCTCGGATATCTTACAGCCGTAAGATATTTTTCATTATAAATAGCCTTTTTCATGCATAATCTCAGTTCGTCATAGCATGACGGTGAATATATGACAATATTCGGAATTGAAGTAAGCATAGAAACATCAAACATACCCTGATGAGTTTCGCCGTCCTCACCTACTATTCCTGCACGGTCAACACAAAGTACTACATGAAGTCCGCCTATAGCAATATCATGAATAAGTTGGTCATAAGAACGCTGTAAAAATGTTGAATACACGGCAAAAACAGGAATCTGTCCCATAATCGCAAGACCTCCGGCAAATGTTACAGCGTGCTGTTCAGCAATACCGACATCATAAAACCGTTCAGGAATTTCTTTATCAAAATACTGAAGTCCTGTTCCGTATTTCATTGCAGCCGTAATAGCACATATTCTATCATCCCTTCTAGCAAGATTCAGAAGTTCCTTGCCAAAAACAGTCGAATAGCTGTCACTGGAGGAAATTTCAGGATTTCCGGTTACTATATCAAATCTCGAAATACCATGATATTCACCGGGATTCTTCTCTGCCGGAAGATATCCCTTACCCTTAATGGTCTTGACATGGATAAATACAGGCTCATGGAATGATTTTGCCATACGCATTGCCTGCTCCAATTCTTTAAGATTATGACCGTCAATAGGTCCAAGATATATAAATCCCATATCCTCAAACAGATTTCTTTCAAAAATAGTTGATTTTATAGCGTCTTTTACGTGTTTCATACCTTTTGCAGCTTTCATGCCGACAACAGGAATTTGAGTAAGATTTTTTTCAACCTTACGTTTTGTATCAAGATATTTTTCGGAATTTCTGAGTGTTGTAAGATACTTTTCAAGAGACCCCACACTCTTGGAAATTGACATATTATTGTCATTTAGAATAACAATCATATTACTTTTGGTATTACTGCAACAGTTATTCATTGCTTCATATACCATTCCTCCGGTCATTGCACCATCACCGATAACTGCAACTGTATAATTATCCCTGCCCTGAATACGCATAGCTTCAGCAATTCCGCAAGCAATAGATAGTGAAGTACTGCTGTGTCCCGAAATAAAAGTATCATGAACAGATTCTTCCGGTTTCGGAAAACCTGAAATACCGTTTTCCTGCCGAAGAGTTGAAAGCATATCCGCTCTGCCTGTAAGTATTTTATGCACATATGCCTGATGACCGACATCCCAGATAATTTTATCATCAGGAGAATTAAAATTGCGGTGGATTGACAGTGTAAGCTCTACAACGCCCAGATTTGAAGAAAGATGCCCGCCGGTTTTTGAAACCGTATTCACAAGCATATTTCTTATTTCACTGCAAAGAAAGCTGCACTGCCTCAAAGATAGTTTTTTTAAATCTTCGGGAAGCTTAAGTTCTGACAAAACTATTTTTCCGTTGTTTTTCAAATAATTATTCATTATATCTCAGGCGGAGATATACTCCGCAGCTCCTTGTTTATTTTGTACGTCTCAGAAGATGCTCCGTAAACTCTTTAAGAAATTCATTATCTTCAACAGTGTCCAGCCACTCCATAGCCTCTGAAGTCACTTTATCTGCCATTTTCCTAGCTTTTTCAATTCCATAAAGAGAAACAAAAGTAGTTTTATTATTTTCAGCATCACTGTTAATAGGCTTACCAAGCTCTTCTGTCGTACTTGTAATATCAAGAATATCGTCAATTATCTGGAATGCCAAACCAAGCCTAAGACCATATTCCGCTGCCGCTCTTATAGTTTCAGTTGAAGCATCCGCACATATTGCACCCATTACACACGAAACAGCAAGAAGCTGACCTGTTTTACAGCGGTACATATTTTTAAGATTTTCTTCATCAATATCAGTACGATTTTCATTTTCCATATCAATAACTTGTCCGCCGACCATGCCGTCTCTGCCGACAGAATTTGCAAGAACTGATATAATCAATACTTTCTGTTCAGCTGTAAGAGCGGGAGCGTCAGCAATAATCTCAAACGGAAGAACAGCAAGGGCATCACCGGCAAGAATAGCCATAGCCTCACCAAAAGCCTTATGGCATGAAGGCTTTCCACGACGCATATCATCATTATCCATAGCCGGAAGGTCATCGTGAATAAGTGAGAACGTATGTATCATTTCAATTGCACAGGCAGGTGCAGATGCAATTTCTTTTTCTGCTCCAAGAGCTTCACAAAATGCGAAAACAAGAGCAGGTCTGATTCTTTTTCCGCCCGCTTTAAGAGAATAATTCATAGCATCAATCAGACTTACCTGTGGTCTGTTTTCATTACTGTAGTTATTATATTTTTTTAATTCCTTTTCAGTATATTCAACATACTCATTGAGCTTATCTTCAAAATTCATCATTTTATTAAACCTCCGTTATTTTTATTTTATCTCCTTTTGACTTAAGATATGCATATATTGCAATTCCTGCCGCATTATCACATGAAAATTCAGGCTCTGCAAAAACTGCTGAATCATATCGTGAAATAATTTTGTCTTTAATCAGCCTGTCCGACATTACACCACCTGCAAATACAAGCGGAAGTCTCCCACATTTCTGTATGACATAATCTGTCATAGAAATAATAGTCTCTGCTATGAAATCAAGACAGTAAGCTGAAATATTTTCTCTGCTTTCTCCGTTTTCAAGCATATTCCTGCACTTGTTTTCAAGACCTGAAAGACAGCAGCAGCCATTTTTCAAAACAGGCTTCACTTTAAAATGCCTGTCCGCTTTCATAGCAAACTTTTCCAGCTCTTTTCCGCATGGAAATTCAAGTCCAAGCATAAGTCCTACACGGTCAACAGCCTGTCCGGCATTCAAATCAAGAGATGTACTTATTTCAGAAATATTCAGAATATTTTCATCATCCGGTTCGCACAGTAAACAGTCTGTAGTTCCTCCACTTACATGAAATGCAATAAATTTCTCATTGACAAGATTAAGCCTGTCCGCCGAATATAAAGCGGCTAAAATATGACCTGTCTGATGGGAAGTCATATATAAAGGTACATTCTGTAATGCCGAATATGCTCTTGCAAAACCCTCTCCGCAAAGGAAACACGGCATATATGACCCCTCTGTATTTCTCGGACGTGCCGACGCTGAAACTGCTGAAAAATCAGTCTTTCCAATACTGACTGAAAGATGTTCCATAATTTCCGGAAGCTGTTTTGTATGATGAAAAACAGCGTCGCTCTGCCGCAGACCCAATGCTCCCTCTTTTACCGGAAGAAGTTTCTTATGTTGAATAATTCTGTTTTCATCACTGATATAGACGGCAACTGATGTTGTATAATTGCTCGTATCAATCCCCAGAAATTCAGGCATTCTCAATTTCTCCACTATTGCGGTTTCTGGAAAATGCACCTAAAACTCCGTTTATAAATGAAGCATCCTCCGGATAAGTATAAACCTCCGCCAGTTTTACAGCCTCACTTATTGCAGCATTATCCGGTGTCTTTTCATCATAGATACATTCATAGACCGCAAGTCTAAGAATAGCATGATTTACTTTTGAAATTCTTGAAAGCTTTCTTGATTTGCTGTAGCTTTCGATAATTCTGTCAATCTCATCACTATGTTCAAGAGTACCGTTGACCATTTTCCTTACTCCGTCATTAACAGTAATCTCATCAATTTCTTCAGCAATCTCATAAAGTTCCTGAATATCATCATCACGCAGAAGCTGTTCAAAAATCAGCTTGAATGCACTGTCCCTTATTTCACTTCTTTTCATTTTATCTCTCCTTACTTATCAAAAACAATGCCGCTGATTATTACATTAACTCTTGCAACGGCAACGCCCGTCATTGACTGAACATTTTCCTTAACAGCAATCTGAACTTCTTCAGCAACTGCTACAGCTCTTTTCCCGTTTTTAACCCTGATTCTTACATCAAGTGCGGCAACGTCTTCAATCATATAGACGATTATCGGACCATTGTTTCTCAGTTTACTTATTTTATTAATATCCCCGTCAAGACAAGCCACACCATTGACATCAAGTGCGGCAAGTCTTGCAACAGAAATAATAACATCCTCTGATATTTTGAACCCACCCGAAATATCTTTGTTTTTTCCGTCCATTTTGAACCTCCGTTTTGCTGAAGATTTGAGTGTATGTTTTAATTAACAGATATTTACACTCCTATTCTTATATTATACCAAAAACTTAAATATTTTTCAACTACTTTACTTCAAAAATTCTGATATTTTCTGCCGAAACTTTTGCCTCGCTCAGAATTATCTCCTTTACGGCCGCAGCCTGTGCCTTATCAAGCCCTTCTGTCTTGATTACAACTTTAGCATTTTCACCATCAAGATAGGCAACACAGTCATCAAATCCCTGTGCCTTGACAAGCGATTCAATAGTTCCTTCTGTTTCAATTAACTTTGAAACTTCAACAGCATCAAGTGCATTAACAACAAGCTCATCTTCTGTAAGGTCACCGCCGCCTATAATTGTCTGAAGCGTCTGAACTGCTTCATCACGGTTATTCATTTTATCAAGTCTTGCCTGTGCAAAATAATCCGACGACGCTGAGGCTGAATCGGTTTCAGCATTCACAAGCTCTGCTGAATCATCAACATTATCAACAAACTCAGTTTCGCCATAATTGACATTATCACCCATTTCGGCAACTTCAACTGAATTTCCTTTTTTCAGAAGATTCGGAGCAGATGTATAGTTTATGTACACTGCAATTGCAAGGACAAGCGTAAGACAAGTCATGATAATCTGTTTTTTACCGATAATAACTGTTGGCTTCTTCATAAATAATACCTCATTTCATTTTAGTTACATATATTTTGCCTGTAGAAATTCCAAGTGCAGCAGATGCCGCTTTATAGATTCTTTCCTCAACAACAGGGCTTCCTCCGCCAGTGCATACAATTACTGCACCTGTTATCTCCGGAGCCTCTACTGTTTCAATCAAAGGTTCACGCTCACTTCCTCCCCCGACTATGACATATTTTTCTTCCTCCTCTGTTTTGTTTTCTGATTTTACTTTTTTCTCTTCAGCAACATAAACATATCTTTCACTGCTTTTTATAGTGAGATAAACTTTAACATCACCTGCCCCGTCAATTTTTTTAAGAAATTCTTCAAGTTTCTGTTCAGTTTCATGGCAATAATCACTGCTGTCAACAGAATTTACAGTTAAATCAGCGGAAGGCGGAGCAGACTGCTTTTTTTCCGGCAGAACAGATGAAATAATTATCAACAGTAACCCCGCCACTCCGAGAACAGTGACGGCTACTGTTTTTCCGGATTTTATTTTTTCAATCAGTTCCATTTATAACCTCCGTTTCAGTGCCAAGACTGCCTTTTACAATCAATGCCGCTGCTTCAAAATCCTCCGATGTAACCGTCACCTTATTAATAGATATGCTGTAATCTGCTGAAATATTAACTTCAACTTCAATTTTGTCACAATAAATTCCAAGAGCTGAAAGCTGTTGTGATAAAACCGATTCTATATTTTCAGCTGTCTGATTTGCAAGTGCCGATGCATACATATCATCTGAATAATCATAATCTGTTATGCTGTAAACAGAAATATCAGGCATTTCAAATTCAGAAAGTCCATGTATAAATGGAGATATAATAAAAACAGCAAGAAGCAGATTCATAATCATACCAATCTGATTTTTCAGTTTTGACACAGAGGCAATATTTCCGATTATACATTTTGCTGATGAAATAACACATACTGCCATAACAGCTGATTTTATATCTTCCATAATTCACCTCAAAAAGTCTGCATTAAAATTGCTGAACATAAAATAAATATAACTCCATAACAAATAAGTATGCTTTGTGCAATAGCAAGTCCGCTGTCAAAACTTTTCAATAACTTTGATATTGCATCAGCGGAAAAAATATCAGCGACCGCACTTCCAACCCACATAACAATTCTGTATACAAAGATTTCTATGATTTTCGGCAGCATAATCATTGCAATAGCTATGATTCCCACTGCACCTACTGCACCGTTGATTACATCAAAACTTCCCCTTACTGTTGAATATGCATCGGATACAGCTCCGCCGACTATCGGAACAAATCCGGAAACAAGCATTTTAGCAGTCTTGGCAGCAACTCCGTCAGCCTTTCCGGTTATGGTACATTTAAGAGTAACAAATCCCACAAAAAGACTCATGGTTATTGATATTCCCCATGTTACAGTCTTTTTAAGAAGATTCACCAGACTATCAAGTGATGTACTCGGAAAAACGCTTCCGGTCACTGCAAATGCTGATATTACACCGAGAACAGGAAGTAAATAACTTTCAGAAAGTTTAACAATAAGTTCAGATGCTCCCAGCATCATCATATGATAAACTCCGGCAGAAGTAAAACCTCCGCTTATAACTGAAATTGCTGTAAACAACGGAACAAATACAAGAATGAAACTGCTGCCGACTTGAATTGTATAAAGAGTTTCATTGAAAACAGATATAAGCTGCGGAGCTATCACCGTGACCGCTGTCATCACACAAACCATATTATATATATCCGTGGATTTGGATACTGCATTATTGGTCAGTGTGCTGCAAATTATTACAATAAAAACTGAACATAGAATCTTCAGGGGTGCATCAATATGTGATATAAAATGATTTTTAATCCGTTCTATCAGCTCCGTCAGTGAAAGACTATCCATATCGCTTATATCAAAGCCTATATCATAATCATCAAGAATACTGTCAATCTGTTCTGTTATCTCATCAACTGGACTTAAAATATCTTCTGCCATTGCTGAAACAGGCAAAATAAAAGTAAAAACAATAACCAATGAAAGAAAAATTATAACTGCTTTTTTCATAACTACCTTACAAAATCTCATTAATCTGCTCAAGAAGAGCTTTTATAAGCGGAAGACTAATAAATGTTACTGCTCCCCGTCCCCATATTTCTGCTGCTGACGCAATCGCCGCTTCTCCGCTGTCACGGCATAGTTCACACGTTATCTGTGTTATAATGCAGATTGCGGTTGCCTTGAAAATAAGCGACAGATAAGCGTCTGATATTCCTGCCTGAGTAAATATGCTACTTATTTCAGTTATCATTGGGTTAAAAAATGACATAAATCCACCGATAACAACCGCACAGGCGGCAAGTGCAAGCATCAATGACTGCTCACGGCAATGTTGACGGAGAAGCACTGCCAGAATTGCAGCACATACACAAAAACCGGCTGTTGCAATACTTCTGTCTACCATAATCCGAATACCGTTTTGACAGTCTCAAATAATCCGCCTATTTCCTCAACAATTATAACAAGCACTACAATAAGTCCTGCAAGCGTTGTCATCATCGCCTGTTCCTCACGCTCTGCACGTTTAAGAACAAGATTAAGAACTGCAACTATTATGCCTGTTCCTGCAATTTTAAAAATTAAATCAATATCCATTGGCGTACTCCTTTAAATAACAAGTATTCCTGCCATCACGCCGAAAAGCAGTCCTGTAGTTCTGTAAAGCCGTCCTTTTTTCTGTAAATTTTCAAGACGGACTACATAAATTCTTTCAAGTTCCTTCTGGATTTCCGATATGGACGAAAGCTGTCCATCAACATCACTTTTTCCCAGAATCGAACCAAAATATGCAAGCAATTCTTTTTCTTCTTTTCCAAGATTTTTCTGTAACTCAAGAGCCTGATTCCAGCGATATCTAAAATCTTCACCGGCATTATATTCATCAGGAAGATACTGTAAAAAAGTCAAATCCTTAAACTCTGAATCAGATTTCAGATTTTTGCATACAGCATATACATCATCACAGCGATAACCGATAAGAAAGCTTGCCCTTTGAAAAAGACTGCTTATTTCATCACAGATTTTCCGTGCTTCCTTCAGTTTATCAGCCATTGAAAATCCAATTATTCCGCCGGCTGATGTAAAGGCAAATGCGGCAATAATTCTAAGCATTAATTTCAAGCCTCCTTATTTCAGCAATTTTTCCGGGACTTTCCGAACCTTCCAGAAAAACGGCATATCTGAATATTTTTGCGGACATGAGTTTCTGTCCAATTGGACGCTTTATCAAATCATTAAAATTTTTAGCATGAATTGTAGCACAAAATTCAACTCCGCACCCTATACTGTTAATTATTGCATCGGAATCATCATCAGTTGAAATTTCATCACAGAAAATATAATCAGGTGAAAGCGTTCGAACAGCTGAAACAATCCCAACAGCTCGTGAACAACCTACAAGAATATCAGTCAAAGCTCCCACATCATTCGATGCAATTCCATTATTTACAAAAGCAATTTCATTCCGCTCATCAATCAAAACAGCTTTTTGATAGTTTCCAGTCAGACGGCATAAATCCCGAAGTATAGTAGTTTTTCCGGAGTTTACGCTCCCACAGATAAGAATTCCGCATCTGTATTCAGAAATAAGCGGATATATTCTATCTGCACTTCCTAAAATATTTCTCGAGACACGAAAATTCAGCCCTGTTATCTCAGTTATAACTCCATTTGATGAATAACTTCCTGAAATTCCAACTCTTATGCCATTTTTCAGAACAAAAAATCCCTGTTTCAATTCCCTTGAACAGCTATGAAGTGAATAATGAGATAATGAATCAACAGTTTTTTCGATATCACTCGAATCGGCAACAACTACAGATGTATTCCTGAAACTTGCCGTTAATCCGACTGTAGTCAAATATGCAACCTTGTCAGGATAAATAAATGCTACAGCTCGTCCGCTGAAAAGACGAATTTCACTTATGTTTTCACGTTCATCTTTATTGATATTCATCATTGCCTGTCTTATTTTTTGAGGTAAATAATCAGCAATAATCCTATAGCTTGTACATTCCGGCATTTCAAACTCCCCTTTCACTAAATAATATTCAATTTCAGAAGCGTTTATGCAAAAAAAAACAGCGTACCGAAGTACGCTGAAATTTATTGGAATTATTCCTTTACACCACCAAGTGCAACACCTGCAATGATAAATTTTGAAAGGAAAACATAAGCAATAACGATTGGAACAATACTAAGAGCAATAGCACAATAGATAGCACCGTAATCCTTGAGCTTATCAGATGACTGAAGAGCAGAAACCATCATTGGAAGGGTTTTTTCCTTAAGTTTTACATTGATGAGAATCATATTAGGTGTATAGAAGTTATTCCAGCTTGCAATAAAAGCAAATATTGCCTGAACTGCAATAGCCGGCTTCATCATTGGAATAGCAATTGAAACAAATGTTCGGAACTCACTGCATCCGTCAATACGTGCAGCTTCAACAATTGAAAGTGAGAAAGATGACTGCATGTATGAACGCATAAAGTATACAACAGAAGGAGCAGCTACTGCTGGAATGATAAGCGGCCAATATGTATTAGTAAGACCAATCTGAGCCATGAAGCTTACGAAACCGGCAGATGTTACCTGCATAGGAATCATCATTACAAGAAGAACAATCGTATAGGAAATATCCTTGAGTTTAAAGTCATAAACGTGCATACCATAAGCCGTCAGTGCTGAGAAGAAAACGGTAAGAAAAGTTGAACAAACTGTAATAAAAATACTGTTCTTATAACCGTTAAGAGCATCATAGGCAAGCTTAAAGTTAGAATCATTTGCCAAAGTTTTAAAGTTGTTAACCAAGTTTGAACCTGGAATAGCACTAAAGCTTACCGCAATCTGAGCATGAGTACGGGTAGCATTTACAAGAAGAATATAAATAGGAAGTAAACAAATAACAGTAAGAAAAATAAACCAAATAGTAAGAATAATAGATTTGGTTCTAAGCTTAGCTGAATAATTGTCTTTCGGTTCTCCATAAACTGATTTCATTTTACTCATATTGAAAAACCTCCAAACTGTTTACTTTCTTTTTTAAGCTGTTTAGCCATCTTCCTTCTCTGTTTTTTCTTAGCAGCAGCATCTTTATCACGAGTCATATAGAATGCGATACAGCCAAGAACAAGTGTAACGAAGAAGAGAAGAACTGAAGCCGCACCGGCATAACCCATCTTGTTTTCATCAGCCTGAGCGTGGAAATATTCATAAATAAGAACAGCTATTGTTTTAAGGTCCTTATTAACTATCTGACCATTATGGAAGAGGTAAGGAATATCAAACATCTGAAGACCACCAATCATAGATGTTACAAGAGTATAGGAAAGGATAGGAGAAAGAAGCGGAAGAGTAATCTTTCTGAATACCTGACCTGAAGTTGCACCATCGATGCTTGCAGCTTCAAAAAGTGAAGGATTGATACCCTGAATACCTGACATAAGCATAATCATCGTATTGCCGAACCAGAGCCATGTCTGAATAAACATAACCATGACACGTGATTGGGTTGTTCCCTCGATAAGCGGAACAACATCATATTTTTTGGATGCTGCATCATAACCTACAATACCTAATTTGTTAAGAATCTGGTTTACAGCACCAGGGTTTGTTTCTGACTGTCCGCAGAGCTGAAGGAAAAGAACTGCGACAGAAGCAGCAGTAATGATATTTGGAAGGTACATAACAATCTTAAAGAATTCCTTGCCCGGAATTTTAAGATTTGCTTCTGTAAACCACACTGCAAGTGAAAGAGAAAGAGCAATCTGTGGAATAAAGTTACCAATCCAAAGGATAAGAGTATTACCGAATGAATTAAAGAAAGTCTTGCTGATAGCAGCTTCACGTCTTCCGCCGCCGAATAACAGAACCTTATAATTTTCAAAGCCTACGAAATCGTTAACATTTGCTCCATTGCCATGGAAGCTGACAATGAAGGTGTTAATCAGTGGCCATAATTGGAAAAAGAAATAAACAAGAAAAAACGGCAAAATAAAGATGTAGCCATATTTTGCATAGCTGATTGATTTAATACGTCTCTGTGCAGCTGATGCCATTACACACACCCTCTCGGAATTTTAATAATAAACAAACATACACCTATGGAATACATACGTATCCCATAGGGTATATATTTTTGATTTAAACAGATTCAATCAGTCGGGAGACTAATTATTCAACATCAATTGTCTGAATCTTTTCAGCAACCTTATCCTTGAATGTATTAAGTGTATCATCCCATGAGCTGCCTGCTTCACAGTACTCCTTCTTAACAGCATCAAGGAATTCTGTCTTGATAGTAGCATCGTAAGGAGTGATAAGACCTTCAAAGTCGAGTGCCTTAACGTTTTCAGCAAGAGAAGCGTAAATGTTCTGGTTGTCCTTGAAGTTGCCTGTGATATCAGAATTGAATACTGTATCAGCAGCAATAAGTTCATCCATAACCTTCTGGTTATTTACATATTCTGGCTTAGCAACAGCATATGCCTTCATCTGCTCGTCGTCAGAAGTAGCTGAAATAATGAAGTCACGAGCTTCCTGACCGTTATCAGTAGCAGGGTTAACAACAATCCAAGTACCGCCCCAGTAATATGGAGTTGGTCCCTGACAGAGAGCCCACTTGCCGTACTGGTCTCCGCCTACGCCGCCAGCAGCATCGAGGAAGAATCCGCCGAATCCCCATGTAGATACGAAGTAACCCATTGTGTTGCCTGAAACGCCGGCAGCTGTCCAGCCTGGATCCCACTGATTTTCCTTAGAAACACCGCCGATATCCCAGAGAGCTTTAGCTGTCTCACCGAATTCATTACAGAAATCATCAATCTGGAGAGCGTTGTCCTGAACCCAAGGAGTTGAACGTCCGCAAGCATAAGCCTGCCACATACCACCGAGTGAGTCAGCAAGAGCAACAGAACCGCTTGACTTGTCACTGATTGTCTGAGCAGCAGTAACAAACTTACCCCAATCGTCAATCTGAGCCTGCATATCTTCAGGTGAAGTTACGCCAAGATACTCTTCAGCGAGGTCAGCTCTGTAAGCGAAACCGCCTGCTGCAGCCTGCCAAGAAATACCCTTACGAACGCCTGACTCAGACTTACCAATAGCATCAGTATACTCATAGATATTCGGGAAGTCAGAATCTGACAAACCAAGCTTAGCAAGGTCAAGAGTCTTTGTATCGTCATTGATATACTTCAATGCCCAGTCAGCTTCACAGAAGTAAACGTCAAGGTCTTCACCTGCAGTAAAGAGCTGATCATAGTTTTCAGCAGCCTGACCGCCGCCAACACCGAATACGATGAAGTTAACGCCATCAACTTTACCATCAGCAAGGTCTGTAGTAACTGTTTTATAGTCGAGACCCTTCCACTGAGCGATAAGATAAGGAACGTCGTTAGCATCCCAAGCAGCAACTGTGAAAGTATCGCCGCCCTGTCCTACAGAAGCATCGATTTCACCTGTGCTTCCGTTTGATTCAGAAGAATCGCTTGCCTCTGAAGAATCGCTTGCTTCAGAAGAATCGCTTGCTTCAGAAGAATCACTTGCTTCAGAAGATGATGATGAAGATGAAGAAGATGATGAAGAACTGTTCTTATCATCACCACATCCGACAAATGCAGTAGCAGTCATAGCAAGAGCAGAAACTAATGCTAATGTTTTCTTAAGTGTGTTCATTGGTTTTTTCCTCCTTAAATATGTATTATACTTTTCAAATTTTAAAGTATAATATGTATAAAAAAATTAATAAAATTCGGCATCTTTTGTGCTTTGCACTTAACTGACGAATGTTCTCGCCGAAGTTACGGCTTTGCATTCATTCTGCCGATTGTCCCACTCGGGACTTATTACAAGACATATGTCCCTGTAATTTGTATCGCAATACTTTCTACGTCACAGGAAGGCAACATGGACAAAAAATTGAGAAATACGACTTA
>CAJTOG010000009.1 GCA_910577575.1 uncultured Ruminococcus sp. | reverse complement strand
GGAAGAAACAGCAGAAGAAATGGCTTATGCAGAATCTTCTTACAGGAAAAATCAGGCTTAAAGACTTTGAGGGGGAGTGGAAGAAAGTTAAGCTTGGAAATATTGCAGATGTAAAAGGCGGGAAAAGAATACCTAAAGGTTATCAGCTTCAGAATGAAAACAATGGTTTTCCTTACATTACGGTATCCGATATGGAAAATGGTACTGTAAATAAGTCAACTATCAAATATGTACCAATTGATATAATTGATAATATAAAAAGATACAAAATATATTCTGATGATATATATATTTCTGTTGCAGGAACATTAGGTTTAATCGGAACAATTCCAAAAGAATTAAATGGTGCTAATCTTACAGAAAATGCTGATAAAATATGTGATTATCATTGTAATAAACAATATTTAATTTCAATGTTGTCATCAGAAATCATACAAAATCAAATAAAAACCTCACAAACAAATAATGCACAACCTAAATTAGCAATAGAACAAATAAAAAATTTTGTTTTCAATCTTCCACAGCTTGAAGAACAAACCGCAATAGCTGAAATACTATCAGCACAGGACAAAGAAATCGAACTGCTTGAAAAACAACTGGAGCAGGAAAAATTAAAGAAAAAAGCACTTATACAGTTTTTATTGAAGGAGGAGTAAAATTTGGCAGTCCTTGAAACTCAGGATTTGACTTATATCTACAGTCAGGGTTCACCCTTTGAAAAAACGGCTGTGGACCATGTGAACATAAAAATTGAAGAAGGCGAAATGGTAGGAGTTATGGGTCATACGGGTTCGGGAAAGTCAACTCTTATCCAGCATTTCAACGGACTTTTAAAACCATCTTCCGGAAAAATTCTGCTTGACGGTCAGGATATATGGGCGGATAAAACAAAAATCCGTGATGTGCGTTTTCAGGTGGGACTTGTTTTCCAGTATCCCGAATATCAGATTTTTGAAGAGACCGTTTATAAGGATATAGCATTTGGTCCTAAAAATATGGGTTTGGACGATGCGGAAATAAAAAGACGGGTGCTTGAAACAGCATATGATATAGGTCTTGATGAGGAGATTTTAAACCGTTCGCCGTTTGACCTGTCGGGTGGACAGAAAAGACGTGTAGCTATTGCGGGAGTTATGACAATGAATCCGAAAGTGCTTATTTTGGACGAGCCTACAGCAGGTCTTGACCCCGCAGGACGTGACATGATTTTAGGTCATATAAAGACTTATCATAAACGTGTTGGGAATACTGTTCTTATAGTTTCGCACAGCATGGAGGATATAGCAGGTTTTGCGGATAAGATTCTCGTTATGAACAAAGGAAAGCTTTTCTGTTATGATGATACGGAAAAAGTTTTCAGCCGAGCAGAAGAAATATCAGAAATCGGGCTTGATGTTCCGCAGATTACAAAAGTATTTCTTGAACTGAAAAAGCATGGTCTCAATTTTGGAAAAGATGTCTATACTGTTGAATATGCAAAAAAACTGCTGATTAATGCAAAGAAAGAGCAGAAAAGATGAAAGATATAAATCATTTAATCAAAAAACTTTGTCCGAACGGCATAAAGTATAAGAAACTGGAAGATTGTCTTGATTATGAACAGCCAACAAAATATATAGTAAAAAGTACAGAATATAATGATTCTTATAAAACTCCGGTTCTTACAGCAGGACAATCATTTATACTTGGCTATACAGGTGAAACAGATGGAATTTATAAAGCAGACAGTAAAAATCCCGTAATTATATTTGATGACTTTACAACTGGATTCCATTGGGTTGATTTTGATTTTAAAGTAAAATCATCAGCTATGAAAATGCTAAGACCCAAAAATAACATTTGTTTCAGATATGTATTCTATGCAATGAGCTGTATCAAATTTCAGGCAAGTTCTCATGTACGTCACTGGATTAGTGTTTATTCACAGTTTCAAATTCCTATTCCTCCGGTTGAAATACAGCGTGAAATAACTGAAATTCTTTCAACACAGGATAAACTCATAGAACTCAAGCAAAATCTTATTGACCAGAAGAAACAGCAGAAAAAATGGCTTATGCAGAATCTTCTTACAGGAAAAATCAGGCTTAAAGGTTTTAAGGGCGAATGGGAAAAAGTTAAACTTGAAGAAATATTCTCATCAATAAATTCAGGAAAATCTGTTAAAAATGAAGAAAATGGAATATATTCTATTTATGGTTCTACTGGAGAAATAGGGAAAGCTAATTCTTATGATTATGATGAAAATATAATTATTGTTGCACGTGTTGGGGCAAATGCTGGTTCATTATATAAAATATATAATAAATGTAAAATATCTGATAATGCATTATTAATAAGAATAAATGAAAAAAATAGTTTTCTATTTATTTTTTATTTATTATGTCAGATAAATTTACGTAATCTTGTATATGGTTCTGGTCAGCCATTGATTACATCTGGACATATAAAGAAAATATTAACATGCATCCCTCTCATTGAAGAACAAACCGCAATAGTTGAAATTCTTTCAGTACAAGACAGGGAAATTGAATTGCTTGAAAAAGAACTGGAACAGGAAAAACTAAAGAAAAAATTTCTGATGAATTTACTTTTATCAGGTAAATAACACAGGAGGTATAAAAATTGTTGGCAGATATAACAATCGGACAGTATTTTCCGGGGAACAGCCTTATTCACCGCCTTGACCCGCGATTTAAGATAGTTATAACTTTTATATATATACTTATGCTTTTCACGGGAAGCAATATAATATGCCTTGCCGTAGGGGCAATTTATACTATTATAGCAGTATTGTTGTCGAAGATAAAATTTAAAATGTTTTTAAAGAGTATAAAGCCGATTTTTCCGTTTCTGCTTATTACGGCACTGCTGAATATTTTATTTGTAAGAAGCGGGGAAACATATTTTGAATGGCATTTTTTTAAGATAACGTCAGGCGGTATAAATATAAGCGTATTTATGATAATAAGAATAGTACTTCTTATAACGGGAAGTTCTCTTCTTACCTATACAACCTCGCCTATAACGCTGACTGATGCTATAGAAAGACTTTTGTCGCCTCTTAAAAAAATTAAAGTACCTGTCCATGAGCTTGCGATGATGATGTCGATTGCACTCAGATTCATTCCCACTCTTATTGAGGAAACAGATAAGATAATGTCGGCACAGAAAGCAAGGGGTGCGGAAATAGATACGGGAAGCTTTATAACAAGGGCTAAAAATATGACGGCAATACTTGTTCCGTTGTTTATATCTGCTTTCAGGCGTGCAGATGAGCTTGCCACTGCTATGGAATGCAGATGTTATAACGGCGGTGAGGGCAGAACAAGATTAAGGCAATTGAAGTCCGAATCAAGAGATTATATTTCTCTTGCTGTTACATTTTTATTTTATGGATTATCGATTGCGGTAAGCATTATAATAAAGTAAGTCAGGAGTTTAGAAATATGAATTATAGGAAATTCAGAAACAGCAGATTTGTTAATTTATTATACGATAAGGGTATATTTTATTTTTGCCTTTCATTTATAATTCCTGCGGTTATAATGCTTCTTGCATTCAGAAATGAAGGCATTCATCCATTCGGTGACCAACAGATGCTTGTTGTTGATTTATGGCATCAGTATTATCCATTTTTTCGTGTAGTCCGTGAAAAATTGCTTACGGGAGGTTCTTTTCTGTATTCATGGGAAAACGGAATGGGAACAAATTTTCTTTCTCTTATTTCATATTATGCGGCAAGTCCGCTCAACTGGCTATCAGTTTTCTTTGATGAAGAACACGTCCGTGATGCACTGACTTATATTCTTATAGCAAAAATCGGATTCAGCGGAGCATTTTTCAGTTGTTTTCTGAGATATACGTATAAAAGAAAAGATTTGTCAATAGTTGTATTTTCGTCTATGTTTGCTCTTTGCAGCTATACTCTCGGATATTACTGGAATGTTATGTGGTTTGATACCATAGCACTCTTTCCTCTTGTAATGCTCGGAGTTGCAGCGATGTGCAGAGAAGGAAAGTGGAAACTCTATACTGTTTCCCTTGCACTTTCGCTTTTTTCAAATTATTATATAGGTTTTTTCACTTGTATATTTACTATATTCATGTTTGCAGGAACAATTATTATTGAGGGTAAAGGAATAAGGGACTTTTTCAGAAAACTCTGGATTATAGTCCGTTCGTCAGTAATTGGAATAGGATTGTCTGCATTCATGCTTCTGCCTGCATATTACGGTCTTAAACTGACATATAGTGCAAACAATACTTTTCCAAAAGAAGTTTCTTGGTATGAGGATTGGCAGGATATTTTCGCAAATCTTATCTCATACAGCGAACCGACAAACATTGAAGGACTTCCTAATTTTGCCTGCGGTATGCTTGCGGTAACTCTTTTCGGTGTATTTCTTTTTTCAGGAGGAATAAAAGTCAGAGAAAAAATAATTTCTTTGCTGATGCTTGCATTTATAGCAGTAAGCTGTAATATGAACAAGCTTAATTTTATCTGGCACGGATTTCATGCAACAAATCAGATTCCATACAGATTTTCATTTATTTTCAGTTTTGTATTAGTAGCAGCAGCCTACCGTGCATATGAAGTAATGACAGGAAAGGGAATAAAACTCTATCAGATTTTATTACTTGTACCTGCTCCAGCAATTATTTTTTGGCTTAATTATAATACTGCAAAAAATTCAGAAGAAGGTTTTTTATTTGATTCGTCGTTTAAAAGTTCACTTATTATGACAGGTGTATATATTCTGATTTTCATTTCAGTAAAAGTTATTCCGATAAAGAAATCTGTAATTAAAAGGAGTATAGTAAATATATTCGTATGTGTTGTTGTTATATCGGAACTTATGGCGAATGCATCTATGGGAGTTGGAAAAGTCGGAAGTTCATCATATAATTCATATCCTGCATCAGATAATGAGGTTCAGAGAATTTTTGAAATTATGAGAGAAAGAGAAAATCCTCTTTTCTACCGTACTGAAATGACATCAACATATACTCTAAATGACAGTGCATTATATGGTTATAATGGCTTATCACAATTCTCATCGTCGGCAAATGTTTCAATAACAAAATTTTTCCGTCGTCTGGGACTTTATTCTTCTGAAGCCGGAAACAGATTCTTTTATAGAAATTCCACTCCTGTTGTAAATTCAATTCTGGGACTTAATTATATAGTTTCCAAAAACGGAATGCTCAATAACAGTAAAATGGGACTTGAATATATTGACAGCAGCGGAAATACAAGTCTTTATGAAAACAAATATCCTCTTTCAATCGGTTTTATGATGAATTCAGACATTCTTGAATTGCCTGATAAAGAAAGTACAAATCCTTTTGAATATCAGAATGACTTTATGAAGCTTGCCACAGATACTGACAATAATATTTTTACTGCACAGCCTGTAGCACTTGCTTCTTATAATAATATTGATGTTACAAAAACAGGTTATGGAACTTATAATTTTCATGTTCCGGACGAGAACAAATCGGTAAGCGTGTCTTATGATTTTGCAGGAGTTGAAGGTGCATACCTTTATGGATATGCAAAAAACGGCGGAATTGAAACTGTGAATGTAAAATGTGATGAAGTAAGTGCTGATACTTCTATATCTTTAAAGGATTATCCGATTGTTTTTCCTATGGGAAATGGACAGTCCGGAAGTACCATGACGGCACAATTGAAAATTCCAGATGATAAAACAGATGGTAATTATACTCTTATGGTATATGCTCTTAAACAGAATGCATTTGAACGGGTCTATGAAAAGCTGGCTGACGAACAATTGAAGTTAACAGAATTTACTGATACTGAAATCAGAGGAAATATAAATGCATATGAATCAGGTATCTTATATCTTTCAATTCCCTATGAAAAGGGTTGGAGTGTTTGGATTGACGGCAGAAAAGCTGATACTCTGAAAGTACTTGATTCAATGATGGGCGTTAAAGTCGAGTCGGGTGAACATGAAGTATTATTGAAATATTCTCCGGAGGGATTTAAGCTTGGTCTTGTCATAAGCGGAGGAGCATTGATATTATTTATTCTGTTTGCATTTATTGACAGGAAAAAAATCGATAAAAATACAGGAGATTTAAAATCAGATGAGGAATCTAAAAGTAATGACGGCTTACAGGGGAACGAAATATCACGGCTTTCAGAGACAGAACAATGCTCTGACAGTTCAGGAAGTTCTGGAGAAAGCGGTATCGAAGGTACTGAACGAGAAAGTGACGATAACAGGCTGTTCGAGGACTGATACCGGAGTTCATGCCAATCAGTTCTGTTTTAATGTCAAAACAGAAAGCACCATAAGAAATATCGGGTTTTGCAGGGGTGTTAACGGCGAGCTTCCCGATGATATTTCAATTCTCAGCTGTGATGACGCACCGCCTGATTTTCATGCCCGCTTTGACTGTAAGGGAAAAGAGTATATATATAAAATGCACTGTTCGGAATCAAAAGACCCTTTCGGTGCTGATTTGGCTTTTCATTACAGAAGAAAATTTGATATTGGAAAGGCAAGAAAAGCCGCAAAACATCTTGTCGGAACTCATGATTTTGCAAGTTTTTGTGCAGATTGTTCAAATGTTTCAACAACTGTACGCACAATTTATTCAATCGAAATAGAAAATAATGGAGATTGTGTGATAATACTTGTAAAAGGCAATGGTTTTCTGTATAATATGATTAGGATAATTGCAGGAACGCTTATTGACGTAAGCGAAGGAAGAATATCTCCTGATGATATACCTGCTGTTATCGAAGCAAGAGATAGGCTTAAGGCAGGAAGAACTGCTGTAGCACATGGCTTGTATCTTAACAGGGTATTTTACTGATTTATGTTTAATCAATTGAAAGGGGTGCTGACAAAAAATGTCGATGTATGATGCCAACGACCTCGTTGAGCTGAAAAAGAGAAAGAAAAGAAAAAGAAGAATTATACAGCTTATTGTTTTTCTTCTGTTTGCTGGACTGGCAGCGGCTGCTTATCTTACTCAGGAAACCTGGCTTCCGGAATTAAGAGGCATAGGTAAGCAGTATACAACTATTGTAAATGACGGCAGGCTTGCAGAAGGAAACTTTCCGATTGAAATAAATGGGGGAGTTGGTTATCAGATAGGTAGTTCAGATAGTGATGTTATAGTACTGAGTGATGCATATATTTATTTTTATAGCGAGGAGGGCGGATTAATTAAACGCCGTCAGCACGCATATACTAATGCAGTGATGAAGACTGTCAATAACAGAGTGCTTATTTATGAAAGCGGCGGAGACAGTTTCAGCATTGAAGATAAAAACGGCATAATTTATACAAAAAATCTTGATAAGAATATCATGTTTGTAAGAATTAGTGAAGAAGGTTATGCAGCTGTTGTTACAACATCTGAAAACTATGAATGTGAAATAAAGGTATATGACCGCCGTGGAGAGATAATATATGAAAGAAAGTGCGTTGAACGTGTGAACGATATAAGTTTCACAGGCGGAAGCACGGGCTGCATTATAAGTTACATATCTGCTGAAAACGGTTCACTTGTAACATCGGTTCAGGAAGCTGTATTTACTGAAAGCAGTGAAAAATGGACTTCTCCGCACCTTGATACTCTTGGACTTGAAGTTTACAGTTTCAGCGGAGGTGCTTTTGTTCTTGGTATTGATGCCTGCGGGTACGTTGACAATAAAGGTCAGATAAGCTCATTTTACCGATATGATGGCGATTTTGCAGGTGGTTCAAGCAGCGGAGGGAAATCAGCTGTTATAGTCAACAGTGACGACAGGCGAAAATATGTAATGGCACTTTTCGATGGCGGAAGCGTTGAGCCTATGATTGTCAATTTTGATACAAGGCTTATTGACGTTATAGTTGACAATGGTCTTGCATATATAATGACGCAGAATGCCATACTTGCTTATGATTTTACAGGAGCACTGCGTTCAACAGCAACTGTAAATGATTCATATACAGGTTTTGTAAGAAATGACAATTATGTATTTTTGAAAAGCTTCAGTAAAATTGACAGAATCAATTATGAAAGCTGATTTATAATAATAAAAGGAGGTCTTTTGATGTGGGAACACAATTCTGGTGGTTTTATGATGTTGCCGTTGTTGCAATATTATTAATCTGTATTTTTATCTCAGGTAAAAAAGGTTTTATAAAAGCATCATTTACAGCTGTCGCCTGTATAATTGCTGTTCTCACAGCATCTGCCGTAAGTTCCGGAATTTCACAGAATCTTTATAAGAATACTATGAGAAGCAGTAATATAAAAAAGCTTGAAAAAAATATCAGAAATGATACTTTCACAGTTAAATATGCTGATTATCTTGAATCCATGGGATATATAATAACGGTAAACAGCGACAAGCTGAATGAAATTCTTTTGTCGGACGGAGATATTGACAAAGCATTATGCAGTTATGTCAACAATATCAATGCCAGAACGGTAGAAGATGATGAAGCTGTTCTGATAGAAAAAATTCATGAAGGATATGCTGTTGTTATGAGTGATATTATTGCACAGTCACTAAATAAATTTGCCGGTGAAACGGCAGCGGATAAAATCCGAAATGACAGCAGCAGTATTCAGGAAATCATCCGGCTTATGGGTGATTCTGAAAGCAAACACAAGGCGGCAGTATATATTGATGACCATTATACCGTAGACGCATATGAAACGATTTTTGGGCTTGCCGGATTTGTTGTTATTTATATTGCTGTTTTTCTGTTCATAGTATTTTTGATAGATTCATTTACAAAAAACAGGGAAATTCACAGACAAAGTACATCTTCTCATATTATCGGAGGATTAATAGGTGTTGCAACAGGAACTGCCATGATACTTACTGTTGCTGTAGCAGTTCGCCTCTGGGGAGTGATGGGAGGCAATGAAATGCTGTTTTTCAACGATGAAGCAGCAGATAAAACATATATATTCAGATATTTTTACAATCTGACAATCAAAATATAATTTACTTAAACAGGAGGGTAAACGCATGATAATGTGCAGTAACTGTAAGAAAAGACCAGCCGTTGTATTCATTACAACAGTTCATGGAAATGAAAAAAGAAACGAAGGGCTTTGTCTTTCTTGTGCGAGAGAGAAAAAGATTCCACAGGTTCAAGAATATATGGATAAACTTGGAATTACTGAAGATGAAATTGACCATCTTTCAGACCAGATGATGGATATGCTTGACGGCGATGCGTTTGAAATGGGCGGTTCAAATCTTATGCCTGATTTTATCTCAAATATGTTCGGTGGAAATAATTTTATCGGAAATTCCGAAAATACTGATTATACTGAAGTAAATGAAAATGATTCAGCAAACAGGAGTGAAAATTCTCCAAAAAAGGATGAAGCTCCTAAGAATCCGTTCGGGAAGGGTATGTTCGGAAGAAACAAGGAAAAAAAGGGACAGAATAAAAAAGAACTCAAATTTTTGGGAAGCTACTGCACAAATCTTTCAAAAAAAGCGTCTGACGGTGAACTTGATAATATAATCGGCAGAGATAAGGAGATTGCAAGAGTTGTCCAGATTCTTTCACGCCGTACCAAAAATAATCCATGTCTTATCGGTGAGCCGGGTGTTGGCAAAACTGCTATTGCCGAGGGTATTGCACAGAGAATCAATGAGGGAACAGTGCCGTTCAATCTTGCAGACAAGAAAGTTTATCTGCTTGACCTGACTGCTCTTGTTGCAGGTACTCAGTTCAGAGGACAGTTCGAAAGCCGTGTAAAAGGACTTGTTGATGAAGTAAAGCGAGAGGGTAATATTATTCTTTTTATTGATGAGGTTCATAATCTTGTCGGAGCAGGTGATTCGGAAGGTTCTATGAATGCTGCAAACATTCTCAAACCTGCACTTTCGAGAGGCGAAGTACAGGTTATAGGTGCAACTACTTTCGGTGAATACAGGAAATATATTGAGAAGGATTCAGCACTTGAAAGACGTTTCCAGCCTGTTACTGTTTCCGAACCTACTATTGAAGAAACGGTAGATGTTCTTCTTGGAATTAAAAAATACTATGAAGAATATCATAAAGTAAGAATTTCTGATTATCTCATAAGAGTATGTGCCATTCTTTCGGAACGCTATATAACGGACCGTTTTCTTCCAGACAAGGCTATAGACCTGATGGACGAAGGCTGTGCTCATGCAAGTATACGTTCACCGGAACTTGCTGAATATGTAAAACTTGAAAAGGAAATAAATGTTTTAAATGGTATGGAAAAAGCTCTTTCTGAACAGAATGAACCTGATTATAAGGCACTTGCTGAAGTTAAAGGCAAGCTTATTCATGCCAATGACAGATTTGAGGAGATTAAGAAAGCAGTTGATAATATTCAGGTTACTGAAGATGATATAACAAAGGTTGTTGAGCTTTGGACTGGTATTCCAGCAAGCAAGATTGCTGAAACTGAATTTTTGAAAATTGCAAGGCTTGAAGATGAGCTGAAAAAACGTGTTCTCGGACAGAATGAAGCTATTTCCGTACTTGCAAAGGCTATTAAACGTACAAGGGTTCAGCTGAATAAACGCCGCCGTCCTGCATCGTTTATATTTGTAGGTCCGACGGGCGTAGGTAAGACAGAGCTTGTAAAGGCAATTTCAGAAGAGCTTTTTGACTCGACAGAACCCCTTATCCGTCTTGATATGACTGAATATATGGAAAAGCATTCAGTTGCAAGAATGATTGGCTCGCCTCCTGGATATGTAGGATATGATGAAGCTGGACAGCTTACTGAAAAAGTTCGTCGTAAACCGTATTCAGTTATTCTTTTTGATGAAATTGAAAAGGCTCATCCTGATGTAATGAATATTCTTATGCAGATTCTTGATGAGGGTAAAATAGACGATGCTCATGGCAGAACAGTTAATTTTGAAAACACTATCATATGTATGACTTCAAATGCAGGTTCAACTGATAAGAGTATCGGAGTAGGATTCAACCGTACAGAGAATGAAATTTCAAAGGATAAGGCTATAAAGGGTCTCAGAGAGTTTTTGAGACCGGAATTTATAAGTCGTATTGATGAAATTGTCGTATTCAGACAGCTTGCCAAAAAGGATTTTGCGGATATTGCTGCTCTTATGCTTGACGAAATGAAAGAACCGCTTTCTGAGAAAAATATTTCTTTGAATTATGATGACAAGGCACTTGAAATAATTGCTGAAAAGTCATATGGAAAGCCATACGGAGCGAGAGATATACGTCGTGTTATCCGTCAGGAAGTAGAGGATAAGATTGCTGAAATTATTATAAACAATGCATCTGATACAGATGAAATATCAGTATCCGCATCTAATGGTGAAATTATTGTTTCAGGTAAAAAAAAGGAGGTATAAAATGATTAAGTTTAAAAAAATAATTGCTGTTTTTGCTGCTCTGACAGTTCTTGTTTCAGTGACAGCCTGCGGAAATAAGAAAAAATCAGATGATTCAGTAAGCAATGTCGAAAGTAGTAATATAGAACGTACATTTCCGGCTGACGAGGTTACTGAACCACCAACGGAACCAATATCTGCCGCAGCCGATGGTCCTCGCCTTTATATCAAGGATACAACAGCCAAGGCTGGAGAATATGCAGAGGTTACGTTTGCAGTTGAGAATGCCAACATGAACTGGAATATGTGCGGGATTCATATAACATATTCTGATGCATTAGAGCCAATGATGTTTGAGGGCGGAGATGAAAAGGATATGGAATATACATTGGGTGACGCATCAAAACGTAGTAACGGAAGTATTACAAAACTCTGGTTATCCGGTCTCCCTGATGAGATTACAGAAAAGAATATGGGCTGTTTTTTCTTTACGGAAGTATTTTCTAATAATCAGGGTCTTGACGGAGATATTGCAACATTTTATCTTAAAGTACCAGAAGATGCTGAAAGCGGTACTGTTTATGATATAGGTTTTTATCATATGGACAGCGACCTGTTTCTAAACAGTGAAGAAGACTTGTCATTGCAGATGTATGCATTTGAAAACTGGAAGCCAGGTACTGTTACTGTTGAATAAGCATAGAAATTCTTAAGTGACTTCTGTTAATTACTGAATATGAAAATATTGTTAAAAAAATGTTGACATTATAAAAACTATATGATATAATGGCATTATTAAATTATATGGAGGCTTTGTTTTCTATGGATGATTACAATTTCAACAATCAGAACGGCAGTGATTCAGATGGTAAGGTTAATCTGGAAAAAACACAGAATAATAATGTTAATCTCAATGCTGATTTAAATTCTTCTTCTAATCAGAATCCTGCTCCGAATCCTGTTCAGACAACTGATATTTATAATCAGAATAACGGGAATATGGGATATAATTCTAATTTCAGACAGCCTTATCAGAATGAAAACAATATTCTTTCCATTGTTTCTATGATTCTTGGAATTGTTTCGGTTCTTGGTTTTTGTTGCTGTACACCTATCGGTATACTTTGTGGAATCAGCGGAGTTGTTACAGGTACAATCAGTAAATCAAAGAACATGGGCAATTCAGGAATGGCTATTGCGGGCATTATTACAGGAGCAGTTGGCGTTGTCGGAAGCATTGTCTGGATGATTGTAGGCAGAGCGTTTAATGAAGCATTTATGGAAGGATTCAGGGAAGGACTGGAATCAGCTATTCATTTTATATTCATGTAAGATAAAATGAATAAAAAGCAGAAAATTATTGTTGCAGTTTCAGTGCCTGTGGTTGTAATTCTTGTTTTTGCTTTCAGGGATTTTATCATAAGTCTTGCACCGCTTCTCGGACAATGTACTTTTCATGCAGTTACAGGATTGTGGTGTCCGGGGTGCGGAAATACAAGAAGTGTCAATGCTATGCTTCACGGAGATATTCTCCTTGCGGTAAGGAATAATATTTCACTGCCGTTTATAGCAGTTCTTCTGCTTGCACTTTACATAGAGCTTATATTTGATATTTTCGGAAAGCAGATAAAAATATTGACAAGAAAAGCATGGGTATGGTGGACTGTACTTGCACTTTTCGGTGTGTATTTTGTTTTAAGAAATTTTATACCTGAAATAGCACCTGTTTAGTTGAATAAAATTAAAAACGGCTTCGGATTTATTTCCGAAACCGTTACTTTTTTATTTTTTGTCAAATGCATTTGCAATCATTATGACTACAGGACAAAGAACTGCTGCAACCGGCCATATAATCCAGCTCATGCCCCAGTTGAAAGATTTAAAGCTATAAAGAAGATATATTGCTGTAACGATACACCAGTAAGAGCTTACAATATTTTTAGCGAGATTAGATTTAGGTTCAGGGTGACTTATTTTCCTTTCACGGCTGAATCTGTCCTCTTCAAGAAGAATTTCATATCCGCTGTTTATAATAGCGGTACGAACTAATATGAATACTCCGACTGCAACAAATATAAACAGAAGCACAGTTCCGAACATATCGGCAAATTTATTCATTGTTATTGTTCCAAAGGCAATCGGAGGGACAACAGACAGAATGCAGAAGATGACACCCATTATAATCATCATTATATGCTTTGGATGATACTGTTCTTTCTTTTCCTTGACCATTCCATTAACGCCATATTCCGTATCAATGCATTCTTTATGGAGAAAATCAAACATCTTCATTGACATTGATGAGAAGATAAAAAGACCTACAGCGGCAGCAATAATCAGAAACATGAACACTACACTTAAATCCTCAATAGCCGAATTATTGAAAACATCGAATAATACTGGCGGAATTACTGAAACAATACAGAGAGCTGTTCCGAGAGCAGTCAAAAAAGCGTGTCTGTTGTTCTTGTTCAGAAAGTCATTTGCTTCTTTCATGGATACATGAGTGAGAGGCGGAACCGTTTCGTCATGAATATCCTCAACAGTAACATTTTCTATTGTTTCGGGTTTTGTCAGGTCGATTTCATCTTTTAATAAGTAATCAGTAGTTACTCCGAAAATTTTTGACATTTCAAGTATGCGTGTCAAATCTGGAGTTGACTGTGCACTTTCCCATTTGGAAACTGACTGTCTGCTCACTCCCAGTTTTTCAGCAAATTCTTCTTGTGACATACCATGTTTTTTTCTTAGTTCAATAATTTTGTCTGCGAGAATCATAATAAATTACCTCCATGAATTTTTTATGATTCAAGTATATCATAAGAAACGGTTGCAGTCAATAAAGCGGACTTGGAATTTTGTCAACCAGCAGTTGCAATTGCCTGTAAATCGCAGAAAATCCCATGTGTCTTAGCATGGGATTTTTTATATTATGATAATTCAAACATACCAGTGTAAAGCTGATAATACTTGCCTTTCTGTGCTATCAGGACATCATGACTTCCACGTTCGATAATTTTACCGTATTCCAGAACCATAATGGCGTGGGAATTTCTTACGGTTGAAAGTCTGTGGGCGATAACAAATACTGTTCTGCCTTCCATAAGTGAGTCCATGCCTTTTTCAATAAGTGCCTCGGTACGTGTATCAATCGAACTGGTAGCCTCGTCAAGAATCAGAACAGGCGGGTCGGCAACTGCGGCACGGGCTATTGCAAGAAGCTGTCTCTGTCCTTGTGAAAGGTTTGCACCGTCAGAAGTAAGCATAGTATTGTATCCGTTTTCAAGATGAGTAATAAAACTGTCGGCATTTGCAAGTTTAGCGGCTGCAAAAACTTCCTCATCAGTTGCATCAAGTTTTCCGTAGCGGATATTGTCCATAACAGTACCTGTAAACAGGTGAGTATCCTGTAAAACAATTGACTGAGAACGCCTCAAATCGCTTTTCTTTATTTTATTTATATTTATGCCGTCATATCTGATTTTTCCGTCCGGTACATCGTAAAATCTGTTAATCAGGTTTGTGATAGTGGTTTTGCCGGCTCCGGTTGAACCTACAAAGGCAATTTTCTGTCCTGCATCGGCATAAAGGCTTATACCGTTGAGAACAGTTTTATTTGGTTCATATCCGAAATAAACATCATCAAATTCAACATGACCACGGACTTCGGTATAGGTTACAGAGCCATCGGCTTTATGAGGATGTTTCCATGCCCATATACTGCCGTTTTCCGATTCAACAAGTTTTCCGTCCTTTTTAACTGCTTTTACAAGAGTAACATAGCCGTCATCTGCTTCAGGTTCTTCGTCAATTACCTTGAATATACGTTCTGCACCTGCCAGAGCAGTAAGAACAGAATTAAGCTGCTGTGATACCTGAGTAATAGGTTGAGCAAACTGGCGTGTAAACTGAAGGTATGATACAAGTTTTCCTATGTTCATACTACCGAATCCGTTTACTGCCATAATACCGCCGACTATTGCCGTTGCAGCATAATGCAAATATGAAAGATTATTCATAATGGGCATGAGTATATTTGCAAATGTGTTTGCACGTGTGGCAGCTTCGCAGAGTTCTTCATTGAGCTTTTCAAATTCTTCATTTGCCTTATCTTCATGGCAGAAAACCTTTACAACTTTTTGTCCGTCAATCATTTCTTCAATATAACCATTGGCTTTACCTATAGCTTTCTGCTGCGCAATAAATCCCTTACTGCTTCTTTTGCCTATAAATCCGATTACATTGATAATTATAATCAGCATTACAACAACAATAATGGTAAGAATCCAGCTATAATACAACATTAGTGCGAAAACTCCGACAATAGTTATTGTTGAACTGATACAATGTGCGATACTGTTACTCAGCATTTCACGGAGAGTATCGGTATCGTTGGTATAAAGGGACATAAGTTCTCCATGAGTATGTTTGTCAAAATATTTAATCGGAAGTGACTCCATTTTATTGAATAAGTCATTTCTTATACGCATAAGGGTTGTAGTGGAAATTTTCATCATCATCCGCTGAAAAAGGAGTGTTGACAATGCACCGACAGCATAGATAGCTCCCATGCCAGCTAAAATAGCGATGAATCTTGTTTTATTCCATTCTCCTTTGAAACCTTCATCAATATTGTTAATCAGAGGAGTAAGGAGTGCGTTTCCTGCAATACCTGCGACTGCACTTAAGATTATTCCTGTAATAACAAGTGCAAACTGAATTTTAAAGCCATACATATAACTGAAAATACGCTTGATAATTCCTTTGACATCTGAAGGTGTCTGTCCTGGCTGCATATTCTTTTTAGGTGGCATTATTCATCATCTCCTTTCTGTTGTGAATCATATACTTCACGATAGATTTTACTGCTTTTAATTAATTCGTCATGAGAACCGATATCAGTAATTTTTCCGTTGTCCATTACTATTATTCTGTCAGCGTCCTGAACGGAAGAAATTCTCTGAGCAATAATAAAAGTGGTTGTATCGGCTAAATTTTCACGGAAAGCTTTTCTGATGCTTGCATCGGTAGCCGTATCGACGGCACTTGTCGAGTCATCAAGGATAAGAATTTTTGGTTTTTTAAGTAATGCACGTGCAATGCAGAGACGTTGTTTCTGTCCGCCTGATACGTTTACACCGCCCTGACCCAAATCCTGTTCATATCCGTCAGGGAAACCGGTTATAAAATCATGAGCACACGCCTGTTTGCAGGCTTCAATAATTTCTTCGTCAGTTGCATCAGCGTTGCCCCATTTGAGATTTTCCTTGATAGTGCCGGAAAAGAGTACATTTTTCTGTAATACCATGGCAACCTGATTTCTGAGAGTATCCAAATCATATTTTTTGACATTTACTCCGCCTACTGTAACTTCACCTTCTGTTGTATCATAAAGCCGAGGAATAAGCTGGACAAGCGATGTTTTGGATGAACCTGTACCGCCGATAATTCCGATTGTTTCACCTGATTTTATATCAAGATTTATTTTTTCAAGCGACAGATTATTCATATCATTGAAATAGCTGAAGCTTACGTTTTTGAAACTTACAGAACCATCTTTAACTTCTTTTACGGAATTTTCAGGAGATACAATATCTGATTCTTCTGTAAGAACTTCATAGACACGCTGAATTGATGCTCTTGAGATTACAAACATCATGAACATGAATGAAAGCATCATAAGCGACATAAGAATCTGTCCGACATATGTGATAAAGCTTGTAAGATTGCCGATTTCCATAGTACCACCGACAATCATGTGACCGCCGAACCATAGAATAGCTATAATACTTGCATACATGCAAAACTGCATGAAAGGCATTGTCAGAATGACTAATTTTTCTGCATTGAACTGAGCTTTGCGGACTTCTTCTGTATTATTGGTGAATTTTTTCTTTTCATAATCCTCACGGACGAAAGCCTTGACCGTTCTGATTCCTATAAGATTTTCCTGTACTCCTGCATTCATATTGTCATATTTTGTAAGCATGGCTTTGAAACGCGGGTGAGCTTTTGTCATAATTAATAAAACAGCAATAGTAAGAACAGGTATAGCACATAAAAATACAAGCGAGAGCTTTGAGTTGAGTTTTACGGACATGGCAAAAGCCCATATAAGCATCATGGGTGCACGTACAGCCGTTCTTATGAACATCATGAAAGCCATTTGTATATTTGTTACATCAGTTGTAAGACGTGTAGTAAGCGATGCTGTTGAGAATTTGTCAACGTTTGCAAAAGAAAATCCCTGTACTTTTCTAAAGAGTTCACCTCTTAAATTTTTTGCAAATCCGACAGAGGCAACAGCACTGAATCTTCCGGCAACAGCTCCGAAGCATAGTGAAGCAAGAGCCATAACAACCATAAAAATTCCCATTTTTGCAACATATCCTATATTACTTTTTTCAATGCCATTGTTGATAATTTCAGCCATAACATATGGGATAAGTACTTCCATGGCAACTTCACCTATAATTGTTACCGGTGCAAGAATGGCCTGTTTCTTGTATTTTCCGACATAGGATAAAATTTTTTTCAACATATCAAATCTCCTTTCTTATATCAATATTTTCTACTTTTTTTATAAGCAGACAGCAAAGTTCCGCAGGATTTGAAAAATCGCCGTCAATGCCTTCGATTTCACGCATTTTGTATACGAGTTTTTCAAGCGATTTCATCAGCGTTTCCTTTTCTTCATCAGAAAAGTTCTGAAAAATCAGCTCCTCATATTTTCTGAAAATATCCATGTGATTTTCGATTGCCGAACGTCCCTTATCAGTGAGGGACAGTCTTTTACAGCGGAGATTATCTTTGTCTACTGTTTTTGTAATGAGACCGGCTTTCTGGAGACGTTTTGTGGAAGTGGCTACAGAAGCCGGAGAAACTCCGAGAAATTCTGCTATAATTGCCTGAGTACAATTTTCGTTTTGTTCAATAGTTTTCATAATAGCAATCTGTCCAAAATGAAGAGGAGATTTTTCACTTATCCTTCGGATAAAAAGATGTCTGAGCAGGTGAACATTTTCAAGCATATTCACTATCTGTTCATCATCAATCATTTTTCCTTGTTCACCTCCCTGAAAATATTAACCGTATAATAATTAAACGTTTAATTATTATACGGTAGTATTAATTATATCACTGCGTTTTGGAATTGTCAAGTAAAAAATGCACAACATGACAGTATATTATTTGGTAAATATGTACAGGCGAAACAGACAGATTGTATGGAGTGTTTAAACTGCACTTGACAGTTTTAGTGAAATATGATATAATAAATATTATTAATTTATAAAAACGAAAGGACGGCGATAATCATGGATTACAAATTTTCAGAAATTACTCCGCAGATTTTAAGACTTGCTGAAAAGTCAATGGAGGGCTATAGGATAGACCCTAAGCTCTATACACAGTATGACGTTAAAAGAGGTCTCAGAGATTTGAACGGACAGGGTGTTGTTGCAGGTCTTACCAATATCAGTACTATAAAAGTGCTTGATAATGGCGATGGTGCACCAAATCACGGAGATGGACAACTTTTTTACAGAGGTATAGACGTTGAAGATATTGTCGCCGGATTTATAAAAGAAAAGCGTTACGGATTTGAGGAAACGGTATATCTGCTTTTGAATGGAAATATGCCTTCTGAACATGAACTGGCTGATTTCAAGAAACTTCTTTCTGATTTTCGCAGTCTGCCTCCGACATTTACAAGAGATGTCATAATGAAAGCTCCGAGTGATAATATGATGAATACTCTTGCAAAGAGTGTTCTTGCATTGTATTCATACGATGATAATGCTAATGATATATCTATTCCGAATGTTCTCAGACAATGCATAGAACTTATTACTTTGTTTCCTGTTCTTGCTGTATACAGCTATAATGCTTATAAATATTCAAGAGAAGGCGGAAGCTTTTTTATTCATGACCCCGACCCGAATCTTTCAATAGCAGAGAATCTGTTGTATATGCTCCGTGATGATAAAAAATTTACTGAACTTGAAGCACGCATACTTGACTTGGCACTTGTTCTCCATGCTGAACACGGCGGAGGAAACAACTCGACTTTCACTGTTCATGTTGTATCCTCTTCAGGTACTGATACTTATTCGGCAATAGCGGCTGCCTTAGGTTCACTTAAAGGTCCGAAACACGGTGGAGCTAATATAAAAGTTGCAATGATGTTTGATGATATGAAAAAGAATGTAAACGATTGGACTGATGAAGATGAAGTAAGAAATTATCTGCAAAAGCTCCTTAAAAAACAGGCTTTTGACTATGCAGGACTGATTTATGGTATGGGTCATGCTGTTTATTCCCATTCTGACCCGAGAGCCAAGGTGTTCAAAGGTTTTGTTGAGAAATTGAGTTCCGAAAAGGGCAGACATGATGAGTTTATGCTCTATTCACTTGTTGAAAAACTTGCTCCTGAAGTTATAGCCGGTGAAAGACGGATTTATAAGGGTGTATGTGCAAATGTTGATTTCTACAGCGGATTTGTTTACCGTATGCTTGGAATACCTGATGAACTTTTTACTCCGCTTTTTGCAATATCACGCATTGCAGGCTGGTCTGCCCACAGAATAGAGGAGCTTATAAACTCCAATAAGATTATCCGTCCGGCATATAAGGCAATTTCTCCGATGAGAGAATATACCGACATGGAAAACCGTATGGACTGAAATCATGAAAAAAATTTTATGAACTGATTTTTTAGTGCTATCTTTCTGACATTTATTGCTCAAGGAACGATTGTTTGGCTTGGGTATCTTTGGAGTCAGGCAGAAAAACCAAATTTTTATTATGATGATATTGTTTTTTATTTGTGGCTTATAATTCTTGTGATTGCAAGTATAATTATTGGGGAAATTACAAAATGCGAGTTTAAAAAATCTTTCATATATATAAATATTGGAATTTTTACAGCGAAAGTTATTCTTTTATTTTTTATACCTGGCAATTTCATTCATGGTATATATGAAAACTTTTATCCTGACCATGAACCAGAAATTATCTCACAGGATATGCGTTCTTTTATTGAGTATACTTTGATTCTTTTCAGAAATTCATCTATTGTTTTTCTTGTGTTTATGGTATTTTTAGCAATAAAAAAGCTATTTTATAAATTTAAAAACGAAAGGATTTGATTAAAATGAAAAATACAACTCAGCTTATCAACTGGAACGGTACTGTCTGTGTCAAGATGAATGCAGGCGGTTATGAGGCACTTGTTGCTTATGAAATCGGCTCAAATGTTATCCGATTGAGAGATAACAGAAATAGCATGGAATTTTTTCGCTGGAATCCTGACAATACTGCTGATGATATAAGGCAGTCGGCAGAAGTCTGGGGACTTCCTACACTTTATCTTCCCAACAGATTCGCAGACGGCAGACTTAAAACAAGTGACGCAGTCTATCAGCTTCCGATAAACGAAAAAGCACCATATAATAATCATATTCATGGATTTTTACATAAAAGATGCTTTGAACTTTTGGAACATAATGCAGATAGCAATTGTGCATGGGTAAAAGTTCGCTATATATATGATGAGAATGATGAATTTTTTGAATATCTTCCTGTAAAGTTTATTGCAGAATATACATTCACACTTTCCGAAAATGGTCTGGAGCAGGATATAAGCTTTACCAATATTTCTAACAAAATGCTTCCCATGTCTCTCGCATCACATACAACTATAAATTCTCCTTTTGTTGACGGTGCAAAAGAGAGCAATATCCGTCTTACTGTACCAATTGGCAGAAGGTGTGAACTTAATGAACGCTGTCTGCCGACTGAAAATCTGAAAGCACTTACCATGTGGGATTTGGAATATAAGGGCGGAAATAAATGTCCTGTTTTACAAGTAGTTGACAATGATATGTATATCGGAGAATATACGGAACTTGACGGTCAGAAATTCCATGGCATTATTGCCGAGGATATTGAAAGCGGTAAAAAACTCTGCTATGAAGTTTCAGAGGAATATAAGTTCTGGATTATCTGGAATGACAGAGGATTCAATCATTATTTCTGTCCGGAGCCGATGACTGCGATGATTGATGCTCCGAATCTTTCCCTCGACCCAAGTATTTCAGGGTATGCAGAAGTGAAGCCGGAGGAAGCTTATACCGCTCATCAGAGATTTTTCAGCAGATAAAATATGATTAAAAAGCGACTGGTTGAAGTATGAATGCTTTTTATTAAATAACATAAATATGGGAGTATCAGGAAATAAATCAAATATTATTTAATCTGAAACCATTAAAGTTAAACTTTGTTGAAACTGCACAAATTTTGCCTGAAAAATAATACACTGTTATTTTTTGCTAATCTATTGTAATAAAATGAAATATATGTTATAATATTATTAAATTGCAGAAGCAAATCTGCTTTTTACAATGTAAATATAAAGGAGAAATTTTTATCATGAAGTTCGGATTTTTTGACGACGCTAACAAGGAATACGTTATCAATTCCCCTAAAACCCCTTATCCTTGGATTAACTACCTCGGAACACAGGATTTCTTTTCACTGATTTCCAATACGGCAGGCGGTTACAGTTTCTACAAAGATGCACGTCTCAGAAGAATTACACGTTATCGTTATAACAATGTTCCTATTGACATGGGCGGACGTTATTTCTACATTAATGAAAACGGTACAATCTGGAATCCGGGTTGGTCACCTGTCAAGACAGAGCTTGATTCCTATGAATGCCGTCACGGCATGGGCTATACCGTTATCACAGGTAAGAAAAATGACCTGAAGGCTGAAGTTACTTTCTTTGTTCCTCAGAATTATGCAGGTGAAGTGCAGCAGGTTGTTCTTACTAATGAAGGTTCTGAAACCAAGACTTTCTCACTGTTTTCTTTTGCTGAATGGTGTCTGTGGGATGCTCAGGACGACTGCACAAACTTCCAGAGAAATTTCAGTACAGGTCGTGTTGAAGTTGTTGGTTCTACTATTTATCACAAAACTGAATACAGGGACAGACGTGACCATTTTGCTTTCTATACTGTAAATGATGACATTGACGGTTATGATACTGACAGGGATTCGTTTATCGGTCTTTATAACGGTTTCAATGACCCGCAGGCTGTTGTTGCTGACAAGGCTAACAATTCCTTCGCTGACGGTTGGTCACCTATTGCATCACACTATAAGAAGATAACTCTTGCTCCGGGTGAATCCAAGACTCTTATATTTATTCTCGGTTATGTTGAAATGCCTGTTGACAAAAAGTTTGAGGCTGACGGTGTTACTATCAACAAGGAAAAAGCTCTTGCAATGATTGACCAGTATAATACTCCTGAAAAGGTTGAAGCAGGTCTTGCAGAGCTTAAAGCTGCATGGGATAAGCTTCTCGGCATTATCAATGTAGATACTCCTGATGACAAGGTTGACCGTATGGTTAATATCTGGAATCAGTATCAGTGTATGGTTACTTTCAATCTTTCACGTTCTGCTTCATATTTTGAATCAGGTATCGGCAGAGGCATGGGCTTCCGTGATTCAAATCAGGACATTCTCGGTTTTGTTCACCAGATTCCTGACAGAGCAAGACAGCGTATTATTGATATTGCTTCCACTCAGCTTGAGGACGGTGGCTGCTATCATCAGTATCAGCCCCTTACAAAGAAAGGTAATTCTGATATCGGAGGGGACTTCTCTGATGACCCGTTGTGGATGATTCTTTCTGTTTCTGCTTATATCAAGGAAACAGGCGACTGGACAATCCTTGATGAAATGGTTCCTTATGATAACGACGAATCCAAGGCTAAACCGATGCTTGACCATCTTAAAGTTTCATTCTATAAGATTGTCAATAATCTCGGTCCGCATAATCTTCCGCTTGCTATGCGTGCTGACTGGAATGACTGTATCAATCTTTCGTGTTATTCAGATACTCCAGGCGAAAGCTTCCAGACATATACAAATCCTAAGTTTGCTGAAGAAGGCGGTTATTCAAAGGTTGCAGAGTCTGTAATGGTTGCTACTCTCTTTACATATGCAGGACCTAACTATGTGGCTATTCTTAAACATCTCGGCATGAATGATGAGGCTGAATCTGCACAGGCTGAAATTGATAAGATGAAGAAGAACGTTATGGAATACGCTTTTGACGGTGACTGGTTCATAAGAGCTTACGATTCAGAAGGCAATAAGATGGGTTCAAAGGAATGTGAAGAAGGTAAAATCTTCATCGAACCGCAGGGATTTGCTGTTATGTCCGAAATCGGTAAGGAAGAGGGTGCTGACATCAAGACTCTCGAATCAATTGATAAATACCTCAATACAAAATATGGTCTTGTTCTTAATAATCCCGCTTTCACAAAGTATTATATTCAGTATGGTGAAATTTCCACATATCCGGGCGGTTACAAGGAAAATGCAGGTATCTTCACTCATAATAATGCTTGGATTATATGTGCGGAAGCTTATGCAGGACGTGGAGACAAGGCGTTTGAATACTATTCAAAGATTGCTCCTGCTTTCAATGAGGAAATTTCAGACCTTCACAAGACAGAACCATATGTATATGGTCAGATGATTGCTGGCAAGGACGCAAGCAGATTCGGTGAAGGTAAAAACTCATGGCTTACAGGTACTGCTGCATGGAATATGGTTGCTATTTCACAGTATATTCTTGGTGTGGCTGCTGACTGGAATGGTCTTAAAGTTGACCCGTCAATTCCGCATGAATGGGACGGCTTTACAGCTTCCAGAAAGTTCCGTGGTGCTGAATACAATATTACTGTCAAGAATCCGAATCATGTTTGTAAGGGTGTTAAGTCCATGACTGTTGACGGAAATGCTGTTGACGGAAATGTTATCCCTGCATTCGATGGCGGAGTTCACGAAGTTGAAATTATAATGGGTTAATTTTGCGAAAAATTAAATAAATCAAGGACAGGTCTTTGGACTTGTCCTTTTTTTATTAAGCATAAAAAAGGCTGATATACTGTATTAAACCAGTATATCAGCCTTTTTAATGTTGTTTTTACAAGAAGTTGAAACTTCAATTTATAATATTTCTCAATAACATTATTTCTTTTTCTGCAACAACATTTAAGTAATTATTAACACTCTATTATATATTATACCATGAAAAAAATCTAAAGTCAATATATAAGATAACTTTTTCTAAAATTCGACATATTTCACAAATATTAGGAATAATTTTTGTGTATTTTCAAAGATTAAGGGATTTATTTTAAGGTAAATGCACGAATTTGACAAAAAACATTAACAGAAATGATAGATATTTGTAATTTATTCTTTTTATTTAGAAAAAACTGATACACTGGTTGAATGCAGTATATCAGTCTTTTCCATGTTGTTTTTTAACAAGAAGTTAAAACTTCAATTTAAAGTGTTTCTCAATAACAATATTTTCTTTTTCTGTGAACAACATTTTAGTACTTATAAGTGCTATAATTCGTATTATATCATGAAAATATGATAAAGCCAATATGTCGGTTAGTTTTTTTAAAAAAATCGGCATATTCTATAAATATTGGAGATGATTTTTGTGTATTTTCAAAGATTAAGAGACTTACGTGAGGACAAGGACATGAATCAAACACAGATTGCTGAACTGCTCAATATAAGGCAGACTGTTTATTCACGCTATGAACGTGGATTTCAGTCGATTCCGGTGGAGCATCTTATTGCATTGGCTGATTTTTACAATGTTTCCACTGATTATATTCTCGGACGAACTAATATAAAAGAAATAAACAAATAAAATATGAAAAGGTCAGGTTCTTTGCCTGCCTTTTTTATTATATATTCACTAAAAATAAGCATAAAATTTCATGAACGTTATTGTAATTTGTACTTGTAATTTAATAAATATTATGTTATAATTTAAGTAACCTATAGTTATTATAGGAATTTAAAATCTGATTGGAGTGGTTTAATATGGGTTCAAAATCTGTATCTCTTGCAAAAATCCGTAAGCTTACAGCGTCAGGTGTTTTTGCAGCACTTATCTACGTTTTTACGGCATATTTACATATTCCTACAGGTGCCGGATATACTCACGCAGGTGATGGACTTATTTATCTTGCGGCTTGTATACTTCCGACGCCTTATGCAATGGCGGCAGGTGCAATAGGCGGAGCTTTGGCGGACGGTCTCAGTGGCTTTTTTGTATGGCTTCCTGCAACTGTTATAATAAAAGCTGTTACTACATTGTTTTTCTCAAGCAAAGGTGAAAAAATACTTACATTGAGAAATATTTTTGGAATTATCCCATCAGGAATTTTATGTATTGTTGGATATAGTTTGTATGAGGGTACTGTAATGGCGGGCGAATTGTCGTGGGCTGCAATAACTGCTGCATTTACACAAACTCCTGCATACTGCATACAAATTGGTGCAAGTGCAGTATTGTTTATTATTGTTGCACTTCTGCTTGATAAAATCGGATTTAAGAAAATGTTCAATAAATAAAACAAAAGGGACTGTAAAAAGTCCCTTTTTTATATGCAATAAAAACAATCTGTATAAAATAATAGAAATTATAGCGACTTTAGTTGCTGCTTTATCACTTTAATTACAATTTGTAGAGAAATATCTATTAAGTCATAAAAAGTTCATAATTAATGTTTTAAAAATTGAAATTAAAATATTGGGGAGTATTTAATATTTAAATATGCCATTTCCTATAAATTCACATATGAGAGAATCGGAAGTTATATTTTTCTTATCAAGCGGGTCAAGATTTTCGAGTACTTCTGTAACATCTATCAGTTCTGGAATGTCGTACATACTTTTCAGTTCATTAAGCAGACTATTTCTATAAACATTCATTTCATAAGCCATAAAAGTATCAATATCATAGTCAGAACGGTGTTTATAAGGAATTATATACTTGTTTTCTCCTGATTCAACACTATGGAACATATTCATGGTTTCACGGAGTGAACGCTTTCTGAAATTCCTATCACGAATCATACGACGCATAAGACGTACTTTAGAGGGATGAAGAATAATGTCGTTATATACTATACGTGTTCTTACGCTTACATATATTTTAGAAATTCTGCTGTCTGGAACTGTGATAACTTCCGGATTAAGAGCGTGAATGCCTTCAAAAATCACAAGTTCATCTGGCTGACGCCTTAAAGTAAGTTTAATACCATTACGTTTTGAATCTGCAAAATTGTATTTGGGAATATCAACTTCATATGATTTACCTATTGCTTCAATCTGAGTATTTAATAAATCCTTGTCAATACGGTCAGGAGATTCAAGGTCTAATTTTCCGAGTACAGATAGTTTACGTTCTTTGTCTGTAAGTGATTTGAAATAATTGTCCATGGAAAGTGTATGTGTAGGACAACCGAGTTCTCCGAGCATTTTAGAAAGCATAAGGGCGGTAGTTGTTTTTCCTGAACCGGAAGGTCCTGAAAGCAAAATAATAGGTTTGCTGTCTTTGGTTTGTGCTATATTTTCAGCTATTCTTTTCATCTGCCAGAGGTATGCTTCATTGATTGATTTAACATATTCTGCCGGATTTTTTTCAATTCCTGAATTGATTCTGTTGACTTCAATATTCATATATGCAGCTCCTTAAAAGAAAAAGCGGACAAAACAATTTGCCCGCCATTTGTTTTTTAAAGTTATCGTGCGGAAATTATCTCTGTTCGCAGATAAGCTTGATTGCTGTTCTTTCCTCTCCGTCAATCTGGATATTAGCGAAAGCAGGAATACAGACAAGGTCGATACCAATCGGGGCGAGATATCCTCTTGCGATTGCTATAGCCTTTATTGCTTGATTTGCAGCACCTGCACCAACAGCCTGAACTTCAACAGACTTTTGTTCTCTGATAACTCCTGCGATTGCACCTGCAACTGAGTTGGGTTTTGAGTTTGATGAAACCTTTAAAATTTCCATGGTATGACCTCCTGTGAGAAAATAATATTTTATAATTGATAGCAGTAAAATACAAACGACAGATAATTATTAATCGTCAATTATTATTTACCAACTATTATTTTACCATATATTAAAGAAAAAAGCAAGTGTTTATCTGAAACTTTGTGTATTATCTTATAATTATGCGCTCAATTTTGTGCGATTTGCCAGTTTTTTCATCAAATTGAACAAAAATTCCACATAGGAAACAATCTCCTGAAGCTTCCTGAAAGCGGACAGGCATATGAAAGCGGAATCTGTCGACCACTGGTTTGATTTCAACACCGAGACATGAATGTTCAACACCTGTCATTCCTGCATCAGTTATATACGCAGTATGGTTTTCGAGTATGATTTCATCAGTGGTCTGAACGTGTGTATGAGTTCCGAAAACACCGCTTACCTTTCCTGTTAAGTAATGACCCATGGCTTTTTTTTCAGATGTTGCTTCTGCATGAAAATCAAGAAATATATTTGGGGTTTCTATATTTTCAAGAATTTCATCTATTTTCGTAAAGGGATTATCCAGAGAGTCCATGAAAGCAGTACCCATAAGATTTATTACTGCAATTGAATAAGCACCCATGTCAAAAATACAGAATCCTTTTCCGGGTGCAGAACCTTCAGGATAGTTTGCAGGTCTTATTATACAATACGATTTGTATTCAAACAAATCGTATGCTTCTTTTCGTCTGAAAGCGTGGTTTCCAGTAGTCAGTATATCTGCTCCTGCATTGAGCAGTATATTTGCAGATTTTGGTGTTATTCCGTTACCCTGTGCCGAATTTTCAGCATTTACAATAGTTATATCAATATTATAAGATTTTTTAATTGAATTAAGCTTTGAAACAAGAAAATCACATCCAATTTTTCCGACTACATCACCAATAAAGAGTAAATTTTTCATAGATATATAAACCTGACTTTCTGAATAATAATTTATTATATCACCTGATTGATTTTATGTCAAGGCTGATAAAAGATTTTTTTACAAATATTTTGCTGAAAATGAACAATTGAAATGTTATGAGCATATAATTCTAATTAAGGATTATCAATTGACTAATTAAACGGAGGTTTTTGATTATGTGCGGAATAGCAGGAGTTATCAGTTTCAGAGATGATATGAGAGGAGAGTTGAAATCATGTGAGCTTATGCAGAAAGCTTTACTTAGGCGTGGACCGGACCAGCGTGGAATTTTTCTTTCCCATGAAGCTGCACTTGTTCACACACGTCTTGCCGTTATTGATATTTCAGGTGGCAGACAACCGATGACAATAACAGTAAACGGCAGAAAATACACGATTGTTTATAACGGAGAACTTTATAATACACAGGAAATACGCACTCTCTTGTCAGAAGATTTTATATTTGAAACGAAGTCAGACACAGAAGTTGTACTTAGAAGCTATATAAAATGGGGGGCTGAATGTGTCAATTATTTTAATGGCATATTTGCATTTGCTGTTTATGATGAATCAGAACAAAGAGTATTTCTTGCCCGTGACAGAATAGGGGTAAAGCCTTTGTTTTACTACCGATTTGAAAATAAACTTGTTTTTGCATCGGAAATCAGTGCATTGCTTGAATATCCCGAAATTCCTCATGAGATAGATAAAAACGGTATTGCAGAACTTTTGTTGTTAGCTCCGGGACGTACGGCAGGCTGTGGAGTTATAAAGGGAATTGAAGAAATAAAATCAGGGTGGTGCGGATTTTATAATGCGGACGGCTTGGATTTATGGGAATACTGGAGACTTCATGCCTATGAACTTAATGAAACTTTTGAACAGACCAAAGAACATGTGAGAGAATTGCTTCTTGACTCAATAAGAAGACAGCTTGTTTCTGATGTGCCGGTATGTACATTTCTTTCAGGCGGTCTTGATTCAAGTCTTATATCGTCGGTTGCAGCTTCTGAAATGAAAAAGCAAGGTAAAATTCTGAATACATTTTCTGTTGACTATCGTGACAATGATAAATATTTTACTAAAAGTCATTTTCAGCCGAACAGCGACCCCGAATATATCAACTGTATGACTGAATATTTAGGTACAAGACATCATTGGACAGTCATTGATACTCCGGAGCTTGTTGAAGCTCTTGATGATGCGGTATATGCAAGAGGGCTTCCCGGAATGGCTGATGTTGATGCATCGATGCTTATTTTCTGTCGTGAAATAAAAAAGCATGGAACTGTTGCACTTTCCGGAGAATGTGCAGATGAACTTTTTGGTGGTTATCCATGGTACAGGGATAAGGATATACGCATGACTGACGGGTTTCCATGGGCACAGAGTACTGCTTACCGTAAAAAATTTATAAATGATAATTTTTCATATATGATAGATGCAGAAGAATTTGTATACAGTGCATACAGAAAAACTGCTGATTATGCTGAAAAGCTTTCGACTGATAATGAAACCGAATACAGAATGCGTGAGATGACTCAGCTTAATTTTGACTGGTTCATGCAGAATCTTTTGGACAGGAAAGACAGAATGTCAATGTACAGTGGACTGGAAGTGCGTGTACCGTTCTGTGATTACAGAATTGCTGAATATATGTATAATGTAAAATGGGAGTATAAGGATTATATGGGGCGTGAAAAAGGATTGCTCCGTGAGGCTATGAAAGACTGGCTTCCTGAAAAGGTACTCAACAGAAAGAAAAGTCCTTATCCTAAAACTCACAATCCGGCATTTTTGGAGGCAGTCAGTGAAAAACTTAGGAATATAATTTCAGAGGACACACCTCTTACAGACCTTGTAAAGCGTAAAGAGCTGGAGCGTCTCCTGCTCCATGCGGACCATGTTCAATGGTATGGACAGCTTATGAATCTTCCGCAGACGATAGCTTTTTTCATACAGCTTGACTGCTGGCTAAAAAGATATAATATGAAATTCAGTATTTGAATATTATATTTATGGCGTATCCGGAAAATTTTTCGGATACGCTGTAAAAAAATATAATTTTAGTTAAAATATATATTTTAATAATAATTTGAAAAAAAATTAAAAACATCTTGCTTATTATATATGTTTATGATATAATTGTATTATAAATAATAATGTGTATGAAACCAACACATTGAAGTCGGTTTTTGTTCTGCTGCTTAATTTTCTTTTTGTAGAATATTTCATTTTTATACCTGCTATATTACATATGGTATAAAAGTTGGTGAATATTGATAAAAATCATATCATTATTTAAGTCAAAAAAGCGATTGAAAAATATTTTTTAATATGTTATAATAATTATTATTAAAGCAGTATGAATTGTTTTCGGCTTAACAAAAAAATACGGAGGTGGTTTTCTATGAAGAGTTATTCCTATGTTGCTCAGGATGCCCGCGGCAAACAGGTTAAGGGCAAGGCAAATGCCGAGAATGAACAGGAATTTCTCGAAAAAATGAAAGAACGTGGTCTCTTCATTAAGGACTACAAGGAAGAATCCGGCGGCAAATCAAGGTCAATCTATAAGTTCAATACAAAAGAACTTGCATTCTGTTGCCGTCAGCTCAGTGCCATGCTTACATCCGGTCTTACACTTGTAAAGGCTATTGATATCATGACAAAAGAGCAGGAAAACGAAAAGGCAAAGGCTATCTGGCAGGATATTTATGAAAATGTCCAGAAAGGTGAATCATTTTCAAGTACGCTTGAAATGCACGCCGGTTCATTTCCCGATTTCCTTATTTCTATGGTAAGTGCAGGAGAAGCCAGCGGTTCGCTTGACGTTATCATGACACGTATGTCGGAGAACTATTCCAAGGAAAACAAACTTAAAAATACAATAAAGGGTGCAATGATTTATCCTGTAATCCTTGCTGTTCTCTGCGTGGTCATTGTATTGTTCCTGTTTATTTTCATTATGCCTACATTTATTGATATGTATGAAGACCCTGCAACCATGCCTGCCCTCACTAAAATGATGGCTGCAATGTCAGATTTTCTTCAGCATCAGTGGTATATTCTTATTATCATTGTTGTTGCCGCTTATTTCGGAATAAGATATGCCCTCAAAGTTCCGAGTTTTCGCCTTAAAGTTGACCGGCTCATGATAAAAGGCCCGGGATTTGGTCCTCTTATAACGAAGGTTTATACCGGACGTTTTGCGAGAACTCTCTCCAACCTTTATTCAAGTGGTATTCCCATGGTTGATTGTCTTAAAAGAGCGTCTGCTGTTCTTGGAAATTCTTACATAGACCAGAAATTTGAAGAAGTAATTGATGAGGTTAAACAGGGTGAAACTCTTTCATCCGCTATAACAAGAACAGAAGTATTTGAATCAATGTTCTGTTCTGTTATTTATGTAGGCGAAGAATCAGGTGCACTTGACTCAATTCTTGAAAAAACATCAGATTACTATGAAGAAGAATCAGATTCAGCCGTTCAGCGTCTTGTAAGTATGGTTGAGCCGGTGCTTCTCATCTTTATGGGTCTTATTATCGGTCTGGTCGTAGTCGGAATTTACCCCGCACTTTATGGTTCAATGGAATCTATCGAGAACGAATAAATATGGAAAGGTGGAAAAAAATAAATGCTTTCATTTGATATTACCGATAGAAATGTACGTGTGGTCAAGGGCGTTGAGAGCAATGGCAAAATAAAAATCAGCTCTGCTGCTACACTGAATATCGACGAGGGACTTATTGTTAACGGTCATGTTAAGGATATTCCGAATATTGCCACACTTATAAACGGTGTGCTTAAGAAGAATAAAATGCCGGATAAGGAAGCTATTGTAAGTCTTTCTTCAAACCTTACTATTTTTAGGGAACTTACTGTTGCAAAAACCACGAAATCTCAGGATATGCAGAAGGCTGTAAAGCAGAAGATGCAGGCTGAGCTGAATCTTGATGATTCATACAGTATTACATATGTTATTGTGGGTGAAGCAGAAGAAAAAGGCGATGCAGGTGAATCAATGGTCAAGGTTCTTGCAACTGCCTGTCCGTATGAGATTGTAAACAGCTATAGAGAAGTTTTCAAGCTTCTTGGTATTTCACTCAAGTCTGTTATGGTAGGCTGTAACTGTATTACAAAGGTTCTTCTTGCTGATACGAAGATTAAAAATAAAATGCCGCTGCTTGCTGTTCAGATTGATAACAATTTCATCTCTCTTAACCTTTATGAAGCTGGACAGCTTTCATTCTCACGTTTTGCGTCCATTGACCCTGCCGATTACGGCAATTCGGAAGATTACGTTTTCGAAGCAGTAAATGAAAATATCTTCCGTATGCTTCAGTTCCACAGAACACGAAATACCGGCGAAATTATTGAAAATATCATCTTCTATGGTGATACTCATGATTATGTAAGACTTACAGATGAACTTTCAAAGATGGATTTGAATACAAGTCTTATTAATGTTCCTCCGCAAATTCATGGTCACGAAAATCTTGAATTTTCACTATATGCAAATGCTATCGGTGCTATGTTCAAGCGTAATAAGGAGACTGAAAAAATCAATCTGCTTGAAACAGAACTCGGTGCAGCTATGAAAAGAGCCGGAGGAAGTACAGCAAACAGCAATGCAGGTCTTGCGGTACTTCTCAGCTGTATCGTCGGTTCGGTTGTAATTGCCGGCGGTGCATGGATTGCCCTTACTTTTATGAACAGCGGGGTTGAAAAGGATATTACTGAAGTTCAATCATATATTGATGCTCAGGCTGATAAGCTTAAACAACGTGATAATCTTCTTTCACTGAAAGATACTGTTAGTGCTTATAATACAAAGATGGTTAATGCACATGACGCTTTCTATTCCCAGCCGGTTGTAAACGGTGATAAGTTTGATACAATTCAAGCTGTTCTTGACAAAACTGCAAATGACCTTGGGCTTGATGATTCCTATATTTCAATTCCTTCATATAACAATGGTACGTTTACTTTCTCGGTAACAGCAGCAGGAAGCGGAGAAATGGTTCAGAAACTCCCATCTCTCTTTATTGATAATCTTCTTGATGAATCTGTTGAAGAAAACAAAGGTTATTATCATTCCGCTTCATATACAGGATATACTGTTTCAATTCAGCAGGAACAGGTTGAAGGTGAAGATGAAGAAGGCAACAGGGTAACTACTGACGGAGATGAAGTTGAAACTGCTTCATTCAATGTTATACTTACAGTAAACGGCAGAGAAAGTGCTTATAAACCGGAAGCTGAACAGTCTGACGGTTCAGCGGAAGAATCATCAGGAACAGAAGCAGAAACTGCTGAATAAGGAGGTAGATGAAGATGAAACTTAATTACAGAGATTTAGTCATTCTTGGCGTTCTTCTTGCTATAGCAATCCTTGTTGCGGGTTTCTTTCTGCTTGTTAAGCCTAAGAACGATGACAGAAAGAAAAATTTGGAAACTCTTGCGACTCTTGAACAGGAACGTTCTGAGGTTGACAACAAGGTTGCAGAAATTGAACCATTGAAAACTGAAATTAAAAGTATACATAAGGAAACAATGAATCTTTCAGACCCATTCGTTGATTACAACAATATCGTAAATGCACGCAAACTTGACCAGTATATGCAGCATTTTGCAGAAGACTGTGAAGTAAAGGTCATGAGTCTCAATGCATCAGACCTTGATAAAAGTCAGCTCGCTTATTATTATTTCACTCCTTCGTTCATTGCTGAAGACCAGATTGCTCAGGCTGACCTTGACGGAAGCCAGCAGGCTATGATTGCTGCTGCAAAGGCTGAAAGTGATGCTCTTTCAGCAAGAACAACTGAAGATGTTCTTGCCGGACAGTATTCAATTTCTGTTACAGGTGAACAGGAAGCTATCTGGAATTATATGAAAGCGCTTGAAGAACAGGAAGAAACAATTATTATCAATTCTGTTACTCTTGGAAATGTTGAATTTAAAGAAAATTCCGGTATGCGTACAGATGATGAAGAGGCAACTGCACAATTTGTTATAACACTTTATTCAGTTTACGACCTTGCAGAACCTAATGTAGAAGAATAAACTTGTTCTTCGCTGAAGTTATGAAGAAAGAAATATCATGGAAATCAGTTTTTTTAACCTTATATATCAAGAAGTCCCCCACCTTAAAGGTGGGAGACGAATTGCATTTGCAGAACTAAAAATTATAAAACCGTGGGACACACGAGGTTAATTCGTTGATGCTTGACATGTTTGTGCTATTGAGCGAGAAGCCCTCGTTTCTATGTGGAGCATAGGCGTTGGGGGTATTTCACACTGGTTTCCATGAACAATATAACTCGAAAGGCGGTTAGAAATAATGAAAAGAAAAAAGAATAAAAAACTTCATGGTTCGGTACTGCTTACTGTTGTTGTTGTAATGTCGCTTCTGATTGTATTCCTCTTCGGTACTCTGGCTCTGGCAACGGCTGCCAATAACAGAGCACACGTCAATTATTCAAGTGCACAGACAAATGTAACATCAAGAATGGTTGTTGATGCTGCTGTAAAGGCAATGAAAGCTGATGCAAATTATGGAAATGTAATATCTAAAATTGGAACCGATGCAGGAGCATCTTCATTGAACGTTGCAGTAAAGTTAGGAAATACAGTACCAAATGCCGGCAAATACGGCGATATTTCTCCTGTTAATGTCAGTCTTGCAGGAAAGAAGAAATTCTATGATACATCAAAAAAAGAATGGGTAGAAGGTGATATTCTTAAGTTTTCAGCAAGCGTATCCATGGCAGGCGTTAATTCCACAACGTCTGCTTATATAGTAAAACAGCCTCCTACAGAAGCAACGGATGGTGCTGGCGGCGGTGCTGGATTTGTTACAACTTCCGGTGCAAATGTTGAGTGTCAGACAAACCTTTTTGGCGGTTCATATATCAATCTTCCGAGACTTGGCGTGAATGTAGGAAATAATAAAGACGCTAACGGAAAGCATATATATGATGACGGTACAGATACAAAAGGTGCTATATTCTATGATTACAGCTACAGAGCAACTGATGAAGAATATGCAAATTGGCAGAATGATGCTTCAGTTTACAGACAATTTGATACCAGTGATGCTTTACAGTTGACGAATGCCAATGCAGACTTTTCAGTTGAAGCTGATTTATATGTAAACAGCAATCTTAATTTTATACAGGCTCCGAATTTCATTTTTCCATCAAAAGGAAAAGGCATTACTGTCTGGGGAGATATGACATTTACTCAGTCTGCGGATGTTAACAGAATGAAGTTTGTAATGCCGTTTGATATGTCTAGTTTAAATTTCAACGAAGTTCCGTATATTTTTGTTGATGGTGCAATCAAAATAAATCAAAATGTCACATTGGGACAAATTGATACAGGTACAAACAGTAATAAACACCCTCTGAATATTTTCTGCGGTTATTTTCAGGCTGGTGGTGCTAACGACAACTTTAAACTCGGCGGAGACCTTTACTGTATGGACCCGTACAGAGAAAACAATCTTGAGTTTGCACAGTCAACAGTTCTTTATCAATGGGCAGGTTCTGTTGTGAATAAGGCAGTGGCAACTCCTTTTTCAATCGGCGGGAAAATTTCTGCAAAGGGTACTACCAAATTAAAAAATATAGAAACAAAAGGTGATGTCCGTATTGAAAAGGACTGTCATATCGGAGACAACGTTAAAATAGGCGGGAATCTGATAGTTGGCGGAAATTTATATATTACCGGAGATGCAAGTAAAACTGATGAAGAAATTATTGATTCTGTTTTCTCATCAGTTGCAACTGATAAAAAAATATACTGCGACCATATTTATATAAATGGTGAAGAGTATAAAACGGAACAAGAAGCTATTGACTTTAAAGTACCGAACTATGAACTCAGTTATGTACATTATATAGTAAAAAATGTAAACGCTGAAGCAAGACCAGTAGGTCTTTTCGATGAACCGCTTTATGATGTGAATATAGGTGACATAGTAACATACAGGTGGAGGGATATTCCAAGTGACTGGGATGAATCTCAGATATATATATGGGCTAACGGTTCAGAAGACTGGATGATTGATAATGCAAGAAATTTATTGAAACAGGAATCAGGCTGGCCTAAGAAACCTTATGAAGTTCCGTCTACAGAATACGGAGATGTAAATATTTATTACATTAAGACTCTTGCAAGTACAAATCCAAGTGACCCCAAAGCGGTTAAGTTAAAAGATATTGATAAATCTAACGATAATATTCTTAAACTTAATCCTGGTCAGAAATTACAGGACAGATATACTGTTTTGGCCGATGCTTCACAGCCGATAAGTAATGCATATACGATTCAAACATTGCCAGCTACAACAATATCTAATGACAAGATAAGGAAAGTAACTGATTTTTATGCATTGCCTGAATATAATGGTGATGCTGTATATCCTAAGTATGCTGAAAAAGAAGTAATTTTAGGTCTTGAAGAAATTTCAGGCATTGATATTAAAGAAACCAAGATTATAAAAAGACTGGAAGAAGTTCTTGATGACAGTTCTGATTATTATGTTTCAAACCCTTATAAATATGAAAGTCTTTCAGTGGGTCTCGGAGCAATATATAATAATGACCTGATACCAAATATAAGCAAAACCGGAAATGAAAGAATTTGTTTTACTTCAAATACAGAAATTGTTGATACAGTCGGAAAAATTGTTAAAAATGTTACAAACAACGGACAATTTGCCGGATATGAAGAGAGGGCGATAGATGGCGGCGGTAATAAGACAGTTACACAACAGCCATATGAACTTGATAATAAACCGGTAAATATATATAATAATTTAAGTGAGAGTGCAGGAATTTATATTGACAGAAGCTGTATTTTGGATGGTGTAAGTTTCGGAAGCGGATATTCTAAAAATATTGTAATTAATCCTGATAATAAAGATATTCTGATTGTTATAAAAAATAGTGTAAACATTGATAGCAGTATTAAATTTATTATTGACGACCGCAAAGGCGGAACAGTTAATTTCTATCTTGAAAGCGGAGCTGAATTGAATTTTAGCAATGGACAGCTTACGACAGTAAGATATGAAACAATGTTCAAGGAAAATCAGAATGGTGAATTGAATTATAATTCTTCCGGTAAATCGGGTTATGACCTTTCTGAATTGGGAAAACCAAAGGTAAATGTATATGGAGCTGCAAATACAAAAATGACTGTGTCAAATGGTTTAAGATATATTGTTGCAAATATTCTTTCCCCGAATATTGAATTTGTAGCCGCATCAACAGGTCCGGGTCTTAATTTTTCTAATATTTATTATAATGGTTCTGATATTTTGAATCCTGATGGTGTAAGTTCTGGTATTGACAATTTCGTTTTTGGCTGTGTCAATTCAAAACAAGCAACTCTTCCTAACCGTTTGAATGTAATTTTCGTGGATGATAAAGAAGGCACTGACCCGGATCCTATCGGCGACGGTGCATCTGCATTCAGCTATAGAATTCTGTACTATGATGAGTATTAAGGAGGGACAGTAAATGAAAAAGAGGAAAACCGGAAAATTCAAAGGTATGACGCTTTTTGAGATTATTATCTCACTTGCTGTTCTCAGTGTTATGACACTGTTGCTTGTACGGACTTCATCTGTTATAAATATGTACATCAGGTCAGCAAATAAGGTTAATCAAAGAACTGTTGAACAGTCTCCTGTTGCTGAAATGGGTCATGAAGGAGCTGCACATAAAACTGCGGACGATGTGAAAATCATTGTCCGCAATCCGCTGCCTGGTGCAGGTTCTGCTGAAATTGAGCTGAACGGCAAGGCGTATGAAGTTGTTGAACAGGCTACGGATTCTAATGGAAATGCTGTTTACAATGATTCGGAATTCGGAGGAAATCTTAATATGCAGTTTATTCTCATTGAAGAACCTACTACAACCGCTCCGACAACCGGACCATGATAGAATGGAGGTAATGTTTTGAATAAGAATAAAAAAGCCCTTAAAGGCTTCACACTTATTGAACTTATCATCGTTCTTGCAATCTTCAGCGTTATTATGGTGCTTGTAATGTCATTTATCGACCCTGTATCGAGACTTATGACAAAAACTTCAATAAGAGAAAGAACAGCAGCATATGTTGATAATATCGGAGAATATATTGATAAGTCAATTCGTCCCGCACAGAATATAGTTGTGTATGAACATGGTCTTTATAGCAAAGATTACACTGTCGATTCATGTACGGAGGAAATAGTAGTAAGGGATTTTGTTGATACTTATTATGACGGAGCTATTGATGATAATTTAGCACCGCTTACTGGAAAGGTTCATGTTCTCAAGCTTATAAACAGCAGTTTTCAGGAAGAAGGCGCATATGATCTTGAATCCGGAAAAATCTATGAGTCTGTATATGATTTTACAGCAGGATGCGGAAAACCGGAGAAAGTATATATCGACCCTTCAAACTATAATGAGGTTGATGTTACAGGCATGACAGAAGATCAAATAACTGCTGCCGGATATTCACAGGTTGATAAAAGAACATATGATGGTATAAGCTTTAATCATGCAACAGTAACTGTAAGAGCAAGAAATAAATCTGTAATAAATGATGAGCATTTTGAAGATTATTCTTACTATTATAAATTAGGTATGCAGATATTTTCTCCGATAACCAATCTTTCTGAATATACGCCGCTGGACGGAGAACCTGCTATTGTAGAAAGTTCCAATGCCAAATATTTTTATAGTGCTATTACTTCAATGAAAGATTCATTGAATAATCCTTTCAGTACAGACCCGAGTGTAGAGCAGTTTGTAGTAAATGTTGTATCATTTCTGAATGATTCTGCTGACAATAAGATTGACTGTAAATATCATGAAGGAGATGCTGACGAAGAATCTGTTTCTATTTTCAAATCGCCTTCAAATATGAGTTCTGTTGGTATGACATTGAAAAATGCTGAAATGCAGGATAATGCAATAAAGTTTTATCGTATCAAGAGGAATGCAAGCGGTGACCCTGAAAAGGAAGATGACGGAGTTACCGATAAGATTGAAAAAGTTACAAATCAGCTAGGTGTAAGTGCATTCAGAGAAATAACAGACACTTATTATTTGGATGATGCAAGAGGAAATAATATTTATATTGTTTATACTGTTCCGAGTGAAATAAAGGATACAGAATGGACAGATATGAATGATATACCGGTAACGACCGCTCCGGGAGGAGGTCCTCCACCTCCACTTTAATAAAAAATAAAAACAGGCAGCAGTTTTTTTATGCTGCTGCCTGTAATTTATTTCTGCTTACTGCGGTTCAAATGTAAGAAGATTTATGTACCATTCAGCAATCCGGTTTCCCCAGAGAATTGCTGCGGCAATACCGATTGAAAGATATGGACCGAAAGCAAATTTTGAATCCTTTGTAATGGATTTGATTATAATTCCGCCGACAGCGGCAGCAACAATACCAATCAATGCTGAAACGATAACAGCCTGTGTTCCGAGGAGTGTACCGGCAGCAAACATCAGAAGTGTATCACCGAGTTCTATAGCACGAAAGTCCTCGTTGAATTTTTTTCTTATGATGGGACGGCTTACTTCTCCTATTATAAAGAAAGGTACACTGATGACAAGTGCTCCGATTATTCTGTGAACAAGCTTTACATCGTCTGTAAGAAGTGCGGCAGGGATTGCAAGAATCAGGATAAGTCCGACAACAATCATGTCGATTTCCTGTGTATCCCAGTCCATGAATCCTACAACGATAAGAAGCGACATAAGAAGACAGGTTATTATGGCTTTAGCATTAATGTCAAGTATTATGAATGTAAGTACATACATGATTCCATTGAGACTTTCTACAATAGGATAACGGGGTGAAATTTTTTCACCACAGCTATGGCATTTACCGCCAAGAAAAATCCAGCTGAAAACAGGAATCAGGTCAATTGGTCTGATTTTTGTTCCGCAAGTCATGCAGTGTGATGCCCTTTTTATGAGCGATTCATGACGTGGAAGCCGTATAATTACAACGTTCAGAAAGCTTCCTATGCATATGCCAAAGAGAAATACAACGGTTAAAAACATGATTTTGAACGGAAGTTCCATATATTCATCATGGAGCATATTTTCAAATTCAAACATGGTTTTACCTCCTTTTACAGTTAATATACAGATTTATTCATTAAATCTGCTGATATAATACTATTATATCAATATTTTTTATAAATTTCAAGTAAATATTTAAGATTGTTTTGTAATTTTTAAAATGGTTTTTATTTTAACGTTACTTTAAATTCGGAACAGTCCTAAAAAATAAGCGGAGGTTTGTATATGAGAAACGAGAGAATTGGTGACTATCTGGTTAGTCAGGGACTCATCACTGAAGAACAGCTTCAGCAGATTCTTGAAGCACAAAAAGAATCTAAAGGGTCTAAGAGATTCGGTGACCTTGTAGTTGAGCTTGGTATTATGACAGAAACTAATTTTACAAAAGCTCTTGCAGGTAAACTCAGAGTTCAGTATGTTGATCTTGATAACGTTGAAATCAATACTGAGGCTGTTCAGAAAGTTCCTGAAGCATTGGCAAAGAAACATACTGTAATTGCTATCGCTGTTACCGGAAAGCGTCTTACTGTTGCAACAAATGACCCTGTAAACTTCATTGTGCTTGAAGATATAAAGGTTTCAACGGGTATGGATACTGTTCCTGTACTTGCAACGCAGACAGCAATCAACAGGGCTATCGGTAAATGCTATTCAATGCAGAATGTTGACAGCGTTATCGACAGTGTTAATGCAATGGCAGGTGATTTGGGTGGCAGTATCGAAGAAGATGAATCAAAGGACAGAGTAGAGTCCGCTCCTATTGTTAAACTGGCAACTACTATTGTTGAAAACTCTTTCAGAGCAGATGCTACCGATATTCATATTGAACCGTTTGATAAATATACAAGAATACGTATCCGTGTAAACGGCGACCTTGTTGAACTTATGAATGTTACATCGGCTGTACATAGTGCTTTAACAACACGTTATAAACTTATAAGCGGTATGAATATCGCTGAAAAGAGAATCCCACAGGATGGACGTTTTACTCAGGTTGTTGACGGCTGTACACTTGATGTCCGTGTTTCCTCACTTCCTATGGTACATGGTGAAAAGATAGTTATCCGTATTCTTTCAACCGGTCAGATTGCACTACGTAAAATTACTGATTTGGGTATGTCTGATTATAACTATCAGCTCTTTGAATCAATGTTGCGTGTTCCGCATGGTGTTATTCTTGTTACCGGCCCTACCGGTTCAGGTAAAACGACAACTCTTTATGCTGCACTCGGTGAAATTGCCAAACCGAATGTAAATGTTGTAACTGTTGAAGACCCTGTCGAAAAAGCCATTGACGGAATCAATCAGTGTCAGGTTAACCAGAAAGCCGGTATGACATTTGCCGCAGCTCTTCGTTCTATTCTCCGTCAGGACCCTGATATTGTTATGATAGGTGAAATGCGTGATACCGAAACGGCTGATATCGGTATCCGTGCGGCTATCACAGGTCACCTTGTTCTTTCTACACTTCATACAAATGACGCTGCATCAACTGTTGTACGTCTTGTTGATATGGGCGTTGCTGCATATATGGTTGCAACTTCACTTATCGGTGTTATCGCACAGAGACTTGTAAAGGTCCTCTGTCCTGACTGTAAGAAGCCAAGAATGTCTACCGAAGATGAAAACGAACTTATGGGAATCCCATCATCAATTCAGATTTATGACCCTGTAGGCTGTCAGAACTGTAATAATACAGGGTACAGGGGAAGAACTGCTATTCATGAAATTATTCACTGTACCGCAAAGGTTTCTGCTATTATTGCAGCAGGCGGTGGTAAAGAGGAAATAGAACAGGCTGCAAAGGCTAATGGCACAAAGCTTCTTCGTGACAATGCTTCCGAACTTGTTCAGGCCGGACAGACTTCCATTGATGAGCTTGTAAGATCTACATTCTCTGTATAATATTAAATTAGGAGGAAAAATAAATGGGCATTATTAATATTCACAGAATACTTGACGAGGTCAGACTTCTCGGTTGTTCCGACCTTCATTTTACTAACGCTATTGCTCCGGTTGTGCGTCTTAATGGTGCGCTCAGAACCATGCGTACACAGTATCCTGAAATGGACGAAGAGGAAATACTCGATATTGTTGTACAGATGACCAATGAACAGCAGCAGACTCAGATTAACAATCATATTGATACCGACTTTTCTTTCCAGACAAAAAGCGGATACCGTCACCGTGTAAACGTATATTTTCAGAAAGGCAAGCCCGCTATTGCTATACGTCTTCTCAGAAATGATATTCCTACCCTTGAAGACTTGAGTCTTCCTCCGATTCTTGCAGACTTTGCAATGCGTCCCCGTGGACTTGTTCTCGTAACCGGTCCTACTGGTTCTGGTAAGTCAACAACACTTGCCGGTATGATTGACTTTGTAAACCTCAATCGCTCGGCACATATCATCACTGTTGAAGACCCTATCGAATATGTTCATGAACATAAGAGATGTATGGTTAACCAGCGTGAAATAGGCGATGATGTACCGTCTTTTGCTCTCGCACTCAGAGCCGCACTCCGTGAAGACCCTGATGTTATCCTCGTAGGAGAAATGCGTGACTTTGAAACCATTCAGGCCGCTGTTACTGCCGCTGAAACAGGTCACCTTGTAATGTCCACACTTCATACAACTTCTGCCGCTGATACTATTAACCGTATTATTGACGTTTATCCGGAACATCAGCAGCAGCAGATTCGTACCCAGCTCGCAAATAACCTTGTAGGTGTTATTTCTCAGACCCTTATCCCGAAAAAAGATAATTCCGGACGTATTGCCGTTATGGAAATACTTAATGTTACCGACGCTATATCCGCTATGATTCGTGATAATAAAATCCACCTCATTCAGTCTGCTATCCAGACGGGTAAACAGCAGGGCATGATGTCTCTTGACCAGGAACTTGCACGCCATACTGCAAAAGGTACTATCAATGAAATTGACGCTCTTGAAAAATGTCAGGATAAACAGGAATTTTACAGATTCCTTTCACAGATGGGTGGAGTTCCGAACGGCGGTATGAGCTGATTGTATTTGTTTGGAAAAGAAAATTTGTTAAATATTTTGTCGTTTATAATTATATGTTTTTATTTATTTATAAAATATTGTACAAATTGACGAAAATCACAAAAAATACATGGCTATTCACCGTTTCAATGTAAAAGATGTGTCTGAAATCAAAAAAATTTCAATGAAGTATTGACAAATTATGAATAAAGTGATATACTATATATACAGACATACGGGAGGGACTTAAATTGTTCCGACCGACAGTGCATAAACATAAAATTTTATAAAAGGAGGGTTTTCATTATGAAAACTACAAAGAAAGGTTTCACACTTATTGAGCTCATCGTTGTTATCGCTATTATCGGTGTTCTCGCTGCTATTCTCGTTCCTACAATGCTGGGATATGTAAAGAAATCAAAGATTTCTTCTGCTAACACAACAGCTTCATCTGTTTATAAGGCTATTAACTCTGCTCTTACAGAACTTGATGAAGAAGGTGTTGATATAGGTGGTCTCTTGATACTCAAGTGGAATGGTTCAGCATGGGCTGCAGAAGGAAATGGTATTAAGGATAATGTTGGTAGTGGTAATCGCTTTGATAAAAAGGTTGCTAATTTCTTTGCAGATATTACAAAAGTTGAATCTGCATCAGCTGCAATTGCAGATGGTGGTTGCGTAGCTATTGCTACTGCATCTGATTCAACATATACAGGCACATATCCAGGTAATGTTGTAACCGGTGACACATATTCTAATTATTCTAATAAGGAAGTTGATAAAGCTCTTACAGATGCTATCAAGGTAGCTTCTGGTGCTAAATTAGATAAAGACGGAAAATTAAGTGGCGGTACTTTTGAAGATAGTGATAGTGTTTATGGTAAACTTGTTGCTGAGGCTGGCAAATCATAACAAAAATAATTAAATATTAAAAAATAATAAAACCTTTCTCCTTTTGTGAGAGAGGTTTTTTATATGGTGATAGAATGAAAAATATTAAAAATTATATATTAATATCTGTTTTTTCAGCAGGAATTGCGGGACTTGCAACTTATGGCGGATTTTACCTTGTTAATAAGGAAAAAATTGAAACAGGGGAAAAATTCAGTATAATCAAAGAATGCAGGGATATTCTTGAAAAAAATTGCAGTGAATTTAATGATGAGGATGCTGTTATAGGTGCGATAAACGGTTATTTACAGAGCGGAGGAGATAAGTATACTTATTATTATCAGTTTTATAATTCCGACCCAGTTGAAGATAATATAAATTATATAAATACATCTGGTACAGCAATAGCAAGCGGATTTCAGGTTCAGAAATCGGATGACGGAAATATTCTTATGACTAAAATAACTCCGAATCTTGCTGCCGATAAACAGGGACTTAAGACAGGTGATATTATTACTCATATTGGAGGGGTCAGCATTTCTGAAAAAGGTTTTGAAAATTATGCAAATAAAATTCTTGGTAAACAAGATACAGAAGTTGACCTGACTATTAATCGTGACGGAGAAATTTTTAACATGAATTTCAAACGTGACAACGAGCTTGTTCGAGAAGTAAATTGGGAAATGAATGATGATGTGGCTTATATTAGAATATCGGGTTTCGGAATGTTATCGGCAGGAAATATGTCGACTGCTATGAATGAAGTAGGCGATGCTAAAAAATTTATTATTGATTTGAGAAATAACGGAGGCGGACAAAATGAATACATGATGCAGGCAGTTGATTATTTTGCAGGTGAGGGAGAAGTTGTTATGAATGGTAATGACGGTGCTACAGAAGTTTATAACACTAATTCTAATGCTGTAGATGCAGAAATAGTTATTCTAATTAATGAAAAGACTGCGAGTGCTGCCGAAATTTTTACCGCTCTTTGTAAGCAATATGGCAAAGATGTTACACTTGTTGGAATGAATACTTTCGGTAAAGGAATTTTTCAGAAGGAAGCAGACCTTAGCGATGGCGGTAAACTACACTATACAGCAGGTTATTTTACTGTCGGTGACTGGGAATGCTGGCACGGTAAAGGTATAACTCCTGATATAATTGTTGAAATGGACAGCTCATTTATTGGTACGGAGGATGATATACAGTTTAAAAAGGCTCTTGAGCTGCTTGAATAATATACAAAATAATAAATGAAAGATTGTGCAGAATTTCTGATGCCATATTATTGACAAATTGTTAATAAGATGTTATAATATATGTGAGTTTAAATTCAGGAGGGTTTACTATGAGAAGAAAAAAGGGATTTACCCTTATAGAACTTATTATAGTCATAGCAATTATAGGTATTCTGCTGGGTATTCTGATACCTTCATGGGGTTACTACTTACAGCGTTCCCGCACAAGAACCCAGAACGCAAAGGCAAAGACAATTTTCAATGCCGCACAGACTATTGTAACAGATATGAATTTCTCTGAGCGTAAAAGCTACAATAAATTTATGGAAGCTTATTCCGTAAATGATACGGCAAAAATAGAAAAGGCAGTAAAAAGTATTTATGGAGATTTCCCGAAAAGTGATGCTGGTACTATAATCGGCACAGAAAATGAGTGGTATTATTATTGGGACGGTACTACTGGTTATCGTGTTGATAAGGACGGAAATACTATCAGTACAACCGGCTGGTTTAAAGTGAAATCTGACTGGAATACAAAAATCGGCAACTCTATTAAGAAAATTCTTGATGAAGACGAGATGGTTTATAAAATTTATGTCAAGGATTATAAAGTAATGTCTGTAGTTTCCTCACGTTTTGAAAGTGACCGTTACCTCGGGGCTTACCCTACAAATCTTGATGAGCTTGAGGAAGCGGGCAAGGAAGATGATGCTGACGATGCAAGACAAAAGCATGTAAAGGGTGCAGATATGAACTCATTTATTACCGGTGCGGCTGATGTTCCGGAAGAACCTTAATAATAATTTTAAACACAGCTTACGGGCTGTGTTTTTTATGTGTTCAATTATGCAAAACAGCCAAAAAGTGAAACAGATTAACATAAACAATTTACTTGACAAAGTAGGGGAAGTATGATATAATAGAGAAGCTGTCGTGGGAGAGCGGAAAGAGTATCACAGGGACAGATATTGTAAAGTGCTGAAAAA
>CAJTOG010000008.1 GCA_910577575.1 uncultured Ruminococcus sp. | reverse complement strand
AAGGCAGACCTTGATGCTGCAATGGGTAAATAATTAAAAATTTTGTTCATACGATTATATAAAAAAGGAGTGCTTCGGCATTCCTTTTTTTATGTTTATTTTTTCTTAAAATGCTTGCATTTTCTTTAAAGCCGTGGTATAATATAATAGTGTAGGTATATGCAATTTTAATGAAAGAAGGCGATTGAGTGCTGAAAAGCATGACAGGCTACGGACGTACGCAGAAAATTATTAACGGACGTGATATTATTGTTGAGATACGTTCTGTAAATCATAGATATTATGAATATTCCTCAAGAATACCAAGAACATATAACTATATCGACGAAAAACTTAAGGCGTTGATTAAACAGAATGTTTCAAGAGGAAAGATAGATATAAATGTAACTATCAACAATATTGAAGGCAAAGATACTGAAATTGCTATCAATAAGAGTTCTGCCGAAGGATATGTAAATGCACTGAGGAGCGTTGCAGAAGAACTCGGAATTAAGGATGACATTACACTTTCAAAACTGATTAAGCTTCCTGATATTTTCAACGTTCAGAAGACTCCGGATGATGAAGAACAGCTTTGGAATGATGTTTCAGAAGTTGCAAATGAGGCTATTGAAAAATTCGTCAAAATGCGTGAGACAGAGGGTGAAAAACTCCGAAATGATATTCTTGAAAAAAATGCACTTATTTTCGGAATGGTACAGAAAATTGAAGAACTTTCACCTCAGACTGTTGAAAACTACAGAAACAGACTTTATCAGAAGCTGAAGGAAATACTTGATGGCAAGGAAGTCGACCAGCAGAGAATAATTACAGAAGCCGCTGTTTTTGCTGAAAAAATAGCTGTTGATGAAGAAACTGTGCGTCTTAGAAGTCATATATCACAGCTTACAGATTTACTTGATTCATGTGATGCCATAGGAAGAAAGCTTGACTTTATAGTTCAGGAAATGAACCGTGAAATTAATACAATAGGTTCAAAGGCTCAGGATTTGAATATAACAAGGCTTGTTGTGGACATGAAAGCCGAACTTGAAAAAATCCGTGAACAGATTCAGAATATAGAATAAGTTATGAAGATGATTAATATTGGTTATGGCAATATGATTTCCGCATCAAGAATTGTTACTATTGTCAGCCCAGACTCTGCTCCTATAAAGAGACTGATTCAGGAAGCCAAGGATGACGGAAGGGCTATTGATGCTACTTATGGAAGAAAGACAAGAGCTGTAATAGTTATGGACAGCGGTCATATTATACTATCCTCTCTTATTACTGATACTCTTGCTTCAAGAATAAATGAAAATGGAGGTATCAGCGATGAATAAAGGACGCCTGATTGTATTTTCTGCTCCGTCAGGATGTGGAAAAGGTACTATGTTGGCAAAAATAACAGAAAATGAGAAATTTTACTGTGCAGTTTCTGCCACAACACGTTCTCCACGCAGAGGAGAGACTGAAGGTGTGGATTACTATTATCTTACAAAAGAAGAATTTGAACAGAAGATTTCAGAGGGAGCGTTTTTTGAATATGCTTCTTATTGTGACAATTATTATGGCACACTTCTTTCAGAGGTAACTCCGAAACTTGAAGCCGGAATAAATGTAATACTTGAAATTGAGGTTCAGGGAGCAATGCGTATTCGTGAGCTTAGCCCTGATGCACTGTTTATCTTTGTTATGCCTCCGTCAGTCAAAGAACTCCGCAGACGTTTGAAAAAGCGTGGTACAGAGTCAGATGAAATAATTGAAAAACGTGTTTCCAAGGCTCTTGATGAAATTCCATATGCAAAAAAATATGATTATATTATAGTTAATGCTGCTCTTGAAGATGCAGTCGAGGATTTCTTTACGGTTATTCGTACAGATAGTCTGACAGTAAAAGCACAGGGCAAATTTATAGATGAGGTGATTGAAAATGCTTAGACCCGCAGTAAACCAGATTATTTCAAAAAATGAAAGTTGTTATTCACTTGTAATTGCAGTTGCAAAACGTGCGAGAGAAATTTCGGACGAGCTTGCTGAAAATAAGCTTACTCTTGAAGAAAAACCGGTAAAGACCGCAGTTGAGGAGCTTGCAAGTGGCAAGTGTAAAATCGTAAGTACTTTAGGCGAAGAATAATATGCCTCTTATTGCAGAAATTGCTGTCAGCGGTACAACCTATTCATTTGATATGCTTTTCAGCTACAATGTACCTGTAAATATGCGGATATATGAGGGATGCAGGGTACTTGTTCCCTTTGGAATAGGAAACCGGCGTAGAGTCGGAGTAGTTATGTATCTCAAAGAAAATACTGTTTCTTCTTTAAAATCTTTGAAATCAATAACTGCACAAATTGACAGCAGTCCTGTTTTATCGTCAGAGCTTCTGAAATTGGCAGAATATTTACATGAACATACATTCTGCACTTACTTTGATGCAGTTAAAACAATGCTTCCGCCGGCAATGAGCATAAATACGAAAGAATATTTTAAGCTTGCCAAAGGATTTGAAAACAGCAGTGAACTTTCAGCTGAAGCATATGAATTTCTTGAAAATCTGAAATGTATGGAAAACGACAGTATTCTCACGGAATTTATTGAAAATTATATTTCGCAAAACGGCAGGCGTTGTATTGATGAACTCATTGAAGCGGATGCACTTAAATCAATAAATGAATTTAAACAAACTGTAGGGGATGCATCTGTAAAAATGGTGCGTGTTAGCGATGCATATTTAAATGACCCATATCAGTTTTCTCTTACTCCGAAACAAAAGAAAGCAGCTGATTTCTTAATGGAATACGGTTCGGCTTCTGTCCGTGAAACTGCTTATATGTGTGGATTTACTGAAGCTGTGATTAAACGTCTTGTATTAAACGGTGCAGCAGTTGAGTATGATATGGAAGTTTTCCGTACTGTTGATGATTTTCAGGGAGAGCAGATAAATTCTGATGATACTGTTCTTTCTGATGAACAACAAACTGTTCATGACGAAATTTTTGTACAGATTACTAAACAGAAACCGGCAGTTTTTCTTCTTCATGGAGTAACGGGAAGTGGTAAGACATCGGTTTTTGAAAAGCTTATTGAAAATACAATAAAACTTGGTCGGAGTGCAATGCTTCTTATTCCTGAAATTTCACTCACTCCGCAAGTTTTAAAGCGTTTCAGGTTTCTTTTCGGACAGCGTGTTGCTGTTATTCACAGCGGACTTTCTCTTGGTCAGCGTCTTGATGAATATAAAAGAATAAAAAAAGGTGATGCTGATATTGTAATCGGAACAAGAAGTGCAGTTTTTGCATCGCTTGAAAATATCGGTCTGATTATTATTGATGAAGAAGGTGAACGCACTTATAAATCTGAAAGCTCACCGAGGTATTTTACTCATGATATTGCCAAGCAGAGATGTGCATATAATAAAAGTGTGCTTTTGCTTGCATCAGCAACACCATCTGTTGAAAGTTATTATTTGGCTGAAAAGGGAATATACAATCTTCTGGAAATGCATAACCGATACGGACAGAGTATTCTTCCTGATGTTGCAGTTGTTGATATGAACGACGAGCTTATGGCAGGAAATACAACGCATTTCAGCCGGAAACTTATTAATGAAATAGATATTAACCTGAAAAATGGCGAACAGAGTATGCTTCTGCTTAACAGGCGTGGATTTCATACAATAATAAACTGCTGTGAATGCGGGCAGTCTGTTAATTGTCCGAATTGCTCAGTTCCTATGACTTTTCATAAGAAAAATAATAAACTTATGTGTCATTACTGTGGTCGTTCAACTGATATGCCAAAAAGCTGTTCTTCATGCGGTTCAGAAAATTTAAGAAGTATGGGATTTGGTACGCAGAAGCTGGAAGAACAGCTTAACAGTATTTTTCCTGATGCAAGAATTTTACGTATGGATGCTGATACGGTTTTTTCAAGATATTCTTATGAAGAAAATTTTGCATCATTCAGAAACGGTAATTACGATATAATGATTGGCACACAGATGATTGGAAAAGGGCTTGATTTTCCTAATGTTACGCTTGTCGGGGTACTTTCCGTTGACAAGGCACTTTATTCGGGAGATTTCCGCAGTTATGAACGTACGTTCTCGCTTATTACTCAGGTAGTCGGAAGAGGCGGACGTGGCGAAACCAAAGGACGTGCAGTTTTACAAACATTTATTCCGGACCATTATATCATGAATCTGGCAGCAGCTCAGAATTATAAGGAATTTTATAAAGAAGAAATAGCAATAAGGCGGGCTATGATTTTTCCGCCTGTATGTGATATGTGTGTATTCTGTCTTGCTGGAGAAGATGATGAAACGGTAAAGAATGGTTCAGATGAAATAATTGAACTTATGAATAATAAACTTCATGAATTACAGCCTAAAACACCTGTCCGTGTTCTTGGACCTGTAAAGTCCATTTATGGAAAAATAAATGGAAGATACCGTTACAAAATTATTATGAAATGCAAGAACAATGCAGAAATGAGAAGTTTTATAAGCTGTATACTTAAAGACGGCACAAAGCTTAAAGGTATGAAAAATATTTCTTTTTATGCCGATATTAATGGCGATACAGGAATATGAATAAATAATAAAAAGGATGAACTGAAATTATGGCACTTAGAAAAATTTTAACTGATAAAGATGAAATGCTTCATAAAGTCTGCAAACCGGTTGAAAAATTTGACCGTAAGCTTGCGATACTTCTGGACGATATGCATGAAACGCTTGATAAGGCACAAGGTGTCGGACTTGCAGCACCTCAGATAGGAATTTGTAGGAGAATTTTTATAATGCATCTTGACGAAGACCGTATTGAAGCTATAAATCCTGAAATTATTTATCGTGAGGGCAAACAGCGTGTTCAGGAAGGCTGTCTTTCATGTCCGAATATCTGGGGGTATGTTACCCGTCCAATGAAAGTCCGTCTGAAAGCACAGGACAGAAATGGAAACTGGTTTGAACGTGAATTTACTGAACTTGGTGCAGAGTGTACCGACCATGAAAATGACCATCTTGACGGTCATGTTTTTACTGAAATTGTTGAAGAATTTTTCATACCTGAGGAGGATTAATATTGAAGATAGTTTTTATGGGAACACCGGATTTTGCTGTTCCATGCCTTAGAAAGCTGGCAGAAAGCGGTCATGAAGTTTCCGCCGTATTTACTCAGCCCGACAAGCCGAAAGGAAGAGGATATAAAATGATTCCTACCCCTGTAAAGTCGCTTGCACTTGAGTATAATATTCCTGTATATCAGCCGATTTCACTGCGAAAGGGTGAGGATGCCGAAAATTCCATGAAAATTTTAAGGGATATTGCTCCAGAGCTGATTATTGTCACTGCTTACGGTCAGATTTTGCCGAAGGAAATTCTGGAGCTTCCGGAATATGGCTGCATCAATATTCATGCTTCTCTTTTGCCTAAATACAGGGGTGCTGCACCTATTAACTGGGTATTGCTCAACGGAGAGACTGAAACGGGAGTTACTTCGATGCAGATGAATGAGGGACTTGATACCGGTGATATGCTGATTAAAAAATCCACTCCAATCGGTAAAAATGAGACTTATTCGGAATTATACAGCAGACTTTCAGAAATAGGTGGAGAAGTTCTTATGGAAACGATTGATGGAATATTAAATAATACAATTACTCCCGAAAAACAGGACGATTCTTTAAGTTGTTATTCTCCGATGATAGAAAAAACAATGAGTTTTCTTGACTTTAATTTTTCAGTGCAGGATATCCACAATACCATCAGGGGTGTAACCGGATATACAACACTGAACGGTAAAAGACTGAAAGTTTTTGCATCTGAAATTTCAGATTGTAATTTACCTGACCAAGTGGGTACTGTAGTGGATACAGAAAGGTTTGGTGTAAGTTGCTGGAATGGAGTTATAATTTTTAACGAAGTTCAGCTTGAAGGCGGTAAACGTATGAAAACAGCAGATTTTCTACGTGGAAGAAAACTTACTAAGGGTGAAAAACTCGGTCAGGAGGGTTAATATGGATTTGATTTTTTTACTTGCAATGCTGATTCTTCCTCTTCTTGCACAGTGGGGTGTTACAAGTACTTTCAGAAAGTACAGTACAGTCAATAATTCCCGTGGACTTACCGCTGAACAGGTAGCACGCCGGATTCTTGACAGCAACGGTTTGTATCATATAGGAATCGAACGTGTTTCAGGTAATCTTACCGACCATTTTTCACCTGTTGAAAATGTTGTCCGCTTATCTGATTCAGTTTACGGAAAGGCATCAGTTGCGGCAATCGGAGTTGCTGCTCATGAATGCGGTCATGCCTGTCAGCACTCCGAAAGCTATGCACCTATTGTAATACGTTCAAAAATTGTTCCTGTAGTGAATATATGTTCGAGATTTTGGTATCTTGTATTTATTCTCGGTATTATAATATCTCATTATCTTATATATGTTGGAATTGCAATGTTCAGTGCAGTTGTGATTTTTCAGCTTGTTACTCTTCCGACAGAGCTTGACGCAAGTAACCGTGCATTGAAAACGCTTGAAAGTGACGGAATACTTGAAATGAATGAAATTCCTCAGGCAAGAAAGGTTCTGACTGCTGCGGCTATGACCTATGTTACATCTCTTGTTGTTTCAATTATGCAGCTTCTGCGACTGATTGCGAGGGTAAAAAATGACTGACCCACGCTATCTCGCCGCAAAACTTCTTGATAAAACTTTCAGAAATGACAGTTATTCAAATATCCAGCTCAGCAGCGGACTTGAAAAATCAGACCTTGATATTAAGGGAAAGAAACTCTGTACGGCAATTTATTATGGAGTGATTCAAAGGAAAATTACCCTTGATTATATAATAAAAAAATATTGTTCACGACCGATAAAGAAAATGGACAGTATAGTTGTGACAATATTGAGATGCGGAATTTATCAGCTTCTTTTTATGGAAAATATTTCAGACAGTACGGCAGTCAATGAAAGTGTGGCACTTGCGAAAAAATTCGGTAAAACAAGTGCGGGCGGAATGATAAATGCAGTATTGAGAAATTTTATAAGGGATGGCAAGAAATTTGTCTGTACAGGTGAAAAATTTGAAATGATTTCAGAGAGATTTTCAGTACCCATACAACTTGCCAAAAGTCTTATTGATGATTATGGAGAAATAAAAACAGAGTCCTTTCTTAGTCATTCGTTAGTTGATGGATTTACGTATATCCGCAGGAATAATTTGAAATGTACTGATGAACAGCTCAGAAAATCTCTTGACGGCATAAAGCTGAATACAAATGATAATATTTGCTATTGGTTTTCAGGTGGTAATATAATTAATACAGATGCTTTTAAATCAGGATTCTTTCACGTTCAGGATTTATCATCTCAGGTATGCTGTATGGTGTTGAATCCGAGTGAAAAAGATTTGGTTCTTGATATATGTTCAGCTCCGGGAGGAAAAACTTTTACAATGGCGGAGATGATGAACGGCAGTGGAGAAATCCATGCATTTGACCTGCATGAAAAGCGTGTGAAGCTTATACGAGATGGTGCGGAACGTTTAGGACTTACTAATATAAAGGCGGAAACCGGTGACGCATTGAAATTTAATCCTGAATTGCCGAAATATACAAAAATTCTTTGTGATGTTCCATGTTCGGGATTCGGAGTAATCCGTCACAAGCCTGAAATCAAGTATAAAAATCTGTCAGATTTTGAAAGTCTGCCTGAAATTCAGTATAATATTGCAGAGAATGCACTTAAATATCTTGCTGTCGGCGGTGAAATGGTATATTCAACGTGTACACTGCGAAAAGCTGAAAATGATGAAGTAGTTAAAAAAATTTTGGAAAATCATCCTGAAACTGAGCTTATAAAAATGCCTGAAATTTTTGGTAAAAAAATTGAAAATCCTGTTACTCTTTTTCCTGATGAGATTCTGGGAAGTGATGGATTTTTCATTGCCAAGTTTAAGAAAATATATTAACAGGAAGGTGAGCCATTGGAAAAAATCAATATTTTAAACCTTAATTTGCAGGAGCTTGAAACTGAACTTATAAATATTGGCGAAAAAAAATTTAGAGCAAAACAGATTTTTCAATGGCTTCATGTTAAGAGAATTTTTGATTTTGATAAAATGACTGATATTTCTGCACAATTGAGAGAGCGATTGAAAGAGATTTTTTATATAAACAGACTATTTGTGCAGAAAAAGCTTGAATCTTATGTGGATAATACTGTAAAATATTTATATGGACTTCATGATGGTAATTTTGTGGAAACTGTTTTAATGGAATACAGTTACGGATATAGTTTATGTATTTCGACTCAGGTTGGATGTAAAATGGGTTGCAGATTCTGTGCATCAGCAATTGCAGGATTTGTAAGGAATCTTGAACCGGCTGAAATGCTCATGCAGATTTATGAGACAGAAAAAAATTCAGGAATTAAAATTTCAAATCTTGTTCTTATGGGTATAGGTGAACCGCTGGATAACTTTGATAATACTGTAAAATTTCTTAATCTTTTTTCAGATAAAGACGGAAATAATTTCAGTCTTCGTCATGTTTCGGTTTCAACCTGCGGAATAGTTCCGAAAATTTATGAATTGGCAGAACTGCGGCTTGGCCTTACGCTCTGCATATCGCTCCATAGTGCCGATAATTTATCAAGAGGTGAAATAATGCCTGTAAATCATGCATATAATATACAGAAACTGCTTGATTCTTGCCGGTATTATATTGACAGGACAGGAAGACGGATTACGTTTGAATATGCCGTGATTGAAAATGTAAATTCTTCTGATAAAGATGCGGACAAGCTTTCTGATTTGCTCAGGGGAATGAACTGTCATGTAAATATTATACCTGTAAATAAAGTTAAGGAAAGAAATTACAGAACTGCTGCAAACGCTGTTACAGAATTTGCAAAACGGCTCAGGAAGCGTGGAATAAATGCTACTGTGCGGCGTACCCTCGGCAATGATATAGAAGCAGCCTGCGGACAGTTAAGACGTGATGCTGCAAATGAAAATGTATTGAATGGAGGCGGAAGAATATGAGATTCAGATTTGGTACTGATATAGGTTTGAAGCGTGATGAAAATCAGGATGCTGTAAGATGTGAATATTTTGGTCATAATGTTCTTGCTGTTGTCTGTGACGGTATGGGAGGTGAGCGTGCCGGAAAAGAAGCAAGTACTCTTGCTATAAATGAGTTTTTCCAGAGGTTTTCAGAAGGCTACAGTGAAACGCTTGATGAGGACGGAATCAGAATGCTTATGATTTCTTCCGTTTCAGCGGCTAATTCTGTAATTTACACAAAGGCAAGGCTTGATTTCAAAAATTTCGGTATGGGTACGACCTGTGTGGCTGCTTTTGTAACATCTGATGCGGCATATATAGCAAATGTTGGTGACAGCCGTGCATATGTTATAGCTGACGACGGTTTATATCAAGTTACAACAGACCATAATGTTGCCGCTCTTTTATATGAGCGTGGTGAAATTACTGAAGAGGAAATGGAAAATCACCCCCAGAAACATATGCTCATACGGGCAGTAGGCGTTGACAAAACTGTTCTCACTGATACGTTTACTCTGACTTATGAAGATAAAATCGAGCTGTTGCTTTGTTCTGACGGTTTATCAGGATACTGCTCTGATGATGAAATATATAAGGTTATTTCTGAAGTCGGCTTTGATAACACTGTTGACTCACTAATTCAGCTTGCACTTGACAAAGGTGGTCGGGACAATGTGACTGCTGTGGTTATTTCCGGTTAGCTCACTTGATTAAATCTGTTTATTATTTTTTATAATAAATTATAAATAAAAAGGAAGGGAAAACAATGGATAAGTATATTGGCAAAAAGCTCGATGGCAGGTATGAAATAACAGAACTTATAGGTGTCGGCGGTATGGCTGAAGTTTATAAGGGTGTTGATGTTATTGACAACAAGCCTGTCGCTATCAAGATTCTTAAAAAGGAATATGCAGAAAACGAGGAATTTCTCCGCCGTTTCAGGAATGAATCAAAGGCAATAGCAGTTCTTTCTCACCCGAATATTGTAAGGATTTATGATGTCGGTTTCTCTGAAAGGATTCAGTATATTGTTATGGAGTATATTGACGGAATTACCCTTAAAGAATATATTGAAGAAGAAAAGGTTCTAACATGGAAGGACACAGTTCATTTTGTTATACAGATTCTTCGTGCTCTCCAGCACGCTCATGACAAGGGAATTGTACACAGGGATATCAAACCGCAGAATATTATGATGTTCAGCGATGGTACTATCAAGGTCATGGATTTTGGTATTGCCAAGTTTGCACGTGAAGAAGGAAAGACTGCAACAGATCAGGCTATTGGCAGTGTTCACTATATAAGTCCCGAGCAGGCAAGCGGAGATATTACTGACGAAAAGAGTGATATTTATTCTGTCGGTGCAATGATGTATGAAATGCTTACGGGAAGAAAACCGTTTGACAGTGATAATCCTGTTGCTATTGCCGTTATGCATATGCATGATATTCCTGAACGTCCGAGAGCTATAAATCCTGATATTCCCGATGGACTTGAGGAAATAGTCTTGAGAGCTATGGAAAAAGCACCTGCTGACAGATACCAGAATACTGATGAAATGCTTGCTGACATTGCAAGTTTCAAAGCAAATCCTAAAATGGTTTTCGGTTATTATCAGGAAGAAATTCCGGATAATAATGAAAATACACGGTATTATTCACAGAACGATATTGAAATTCCACAGCAGGAATCTATTTATGAAAATCAGAATGCTTATGCAGGAACAGGCAATGGAAGATATGCTGCACAGCCGGTTCAGCCATATGGGAACGTTTACAGCAATGACGATTATTATGATGACGATGATGATGAAGATGAGGAAGAAGAACGTTCTTCACTTGCTGTTCCTGTACTTACTGCTATTGTAGTAGTTGTAATTATAGTTGGTGTTATAATTATTTCCTTGCTGCTTACTGATATGCTTAAGAATACTTCACAGCAGAACGACTGGACCATGCCTGATGTTGTAGGTATGGATTTCAGTGATGCTGTAAGTAAGTACGGAAACAATATCAAATTCCAGGAAGACGGACAGGAATTCAATGAGGCAGAAGCAGGTATTATTATTGAACAGGATATTGAAGCAGGTACTGAATTTAAAAAGGGTGATACCCTTAAAGTTAAGATAAGTAAAGGTATGGAAACTGTTGAAGTGCCTGATGTTGCACTGAAAAATTCCGAGCTCGCAAAGGATATGCTTACACAGCTTGGTCTTGAAGTTGAAATGAAAAATTCCTCAAGTACTGAAGTTGACAAGGGCTATGTAATCAAGACTGAACCGGAAGCAGGTCAGCAGGCACATAAAGGTTCAACAATTATTGTTTATGTAAGTCTGGGCGTTGAGGCAGGACAGGTGAGCGTTGATGAATGGGTAGGCATGACTATTGATGATGCGACCATGCTTGCTGAATACAAGAATTTGAAGGTTGAAGTAGTAAAGGTTGCTTCTTATGAGGATGAAGGCATTGTTGTAAAACAGTCTATTGAAAAGGGCGAAAAAGTTGAAATAGGTACAACTATCACATTTGAAGTCAGCGATGGCACAACTCCTGATGGAACGGTACCGTTTACTATTGATTTCCCGTCAGATGCAAACGGACGTTTTGTAGTAAGCTTCTTGCTCCAGAATGAAGACGGTACAATTGATACTCAGGATACTCCTGTATTCTTTGTTCCTGAATATACGTCAATTACTCAGGATGTTGTTGGCTCAGGTGAAAATGTAAGCGTTACAATTATTCTTTCAAATCTTAATACAAACCTCAGAGCAAATATTGGAACATATAAATTCAATTTTGCTGATAATTACACTGAATGTACTTCCGGCGGAGATATAAGAGCAGCATTTGAACAAGTTGAGGGCTTCCCGACATCACAGACTACATCTCCAGATGAATCGCAGACAGAACCAACTACAGAAGCACCTACAGAACCAACTACAGAAGCACCTACACAACCACCGCATAATATCGGAGTAAACGGTGAATATGATGCGAACGGAAACTGGGTTGACTATGTTGAATATACAAACGGTCAGTGGGTAAACGGTGTATGGACATGGTATCAGCCTGGTGTAAACGGTTATTGGGCTGACAATTATACCTGGATATGGTATGATAACGGAACAATAAGTGGACAATGGTAAGTTTTGATAAATTCAGCGGAATTATAATGAAATGCTTAGGGGGACTCTATACAGTAGAGTCCCCTGACGGTATTTTTGAATGCAGGGCAAGAGGAGTTTTCCGCAATAAAGGCATAAGTCCTGCAGTCGGGGATAATGTTACTGTAAAAAACGGTGTAATCTCTGCAATTGAAGTCAGGAAGAATTTTTTGATAAGACCTCCGCTTGCAAATCTTGACCAGATTATTTTTATAGTTTCAACGGTAAGTCCTGTACCGAATTTTCTTATTCTTGATAAATTCATAGCAATTGCAGAATATAAAAAAATTGAACCTGTTATGATAATTACCAAAACTGATTTGGGTGATGGCAGTTCAATAAGGGATATATACAGTTCAATCGGTATAAAAGTAATGGAGATTGATTACAGCAAAAATGATTCGATTCAGGCGGTACGTGAAACGCTGAGAGGAAGAATAAGTGCATTTACAGGCAATTCAGGAGCAGGAAAGTCGACACTTCTGAATGCCGTTGATTCATCACTTAATATTCCTACAGGTGAAATAAGCAGAAAGTTAGGCAGAGGAAAGCATACAACACGTCATGCAGAGCTTTATAAGCTGAAGGATGGCGGATATATTGCTGATACTCCCGGATTTTCTACGTTTGAGACAAACCGGTATGACATAATTCGCAAAGATGAGCTGGCAGACTGTTTCCGTGAATTTACTGAATTTACTGAAAACTGTCGTTTCAGAGATTGTTCTCACACATGTGAAAAAGGCTGTGCAGTAATTCAGGCAGTTCATAACGGAAAGATACCTAAAAAGCGTCATGAAAGTTATTGTGTAATGTATGATGAGGCAAAACAGCTTAAGGAGTGGGAACTTAAATGAAGAAATGTTCGATTTTTGCAGGCGGAGTTATAAGTGATTTAAGATTTATTGATTCTGAAAAACTTGTTAAAGAAAATGATTTAATCATATGTGCGGACAGCGGATATGTATATGCTGAACAACTTGGCGTAGTTCCTGATATAGTTTTGGGAGATTTTGATTCATACAGCGGAAAATTTTCGGATAACGCTGAAATTTACAGAAGTAATCCTGAAAAAGATGATACTGATACACTGCTTGCTGTAAAAACGGCTATATCACGTGGATGCAATGAAATAACTCTTTATGGTGCATTGGGCAAAAGATTTGACCATACATTTGCAAATATTCAGACTCTTATTTATGCATATAAAAATAACCGTAAAATGATTATACTTGATTCTGAAAACGAGATAACAATTCAAGGTGTGGGAAAATGCAGATACCAAAAGCGTGACGGATGGTATTTTTCAGTATTTGCACTGACTGAGATAGCTGAAATAGCTGAATTTTGCGGAGTTAAATATTCTCTTGAAAATTTTTATATGAAAAAATATTTTCCTATTGGTGTAAGCAATGAAATTATCGGAGAGGAAGCTTGGCTTGAAATAAAAAACGGACTTGTACTTGTTGTGCGTTCAAAGATGTAACCAAATAATTTTTAGTGAATATAATAGAGTATGTCACTGAAGGGGGGATACATAGATGAAGATAGTTGTAATCAAAAGTCCGAAATTTCTTTCAGGGATACTGAGAGCTATTTTCAAGATAAAAAAAGAGGAAGAATAAGAAAACTGCTGTGCCTTTTATTCAGGTACAGCAGTTTTTTATATTATGGTTTAAGAACTTATTTTGAAAATTGTAAAACAATTGTAACCGTTTAGTAACTATTTATTAAAAAAACTGCTTGTAAGTTTGTTCCAAAAATGTTATAATATAATTATGTATGATAAAGTACAATAATGCCTACTGATATATGACATTTAATTTTTTCGGAGGTTAAAATGAAAAACTTTTTTGAGAACATATGGACAAAACGTTTTGTATCGGTTATTGCTGCCCTTTATACTGTGGGAGTATGCTGCCTGTCTTATTTTTCAGTCTTTTATTCAATTCATGTAAGGGACAAGGTTTCACTGTGTATTGTTGTTTCAGCAATTTCTGTGATTGCACTTATACTTATGCTTTATACACGCAAACAACTGCTTACAAGAATTTCAAGTTTTCTTATACTGACGGCAATGCTTCCTGTGGTTCTGTTGTATTTTGGTGAAAAGGAGCTGCTTATTCCTATAATTCTTACAGGTGTTTTTATACTGCTTCTGTCGGGTGCAGGTGAGGGAACAAAAACACTTGTAGGAACTATTATTCTGCTTATGTATATTTTTGGTGCACTCGGATATTTCCTGTTTACTTCATTTTTCATCACATCTGCCAAAACTGAAGTTATTGAAAGCGGACTTTCTCCTTCAGGAAGATATCGCTATTCAGTTGTGAATACAGAAGATACTTCAAACGGCAGTACATCAGTGTATATAGAACCGAATTATGCTGATGTTACATATCCGTTTGTAACATTCAAGCTTAAAAATATGGAACTTATAGTATATCATGAGCGACCTGTGTGTGAGGAGATAAATCTTGAATGGACTAATCAGACGCGTGAAGAAATAACAGGTGAGCTTACAAGTATTACAAAGGATATTGATGTAACGCTTACAGAAAGCGAACTTAAAGAATTTGGATACACTGTTGATAATCAGCTTGAAATAGCAAACGTAAATATATATTATCTGCTGGAAGCCGGTCTTACTGCAAAAGATGTAAATCCCATCAGACTTGATGACTTGAATGAACAACAGCTTGCCGTTTTTGATATTGGCAGAGACAATTCGGGAAAGTATTATGTTCTTGAGCCATTAGAGGAACTTCTTTCAAGAGCCAAAAAATCAGCAGGAGAAACTGTGTATTTGAGTGAACTTGATTCAAAGGGAATCGAGACATTCAATCAGTCTCATCTTGATGAATTTGGTTATACTCTTTTTGATATTGAAAAGGATTACACCGTTCCGCTGAATGAGCTTAATAATGAACAGATTGCGAGTCTCGGAGTTTCTGAATCCGGAGACGTACTGAGTTTTAATGGAAAAGTCTGTTTCCGTTTTTATGTTGCAGAACTTGAGGACTATTTTAATATTGATTCGAGAAAATTCTCAATTGACCTGCTTACATCTTAATTGATAAATTTTCAGTAATTGCGTATAATTTCCGGTATTCCGTCAACAATATTGACGGAGGTGTTATACGTGAAAAAGAAAATGTTTTCAGATAACAGCAAAGGTTCAAAGGGATTTTATGCCGCATTGGGAATAAGTGCCATTATGATAGGTTCGGCCTGTTATTTTGCATACAATCAGGGTGAAAAACTGACGGAAGAATTTACAGCACAAAACAGTACTTCAGAAAGTGATGCGGCAGTTGACAGAAAGATTGACAACATACCCAAAACTACAGCTTCTGCATATAAGCCTGTAACTCAGACAACTGCAAGGAATTTTGCAGAAACTGCACCGATTGTAGAAACCGCACCGCCAATTGTTACTACGGCTATTGTGGAGATAATTGAAGAAGACGATTATGAACAGCCTGTAGATGTTGAAATTGAACAGGAAACGTTATATGTCGGAGCATCAAAAATGGAGAATGTAATATCTCCGTTGGCTGATATGGATAATGTTCTGGCAATGTTCAGCGGAAGTGAACTTGTAAAAAGTATTACAACAGGTTCATGGCAGACCCATAATGGCATAGATATAGCCGCAGAAGTCGGTTCGGAAGTTTATGCGATATCCAACGGCGAGATTATGGAAATCAATAATGACCCTGTGTGGGGAGTTACTGTCTTGCTGGATCATCATAACGGTTATGTCACAAGATACTGCGGGTTGTCCGATGGTCTGGAAGTACAGCTCGGCGATATGATGGTTAGCGGTGATTTGATTGGAACTGTCGGAAATACTGCCGATATTGAAAGTGCATTGTCTCCTCATCTTCATATGGAAATTCTGCATAACGGTAATTATATTGACCCTTTGTCAGAACTTAATAAATAATAAAAATTCCCCTTATTCGGGGAATTTACATAATGGAGCATTTTTTATGTTAAATATTTCGGAAATTACAGTACAGACTGAATTAAGTCTGCGGAAAAAATTCAAAAAAAATATATGGTGCAAATTTACCAAGGCAATTAATGAGTATGAACTTATTCAGCCGAATGATAAAATAGCAGTCTGCATTTCAGGCGGCAAGGATTCAATGATAATGGCAAAGCTTTTTCAGGAACTCAAACGCCATGATAAATTTCCGTTTGAACTGGTATTTTTAGTAATGAATCCCGGTTATAATACAGAAAATCTTAATAAAATCAAATACAATGCAGAAATTCTATCCGTGCCGATTACTGTATTTGATTCTGATATTTTCGGTTCAGTTTTTCATATAGAAAAAAATCCATGCTATATATGTGCAAGAATGAGAAGGGGTTATCTCTACAGCAAGGCAAAGGAATTGGGTTGTAACAAGATTGCCCTTGGTCACCATTTTGATGATGTTATAGAGACTATTCTTATGGGTATGCTTTACGGAGGACAAGTTCAGACAATGATGCCAAAGCTTCACAGTACAAATTTTGAGGGAATGGAGCTTATACGACCGCTTTATCTTGTCCGTGAATCTGATATAAAGCATTGGTGCAGTTATAATAATCTGGAGTTTATACAGTGTGCCTGCAAATTTACTGAAACCTGTTCTGATATTGATAAAGACGGGCATTCAGTTTCAAAGCGTATGGAGACAAAAAATCTCATTGCTGAAATGAAGAAAATAAATCCGCAGGTTGAAAAGAATATTTTCAGAAGCGTGGAGAATGTAAATTTGAATACAATTATTGCTTATAAGAATGAACAAGGGATACATAATTTTCTTGATACATATAACGAAAAAGAACGCTGAAAAGCGTCCTTTTTTTATCTTGATGCAGTTGATGAAACAGTAGTTGTTGTATTTGTGGTTTTTGTTTGAGATGATGAATCAGTTGTTGAAGTATCTGTAGTAGTTGTTGTTTCGGTTGTTGTGGCAGTAGTGCCGTCTCTTACTTCCGGCGGAAGTTGTGTGTTTTCGTCATTTGTTTCAGAGCCGTTTATTCCGAAACATTCAGCATATGCGTCAATAATTCCACGTACCATATATTTGGAATATTCACCGCCTTCAATAACTCCGGCAAAGGCTATTTCAGGGTCATCAGCAGGAGCAAAGCCGATAAATACCGAGTTTTGCTTATTTTTATTATCAATGCTTGTCTGCGGAGTACCGGTTTTTATAGCAACATCATAGCCGAGATTTGAGAGTGAATAGGGATATGGAACATTTCTTGCAGCATCAATCATACCGTTTGTTATATAGTCATAAACATAATCGTAATTAAGGTCAATCTGTCCTGCAACAGTGGGTTTTGTTTTCTGGACAAGTTTATTTGAACCGTAGGTATAGAGACTGTCAACAAGATATGGCTGATAGCGGGTACCCTTATTGGCAATAGTATTTGCTATGGTAGCAAGTTGAAGTGGGGTTATGCCATAGTCCTGATTTCCTATTCCTGCCTGAATAACATAACCGATATACCATTCCTGACCACGTTCAGCAAATGTTTCCGGATTACAGAGAAAACCGGCAGCATCTCCTGTTTCAAGTCCGAGACTTGAACCGAGACCATAAAGTTTGGAATATTTTGTTATGTTATCAATTCCCAATTTTGAAGATAATTCATAGAAATAAATATTACATGAAACTTCAATGGCACGCCTTGCGGAAATATATGAATGTTCACCGGTGCATTGAAAATCACCGCCATAGAATTTATAATATCTACCACAGTAGAATGAAGTTTCGCCGTTCACGATTCCTTCATTGAGGCCGGCAGTAGCAGTAACTGTCTTAAAAGTTGAGCCGGGGAGATATAGTCCCTGTGTACATCGATTGAACATCGGAGAGCCGTCAGCTTCCAGAAGTTCGTCATATTTTTCGGAGAAGTCCTTTAAATTATATGTCGGAGCGGTTGCCATTCCTCTTACTGCACCTGTTTTTGCATCAAGTACAACGATTGCTCCTTTTGTTACTGCTTCTCCGTTATAGTAACCATAATTGTTTAGAAAATTATCAAGAACATTCTGTAATTTAATCTGAAAATTACCGTCAACAGTAAGCTTGACAGTTTCACCGGGGACTGTTTCTTTAATTGTTTTTATATCAACGATAGCATCATCAAGAATAGTAACTTCTTCAGTACCGCTTTCACCACGCAATTCTTTTTCCATGGCGTATTCAATACCGCTTTTGCCGACTGTATCATTCATAGCATAGCCTTTTTCTTTGAGTTCCGCATATTCTTCGGCATATATGGGACCGACAGTTCCGATTTCATGGGGAAGAATATCTCCGCGTAATATATTTCTTTCAGCAGCATTTACTGCCTCAATTCCACGGCATATATTGCTTAGCTCCTTCATTTTTATAACCAGTTCAGTATCAGCATCAGTTACAAGAATAAGGTCATTGCTGTATGAAAATTCCTTTTCAAGCATTGCATAACGCAGACCGGCAATCATACGCTGTTCTTTTTTTGTATATTTGTCTGAAATTTCATAGTCTGAAATAAGCTTGTCAATACAGTTTTCAGCAGTTGCATATACATTCAGATTGAGAAGTTCAGTAACTTTTGAAATATCTTCTGTTTTGTACTCATAAGGTTCATCAAAAGTTATCGGCAGAACTTCCTCAAAGATATGTCCATTGTCAAGGAGTGTGCAGTAAATATCAAGAAGTATCTTGTTGCCTTCAATTAAATCTTCCGGAAAGAAAGCTTTCTGAAGTACAATGTCGCATCTGGAATCATTGCCGATTATTACATTACCACTGTAATCGACAATTTCACCTCTTGTAGATGATATTTCACGTTTGAATTTGAAAGCATTGGAGTCATATTTGTGTGAAGAAGCAGGTTCATTTCCCCCGACAATCTGAAGTTTCATAAGTTTTGAAGCAGCAAGGGTACCAAAAAGTATAACAAGAGTGACAAATACTATTGATTTTAATGTATCTGAAAATGATTTCAATTTTTATTCACCTCAATTTGCTTTTATGACTTCTTCTATGGTAAGATGCTCTTTGGGCATAAGAAATTTATTTATTATACTGAAAATTATATATATTATTACTGATGAAATAACGGTATACAGCCAGACTTTCAGAGAAATATTATGGAATATTCGTTCTGCGTTCTCATAATCCCACATCTCATAATAAAACTTATAGTCCAGCCAGCACTGAAGGAATGCTGTTAGAGCCGAAATCCAGAGATAGTTGAAAAACTTTTTTCTAAGGTACAGTTCGTACACAAGTGAAACAGCAGCACAGAAAATTGTCAGCAGAACAGCATTGTATCCGAATAAGCGGTCGCAGGCTATATCAATGAGAAATCCGCAGAATGCACCTGAATACGCTGAAATCATGATATCGTTGTTGATTGCTATGCAGAGTGCAACGGGAACAAGCAGTATGGGTTTTTTCCATGAACCTGATGTCATAACTGTAAAACTAAGCAAAACAATTATAAGATACAAAATCCAGCGAAAAGTTGTTTTTATATATAAAATACGTTTTTCACGGGGTGTTCGCAGTTTCATTTTCTGTCTCCTTTTTTCCGGCGAAATCTGTAATAACAAATACAGAACGTAAGCGTGAAAGGTCAGCACAGGGTTCTATTTCCGCAAAGGCAGTAAGTCCGTTGGTTTCAACGTCCAGTCTTTTGACAGTACCTATAGAATAATCCTTTGGAAATAAACCACTGCTTCCAGAAGTTATTATAAGGTCGTCTTTTTTTATCTTATGATTCATATCAAGATGGGTTAATTTGGTTGTATTGTTTTCTGCGGTGATAACTGTACCCTCAACAATACCGAAATCAGCGTTTGTTGATGAACATACAGCAGCAACTGATAAATCAGGGGACAGAATTGTTCTTACTGTTGCAGTATGTTTTGATACTTCAATAATTATGCCAACAATTCCTTCAGATGTAGTTACAGGGCTGTATGGCTTGATACCGGCATCTGAACCCTTATCAATAGTAAAAGATTTGAAAGGGTCGTTTGCAATATATCCGAGTACTTCAGCAGGCTGAGAGAAAACACTGTCAGGGTGTTCTTCTTTTATATCAGCAAGCTTTTTAAATTCTTCCAGTTCTGCTTTAAGGTCATTATAATCTGCAATTTGTTCATTAAGTTCACTGATTTGTTTTTTCAGCTCCTGATTTTCATTATAATATGAATCGGAATTATTCAATCTGTCAAGAACGGTTTCAAGTTCCATGGAAATTTTATTTGAAACAAAACGGAAGGGTTTGGTGACTGTATTGATAAAGGATGCGCCTGAAAGTGAATAACCGCCTTTGGTTACAGCATAAATCATTATACCGACAAGAAAAGCAATAAAGGCAAGAAGGATTTTGAATCGTGTGCTTTTAAAAAATTCACGCATTAGGTTGTCTCCTTAATAATACTTTATATTTTCAGTAAGTGCATCTTGATATTTGCTGATATTTTCCAGAATTTTTCCTGTACCTTCCGCAACACAGTCCAGTGGATATTCTGCAATAAAAACAGGCATACCTGTTTCACGGTTAATAAGCCTGTCAAGACCTCTGAGGAGTGCACCGCCGCCTGAAAGGGTTATTCCGTGGTCAATAATATCAGCGGAAAGTTCCGGCGGAGTTTCTTCAAGGGTTGCTTTTATCGCGTCAATTACTTTTGCGAGTGGTTCAACAAGAGCGTCCCGTATTTCAGCAGAATTGACGTTAACGTTTTCAGGCAGACCGTTTAGAAGATTTCTGCCCTTGATTTCCATTGTATCTTCTTTATCGTTTGGAAAGGCAGAACCAATTTCAATTTTTATGTTTTCTGCTGTGCGTTCACCGATAAGAAGGTTATATTTCTTTTTTATATAATTGATTATAGCTGTATCAAATTCATCACCAGCACATCTTATTGAACGTGATGAAACAATTCCACCGAGTGCAATAACTGCAACTTCACTTGTTCCTCCGCCTATGTCGATAATCATACTTCCGGAGGGGTCATTTGTAGGAAGTCCTGCACCGATAGCTGCCGCCATTGATTCTTCTATAATCAGAACATTTTTAGCTCCAGCATTACGGCAGACTTCACGTACAGCACGTCTTTCAACAGGAGTAACGCCGGAGGGTATGCATATAATAATATTTGCCTTTGTCAATATTGTACCCTTCAAAGCCTTTTTTATGAATTCCTGAAGCATTGTTGTAGCAATGTCAAAATCTGCTATAACACCATCTTTAAGCGGACGGACTGCGACAATAGAGCCCGGAGTTCTTCCGATGACTTTTTTAGCTTCCATACCGACATATCGTGTTTTGTCTGTTCTTGTATTAACGGCGACAACGGAAGGTTCTCTGATAATAATACCCTTTCCACGCAGATATACAAGAGTATTTGCTGTTCCAAGGTCTATACCAATATCTTTTGTAAACATTCTGAAACTCCTTAATTTTTCTAATGGTTCATTATTTATTATATCACTAAAGCCGAAAATAGACAATATTTTTTATCAGAAAATTTTTCTTTGTAAAAGCAGTAAAATATGTATATTATTTAGTAAAAATCTTCGGGGCTGTCTTATAATAAATTATAATTGAAGCTACAAGCAGGAATATCTGTGCAACATTTATAGTGATTGTCAATCCGAAAGTAAGTTTTATAACATCAAGATTCAGAAAAGTACCCGGTTCAAAAGCAAAGGTTTTTGAATATCCGAGCCAGCTGAGACCGTCAATTGAGATAACCATATTGCCGAGCATACCGCCGAGTATTATTGCACATAAAGCAAGAAAAAACATATATAAAGCATATTTCATTAAAAAATCTCCTTATTTTTATTTTAGCCCTGATGAACCGAATCCGTTTTCTCCTCTTTTGGTAGCGGTTATGACATCATTGATTTCAATTTCAGGAAACAGTATTTTTGTAGCTACAAGCTGGGCAATTCTCATACCGTGTTCAATAGTGAAGTTTTGCTTGCTATGATTTATAAGTGGAATAAACCACTCGCCTCGATAATCACTGTCAACGACACCAACACAGTTTGCAAGTGATACGCCATATTTTGATGCAAGTCCTGAGCGGGGATAAATCAATAAGGCAACATCATTGCAGTCTGTCATTGCAGCAAGACCAGTTGGAATCATTTTTATTTCATCAGGAGCAAGAATGACAGGTTTATCCAGACAGGCATATATATCAAGTCCAGCACTGTATTGTGTTGCACGGTATGGTATAATTGCATTTTCATTGATTTTTTTAAATGTAATTTTCATATTTTTTCGGAAACTCCTCTATAGTAAAGTCCACGTGTAATATTTCCCGCTGGTTTTATTCCATTTAATGCATTTCTTGTCTGTTCTGTATTTTCATCATATAGCATTACTATACCGAAACTTATACCTGAAAATTCATTCAGACGGTCGGACATATATAAAATATCGGAATTTAATATTTCAATAAAATCCCTTGAACATGAAACCGGAAGTTTACGTAATGTTCTGTCGGTTAAATGACCGGTGCAGTTTTTACAGCCGACTTCGTTTTTTATTGGACAGTTTCTTGTAAGCATCATCGGAATTCTTCCATAGATTACAGCTCCGGAAGGAATATTTGTTTTCACATTACGGATTTGTTCAAGAGTTGCTTCAATTGAGAAAATACAGTCTTCAAATCCGATTTTGTGCAGAAATTCAGCACTGAAAGAATTGAAAATATTCAGACTGAAATTTCCGTGAAGTCTGAATCCGAGATTTTTTCCGATAGCCGCAGTATCAAGTGTATGACAAAGAAGATGTTCAAATCCGGATTTTTTAAGTTTTTCAAGATGCATAATGGTATTGTTTTCATTTACAATAAACCTTGGTGGAGAAATAATTAATTTTTCTTTCGGAATAATTTTCAGAAGCTCATCGTTTATTATATCCATAGGAACTATAACATATTCAGAATACTTCACTGCTTCAACAGCCTGTTCGGTATTATGGCAAAATGTTCTTAATGGAAGTGTATTGTATGATTTTTTTGAAAATTTAATGTCTGGTTTTTTCGGAGTATAGTCCGTTGTTATGGTATATTCAGGTGTATTTTTTTCTGTTATGAGTGAAGTAAGTTTTTCTGTAATATTCCTTCGCATTTCATTGATTTTTTTAGCAGATATAAAAAGTCCTTCATCAATATCAGCATCAAGTCCGTTGAATTCAAAAACAGTATTTCCGAGTTTTGAAAGCTGTTTCTGAATTGTTTGGAAATCAGTGGAAGAATTAAGTGATTTTTCAGGATAGTCGCCTTGAACACATACAGAAATATCATCACATAAAGCTGTTATTGACAGCGGATTGTCTTTTTTCATTCTGACAAAAAAGTTAACTTTATGTACAGCCCGTTCATTTCTATACAGTTCATGAATTTTCGGAATAATGGACTTTGCAGCGATAACATCATCTTTTTCACGTATTCCGAACATATTTTCACGATTATCATAAAAATATCCGTCAGTGAATCCGCTTCTTGAAAAAATTCCACGCAGAAGCTGCATATCAGGGGCTTCACCTTCAAGAGATTTTTTAAGTTCATTTACAGATGCTGATATATATTCAGGCCGTTTCATTCTTCCTTCTATTTTAAGAGAATCAACACCGATTTTTTTCAGTTTGTCAATACTTTCAAGAAGTGATAAATCTTTTAATGAAAGTGCAGAACAGTTATTTTTTCCGGATGCAGAAAATGGAAGACGACAAGCTTGTCCGCAGCAGCCACGATTTGCGGAACGTGAACCCATAATGGCGGAAATATAGCATTGTCCTGATACGGACATACATAATGCACCATGTACAAATACTTCAACCTCTATATCTTCAAGGCAGATTTTTTCGAGTGTACCGGCTGACAGTTCACGGGCAGGAACAACTCTTGAAAATCCAAATTCATGAAGTAGGCGTACTCCTGCGACAGTATGTACAGACATCTGCGTTGAAGCATGAAGAACAGCATCAGGTACTGCATTTTTTATAATTTCGGCAGCTCCCAAATCCTGTACTATATATCCGTCAATTCCCATTTCGGCAATGGACTTTATATAACTGCAAAAATCTTTAGTTTCATTATCGGAAATTATAGTATTGACAGCAAGATAAATTTTTGCTCCGTATCTGTGGCACAGTTTTACACCTTCAGAAAGTTCATCAATTGAAAAATTATCAGCATTATTACGGGCAGAAAACTTCTTTCCGCCTAAATAAACAGCGTCAGCACCTGTACGGAGTGCAGCAATAAGTGACTCAAGGCTTCCGGCAGGTGCAAGTATTTCCGGACGTTTCATTAAATGCTGTCCTTAAGCTGTTTCAGCTTTACCATATTTTCGAGTTGAACGATTTTTGACTTTAAAACTTCAATTTCTTTAAGAGCCGCATCACGTTCAATTCTGTTTTTACCTGCTTCATCAACATATTCCTTTGTCTGATTTCGGATATTTTCAGCGTGCTGATTGGATTTGTTGAGGTCATCAAGCAGACTCAGAGCTACCATGATTGCAGCAGTATACGGAGAAGTTCCGCTTGTTGAATTTACATGTTCATTTATTTTTCCTTCAAGGGTACGGGCAAGGGAAAAAACATAATTTGGCGATTCTGCTGTTCTAAGCTTATATTCCTTTCCGCAGATAATTACTTTCACATCATTGAGCATTTTATGGTTTCCTTTCTTTATAATAATGCAAAATTATCTCTCCTCGCCCTGAAACGAGGAGAAATAACGTATTCTTTTTTTATTAATTATAGTATCTTTTAAGCCCGATAACTTTACCGAGTATTTCACAGTTGTCGACTATAATAGCTTCCATGCTGTCATTTTCGGGTTGTAGGCGATATCTGCCGTTTTCTTTGAAAAAACGTTTTACTGTAGCATCTTCGCCGTCAATGAAAGCAACAACAATATCGCCGTTTTCTGCATAAGAATCCTTTTTGATGATGACAATATCGCCGTCAAGAATGCCTGCATTAATCATACTTTCACCTTTGATTTTCAGTGCAAAGAGTTCTTCAGGGTTATAGTTGGGAGCTTCAAAGTTTACATAACCTGTAATATCCTCAAAGGCTGTAATTGGCTTTCCTGCTGTTACAGTTCCCATAACAGGAACAGGAGCAGATGAACTGTTGGGTAATCTTAATGAACGGTTAAGGCTGTTGGTTTTTTCAATCATTCCTTTTTCGGTAAGAATATTGATATAACGATGAGCGGTTGAAGTAGACTTGAATCCCATATAATCCATAATTTCTCTTACGGATGGTGAAACACCACTGTTTAACCTGTTTTTGATGAAGTTGAAAATCTCAATTTCTTTTTCTTTAGACATAATTAATCCTCCTGTGATAATTTTTTTAGTATCATTTTTGCAATTTTATAAGCGTCTCCGCATCCGAGGGTTATAACTAAATCGCCTTCTCCGGCATTTTCGCATATATAATCGCATATCTGCTGAAAATTAAAATACTTGCGTTCATCAGTCCATTCTTCTTCTTCGTTCTGCGGAAACCATATACAGTCTGGTATTTTTTCCGCAAGATGACGTGTAAAAATTCCATAGGTGTTTTTTTCTCGGCTTCCCATAATATCAGTCAGTACGGCGTAATCAGGAATCTGAAGAACCTTTGCGAAATCATCGAGGAGCAGGCTTGTTCTGCTGAATGTGAAAGGCTGGAAAACTGCCCATACTTTTTGGAAATTCATTTCCATTGCAGCATTGAGAACTGCCGCAATTTCTGTCGGGTGGTGGGCATAATCGTCAACAACAGTAATGCCTTTTTCCTCACCGAGCTTTTCAAAGCGTCTTTTTGCACCACGGAATTCCTCAAGACCTTTTGCAATAAATTCAAAATCAACACCGCAGTATCTTGATGCAGCAACAGCCGCAAGCGAGTTTAGGATATTATGAACTCCTGCAACGTGAAGAATTATTCTTCCGAGATTTTTACCCTTATACATTGCATCATATGAAGTAAGCAAACCGTTTTCATGTCTTATATTTTCGGGATAGTAATCGCATGAGCTGTCATTTCCAAAAGTAATAATTTCTTTTCCTGTAATTCCTTCCAGAGACTTCATGGAATTTTCATCAGAACCATTGATTATAATGCACTTGGAAGTATTCTCATTGAATTTATGAAAAGATTTTATTATATTTTCAAGATTTCCGAAATAATCAAGATGGTCAGCATCTATATTGAGAATTACTGAAATATCAGGAGAGAATTTAAGGAAATGGTCTTCAAATTCGCATGATTCACATACAAGAATATCACTTTTTCCTGCAATACCGCTTCCTCCGATACATGGAAGTTTTCCTCCGATGTATGCAGACAAATCAATACCAGCTGTATACATAATCTGAGTTATCATTGAAGTAGTGGACGTTTTTCCATGAGTTCCCGAAACACATACAGCATTGTCATACCAACTTGTAACAATGCCGAGAAGGTCAGCACGTTCCAGAACAGGTACTCCGCTTTTTTTTGCGGCAATAAGTTCCGGATTGTCTGCCATGATAGCAGCAGTGTGAACTATTAAGTCAGCACCTTCAATGTTTTCAGCACGCTGTCCGATAAATACAGGTATACCCATATTTCTGACTGCGTCGAGGGTTTCAGTTTCATTATTATCCGAGCCTGTGAGATAGTATCCCTGACCATGAAGAATCTGGGCAAGCGGATACATACCAGAACCACCGATGCCAATAAAATGGATATGTTTTTTGCCGTTTAAAATATTTTTATCCAAAATGTATCACCTTTTCCTGAAATTAAAATTTTTAACCTTTGAAAATAATCCCAAGTCATTTTTATCCTATTTTAATTATACTATATTTTTGAAATTATTTCAATAGTCAAATACAATTTATTTTGATGATTGAAAATTTATAAATATTTTTGGTTTTTGTATTGATTTTTTTGTTTTTATGGGTTATAATATAATTTAGACATATAATTTGCCTGTATAGACGGGCAGAAGGGTTTTGGAGTATATATGTCATTTTAAGGAGGAAAAGAAAATGCAGATTACAGATGTAAAAATCAGAAAACTTATGTCAAGCGGTAGGCTTCGTGCAGTTGTTTCGGTTACAATAGACGATATGCTTGCTGTTCATGACATCAAAGTGGTTCAGGGTGATGAAAGACTTTTTGTAGCAATGCCAAGCCGCAAAGATGAAAACGGAATCTTTCGTGATATTGTTCACCCGATTTCTTCAGATGCAAGAAAACTTTTTGAAGAAAGTATTCTGACGGCTTATGAATGTCAGACAGCACTCATTGCTGCTGAGACAGAAGAAAATGAAGAGATTAATAAAGAAATTTCTTACATAATTTAAAAAATTCAACAAAAATTCCTGCTTTTCCGGCAGGATTTTTTGTTTTTAAATATTGAGAAGTCTTGCAGCTTTGAGAATTGCAATCTGTGTTTTTCCATCAGTAATTTTTCCGTCCATAACAAGCTTTACAGCTTCGGAAAGCGAAATTTTTTCAACATCAAGAAATTCATCCGGGTCAAGATTCTGCTTATCAAAATGCAGTCCTTTTGCCATATACATATAAGTTACTTCTGAATTATATGCAGGAGTCGGAAGCATTTCTCCGAGATAGATATATTCATCGCATATACAGCCCGTTTCTTCCAGGAGCTCACGTTTTCCGCATTCTGCATGATTTTCGCCTTTTTCAAGTTTACCTGCCGGAACTTCTGTAGTTGTTTTTCGGAACGGATAGCGGAACTGTCTTACAAGGAAAATCTCATTTTCATCAGTTACAGGTATAACGCATACTCCGCCATGGTGAAGCAGGACATCACGGATAGCAGTATTGCCGTTTTCAAGTTCGACAGTATCATGATTTATAGTAAAAATGACTCCTTCATATACCGTTTCGCTTTTGAGTGTTTTTTCATCAAGATGCATAATTAATCCTCCTTATTTTTGAAGCAGTTTCTGGTGTATAATTCAGAAGCTGTTGTTTTTTGACATGAATTGTAATCATAGAAATGGGAAAATCTGTTTAACTTGGTATTTTTGTCATTGAAATGACAGATTATAAGATATGCAATAAGAATAATAAGTGAAACAATTGTTATATATATACCTTCTTTGAATCCGGGAGTACTGTAGTGGAATGTTATTGTATTTTCACCTGCATCAGCAGGAACAGCCATGAAGCCATATGATACCTTTTCAACATCTACAGGTTCACCGTTTACTTCAGCAGTCCAGCCTGTACTGTATGGAACGCTGAAAAATACAAGTTCAGGCTTATCAAGTGTTATTTCGGATTTGAATCCTTTGGAGTTCCATGTGAATTTGTCTGAAGATTTGCTCTGTTTTTCAAGACAGGCAGTTTCATAGTCTGTTTTTGTCATATTCCAGATACTTCCGTCAGCCTTCGTTAGAATATCAGAGTATTTTTCAATTTGTTCACTGTTAAGAATGAGTGCTTTAATCAGTGGTTTTTCACGTGCTGGTTCTGTACGATTTTTCGCATCACTTTCTTCAATATACGTATCATAGGCGAATCCCATAGGAATATAATACTTGTTTTCATAGACTTCAAAATATTCATTTTCAGAAATAAATTCAAATCCCGGAAGGTATTCAGAAACATCGACATGGGAAGCTTTTATGCCATTTTTATCGCTTATTTCATCACTTTCAAGTGATTCACCGTTTACTTTCATATCAAGAAGTTCACGATAGGTATAACCGTCAACCTTTTCTCTGTAGAAATATTTGACTGAAAGTAATCCTCTTAGAGTATAGTGTGAAATATCAGCACGTGAAGCAACATCACGCTGTATACCTATTTTGTCATAAAATTCCATGATAGATGTTTCAACGACACTTTGGAAAGCTCTCATGTTGGGGAGTTCCCAAATCATAGGATAATTGTCATTGTTTTCGGATATATCGACACGGAAGAAATTTTCTTCTGAAACTTCCTCGAAAACGCCCTCTTTGCCGTTTATAGCCATGTTTATATATTTTTCAGCAGATTCGGGGGTTACAGCTCCATATATTACAGTAGTAAGAGTGCAGATAAGACTTGCGGCGGCGGTGCTGTATACCATAAGATTTCCATATTTCAATCCTTTGTTTTTGCGGTGAATTATATATACTGCGTAAATCAGGAAAGCTATAGCGATACCTGTGGTAAGCCAGAAATAAGCAAAATCATTCGGCAGGGTAAACCAGCTCAATTTTCCGTCCTTTTTTTCAGGTATAAATGAAACTGCACTGAATGCAAGAATCATGACAGCAGTAATTTTAACTGCCGGTTTGAAATCAGCATCTTCATCATCAAGAGATTGAGCGGTCATCATAGCGAAAATAAGAATCGGCATATAGAACCAGCGGGCATAGTATGAAGCATTGAAAGTATAGAACATACAGTTGAGAATCGGTATAAATGAACATATTATGCACAATGCAGAAATTCTTACAGCCCAGTGTTTTTTTCTTGTACGCATGAAAGTAATTACTCCTAGCATTGAGAACAATGGAAAGTATCCGCCGACAGATGACCATTTTGCACCGTCGCCTTTGAAAAGATTCGGACGTGCGGGAACGTCGGGAGGAAGGAAAAAGCTTTGGATTATTCTTAAAACTCTGGATTTTTCATAATAAAAAATCCAGTTTTCACCATATAGTCTTTCATTTACACGATAGTTGCCGAGAATTGCGAGTGCGGACGGAAGTAAGATAAATCCAGCAATTGCAGTTCCTAAAACAGCCTCAAGGAGCAGGCAAAAGAATTTTTTCCATGTTGCTTTGAAGTCACTGCATGGCAGCCGCATAAGAAAATATATAATTAAGAATACAGCTTGACCGGTAAAGAAGTAATAATTCAGTGCTGCCATTACCGCAACAATAACTGCAAACCAGCCACGTCGGCGGTTATTTATGTTTTCTTCCATGGCAATAAGCATCAACGGAAAAAGTGCCGTTACGTCCTGAAAATGATTGAAAAAAATATTGAAAAGCTGAAATCCCGAAAACGCATAAAGTATTGCACCAGTAAGGGCAGCTTCTTTGTTTTTTACAAACCTCCGTATATAGATGTATGATGTAAGGGATGCAAGTCCGTGTTTGAGTGCAAGCAGAAATGGCAGAGAATATGATACAAGGGTTCGGGGAAGTATCACAGAAAGCCAGAAAAACGGACTTCCGATAAGATAGAATGAATATGAAGTAAGTAAGTCAGAACCCAAATCAGTAAACCAGTTCCATCCGAACTGACCTGAACGCACTGCATTATTTGCAAGATTATAAAATGGAATCTGCTGGGCATTGAAATCTCCATAATAGATGAAATATCCCTTGTCGCAAATCATTACAGGCAACATGGCCAGAAGAAGCGTAAAAAATCCCAATATAAATGCCAGAAAATATTTTTCCTTGGTTAAATGTGAATATCTTAAATTATTTTTCATTTTTTCCTCCAAAAAATTAACTGAATATATTATATCACAGATTATGGAAAAATAAAAGAGTTTTCATTAAATTTTCACCATTTTATTCTGATTTGCATATTATATAAAAGCAGCAAACAAGCTGCTTTAAAAAGGAGGATTTTTTATGGCGACTTTTTATAATCAGGCTACACTTTCCTATAATGGAAATGTAACCGGTTCAAATATAACTACAGGTGAGATTGTCGGAGTGGTTACAGTATCAAAAAATGCTGTTGTTGATAGCTATACAGGTAATGAAGATGTAACTTATGTTATAAATATCATCAACAGTGGAGATACAGATTTAACTAATCTTACGGTTACCGATAATCTTGGCAGTTATACTCTCAGCGACGGAACAACGGATGTTGTACCATTGAATTATCGTGCTGATTCTGTTAATTACTATGTAAATGGTGTAAAGCAGGCAGACCCTACTGTTTCAGATACTGAACCGCTTACAGTGGACGGAATAAACGTTCCGGCAAAAGGAAATGCTGCTGTTGTCTATACAGTGAGGACAAATCAATTTGCACCGCTTGGTGAAAATGCACAGATTACAAATACTGCTACAGTTTCCGGTGGAGGCATTGGAACTCCTGTTACAGCAGATGCCGTTATAACTCACAGCGATGCTATAAATCTTGCAATAAGCAAGACTCTTGACCCTGCTGTAGTACCTGAAAACGGTACAATAACTTATACTTTCGATATTCAGAATTATGGACGTACTGCGGCTGATACAACAGACAGTATAATATTCAGTGATATTTTCAATCCTGTACTGAATATTTCTTCTGTAACATTCAACGGTACTCCTTGGGTAAGAACTACTGATTATAATTATGATACAACAAGCGGTTTATTTACTTCTGTTGATGGACGTATAACAGTGCCGGCAGCAACCTACACACAGGATGCTGCAACTGGTGCATGGGCAGTACAGCCGGGTACAAGTACGCTTGTAATTACCGGAACTATCTGAAATAAAAAAACAGATTTATTCCCCTGATTTCTTTATCAGGGGAATTTTTTATTTTTCATATGTCTTTATTATTTTTTCAGCCGATTCACGTCTTGTGCATCGGTTATTCATTGCCTGTTTTTCTATGTATCTGTGTGCCTGAGGTTCTGTGAATTTCAGGTATTTCATAAGTACGGATTTTGCACGGTTAATAAGTCTCATATTATCAATCTGATTCATTATTTCACTGGATTCCTTGATTTCAGAGAAATTTCTTTGATTTATATTCTGGATAATCATATCACGGCTTATTGGTTTGGTTAATACAGTTATGCCAAATTCAGAGAATCTGTTTTCAAGTTCGGCGGAAATATCGCCTGTACATATAAGAATTACATCAGCGGAAGTTTCATATGAAGCTGTTTCAGCAAGTTCTTGACCAAATTCATCAGAAAGCGGAGTATTTATTATAATAAGGCTCAAATATGAATTGTTTTTAATAATTTGTCTCGCTTCATTTCCTGCTGAAACAATCATTGTGCTAAAACCTGAATTTTTTAAAGTCTGTTCAATTAAATCGACACTTTCAGAAGGCTGGGATACAATAATAGCTTTATTCATAATAAATCCTTAAATATAATAAAAATAATAATTTTGTTCGAACATTTCTTTATCAGGACTGTTTTTGTAATTTTGAATCTGCATTTCAAAATAATTCAGCATATTTTTTCGTACAATTTCCGGAAGATTGTTTTTAATAAAATCACTTTTTTCCGCCAGATTTAAAGCATCACTTAAACACATAGGAAGCTTTTTTAATGAAATATTTCTTTTTTCACAAAGTGAGCAGTCATTTGACTTTATACCTTCAATGCCAGATGAGAGAATAAGCCTGAAGGCAATATATGGATTACAGGCAGCATCTGCTGAACGAAGTTCAATTCTGGGCGGAATTCCTACGGAATGTGGTATACGGATAAGAGATGAATTATTTTCAGATGAACAGTTGATATACTGCGGAGCATTTCCTACTCCGAAACGTTTATATGAGTTTATTGTCGGATTAAGAAAAGCTGTTATTTCATTTATTCTTTTCAGAATACCAGAAATAAAGCATTTGCCGTTATGTGACATAATTTCGGAAGAACCATCGAATATATATTCGCCGTTTTTCTTGAGACAGATTGAAATATTTAATGCACTGCCATGTTTTTCAGCCAAAGGCTTCGGCATGAATGATGCAAAAAGTCCGCACTGTGCGGCAATTGACTTGACAACAGTCTTATAGTGAACCATATCGTCGGCAGCCGTTACAGGTTCATTTTCACGGAATTCAATTTCGTTCTGTGCAGGACCATGTTTATGGCATGAGCTTTTCGGACTTAATCCCATTTCTTCAAGTGAAAGACAGATTTCACGTCTTGCGTTTTCACATTTATCAAGTGGTGCAACATCAAGATAACCACCATAATCATGTGGGGTTTTAGTCGGATTGCCCTTTTCATCCAGTTCAAAAAGATAAAATTCACATCGTGTACCCATTTCGCAGGAATAACCGACAAGACGCAGCTCGTTGATATAATTAATTAAATTACTTCGCATATCGCCTATAAAATCACTTCCGTCAGGATTTTTCAGATTGCAGAAGAATCTTACAACTCTTCCTGATTTAGGTCGCCAAGGAAGAATTGAAAGTGTGGAGATGTCAGGCACTAAAAACAAGTTGCAATGACTTTCACCAAATTCCGAGGCGTCAAACGGAATACCGTAATTAAGAGCGTGTGGGAGCTCATTCGGCATTATAGCTATATTTTTCAAATTTCCTATAATATCGCAGAATGTAAGTCTTATGAATTTAACATCATTCTCTTCAATGAATTTTAGAATTTCTTTCGGGGAAAAGTTCATGGAAATAACCTCCGTGAATTAATAATTTGATTTTATTATATCATGTTTTTTGAATAATGTAAATAGTTTTTTGACTAAAGGCAAATAAAAATATATTCTGTCCATTTGGTAAATATATATATATATAATAAATTAAATATAGTAAAAATATCGGATTGAACAAAATTTAAAAAAGAGGTTGACTTATAAGCTGTAATAGTATATAATGTTAATAAAGGTTAGTAACCGCTAACCTTATTTATAGTTTTTTCAGGAGGTTTTTTATATGATGCCGTTGACGCTTGCCAATTCCGATGAGGAATATGTTATTATTAAGATAGGTGGAAATCCAGAGGTTAAAAGACATCTTGAAAACCTTGGTTTTGTTGCAGGGGGAAGTGTTTCTGTAGTAAACGTTGTTGATGGAAATCTTATTGTCAATGTCAAGGAGACGAGAGTTGCTATAAGCCGTGAAATGGCACAAAAAATTATGATTTGAGGTGAACGTATATGAATCTTAAAGAGGTTAAAATTGGTGAAACCGTCACAGTTGTCAAACTTATGGGTGAAGGAGCTATAAAACGCCGGATAATGGATATGGGCATAACAAAGGGCGTTGAAGTAACAGTCCGTAAGGTTGCTCCATTAGGTGACCCTATTCAGGTTTCTGTAAGGGGATATGAACTTTCAATCCGTAAGGCTGATGCAGAAAATATTGAGGTGAAATGAATTTTTTAAGTATTTCCCGTGCGGGAAAGTCCGCACGGTGTTTTTAAGCATTCTGAGTCAGTATATACTAACTTAGTTAGCTAATACTTACAAAATATTTAAAGAAAGGAAAACTTAATTAGATGGATATGAGAATTGCTCTTGCAGGAAATCCGAACTGCGGAAAAACTACTCTTTTTAATGCTCTGACTGGTTCCAATCAATTTGTAGGAAACTGGCCGGGTGTTACGGTTGAGAAAAAGGAAGGAAAGCTTAAAAGACATGAAGGTGTTATAATAACCGATTTACCCGGAATTTATTCCCTTTCACCATATACACTTGAGGAAGTTGTTGCAAGGAATTATCTTGTCGGTGAGCGTCCGGATGCTATTCTGAATATTATTGACGGTACAAATCTGGAACGTAATCTTTATCTTACAACACAGCTTGCAGAACTTGGTATACCTATGGTTATTGCCATAAATATGATGGATATTGTTAAGAAAAACGGTGATAAAATCAATATCTCCGAACTTTCAAAATCACTTGGCTGTAGGATTGTTGAAATTTCCGCACTTAAATCCGAAGGAATTGCAGAGGCGGCTGAAATTGCTATAAATGCGGCAAAATCAGGTAAAACAGTGCCACAGCACAGTTTTTCGGGTACTGTTGAACACGCTCTTGCACATATCGAAGAGGCTGCTATTCATGATATGCCGGAAGAGCAGCAGAGATGGTATTCAATAAAGATTTTTGAACGTGATGAAAAGGTACTTGAAAAGCTTAAACTTCCTGAATCAGTTATGAAACATATCGAAAATGATATTACAGCAGTTGAGACTGAATTGGACGATGATGCCGAATCAATTATAACAAATGAACGCTATGAATATATTTCGAAAATCATCAGAGGCTGTTACAAGAAGAAAAATGCAGGTCGTCTCACAACTTCCGACAAGATTGATAAAATTGTAACTAACCGCTGGCTCGGACTTCCTATTTTTGCAGTTGTTATGTTTCTTGTTTACTATATTTCAATGGTTACTGTTGGAACTGCTGCTACTGACTGGGCTAATGACGGGCTTTTCGGTGATGGTTTCCATCTTTTCGGTGTTGGTTCAGATGAAACAGAAGAGGCAGAAGAAGAATATGGTGATACGGATGCTATTATTGCCGGAGGGCTAACTTTTATATCTGATAATGGGATTGATGTTTCAAATGCTGAATCTGCAATTGATATTGAATCTGAGGGATTTAATGCTGTCGATGCTGCTGCTCAGTTGAATGCTATTTCTGCTTTTTATGAAGATACCGTTGAATTTACATATGAAATTGAGGATGAAGAAACTCTTGAAGTAATGGAAGAAACTGCAAATATGGCTGATTTCAGAAATGCAGTTGTTATGTTTGAAAAATATGAGGGTGATGTTGACCCTGCAAATTATGGCACATGGATTCCGGGTATACCAGTACTTGCTGAAGGACTGCTTAAAAAAGTAAATTGTGCTGAATGGCTAAGCAGACTTATTCTTGATGGTATTATAGGCGGTGTAGGAGCTGTTCTCGGATTTGTACCGCAGATGCTTATGTTGTTCCTGCTTCTTGCATTTATTGAAAGCTGCGGATATATGTCACGTGTAGCATTTGTTCTTGACAGAATTTTCAGACGTTTCGGTCTTTCAGGTAAATCGTTTATTCCGATTCTTGTTGGTACTGGCTGCGGAGTTCCCGGAATTATGGCATCACGTACAATTGAAAATGAACGTGACCGACGTATGACCATAATGACAACAACATTTATTCCATGTGGGGCTAAAACGCCGTTTATTGCAATGATTGCAGGTGCCATCTTCGGTGGTTCTGCATGGGTAGCGATTTCAGCTTACTTTCTTGGAATGGTAGCAATTATTATTTCGGGTATTATGTTAAAGAAAACAAAAATGTTTGCCGGTGACCCTGCACCTTTTGTTATGGAGCTTCCTGCATATCATATGCCGACTTTAAGCAATGTACTGCGTTCAATGTGGGAGCGTGGCTGGTCATTTATCAAGAAGGCAGGTACGGTTATACTTCTTTCAACAATATTTGTATGGTTTTTCACGTTCTTTGGTACTGTTGACGGTTCATTCCGTATGCTTTCAGAAGATGAGCTTGACCACTCAATTCTTGCAACAATCGGAAAATGCATTTCATGGATATTTATTCCTCTTGGCTGGGGGAACTGGCAGTCTGCTGTTGCATCTGTTACAGGTCTTGTTGCAAAGGAGAATATTGTCGGAACAATGGGAATACTTTTTGGCACGGGAGAAGCATCGGTTTATTCAACCATTGCAGCCTCATTCACAGGTGTTGCTGCTTATTCATTCCTTGCATTCAATCTTCTCTGTGCACCATGTTTTGCAGCTATCGGAGCTATCAGACGTGAGATGAACAATGCAAAATGGACTTGGTTTGCAATTACTTATCAGTGTGTATTTGCTTATATTGTTGCATTTGTAATTTATCAGCTTGGCAGTCTCTTTACCGGAAATATTACAGTTCTTGGAATTGCCGGAGCAGCAATTTCAGTAGCTCTTGTAATCGGAGCAGTTTATCTTCTGTTCAAGCCTTATAAAGAAACTACAAAGCTTACAAAGGAAGTTACAACCGTATAAGGAGGATTTATATGGGAACATTTATTGTAGCATTAATGCTTGTTGCTATAGTTGCATTAATTGTTATGAAGCTTATCCATGATAAAAAAGAAGGAAAAAGTTCTTGCAGATGTGGCTGTCAGAATTGTGCAATGAATGGAAAGTGCCATAGTTCAAATAAAAAATAAAAAAATTACACGGTGTCTGAAAAGATGCCGTGTTTTTTATATAAAAAATCACCCTTGGAAAAATCCGAGGGTGATATATTTTCGGTTCATTTAAGCACCGTATTTATTTGTAGCAACCGGAACTCCGGGACCCATTGTTGAAGTAACTGTACAGCTCTTGAGGTAAGTACCTTTAGCAGCAGCAGGCTTAGCCTTGACAATGGCTTCCATGAGAACAGCAAAATTTTCTTCAAGTTTTGCAGAACCGAATGAAGCTTTGCCAATCGGGCAGTGAATAATATTTGTCTTGTCAAGACGGTATTCAATCTTACCTGCCTTAGCTTCTGTTACAGCCTTAGCAACGTCAGGAGTTACAGTACCTGCCTTTGGGTTTGGCATAAGACCACGAGGTCCGAGAATCTTACCAAGACGACCAACAAGACCCATCATATCAGGGGAAGCAATGACAACATCGAAATCCATCCAGTTTTCTTTCTGAATTTTTTCAACGTAATCCATACCGCCAACATATTCAGCACCGGCAGCCTGGGCAGCTTCATATTTATCTTCCTTACAGAAAACAAGAACCTTAACTTTCTTACCTGTTCCGTTAGGGAGAACAACAGCACCTCTTACCTGCTGGTCAGCGTGACGTGAGTCAACGCCGAGACGGATATGAGCTTCAATTGTTTCATCGAACTTTGCCTTTGCATTCTGGCAAACTAAATCAAGAGCCTCAACAGACTCATAAAGCTTTGTATAATCAACAGCCTTTGCACTGTCAACATATTTCTTGCCGTGTTTCATTATATTTCCTCCTATTTAAGTGGTAGTATCGGGATTATCCTTACCCGATTAGCGGAATTTTCCTCCCACCAATAGAACTCTGAACGGGGAATTGCCCGTATCATCATTCAAGTTAATTTTAATCAGTCAACAACTACAACGCCCATTGAACGAGCAGTACCGGCAATCATGCTCATAGCAGTTTCAAGAGAACCTGCGTTGAGGTCCGGCATTTTCTGTTCAGCGATTTTCTGAATCTGTTCCTTGGTTATGTTGGCAACCTTAGTTTTGTTCGGAACGCCTGAACCGCTGTTGATATTGCAAGCTTTCTTGATAAGAACAGCTGCGGGCGGAGTTTTTGTGATGAAAGAGAATGAACGGTCTGCATAAACAGTGATAACAACAGGGATAATCATGCCGATGTCGTTCTTTGTTCTTTCGTTGAATTCCTTTGTGAATGCCATGATATTTACGCCGTGCTGACCGAGAGCCGGACCAACAGGCGGTGCAGGAGTAGCCTTTCCTGCTGCGATTTGAAGCTTAATATAGCCAACTACTTTCTGTGCCATGTAATTCGCACCTCCATAAATGTGGTAAATGGCGAGGCAAGAATTATTTTACCTCTCCCACTGAAGTCACCTGACTTCTTTTTGACCTTAATTAATCGTCCACTGCAATGACCTGATTTATGGACAATGTTGTGGGCGTTTCACGACCGAACATTGATACAAGAAGATCAACTTTCTGCTCGTCTAAATTGATGCTCTGAACGATGCCGATGAGTCCGTCCATAGCAGTACCGGAAATCTGAACTCTGTCGCCCTCTTTGAAATGGATTTCAACAACTGAAACATCAATGCCGAAGGTTTTCTTTACTTCTTCCTCACTTAGAGGAGTAGGAGCAGAAGCCGGACCTACAAAGCCTGTACAGCCTCGGGTATTTCTTACAATATACCATGTATCGTCAGTTACAACCATTTTAATGAGAACATAACCGGGAAAGGTTTTACGTTCATATTCCTTTTCTTTACCATCAGCGGTATGTTCTTTTACCCTTTCGGTAGGAACTCTGACCTCTTGGATGAGCTCGTGAAGCTTACGGTTTTCAACAACCTTTTCAATATTCTGAGCAACCTTATTTTCGTAGCCTGAATATGTGTGGATAACATACCACTTAGCTGCTTCTGCCATAACAAATCCTCCTCAGATTTCCATAATTTAATTAGCCTTGCTGGTAGATGAATCTCATAAGGGCAAGAAACCCTGTATCGAGCAGACCAACGAAAACGGCTGAACAGACAACAACAGCAAGAACGATAGCAGTATTATCTATAACGGTTTTCTTTTTTGGCCAGACTACCTTTTTGAATTCGATTTTTAAATCCTTGAACCATTTAGAAATTTTGTTAGGTTCTTTCTTCTCGGATTTATTCTTATCCTTTTTAGCCTTTTTGTCGAGCTTTTCGGATATTTCGGCAGCAGTATTTTCCTTGTCTTTTTTAGCCATAAAAATACTCCTTCCGTTTACTTTGTTTCCTTGTGAAGAGTGTGCTTGCGGCAGAATTTACAGTGTTTCATCATTTCGATTCTGTCAGGGTCGTTCTTCTTATTCTTCTTGGAAACGTAATTACGCTGCTTGCACTCAGTGCATGCTAATGTAATTTTAACTCTCATATCGGCACCTCCTGAAAAAATTACTTTCTCTGTCAAAAAAACAGAGATAGGTTGTTTGCCTCCCTCAATAGCGTACAAAAAAGAACGCCCAAAGAGGTAAAATCATTATATCACATAAAACAGGGCTTGTCAAGAGCTTTTTGAAATTTTTTCAAAAGTTTTGCAGTATTTTGCCATATTGTCATTTTTTTCAGTACAGAATATCATAATCACACAATTCTTTAATAAATTAAAAAACTTAAAAATATATTCTGCCTATAGCATTTTACATTGAAATATGTTATAATAAACTTTTACGGAGAAATTTTAAAAGAGGTGAATATTGTGCCGGCGTATTTTAATATTTCCATTCAGTTTCAGCGTAAGAATATTTATAAAACTTTTGTTCATGATTTTTACAGCCATCTGAAAAAGTGCGGATTTAAGTTTTTATCGGGATTTTCAAATGAAAGTGAAAAGGAATATTCATTTGAAGAAATAATTTTTATTAATCAGAGGAAACTTGAGGAAAATTTTGAACTTGGCTTTGATGAGGACTGTTCAAATGATTACAGACAGATTTATTACAGTTTGGATAATTTCTCTGAAACAAGAGGATTCTGGCTGAATAATTATCCTGATAATGAAGAATTTACTTATGAAATAATTATTCCTGAAAGTGAACTGAAAACCCAAGTTGTTTCATCTAATTTTGATAAAGAAAAAATTTTAAGAATTATAAAAATTGCTGAAAAAATATGGGAATTTCAATATGTTAGAGCTATACAGACAGGACTTGAAGAAAATGATGCTATTATTAGTCTTTCAGAGCTAAAATCCGGAACTTTTCCCAACTGTTTTCCTTTTGCAATTACAGAGGAAAACAGTGTTATTGATAAACCATTTAAAACAGAAGAAATCAATGGACTTCATTCAGGATACATTTTCTGGAATGAATCATTATTTTTTGGAAGATAAAAAAATATTATTACATAAGAAAGCGTGATTATATGTTCATATATCTGGATAATGCAGCGACAACAAAACCATGTTCGGAAGCAGTAAGTGCAGCAGTTTCTGCAATGACTGAAAATTTCGGAAATCCCTCGTCTTTGCATCGTGTGGGCCTTAATGCTCAGCTTGTGGTTGATAATGCAAGGAAAATAATTTCAGGTTCACTGGGAGTAGACAGCAGTAGTATTGTTTTTACTTCGGGGGCAACGGAAAGCAATAATCTTGCACTTCGTGGAATCTGCACGGCATACGGCAGAAAACGCCGTAAAATAGTGGCTTCATCAGTAGAACACGCATCAGTGGATGAAACCCTGTCCGCACTTGAAAAGTCAGGATTTGAAATCGTCCGCATACCTCCGAGGAGCGACGGCAGATTTTATGTTTCTGATTTTATTGATTCGTGCGATGAAAATACTGTTATGCTTACTATGATGTATGTCAATAACGAAACAGGTTATATTCTGCCGGTTAAAGAAACATTTTCAGCAGTAAAACGTAAATTTCCGGAGATTGTTACTCACAGCGACTGCGTTCAGGCTTATATGAAAATGCCGGTTAAGGCGAATGCTTTGAATGCCGATTTGATTTCACTTAGCGGACATAAAATCCATGGAATAAAAGGTGCAGGAGCATTGTACATAAAAAAAGGAATACGTGTGCTGCCGTTGATTACAGGCGGAAAGCAGGAAAAGGGAATCCGCTCGGGTACAGAAAGTGTACCGCTTATCTGTGCGTTCGGTGCGGCAGCTGAAAAATTTATGACAGATATCAGTGAAAGATTCAGCAGGGTTACAGAGCTGAAAGAATATTTAATCAGTCATATTTCAGGAATTGACGGAGTAACAGTAAATTCACCCGATGACGGCTCACCGTATATAATAAATATTTCAGTGGGAAAGCGTTCGGAAATAATGCTTCATTTTTTGGAAAGTAAAAATATTTATGTAAGCAGCGGTTCAGCATGTTCAAAGGGACAGAAAAGCGGGGTTCTGGAACAGTTTGGCATATCGGGCAAAAATGCTGACAGTGCATTAAGAATAAGTATGACTGCTGAAACTACAGAAACGGAACTTGACGAATTTATTTCTGCACTCCGTGAGGGAACAGAAAGTATCAGAGGATAAATTTTTAATAATAAGGAGAAATAAAAATGAAAGAAATTATACTTGTAAAATATGGTGAAATGGTTCTGAAAGGACTTAACAAGCGTACTTTTGAGGATATGCTTACCAAAAACATAAAACGCAGACTTAAAAGTATTGGGCATTTTCAGCTTTCTTCTGCACAGTCAACCACATATATAACTCCGCTTGATGAAGATATTGATTTAGGTGAAGTTACTGAACGTGTAGGAAAAATTTTCGGTATAGCCGCACTTTGCCGTGCATGTGTGTGCGAAAAGGATTTTGAGGATATAAAAATCAAATCAATTGAATATCTTTATGATATACTGAGCTGTGCAAAAACTTTCAAGGTAAATGCCAAGCGTTCGGACAAGGCATTTCCGATGAAATCACCTGAAATATGTGCGGAGCTTGGCGGTATTCTTCTTGAAAAGTTTCCGAATCTTACAGTTGATGTAAAAAATCCGGAAGTTACAGTAACAGTTGAGGTGCGTGATACAAATGCATACGTTCATGCTGAAAATATCAAGGGAGCAGGCGGACTTCCTGTAGGAAGCAGCGGAAAGGCAATGCTGCTTCTTTCCGGAGGTATTGACAGCCCTGTTGCCGGTTATATGATGGCGAAAAGAGGAGTACATATTGCTGCAATCCATTATGTAAGTCCTCCGTATACTTCCGACAGGGCATTGCTCAAAGTGGAAACACTTTGTCAGAAACTTACTGATTATTGCGGAAGCATAGCATTTTTCTGTGTGCCGTTCACTGAAATTCAGGAAGCTATAAAAGATAACTGTCCGGAGGAATATTTTACTATTATAATGCGTCGTCTTATGATGGAAATTGCTCAGAGAATATCAGAAAAGGATAACTGTCTTGCGTTGATTACAGGCGAAAGTGTCGGACAGGTTGCAAGTCAGACTATGGCAGCGATGGCCTGTACTGATGCAGTCTGCCGTATACCTGTATTCCGCCCGTGTGTTGGAATGGATAAGACTGAAATTATTGAAACTGCACGTAAAATAGATACTTTTGAAACATCAATCGAACCGTATGAGGATTGCTGTACCGTATTTACTCCACGTCATCCCAAGGTTAAGCCTAAACTTGCTGATATTGAAAAGGCACAGAACAGCTTTGATTTTGAACCGCTTATTCAGAAAGCTGTTGAAGGTACACAAATGAAAGTATTTGAGTATCAGAGATAATAATTTCTATGGTAATTTCTGTATGTGGACAAATTTTGCTTATTTTATTTGTGCAGAACACCGACAAAGTGAACGATTTCTACAAATTAAGAGATAATCCTGTGAAAATTTATTTTGCCGGCTTGACAATATAATTAAGATGGTGTAAAATTATAATATGAAAATATGAAAAATTATGATGCAAACATAGCAAGACGAAAGAGAGGGCAGTTAATTGAATGAAAATAACAATGGAATAAATGAGAGCATGGACGCTGACAGTTTGGCAGAATCTTTAGCAAGAGCCGAAAGAATAAAGGCAATAAAAAATGCTGTACGGAACAGAGAATTGATTGAAAATACAGGAATATCACAGTCAGAAGGAGATATAAAACCATTGAATCAGGTGCATATTGCTAGAAAGACTGATAATGAGCGGAAGCCTGTATCTCATGCAAGAGAAGTTGGGATTCCTGACGTAGAAATTCCGCCATATGAAGAGTCGGTTCCCGTCGCTATCAGAAGACCTGAAAATAAGTCTTTCGGAAAGAAAAAGAAGAAAAAAAAGAAACTTGGTCGAAAACTCAGAGGTCTTTTTCCTGAAAAAGGTGACAGTGCACTGGAAAGTGCAAGAAAAATAGTTTTTATGGTTTCAATTGCTGCTGTCATTGTATGCGGATATATGGTAGGGGATTATTATCTCGACCTTTGGCGTAACAATATGCAAAATAAGGAAATTGAGGAAATCTATGATATTTATAATCCAGATTATATTCCGGATACTGATGAAGTTGAGGAAAATATTCCTGAAAAATACTATGAAAAACTTGTATCAGCTCAGAAACTGCTTGATATTAACCCTGAAATTATCGGGTTTATGACAATCCCTACTGTTGACGGTGAACCGATTGTAAAGCTTCCTGTTATGCAGGCGGCTGATAACAGCAAATATCTTAACATAAACGCCAAGGGAAACGAATCACGTGCAGGGGCTTTATTCCTTGATTACAGAAATAATTTTGACAGGGTTGAAAATCATCATCTTGCTGTTAAAAATTCTGATAATCTTGTAGTCTATGGCCATAATATGGCTGATGAAAGTATGTTTGGTGCCCTGAAATACTATTACAGAAATTATGATTATTATGACAGCCATCCCTTAATTTATTTCAGTTCGAATTATGAAAATTACGCTTACAAAATATTTGCATTTTTCATGCTTGATGCTGAGGATAATACCGAAACAAAATTCGATTGCTGGAATAAGTTGGATTTTGAGAATGAAGAAGATTTCTATAATTTTGTAAACGAGGCAAAAAGAAGAACAATCCGCACAAACAATATTGATGTTGAATACGGTGACCAGCTTTTAACCCTTTCAACTTGCAATACTCTTCTCGGCGACAGGGGAAGATTTATTCTGCTTGCAAGAAAAGTACGTCCGGGCGAGGATTTGTATGAAGGGACTGAAAGCAAAGAAAATACGAATATCAAATGGCCAAGCTATTATTATCAGATAAGGACAAATGAAAGATATAATCCTGATGCAGAGTTTGTGCCTTACGGACCAAAGAAAAATCCAGATAAGAAAACTGAGGAATGATAAATGAGTAACAAAGGAAAAGCAGTAAAAATTATATCAGCTTTCGGTGTACTTCTTATAGCTGCCGGACTTGGTGGATTTACATATATACATTTTATGTCTGACAATAGTGTTCCTGTCGTTAGTATTGAGTCTGAACTTACAACGGCTGTAACAGAAACTCCGACAGAGCCGCCTGAAGAATCTGTTGTACTTCCTGTATATTCTGATTACATACAATCCGAAACGGGTATGACAGAAAAAGCAAAAATGCTTCTGAAACAGAATAAGGATATTGCAGGCTGGTTGAGAATCAAGAATACAAATGTTGATTATCCTGTACTCAAAGACCCCGGAGAAGTTACTCCTGATATGTCATATTACGGCGGAGTTTCGTGTCCTGCAAATGATTACTACCTTCACCGTGATTTGGACAGAAGCTATAAATTTGCAGGTACGCTTTATATGGATTACCGTGATAATTTCGGCAGTGTTGAATCGGAGCAGTCTGAAAACATAATAATATATGGTCACAACATGGCAAATAATACGATGTTCGGTTCTTTAAGACGTTACAGACAGGACGAAAGCTTTTTTGAACAGTCTCCGTTTATTGAGTTCAGTTCAAATTACAAGGATTATGACTATGTAATCTGTGCCTGCCTCATAACAGGCGGGAACTGGTATTCTGATTTTATTTATTGGGATATGGAAGAGCTTGACACTGAAGAAGATTTTAATTATTATATGAGTAATGTGAAAGAAAAACAGCTTTATGACTGGGGTATTGATGTGAAGTACGGAGACAAGCTGCTTACTCTTTCAACCTGTTATGCAGATGAGGATAACTCCAGATTTCTGATAATCGCAAGGAGACTGCGTGACGGTGAATCAGCAGAGGATTTTTCGACAATTGAAAGAACAGCGGAATACAAGGCGGCACATCAACAGTAAATATACTCTGAAATTTTTTATGAGGTGATACCAATGAAGAGTGAAAATTCATTTAAGAAATTGACGGCTGTTATTGCTGGTATTTTGCTTGCCGGAAGCACTATGCCGTTTACAGCAGAGGCAGAAGATACAACTGTTTCAACTGAATCAACTTCTACAGGAAGTACTTCTGTGACAACAGTATCCGGTGAAACAGAAACAACAACTTCAGAAATAATACCTGAAGTTTCGGCGGAAGATGTTCCGGATAAAATTATTACAGAAGAAAAGGAAACAGAATGGTTCAAGGCGGAAATTGACGAATATGATGACAGTCTTTCTCTTATAAGCTATGAAGCTTCCCCAGAGGCAGGTTCGGGTAAATCAGGCAAAAAAAGCAAGGACCCGACACCCGTAGCTCTTAATGTTACAGGCGGATATGTCGGAGATATTCCATGGCTTGAAAGTGACCCTGTTATTGAATCAAGGGCAGGAGAATTTGCAATAGTTACATATGGCTGGGGACATGGTGTCGGAATGAGTCAGAACGGTGCAAATTTCTATGCCACATATAGTGGGTGGACTTATCAGGATATTCTTTTCCATTATTATCCTGATACCTATCTTATGAATACAGGACTTGCAGAGGAAGAGGAAATAGTTGTCAACGGAGTTTCAGGAGATGTGCTTTCAATGGTTTCGCAGATTGTTTTCAATGAAGTCGGCGGTACTATGAGTTATGAAGCTATAAAAGCACAGGCTGTTGCTGTTTATTCATACTGTAAATATAACGGAAACAATGCAAATGACCTGAGATGTAAACCGAATCCTCCACAGGTTGTGGTTGATGCAGTTGCGGAGGTTTTAGGTCAGGCACTCTATTATAATGGTGACTATGCACTTACTATGTTTTCTGCATCCAGCGGAGGAATAACTGCAAACTGTCAGGAAGTTTTCTATTCAAACCTGCCGTATCTCCGTTCTGTTCCGAGTGATTATGACGCAGCTTTTGACCCTCATTACGGAACTGTAACTTATGTTGATGATTTTCAGCTCAGAAACATGATTGAAAATGCATATGGCATCAAGCTTTCAGATAATCCGCAGAACTGGATTAAACCTTCATATTCGGATTCTACCGGATATGTTACATATGTTAACATTGATGACCAGAAAACAGTCAAGGGATATGAATTTAAACTTGCAATGGATTTGAAATCTTCAAAGTTCAATGTATTCTATACTCCCAGACCGGATGGCGAAGAAATTCCGGACGGTTCATCAGCTCCTGTAGTTGTTGACCCGAATTATGTTCAGACTCCGGCTGTCATTTATCCTAACAGTTATCCAACTGATATAGGAACGGTAACAGAACCGTCCACAGAGGAACCGACTACGGAAGAACCTACAGAACCATATACAGAGCCTTGGACAGAACCATACACTGAACCTTGGACAGATTATTATACTGATACATGGTCTGACCAATCTTATTATTATTAATTGATTTTTTGACGGAATAAGTCTTTGGAAGCAGATTTCAGAGACTTTTTCTGTAATTTAGTTGTTTTTGATGAAAAAAGACAGATTTAAGATTAAAACAGTTAGCTAAAAGTATAAAACATATGTTTTATACTGATGACAAAATTTAAATATTGAACAAAATACACAAAAATTTTTTATTTTTTCAGTTTATGATTATGCAAAATACGTATTGTAAAATTTTGACTAATGAGTTATAATAAATTATAGGGGTAAAAAAGGCAATACGGTTTTATTATGATTGATACTGAGGTTTGAGACCGGGTTCTAAATGGCTGGAAAGTGCATGATTTTATGCTATAATCAACGGATTAAACCTCTTTCATATTCATGGAAATTCTGTTGCTGTTTACTCTGTTCGATAGTCCTGTGAATACTGTAACAGGCTGATTGTATCCGGAAGTCTGATTCCAGATAAAAAGGCTTCTCACTGCTGTAAAGAATTATAGCATGATTTTTTGTTTATTGTTTTAAAAAGATTTACAGAAATTACAGTCGGTTAGATTATTATGGTGGATAGTGCGGAAAGAACTGAAAGATGAAACAGTGCAAATTTTGCTGAAAGCAAAAAAACTTCAGGCTTATTATCAGTCTGATTCTTTGATTTCTACAAATGTGCGGTATGAGCTGCTTTAATGCGGCTTGTTCCTGTATTTGCACTTTTTGGTGTGTTAGTAAGGAGTTGTTTTATGAAATTCAGTCATATCCCTGTTCTGCTTGATGAATGTATTCTCGGATTAAATATAAACCCCGATGGTATTTACATTGATTGTACTGCCGGCGGTGGCGGACATTCCTTTGCGATTGCTGAAAGACTGAGTCCGAAAGGCAGACTTATTGCCCTTGACCGTGACCCTGATGCTGTTAAGGCTGCTTCAAAAAGACTGGCAGAGTTTAATAATGTTGTTGTCATTCATCGTAATTATTCGGAGCTTGACAATATTCTGTCAGAGCTTGGAACAGGCAGAGCTGACGGTATTCTTATGGATTTGGGAGTTTCGTCATATCAGCTTGATGAAGAAAGCAGAGGATTTTCCTATCATTCAGTTAACGCTCCGCTCGATATGAGAATGAGCAAAACTGGTATGAGTGCGGCTGATGTTGTAAACGGTTTTTCGGAACAGCAGCTTGCAAAGATAATTTTTGAGTTCGGTGAAGAAAAATTTTCCCGCCGTATTGCTTCAAATATTGTTAAAGCAAGAGAAACTGCTCCTATTGAGACTACTCAACAGCTTGCCAATATTATAAGGGAAAGTGTTCCGCAGAAAGCACGGAGAGACAAGAACCCCTGTAAAAAAACATTTCAGGCTATACGTATCGCCGTTAACGGAGAGTTCGACCATCTTTCCGAAGGACTCAGTAAGGCTTTTTCGTGCCTGAAGCCACAAGGCAGACTTGCTGTTATCACTTTTCATTCTTTGGAAGACAGAATAGTCAAACAAAGATTTGCTGAATGGTGTAAAGGCTGCATATGTCCGCCTGAATTTCCCCAGTGTGTATGCGGACGCAAGCCGCAGGGAATACTTGTGAATAAGAAGCCAATTGAGGCTGCTCAGAATGAGCTTGAGTGCAACAACAGAAGCAGAAGTGCAAAACTGAGGATAATAGAAAGGAGTGCGGATGAAAATGGCTGAACCAAGTCCCGTTTACAGCTATGAAAATGAGAACGGCATTGAAAGTCCGGAACCGTCCGGTTCAGGCAAAAATCAAAAACAGCCTAAGAAAAAACCGCATATCAATATGAGGAATACAGAAGCCAAAAGCGGTTCTGTACTTTCTATTATTTTGGTGTCTGCTCTTGCAGTCTTATTGCTGGGTACTGTTATCTATAGTCTGGACAGGCGTAATACAGTGTACAGCAAGGTTTCCGCTCTTAATAATGAGCTTAATCTTGCAGAGGCCGAAAATGTCCGGTTACAATCAGAACTTGACAGCAAGATGTCTGCAAAAAACGTTGAGGATTATGCCGAAAATGTACTTGGAATGCAGAAGATTGATTCATCGCAGATAAAGTACATCGAGATACAAACCGATGACGTAGTAAGTATTCCACAGCAGGATGAAAGTATCCTTGCAAAGCTGAAAAGCTTTTTTGACAGATGTGTGGAATATTTCAGAGGGTAGTACAAATATAAATATAATACAGGCTGCCCCCTTAATAAAAAATGCTGACGGCTAAACAGATATTATATGCCGTAGTGATAGGTAGAACAAGGAGATACGACGGGTGATCGGAATACAGGAATCCTCTTCTCCTGTCCTGCTTTAAAGGATAGAGAAGGGTGATTCCTTGCTTGATAAGCATTTCTATTTCTTCTTTGTATCTTATTAAAAGGACATCATATAAAAAGAGAAGGTGTCAGAGGCGGGGCGTATATTTACCCTGCCTTATTCTATTTATTCACATTGGACAATATAAAAGATTGAATTTTATTTATAAAAAAATAATGTTTTTATTTATATAAACTAAAGAAAGGAGTTTATTATGGCAAATAATAATAATATTCCCTCTAAATCAATGAAAATAAGAACCAGAATTGTTATGACTCTTGTGTTCTTTATTCTGTTTATTTTTGTGGCAGGAAATTTCTTTAAAATTTCCGTAGTTGAAAATAAAAAGTATCAGGCAATGGCAAATGACCAGCATTTCGGTTCAATTACGATTTCGGCAAACCGTGGTTCAGTATATGATTCAAAGGGAATGGCACTTGCAAAGAGTGCGTCGGTTTATAAAGTATTTTTAGACCCCAAACAATTCCGAAAGGATATGGAACTTCTTCAGGCACGTATTGACAAACGGAATGAACAAATCAGAAATGGTACATATAAGCCGGCTGTTGAAACTACTACAAATGAAAATGGCGAAAAGGTTCAGGTTATTGTCGAAGACCCCCTTCCTTCATCAGCAGAAGATTTCAGACAGGAAGCGATATCCGTGCTTTCAGGCAAACTTGAGATAACAGCTGATAAAGTAACAAAGGCAATGGAAGCCAATAATCAGTATAGCATATTGCAGGAGCAGGTTGAAAAACCTGTTGCTGACGAGGTGCTTGCCTTTTTTAATCAGTATAACCTGACAAGTCTAAATGTTGAAGAAGATACAAAACGTTATTATCCTCAGAACGAACTTGCCGCCGCTGTTATAGGATTTACTGCTGCTGACGGATATGGTATGTATGGGCTTGAGGCATCATATGACGAATATCTCGCAGGTACGGATGGTAGAACAATTTCAGCCAAGGACTCGAACGGAAATGAACTGCCCTACAGATATTCAAAGACATACCCTGCAAAGAACGGCAATGATATTCATCTTACTCTTGATATGAATATCCAGTATTATCTTGAAAAGCATCTTGAAAAAATGTCAAACGAATTTATGACTAAAAACAGAAGTTGTGCTATTCTGATGAATGCAAAAACAGGTGCAATATATGGCATGGCACAGTATCCGAGCTATGATTTGAATAACCCTTATGAAGTTGCTGACCAGACAGTTGAGGAAATACTGAAAACTCTTGACGGCGATGAATACAGCAGGGTACAGGGAGAAGCAAGGGAAACACAGTGGCGTAATAAGTGTGTTACCGAACTTTATGAACCCGGTTCTGTTTTCAAGGTTATTACAAGTGCTGCCGCATTTGAGGAAAATTTAATCAACAGGGAAACTGACAGTTTTTTCTGTTCAGGTTCAATAAGACTTGATGGTATGGCTCAGTCTGTAAACTGTCATAAACTCAGCGGTCACGGAGCACAGACATATCAGGAATCTTTAACCCATTCCTGCAACCCTGCTTTTATTGAAATAGGATTGCGTCTTGGAATTGAAAAATTTCTTTATTATTATGATGCATTCGGTCTTCGGGAAAATACAGGTATAGACTTGCCGGCTGAATCATATGGTGTTCAGAAGACTCTTGATGATATGACCAATGTTGACGTAGCAATGTCGTCAATGGGACAGTGTGAAACTATAACTCCGCTTGAAATGATTACATCGTATTGTGCGGCAATAAACGGTGGTTATCTTCTTCAGCCTTATGTAGTTGATAAAATTACTGATGAGGACGGAAACGTTATATTAAAAAATGAACGTACAGTGCGCAGACAGGTTGTTTCAGAGGAAACTTCTGCTATAATGCGTGAATCTCTCTATAATGTGGCAACTGACAGCAATGTTGCTATCAAGGGCTATTCAATCGGCGGTAAATCAGGTACTTCCCAGAGACTTTCAGAAACATCAAAAGGCAAAACATATGTTGATGGTGCACAGGAAAACGCTTCTGAACAGGAATATGGTGCATCTTACTGCTGTTTTTCTCCTGCAAAAGACCCTGAAATAATTCTGCTTGTACTTGCTGATATGCCTGATAAGGAGAATAACGGCGGTCACTATTACGGAAGTGAGGTTGCCGTTCCGACAGCAAGGGAAATTCTTACTGATGTTCTGCCATATCTGGGAATAAGCCCTGAATATACGGACGAAGAGCTTGCAGAACTTGACATAAAAGTTCCGCTTCTTGAAGGACCGCTTGTTGATGCAAAAGCTACTCTCGAAGGTCTGGGTGCACAGTATGAGATTATAGGCACAGGTTCATCGGTTATAGCTCAGTCTCCTTTTACAGGTTCATCAATTGCAAAGGGAGGAACGGTTTATTTATACACTGATTCAAATCCTGTTCTGGAATATACTGATGTTCCAAATCTTACCGGACTTTCACCTGATGTGGCAAACGAGTCGATTATTTATAAAAAACTTAATTACATTGCAACAGGTGCATCAATTCGCCGTGAGGGAGCAGTTGTAAACAGTCAAAGTCCTGAACCTGGAGAGCAGGTTCCTATCGGTACAACAATTGAAATTGAATTTATAGTGCGTGATGGTGGAGATTAATTATGAGATTGAGAGATTTAATTGAAAACAATGCAATTACTTCAATCGGTGATACAGAAATTACTTCTGTTACTGATGATACAAGAAAAGTAAAGAAAGGAAGCCTTTTTGTATGTATTAAAGGTGGAAGCTTTGACGGACATGATGCGGCATCCGAAATGCTTGAAAAAGGAGCTGTTGCTGTAGTATGCGAACGTGACTTGGGACTGGGTGATAAACAGATTATTACAGAAAATTCACGCATGCTTTATGGAAATATATGTGCAGCGTGGTTTGGGCATCCTGAAAGAAAAATGACATTTATAGGGGTAACAGGTACAAACGGCAAGACAACCACGACAAACATAATCAAGCATATACTTATGAGTGCAGGTCATAAGACTGGTCTTATAGGTACTATACAGAATGAAATAGGCAGTGAGATTCTCCATACGGACAATACGACTCCCTTTGCTTATGATTATATGGAGATTCTTGCAAAAATGGCTGACGCAGGCTGTGAATATGTTGTAATGGAAGTGAGTTCCTTCGGACTGGTACAGAACAGAATAGGCTGTACGAGATTCAAACTTGCCGTTTTTACTAATCTTACTCAGGATCACCTTGATTATCATAAAGATATGGAAGATTATTATCAGGCAAAAAAACTCCTGTTTGATATATGTGATACTGCTGTTATCAACATTGATGACGATTATGGAAAAAAACTTTATGATGAAGTAAGCTGTAATAAACTTTCATTCAGTGTAAAGACAGAAGCAGATTATCATGCAGATAAGATTGAAATAAAATCAACGGGAAGCCGTTTTGAAATCAACAGGAAAACTTCTGTAAATTCATGTATTCCGGGAATGTTCAACGTTTCAAATATAACTGCGGCATTTGCAGTGTGTTCGGAACTGGGAATTGATTCTGTTCCGGCAATTGAAAATTATAACGGAGTAAAGGGCAGATGCGAAATTATACCTACCGGACGTGATTTTACGGTTATATGCGATTATGCACACACTCCCGACGCAATTGAAAATATTCTTAAAAGCGTTAAGGAATATACTGACAACAGATTAATCTGCCTTTTTGGCTGCGGAGGAAACAGGGATGCTGCAAAACGTCCTAAAATGGCGGAGGCAGCGGCTAAATATGCCGACAGGCTTATAGTTACTTCTGATAATCCCAGAAATGAAGAGCCAGAAGCTATTATAAATGATATACTTTCCGGGCTTGAAAATACAGATGTTCCGTATGATGTTGTAACTGACAGAAAAGAAGCTATTTTTCATGGCTTGCAAATTGCTGGAAAAGGTGATATAATAGTATTGGCAGGCAAAGGTCATGAAGATTATCAGATTCTTGCTGGCATGAAGCATATTCATTTTGATGAAAGAGAAATTGTTGCAGAGGGTTTGAAACTGCTGTAACCGGAGTTTAAAAGGAGTTGTTTTACTAAATGACATTTTGGATAATTAATTTTCTGACAGCACTGCTTGCTTTTGCAATTGCAGCAATATCAGGAAAATGGCTTGTACCGTTTCTTCATAAAATAAAATTCGGTCAGCCTATAAAAACAAAAGATGGTCCGCAATGGCACGCAAAGAAGCAGGGTACTCCCACAATGGGCGGATTCATGTTTATTATTGCATCTGTCATCATGACTGTTGCGGGTTACTGGGTTTACCGCATACAAGCAGGTCTTGACGTAACAAATCCGGAAACCCACAATGCATTCTACAGACTTCTGAGTGTACTTGTCTTTTCTTTGCTTTTCGGACTCATCGGTTTTATTGATGACTATACCAAAGTTGCAAGAAAAAACAATGACGGTCTTACAGCTGTTCAGAAAATTATTTTACAGACGCTTTTTTCACTCGGTTTTCTGTTTATGCTGTATAAATTCGGCGACGGCTCAACTGCTTTGGATTTGGGTTTCTGGGTATCGCCGCAGCTCGGAGTTTTCTATTATATCATAATGATACCCGTTATAATATACCTGACAAACGCAGTAAATCTTACAGATGGCGTTGACGGATTATGCGGTTCTGTAACATTTTCGGCTATGCTGATTTTTACAGTGTGCTGTGCTGTCCTGAATGAAGCAGAAATATCATGTTTCACAATGGCACTTGCCGGAGGCTGTCTCGGATTTTTAATCTGGAATCTTAATCCCGCAAAATGCTTTATGGGTGATACTGGTTCAATGTTTCTGGGGGCAGCCGTAACAGGCGTAGGACTTGTACTGCATAAACATCTTTTGTTGGTGCTTGTTGCAATGGTATATATCATTGAGGCACTTTCTGTAGTTATTCAGGTCAGCTATTTCAAGTATACAAAAAAGAAAACCGGCGAAGGAAAACGTATTTTTAAAATGACTCCCATACATCACCATTTTGAGATGAGTAAATGGAGTGAGTATAAAATTGTTATAACTTTTTCGCTTACAGGAATAATTTTTGGTATTTTAGGAATAGTAACACTGTTT
>CAJTOG010000007.1 GCA_910577575.1 uncultured Ruminococcus sp. | reverse complement strand
TGCTGAAGAAGCTGAAAGAAAACGCATTGAAGCCGAAAAAAAGGTTGCTGAAGAAGCTGAAAGAAAACGCATTGAAGCCGAAAAAAAGGTTGCTGAAGAAACTGAAAAAAAATCGGACAATGAAGTCAGAATTTCTATAGAAGAAATAGAAGATTTCAGTGCTTTCAAAGATTTTATCGAAAATGATAATACCAGTGAACCGGACCCTGTTGATTCTCTTATTGATACAATCCGTGAAGATGCAGAAAAAGCAGTTGCTGATATAGAAAATGGCGATGTTGATTCAAATCAAACGGATAATAAAAAATATGATGGAATACTTGATGAACTTTCGGATACTGATTTAAATAGCGACTACGAAAGTAATGAATATGAAATTGAAGGAAATGATGAAGACTCTGAAAATTCACATAAAATATCAGAAGTTCTTGAAAATATACTTGATGAAGACCCGGATGATATAATTAATGAGAGAAGCGAAAAAGTTCAGCCGAATAAAAATAAAAAACCGGTAAAACGTAAAAGAAAACTTAAAAAAAGCGTTTACTCATTCTGTGGATTGATTTTTGCTGTTCTTGCCTGCTTTGGACTTGTTACCGTCATTGTAAAAGGTATTACAATGCTCGGTAATTATACATCAGGAGACAGTAAAAAAGAGGAACTCAAAAAATTTCTTTATCCTGCTGTTATTATGGATATCGAATCATTTGATTCACCGTCTGAATTATCTTCAGACCAGATTATAACTGCTGCCATATGGTCAATGATTATGTCTGATACCGCTGTTTCCGGATATGAAATAACTTTTGACGTTGTGAATATTCCTGCTGCTGATGTTGAAGAATATGCAATAAAGCTTTTTGGTGAAAATCTTCCTGAACTTACACATACAACAGTCGGTTTGGTTGAAGCACGTTTCTATTATAATGAGGAAACACAGTCCTATAACGTACCGATTGCACCCGTAACTTACACATATTCACCTGAAATCAAAGCCGCCAAAAAAAGTGACAATAATTATACTGTTATTGTTGATTACATAAATGAACTGCCTGAATGGCTTCCGAAAGCATCATCCAAAACCGTTGAGTTCAAACTCACTGAAACAAGTGACGGTTATATAATTAATTCAATGAGAATACTTTCAAAATCAGGAAATTCTATATAATAATTTTTGCACCGTAGTTTTACACGGTGCAAATTTTTTTAAAAAATCTCAAAAAATTTTCAAAAAACACTTGACAAATCAATTTTTTTATGATATAATAATAAAGTACTCAGGAAGTACAGAATGCGAGTGTGCTGGAATAGGCAGACAGGCACGTTTGAGGGGCGTGTGTCGAAGGACGTATGGGTTCAAGTCCCATTACTCGCACCAATCTCTTTACCATCAGGTAAGGAGATTTTTTATTGCATATAGATATGTAAATAATTTAATTAATATTAAAAGCATTTATTCCAGCAATCCATCTTCATATCAAATACTTTTGATTGAAAAATTTTCAATTCTTATATATATATTCAGTTTTAACGGAGGAATGCAGTTCCATGCTCCAAGCCGTTTTTCATTTAATACTTCTTCAACATCACATTCATCATTCAGAATACTCGTTGCAACAGTCTGACAATATTTATCATATTATAATGCCTGTTGATTCATCAAAAAATAAAGTTCAAAAATATAAATATCTTCCAACATCTCACCTTCTCCTTATTATATAAGTAATAAATTTTTCAAAATGGTTTCAAAAAATAAAAAGGGACGCATAAAGCGTCCCTTAATATATATCGTATGAACAAAATTTTTAATTATTTACCCATTGCAGCATCAAGGTCTGCCTTAGAGAATGGGAAGTCTGACTGTTTTACAAATCCTGCTTCAATTGCCTGAATTGCATTTGCATCAGCTCCTGTTACACCGTCTCCGTTGTCAACAACGTCAGCATTAAGTGCTCCCTGTTCTGAAAGTGCATATTCATCCTGATTTCCGAGTGCCTGAATGATAGCAGTTGCGTCAGCAATTGTTACCTTGCCATCACAGTTTGCATCTCCCCAGAGAGTAACCTTGAGATCCGGATTATCTGTTGGCTTTGTTGTTGGCTTATCTGTATTATCAACATCCTTAGCCTCATCGTCCATAAATGCAGCCATCCATGAAAGCGGAGCATTCCAGTTAATTGTGATTTCGTTTACAGACCATGCTTCTGCACTATCAACATAGCACTTCTGAGAAGCAATTGTGCCTCTCTTATAGCCGAGACCGCCAATATATGGATCCTGCATACCTGCACCAGGTCCACCAGAAAGAACACCAGCAGGAGCCATCGGGAAGTTTTTATCTACACCGTGACACCATAATCTGTGGTGAGGATACTGGAGAGCAACATCGCCGTAACCTGATACATAAGAGAAGTCACTTCCGTTACGTCCGAAGATATAGTCCATTGCTTCAGCAGCACCGTCAATATACTTGATATCACCTGTTGAATCGTAAGCATAAGCCATAACAATAGCGTTGTTTACAACGAATGAGTTTGAACCCCACTCATAACCTGTAACCTCTTCATCACCGATATTAATCGGGTCTGTAAATGTTGCACCAACATAAGGAATACCAACACTTGAATTACCCTGCTGTTCAATATATTTATCAGCAACAGCAGCAATAGAATCAGAAACCTTTTTAGCATTTTCAGAATCAAGCTTATCGCTGTTAAGGTAAAGTGTGAGAGTTCCGAGACCGGAAGTACAACCCCAGTTGAATGAGCTGAATGAGCCGTTGTTCTCACCGCCGCCGAGATTATATGTCAGGCTGTAAGCCTTGTCTGTACCTGTACTGTCATTCGGGTTGCTGTAAGATTCAAGCATTTCCTTATACTTGGCATCACCTGTTGTAGCATAAAGTTCGCAAGCTGCCCAGTACATATCATCGTATACATATGTATCACCATATGCACCGCCACCGATAGCCTGATCCATAGCAGCAAAGTAAATGTCACCGCCAGGATTGTCGTCAGTCTTGCTTTCGCCCTTGGCAACTTTCCAGCCGTCGCCTGAGTTGATAATTGCATTGTAACCTGCTTCAGCGTTCTTGAGACACTCAGCAGCAAATTCATCGTCAATACCTTCCCAGAGACGTGCAGCCTGTGCAGCACAAGCAACCATGTTGAGTGTAGCAGCATACGTCGGAGGCTTAACAATACGTCCGCCTTCATTTTCAATAATATCATTGAAGTCTGCACCATAGTCCCAAGCATAAACACCGAGACCTGTCCACTTATAGTCATGGAGCTTATGATAAACCATACCTGCATCTTTTCCATAGTACGGGTCATCAGACTTAACCATCATCTTGAAGAACCACTCAAGTTCAACTCTTGCTTCATCAAGAATATCAGGATTCTCGTCTCCGCCCTCCGGAATCTTCATTGTTTCGCCGTCTGTCCACTTAGCATCTGTACCATTCTTCTTTGAGATTTCGTACATATTCTGAAGTGTCCATACAGAAATACCACCGTTTACAACATATTTACCGTGGTCACCTGCATCATACCAACCGCCTGTACCGTCAATCTTATATTTGTGGTCTGTTGCATCTGAATTAGCATAGAATTTCTTCCAAGCAGGCTGAACGCAAGCTGTATCAGGGCTATGACCATATTTGCTGTGTGCAAGTGCCTTTGTATCGCCTGATGTGATGTATTCTTCTTCAATCGGAACACCTGAACGGTTCTGATAGTAGTAGTTAAGAGCATTAGTTACAAGACCGCTGTATACATAGTTGTTAATCTTGAACGGATGAGACTCGTTCATTACATATTCAACACCTGTTTTCCAGTTGGTCCACATAACCTTATCGCCGTCAATATTTGTATCGTAAGCTTTTTCATAGATACCAGACTGAGTATCTGATACACCTGTTGAATCCTTAACAAAAATTGTATATTCTTCTTCAGCAAGTTCATCACCAGGCTGATATTCTGAGAAGTCAATGATATGACCATAAGCACCGGAATCCTTATACTTTACACGGTCCTCGCCATTTATATTAAGAGTTTCTGTCTTTGCTGTACCTGTGTCAGAATCAAGAGGCTTAGGCTCTGTCTTTCCTGTAAGAACAGCCTTTCCAGAAGAATCACGGAGTTCCCAGTCAAGTGCTTCGGAAGCATCTGTGATATATGTTGCTTTCTTTGAAAGCTTTGAATAATAACCTACCTGATTGAGACGAACATTTGACTGAGGTCTTGCAACACCATATTCAGCAGTCGGGTCATTGTCCCACTCACCGTCCTGTGTATCGATAACTGAAAGATTATCGAATGCAATATGTGTACCTACCGGCATACCTGTATCAGTATGGCCATAATCAGCACCGCCTACTGCTGTTCCGGCAGAATTTGAATAATGGAATGCAAATTCAGCTACTTCACAAGTCTCACTTGCAGTAAACTGTGTATCAATTGTAAGTGTCTGTCCAGCCTGAACAAGAACAGGATTCCACTGACCTGCACCGGAGTCATTCCAGAGCTCAGGAGAACCTGAAATAGGTGCAATCTTTGCATAGATGTAACCTGTCTGGTCAGGAGTTACTTCAGCATGAACTTTATATGTATGACCTGCAACAAAGCTCAAACCTCTGTGACGGAACTGAAGATCCCATCTTCCTGCACCTTCGCTAGGGTCAGGAACGTTAACAACCTCAACAATATACTTGCCGTCTTTAATCTCAAACTTCTGCTTAGCTGGATTTGTTTCGCAAGTATGCCATGGAAGACCTGTTCCGTCTTCAAAGTCAGTCTGACCAAGCAGTTCTCCTGCTGAAGCGCTCATAGGAGCAAGAACGCTTGTAACTGCTGTAGCAAGCATAGCAGCAGACATAAGACTTCCGGCAACTGCCTTGGAAAATTTCTTGTGCATTTGTATACCCTCCCAAAAAATATAAATATAAATTTCTATAACGCAGTATCAGTGCATAAACTGCGGTTATATATGTTTGTTAATACACGAGTATCAGTCGCTTTTGGACTTGCACTTGCTTTACTCGTCATATTTATTATATTATATTCAAAACCAAAAGTAAATAGCTTTCCAAAATTTCGTTTATTCCTCTAATATTTACATACTTTTTTTGTGCATTTCCACAAATTCAAAAAGTAAATAAAGAGAGCAAAAGCTCTCTTTATTAAAAAAATATGAATAAGTTATTCTTCTACAGGAAATTTGGTAATTAAACCTGCTTCAAGCTTCATAAGCTCATTTGCATCTGCACCTGTTATTCCTGGAACGCCGTCAACATCTCCATTAATCTTTCCCTGTTCTGAAAGAGCATACTCATCTTGATTTCCGAGATGCTGAACAATAGCTGTGGCATCTGCAATTGTTACCCTTCCATCGCAGTTTGCATCGCCTATAAGAGTAGATTTACCGCCTGTTGATGAAGTGGCTGTCGGATTTGTTGGTTTCGTATCCGGTTCTGTTGGCTTCGGAGTTGTACCGTCAGGCTCTGTCCCCCAGACAAGAACATCATCAATATACATTGTAATATGGTCATTTAATGCGGCTTCATATTTAAGTTCATTCGGAGCGTCTTCAATCCCTTCATAAGACCAGTCATTTGTTGGGTCCCATGCTCCTAAAGTGGACTTTCCGTCAATGGCATCAGGAATGGATATTCTGAACTGTACTTCTGCACGGTGTTCGCTCTGACCTGTAGGCATGATAGCTCTGCCATCCTTATACTGAATCTTTACAAAGTAGGTATTTCCGCTTGGGTCTCCTTCATATTTCTGAGGCTGTGAGATTGTTGCAAAACCTGCTTCGCCCTCTGCCTGATACTGCTGTGAATTTATTGAAGCAGTAAGATTATCAGCAGAAAGACCTGCTTCTAAAAGTTCAGAAATATCAAAATAATAGTTATAGGAAACATTTTCAGCCATTCTTGTAGGCCATGCCGTATGATTCATAGCCCATACTTTGATTTCACTGTAACTGTCTCCTCTGCCGTTAAGGCAAGCACCTATTTTCCATTCAGCCCATTTTGGAGTTTCAGTCGGTGGAAAATCAGCAAGGGGCTCTCCGCCATAATCATCAATAAATGCACAAAGTGCGGCAGTAAAGCCTGCATTATAATCAATAGCAACTTCTGTATTTTCATAAGACGCATTATTATCTTTAAAACTACCGTCCTGACTCGGACCACCTTCAAGTGCACCGTAAAGAACATGGGCATATTCACTCTGCCAGCCGTCAACATAAATCAAATCGCCATTCTCATCAACCATTCCAAGTTCATTCCAATGGTCGTCATGAATTCCACTTGTTGTTCTGTGATGAACATTAAGAGCATTCTTTTCACCCATGCCGATAACATAACTCATTCCTAAATCATTTTTTCCGAAAGCATAGTCAAACTGTTCTTTGGACCATTTATCATATTTTTCCTTTAAAGCTGCATTGTCAGCAAAAATAGTATCACTGGCAATCTTTGCAAGCATTACGGTATTAGCCATATGACGCATGGAACCCCAGTTTGTAAGCCATGCATGACCGTCGGGAGTATAGTTTACCTGCTTTCCGCCGTAACCGTCAATCCAGAAATCAAGGTGATGCGAAACATGGTCAATCCACTCCTTTTTGCCTGTATTTATAGCATAAAGAAGCGCTGCACCCTGAGTTGTGTCATCCCAGCAGAATCCCCATGTATACTTCCAGTTTGTAGACTGGCTTTCTTTAGGGAATATCGGAATATATTTCTCTTCACATATATCAAGATATGACTGTTCACCCGTTGCCATATACATCCAGTTAGCAGCATAGAAAAGTTCATCTACAAAATTGTCAGTACCCTGATTGTGTTTTGTGGAATAATATGTTTCCTGAATACCCATATCGTCATTAGCTGCATCTCCCTTTTCTTCCCATGTCTTATTGGCAAGTTCAAACAGACTTTTAGCATGTTCAAGATAATTAGCAGCAGCTTCAGGGTCAACATCCTTAAAAACTATATATCCGCCTGCCATTGCAGCAGCCATTTCAGCAACAGTAGTAACACATGTTATTTCATCATATGGTCTTTCTTCTGTGCCTTTCATGAGATTGAACTTTCTGATATAAGCTTCCGCACTTCCCCACCATACATGGTCAAAAGCATCATCGCCTATAGTACCTATGACCTTATCGCCGAGGTCGCATCCAGCAACATAATCAAGTCCCCACTTAAGATTCTGTATATAAGAATCATATAAGCCAGCTTTTTGGACAGCATCTTTATACTGCATAATTCCCCACGAAAGAACAGATGCTGTATAAGCATTTGTAATTGCAAATTTCAGATGGTCACCCGCATCAAACCAGCCTCCCGGAACAACATCTGCTGATGTGCCATCCTCTTTAAGCATCGAATCCGCTCTCCACGATACTTCGTTCCATTCAGGTAACTCTCCTGCCTGCTGAACCTGATAAAAGAACATGGATTTTTGCAGAGCTTCAGCATAATTTACTTCAAAATCAGCTGCATTTGCTACAGGTACTGTACTGAGCATACCTGCTGAAACTGTAAGTGCAGACAATACCGCTGTAATCTTTCTGAATTTCATTGTAACATTACCTCCTATCGTTCTATATGACTGTTTCTGCCATACTTTTATAATTTAACTATACACTATTTACACCAATTTGTCAAGTATAAATAATCAATTTTCTCCGAGTATGCAGAAGTGTAATTTCAGAATATTATCCCTTTCCAATAGCCATACAGATTAAAGCAATATAAGAATTAGAAATCGGAGAATTATAATTTTCATTGACTATTATAAACAAAAAGGCTATACCTGATTGGTACAGCCCTTTATAATCTTGAATTATTTCTGATTATTCAGCATCTTCAGAAGCAGCACGCATGGAAATACTGATTCTCTTTGTTTCTGTATCAATACCGATAATCTTTACATCAACAGCATCGCCTACTGAAAGAACATCCTTAACGTTTTCAATTTTCTCATCTGAAATCTGAGAAATATGAATAAGACCGTCAACACCGTCAATAATCTGAGCAAATGCACCGAAACTTGTAATAGAAACAACGGTTGCCTTAACAACATCGCCTATACTGTACTGTGAAACAAACTGTTCCCAAGGATTATCTTCGGCTTTTCTGTAACCAAGGGAAATTCTTCCTTTTTCTGCATCAAGATTCTTGATATAAACTTCAAGAGTATCGCCGATGCTTACAACTTCGCTTGGATGCTTAATTTTCTTCCATGAAAGTTCAGAAATATGAACCATTCCGTCAATTCCGCCAAGGTCAACGAATGCACCAAAAGTAGTAATTGACTTAACCTTGCCCACATAAACCTTGCCAATTTCAGCATCTTCCCAGAATTTAGCCTTAGCTTCTTCCTTCTTTGCATTTTCAACAGCCTTGATAGAACCTACAGCACGCTTCTTGCTGCTGTCATCAACTTCAATAATCTTAAATTCAACTTTCTGCTTGTTAAGCTGGTCGAGTTCTGCACCTCTCGGAAGACCTGTCTGTGAAGCAGGAATAAATATTCTTACACCAAGGTAATTGAGAGTAACACCTTTATTAACAATACGGCTTACAGTACCTTCAAGAACTGTTCCCTCTTCCTTTGCCTTGACAATTGTATCATAGCCAGCCTGTTCGTCAACCTTTCTCTTTGAAAGAGCAGCAGTACCTTCAGCATCATTGACTTTAACTACCACAAGGTCAATTTCATCGCCCACAGAAACAATATCCTCAGGCTTCTTTGTCGGGTCGTCTGTAAGGTCTTCGAGCTTGACATAACCGGTATGCTTTGTACCGAGGTCAACTGTAATTTCAGCATTATCAATGCCAACAACTACACCCTTAACCTTCTCTCCTGTATGTATTTTTTTGAATGACTGGTCGAGAGCCTCAGCGAAATCGATTTCCTCATCCGGATTTGCAGTGAGATTTACATTCTCTGTCATAGTGGTTTGTACCTCCTTGATTATATATGCCGGCGTAGAAGCTCCGGCTGTTATTCCGATTCTGCCGGCACAGGGCAGCATCAAAGATGGAAGCTCATCTGAATTTTCTATATGATACGTTGTGCAATACCGACTGCATACCTCATAAAGCTTTACGGTATTAGAGCTATGCCTTCCGCCGACAACAAGCATAACATCAGAGACTTTTGCAAGTTCAGCCGCATCTGACTGCCTTGTATCAGTTGCATTGCATATGGTATCAAAAATGACAATATCAGGAGCATTCTTTGGAATCACCTTTAAACATTCTTCCCATTCTATTATATTATACGTTGTTTGAGCAACAAATGCAAGCTTTTTTAGAAAAAAATCCGGATTTTTTTCAAAAACGTGTTTTAGCTCAATATTATTCTTGAAAACAATACAATTTTGTTCACAATGTCCAACAATCCCCTGAACTTCCGGATGACTTATGTCACCTGCAATAAGAATAAGATAACCTTCTTTTGTTTTTTCAGTAACTATTTTATGAATTTTTGAAACAAACGGACAGGTCGCATCAAGCATACGGTTTCCCTTTTTCTTTATCTGTTCATATATATCCCTGCCAACGCCGTGTGAACGTATTACAACAGTTTCATCTGAAAGCAGTTCATCAACCGATTCAATAACCCTTGCACCTTTTTTTTTCATATCATTCACAACGTCCTGATTATGAATTATAGGTCCGAGAGTTGCCACATTTGTATTCCTCTCAAGTTCATTATATACCATTTTCACGGCTCTATCAACTCCGAAACAGAAACCTGCCGATTCCGCTACAGTAACCCTATTCATTTTCCTCACCCTCAACAAGCTTTTTTATTTCTTCCATATAACAATTTTTCAATTTCACAAGCTGTCTTGAATTCGGCTCGTCAAAGTTGTCAATATACTCTGTCGGATTAATAGGTTTTCCGTATTTTACAGTAACTTTTGTCCGGAATTTTAATTTTTCTCCGAAAACAATACCGACAGGGACAATTTTTTTCTGCGACCTTGCAGAAATTACTGCTGCTCCTGAATGACCCCTGTGAACTTTTCCATCCTTTGAACGTGTACCCTCCGGAAAAATTATCAGACTTCTTCCGCTTTTGAGCCTATTCACTGCCGTATCAAGTACTCCCGTATCACCCTTGCCCCTTGAAACAGGAAACGCTCCCAGATTTCGTATAAGCCATGCAAAAAATCTATTTTTAAAAAGTTCCTCTTTAGCCATAAATGCAAATTTCCCCTTGGCAGAACAGCCTACAAGCGGAGGGTCTGCATAACTTCTGTGATTTGAAGCATAAATAACGGTCTCTCCGTCAGGAATATTTTCTCTGCCCTCAAAATGTACATTAAAAGCAATATGAAATGCAATATTAACAATAAATTTAATAAAATAGTACATTATATTCTCTCCCTGATTATTTCGGTAATTCTCTCAACAGCCTGCTCCAGCGTAAGATTTGTAGAATCAACAAGAACAGCATCATCTGCTTGTTTAAGTGGTGCAGCAGTGCGGTTCATGTCTTGATAATCACGTTGGATAATATCATTTAAAACATCATCATATGAGGGACAATCCGGCTTTTCGGAAAGTTCTTTATAACGGCGGTTCGCACGTTCTTCAGGTGTTGCTGTAAGATAGATTTTTACATCTGCATCCGGAAGAACAACAGTTCCTATGTCTCTTCCGTCCATTATTATATTGTTTTCCCTTGCAATTTTCTGCTGTAAATCAAACAGATGTCTTCTTACTGCCGGAATTGCGGAAGTTCTTGATGCAGCCATGGAAATTTCAGGTGTTCTTATAAGACCTGTAACATCTCTGTCCCCCAAATACACACGCTGTGTGCCGTCAATGAATTTAAGTGAAACATCAGCATTTTCAAGTGATTTTTCTATATCCTCATCAGCTATATTGTTTTCTTTCAGATAAATGGCTATTGTGCGGTATAATGCACCTGTATCAACATAAATATAGCCCATTTCAGCAGAAACCATTTTAGCAATCGTACTCTTTCCTGCTCCGGCAGGACCATCTATTGCAATATTTATTGTACTCATTTGTTTTTACTCCTTATAATAATTGAATAACCGATATAACCAAATCCGTAAGAACCGCCATTACTGCAACAATACTTAATCCCGTACATACAGACCCCGGAAGTCTTTCAGATATTTTATCTGAAAACGGATGAACTATGTAAAAATATATAAGTGCAAACATCCCGAAGACCACACTTGATATTATGCTTGAACGGTCAAGTATCGAACCCCACCATGCATTGTAAGTCCAGAATTGTCTATGAAAAATAAACTCCAGAAAATACGACGCACCAAGTTCAAAAATTGTAGTTATAACATCTGAAAAAAGAAATACAAATAAAGGATTCCTTTTTTTCTCGCCCAGAATAATGTGAAGTATAAAAGCTCCCACTGCATAAATCGGGACTATCGGCATATGAAGCATACCTCTGTTTTCAAAATAGTGCCACATTATCAATACAGTAAGTACTTCATAAATCCAGCCGATAAAGCCTGCTGTCATAAATTCAAAAATATATCTGAAAAATATTCTTGAAAATTCTTTTTTCATAGATACAAAGCAGCCGTATATGCTGTAGAAAAAGCAATTTGCAGATTGAATCCGCCCGTATATGCGTCAACGTCAATAACTTCTCCGGCAAAGAAAAGATTATTAATAAGCTTTGATTCCATAGTCTTCGGACTGATTTCCTTTACCGAAACCCCTCCGCTTGTTATTATTGCCTCATCAATCGGTCGGAATCCTGATATTTTTATAGGAAATGATTTCATAAGTTCTCTGAATTTACGGCGTTCTTCTTTTGTTATACTGTTTATTTTGCGTTCAGGAGATATGTCTGAAAGCTTTACAATAATGGGTATAAGTTTTGCAGGAAGCAGTTTTCTTATACCGTTTGTAAAATCTCTGTTGAGATTTTCCGCAAAATCACGCTGTATTCTTGCATCAAGCTGTTCGGGAGCAAGTGCAGGTTTCAAATCAATTATAATCTTATAGCGATTTTTCTGCATTTCTCTGATATGACTGCTTGCACTTAAAACAAGCGGTCCGCTTACACCAAAATGAGTAAACAGCATTTCACCAAGTTCACTGAAAATCAGTTTTTCGCGGTCATAAAGTTTCAGAGTAACATTCCGGAGAGACAATCCCATAAGCTCAGAACAAAATTTATCACCTGATATAAGCGGTACAAGACTCGGTTTAAGCTCCGTTATTGTATGACCGGCACTCTCTGCAAGCCTGTAACCGTCACCTGTAGAACCTGTATTCGGATATGATTTTCCACCGCACGCAATAAGTACGCTGTTGCTTCTGTATTCCCTGCCCTGTACAGTAACTCCGCAGACTGAACTGTTCTCAATAATCAGAGATTCAACACGCTTATGAATAATTTTAACGCCAAGTCTTTTCAATTCTTTGTCAAGTGAATCAACTATATCTTCTGCCTTGTCGCTAACGGGAAAAACTCTGTTCCCACGTTCTGTTTTAAGCAGCACACCTAAATCTTCAAAAAAATTCATAGTATCTTCAGCTGAAAAGGAAGAAAATGCACTGTACATGAAACGACTGTTTACAGGAATATTCTTTATATGCTCCTCAACAGTTGAATTATTTGTAATGTTGCACCGTCCTTTTCCCGTGATACGCAGTTTTCTGCCTATTTTTTCATTTGGTTCAAAAACAAGTACACTTTTACCGTAACGTGCTGCAAAAATTGCTGCCATACAGCCCGCTGCACCTGCACCTATAATAATAGTATCAGTCATCTTTATACCTCATAAGTCTGTGAAGTTTTTCTGCAATAAATTTTTGTCTGTCTGCTGTTGCCTTTTTGTCAATAATATATACACCATCATCAAAGTATATAACATCGCCTTCTTCTGCGTTTTCAGGAAGCTGATTTTTTAAAATATTCATCATACCGCTTCCGGTTTCAACGACAGCAAAATTACCCTCGAACCTGTCAATAATCATTTTTCAGTCCCTTTCTCTTTAACGGTTAAATTACTGCCGTCAGATGTTATTACTATTGTTCCGCTTAAATCTGTTCTGTATACTTTGTCAGTATATTTACTAAGATTTTCAAGTGTAATATCACATGGATGACCGTAGGAATTTCCTTCCCCGCATGAAATCACTGCAATGTCAGGCTTTATTATTTTCAGAAACTCTTCCGAACTTGATGTATCACTTCCATGATGACCTGCCTTATATACATCAATATCAACAAGTTTTCCCGAATCAATCATTTCTTTTTCAGCAGATTTTTCTGCGTCACCTGTAAAAATAAAACCGTTTTCACCGTGACGGATAATAACCCCGACAGAATAATTGTTCGTATTATTATAATCATCACTGCATGGTGCTATAATCTCGCACTCTGCCTCACCTATATCAAATATTCTTCCCAATTCGGCTTCTGTTATTTCAAGACCCTTATTTTCAGCAGCATTCAGAAAACGCTCAAAATATTTTGTTGTGGGAATATCACTGTCATCAAGATGAGGCAATATAAGTTCACCTATATCATAATACTCAACAATTTTATCCATACATCCCATATGGTCCGAATGCGGATGCGTGCCTATTACATAATCAAGTTGAGTAATATTATGTGCATTAAGATAAGCTTTTACTGTATCTCCCTTGTTGACTTCTCCGCAGTCAATAAGAAGTGTGTCTTCACCGGATTCTATCAAAATACAGTCACCCTGTCCCACATCAATATAATGCACCCGTAATTCAGTTTCCATAATTTCAGAAGTTTCAGCTTTTTTCTCTGATACGTCCCATATAACTCCAGCTATTATGGCCGCAATAAAACCTAAAACCCATATCAGACCTTTCTTCTGTGGTTTTTCTGAGTTCGTTTTTGCTGTGGTTTTCTTTTTTGCCACTGCTTTTCACCGCCTTTATTAATTTTTTTGACATTATCTTCAATCAGACATTTAGGAGATGTTCCTATCAAATCAAATCTTTTGGCTTTTTTCAGTGCCAAAAGTACAATTTCCCTGTTCTGAGGCTTGAAATACTGCAATAAAGCTCTTTGCATCGCTTTTTCCTCTGCTGTTTTAGGAACGTATACTTTTTCCATAGTATATGGGTCAAGCTCTGTATAGAACATACAGGTCGAAATAGTTCCGGGAGTCGGATAAAAATCCTGAACCTGCTCCGGACGAATTTTATTGTCACGCAGAAACAATGCAAGTTCTATAGCCTCATTAAGAGTACTTCCGGGGTGGGATGACATAAGATAAGGCACAAGATACTGTTCTTTATCCATACTTTTCGTGATTTCATAAAAACGCTTCTGAAATTCCTTATAAGCTTCAATATGAGGTTTTCCCATTTTATCAAGCACCACTGCCGAACAGTGTTCTGGTGCCACTTTAAGCTGTCCGCTTACATGATGCTTTATTAGTTCACGCATAAATTCGTCATTTTTGTCTTTCATTAAATAATCATAGCGTATTCCCGAACGTATGAAAACTCTTTTTACTCCTTTTATCTTACGTATTTTCCTGAGCATTGCAAGATATTCTTTATGGTCAGTTTTAAGTGCAGGACACGGAGCCGGTGCAAGGCATTTTCTGCCCATACACAATCCTTTTTCAAATTGTTTTTCACATGAGGCATGACGGAAATTGGCTGTCGGTCCGCCCACATCATGAATATAGCCCTTGAAATCAGGCATCTTTGCTATTCTTTCTGCTTCTGCCAAAACTGATTCTTCACTTCTTACTGTAACACGTCTTCCTTGATGAAGTGCGATTGAACAGAAATTACAGTATCCGAAACAGCCCCTGTTATGAGTAATCGAAAAACGAACTTCTTCAATTCCGGGGACTCCTCCCTCCGCTTCATATGACGGATGATATCTTCTTGTATAAGGCAGACTGTATATATAATCCAATTCTTCAGTAGTCAAACTTTTTGCAGGCGGATTCTGTACAAGCATTATATTTCCGTGACGCTGAATAATGGTTTTTCCATACACTTCGTCCTGCCAATCGTATTGTATTTTTGTAGCCTTTGCATACTCTTTCTTGCTGTCACGTACCTGTTCAAATGACGGACATTGTGCCGAACCTATCGGAGTATTTACCGGTTCTGTCATATAACAAGTGCCGCGTATATCATGAATTTCCCTGATATTTTCACCGTTTGCAAGGCGTGTGCAGAGTTCTTTAATCTGATGTTCACCCATACCGTACATAAGCAGGTCCGCACCGCTGTCGAAAAGTACTGACGGACGAACTTTGTCATCCCAGTAGTCATAATGGGCAAAACGACGGAGTGATGCTTCCAGTCCGCCTATAGCTATCGGAATATTTCCAAAATATTCACGGAGCTTCTGACAATATACAATAACCGCTCTGTCAGGACGTTTTCCGGCTTTTCCTCCTGCCGTATATGCATCATCTGAACGTTTTCGCTTTGCAGCAGTATAATGGGCTACCATGGAATCAATATTGCCGGAAGTAACTAAAAATGCATATTTAGGTACACCAAAACGTTTAAAGTCACGGTCTGTATGCCAGTCCGGCTGGGAAATTATTCCCACGGTAAATCCCATATCCTCAATAAGACGTGTAATTATTGCAGCCCCGAAACTTGGGTGGTCAACATATGCGTCTCCTGTTATGTAAATGAAATCAAACTGCGTTATGCCCTGTTCGTCCATTTCTTTTTTTGTTAATGGTATAAATTTATCGTACAATTCTATGCCTCCTAATCCAAATCATAATTAAGTAATACTTTTGAAAAATCAAGATTTTTCAGGTCATTTTTATTTATAAGCCAGTAAACTCTCCATAAACAACCTTCCTGATAATTAAACTGAAACAGATTTATTGTATTTTCATCTACATCAGGTTTATTAGCACCTTTCGGGAAACCAAACAATTTATTATCGCCACTTGAAAAATCATAAACATCTGTATCCGTTGCTTTTTCAAGACCGTCTATTTCATTTACCGAATCTTCACTGTATTCTGCATCTGAATCAAACGTAACAGCAAATTCAGGCAGACATTCTTCAAAATATCTACTGTAATATCTGCAATATGGTTCAATACGTTTTAATCATGAAATATCGACGTTCCAGTAAATTACTTTATGAAATACAGTCTTATCAGGTTCTTCTGCAACAATTTCAGACCATTCATCACTTACAAGTTCCATAATTTCACCGCTCCAGAATATATAAAGCATACCTGTTTTCGATAAAAGATTTTCAATGTCCGCACCCGATTCAGCAAGTTCATACAGATTTATCTGTACCACCAACTGCATTGCGGATTTTTCATAATGTTCAACTTCTCCTTTATTAGTATCCTGTAACCATGTTTCAGTATATTCACTCATAACAGGATATTCAATTTCAGACGGCAAATCAGGAAATCCGCCCATTTTACTTGCTTCGACCGGTATACCACCGCCCTGCATATCCTTAACTGAAAGAACAACAGCATTTCTGTAATATTTTTTCAGATTCTCTGCTTCTTTGGTATAACCATCTGCTATAAGTTTTTCAATTCAGGCATTTATTTATCCTCCATCTGTCTTAACTTCCATTCATCAAACTGCATTTTCGACATAAGTACCTTTCTCGGCTTTGAACCTTCAGGAGGACTTATGATTCCACGCTCCTCCAGTTCGTCCATGATTCTTGATGCCCTTGCATAACCCAGTTTGAGTTTCTTCTGTAACATTGTAGTAGAAAGCTGTCCTGCATTCACAGCAACTTCCGCACCCCTGATAACATAATCCTCATCGCTTCCCACTTCAAATCCGCTGTCAGAAATACCTTTATCACCTTTGGTCTGCGGAACAAAATTGTCTACAGCCTCAATAATACTACTGTCATAACTGCCCTGTGCCTGTGAACGGATAAAGTCAAGAGTGCGGTTAATATCCTTGGATGAAGCAAAACAACCCTGAACTCTTACAGGTTTGCTCATGCCTATAGGCATATACAACATATCACCATTGCCCAAAAGTTTGTCTGCACCAGCCATATCAATAATAGTACGTGAATCCACCTGCGACATTACAGACAATGCAATACGGCTCGGAATATTTGCCTTGATAAGTCCTGTGATTACATCAGTGGTCGGACGCTGTGTTGCAACAACAAGATGCATACCTGCAGCACGCCCCATCTGTGCAAGACGGCATATTGAATCTTCAACTTCTTTTCCGGCAACAAGCATCATATCTGCCAACTCGTCAATAAATATTACAATCTGTGGCATCTTCTGCATTTCTCCGTCATCTTCGGCAATTTCATTATATGACTTCAAATCGTTTGCACCGATATCAGCAAATTTATTGTATCTCCGCATCATCTCATTCACAGCCCAGTTCAGAGCTCCGGCTGCCTTTTTTGCCTCTGTTACAATAGGAATCAGCAAATGCGGTATGCCCTCAAAGACTTTAAATTCAACGACTTTCGGGTCAATCAAGATAATTTTTACTTCATCAGGTTTTGCATTATAAAGAATACTCATAATTATTGAACGTGTGCATACCGACTTGCCTGAACCCGTAGTACCTGCAATAATAACGTGAGGCATTTTGGTAATATCACCAACAATTGCATTTCCTGCAATATCCTTTCCGACTGCAAATGCAAGCTTGCTCTGTGAATTTTTAAATTCCGGAGATGAAAGAATTTCCTTAAGCGTTACAGTATCCTTATTTATATTTGGAACTTCAATTCCGACAGCTGCCTTTCCCGGAACAGGAGCCTCAATACGCACGCCCTGTGCCGCAAGACTGAGTGCAATATCATCTTCCAGTCCTTTTATTTTTGAGACTTTTACTCCTGCTCCCGGCTGAATCTCATAACGTGTAATAGAAGGACCTCTGTAAATATTCTTTATTTTGACTTTTACTGAAAAACTGTCAAACGTATTTACAATGGTATCTGCCTTTTCACGCATTTCCGCCGCTGCTTCTGCACTGTTTGCATTTTTATCCGGCGGAGTAAGTAATTCAAGTGCAGGAAGCACATAAACCTGCTGATTAACAGATTTTTCCTCATCCTTTTCACTATCATCTACAACAGGACTGCTCCGTTCAAACTTCTTTTTTGCAGCATTGTTTATAAGTTTTTCAAGTTCTGTATCAGGTTCACTGTTATCTTCCTTAATGGGAATATCAATACTCTTGTTATCAATAATTTCAGTACTACGATTTACAGAATTTAAAGTTTCCTGCGGTTTTTCATCAGGCAGGGGAATATCAAAAAACATACTGAAATCATCTTGTTCAGGATATACAGACACTGCATCAGATTCAGGCTCCGGAAGATATTTGTCACAATTTTCAATCATTTTTACAACTTCCATATCTTCCGGATTATCTTCTATGTATTCATCATCGTCATCATAATAATAATTACCGTCATCTTCACTCTGCATTCCTATAAAAAATTCACTTACAAATTTGAACGGAACTGAAACTATTTTGAAAAAATCCATAAGTCCTTTATCAGTAATTATAAGAATAATCACAAAGAAAAGAATCGTCATTACAATCTTTGCACCCATTGAGCCGAAAATACCAAAAAGTATTCCGGCAATCGGCAGTGCTATAACACCGCCGCCTCTGAAATAAGTTCCATCAGCATATATTTCTGAAATATAGTCAGAAAAATCACTGCCGGGAATTTCTCCGACAGCAAAAATCTGAATTGCAGAACTTGCAAAAAAAGTCCAGCCGATACACCATAAAGTTTTTTTTATTATTTCTTCATAATCCCTTTCAAGACCGATAAGAACCGATATATATATCAGTATTACAGGCACTAAAAGAACCGCCAGACCAAAAATCCCTGGCAGTACCCTATGCAGTACATTCCAGCCTGCTGAACCCGGAATAATTGTAATAAGTGCAGAAAGAACACCCGCCGCAAACAGCAGAACCGATAATATACGACTTTTTTCCTTTATATCATCTTCTTCATCTTCGGATAGTTTATTTTCTGATTTTTTTACACTTCTTCCCCTTTTGCCAAGATTTTCTTCATTGCAATCAGTACCTAAAGGTGATTTTTTCTTTTCCGGCATTTTTCACTCTCCTAAAAATATCTTTTCTCTGTATTTTCTATCATTTCATAAAGACAGTCCATAGCATCCCCCAGACTGCCGAGTCTGTCAATAAGACCGATTTCAACTGCCTTCTCGCCGTCAACAACTGAACCGACATCAAGAACAAGCTCCTCTGTATTCATCATAAGTCTGCGAAAATCATCTTCTTTGACTTTACTGTTGGCAGTGACAAAGCTGATTATCCTGTCCTGCATCTTGTCAAAATATGAAAGAGTTTGCGGAACTCCAAGAACAGTCCCATTCATGCGGACAGGATGAATAGTCATTGATGCAGAGGGAACTATAAAAGAAGTCTTTGCACTTACTGCCAACGGAACTCCTATTGAATGTCCTCCGCCCACAACAAGCGAAACTGTCGGAGTTTTCATACCTGCAATAAGCTCGGCAATAGCAAGGCCCGCTTCAACATCTCCGCCGACTGTATTAAGAATTATAATAAGTCCTTCAACACTTCTGTCCTGTTCAACTGCAACAAGTGCAGGAATAATATGCTCATACCGTGTAGTTTTATTCTGCTCACCAAGAACATAATGGCCCTCAATCTGACCAATAATCGTAAGACAGTGAATAAGGTGCTTTGTATTCTGTACATTTACCTGTGCCTCGCTCTCGGCAACGTTTATTTCTTCCTCACCCGATTTTTCTTTTATTTTGCTGTCGTTGTCCTTTTTCTCAATTTCCATGATGCACACTCCCAAAAATTATTTTAATTATTATAACCGTTTTTTATAAGGAGTATACATATAATATTATATATCATTTTTTAGGCAAAGTCAAGAAGCAATGAAGATTTCCGGCAATGAATTTATAACAAGCTGGAGACAATCTGCATATTATATATAGTATAAAGGCAATGCCGTTAAAAAAATCACAAGGGGTGATAGTATGATTGAATATATAGCAGAAATGCCGTCATATACCTATGCTGTAAAAGCCGAAAGACTTCTTAAATCAAGAAAAATTCGCTGCGAAATAAAAAGACGTGAAGAAGGCTGTGGATATGATTTGCATATTTATAATAAAACTGCCCTTTCAATTCTTGATAAAAATGCCATACCATATGAATTGAAGAAATAAGGAGGTGCTTTATGATTGTAAATTTTGATAATGCCGCAACAACGTTTCCAAAGCCAAGAAGTGTAAAAAATTCAGTATATTCGGCACTTGAAAAATACGGAAGTTCAGGAAGAGGAGGTCATGCAATAGCCGCCGCAACTTCTCAGGCTGTTTATTCGGCAAGGGAAACAGCTGCTGATTTTTTTGGTGCAGAGCCTGAAAATGTAGTTTTCACACTCAACTGCACTCATGCACTGAATACAGCAATAAAAGGAATAATGAAAAACGGCGGTCATATGATTATAAGCGGAATGGAGCATAATTCTGTCGCACGTCCGGCAGCCGCTCTCGCTTCTGAAAAAAAAATATCACTTTCAATTGCTCAGATATATCCTGAAGATGAAAAAACACTTGAAAGTTTCCGTAATCTTATAAGAAGTGATACCAAGGCTGTAGTGTGTACCATCGCAAGCAATGTAACAGGGCAAATTCTGCCTTATCAGGAAATTGCAGAAATATGCAGAAGCCGTAATATATGCTTTATTGCTGATGGTGCACAGGCCTGTGGAATAATTGATATTAAAATGAGTCAGGGAATAAATATACTATGCACAGCAGGTCATAAGGGACTTTATGGAATAACCGGAACAGGTTTGCTTATCACAGACGGGAAATATAAAATTCCGCCTCTGATGCAGGGTGGCACGGGCAACAGTTCACAAAGCCTTGTCCAACCTGAATTTCTGCCCGAAAGTCTTGAAAGCGGAACTTTGAATGTAGCCGGAATAATTTCCGTACAGTCAGGTATAGAATTTATAAGAAATATCGGTATAAGCAAGATTTTCAGCCATGAAGATAGAATCTGTCGCCGATTTATTTCCGAACTCCGGAAAAATAAAAATATCACTTTATACAGAAGTCCGGCTGCTGAATATGTTCCGATTGTTTCATTCAATATAAATGGCATGAAATCGGAAAAAGCTGCTGAACATCTTGCAGAAAAGGGCTACTGTCTCAGAGCAGGTTATCACTGCTCTGCCCTTGCACATTCACAGCTCGGAACTGATTCCGGTACAGTACGTTTCTCACCGTCCATTTTCAGTAAGGAATCCGATTCCGTACAGCTTGCAAATGAAATTTACAGACTGAGTAAAAATAAATTGTGATAATTTTAAGAAAATAATAAAAAAGCTATTGAAATTCTTTCAATTTGTGGTACAATATATATTAGTTAAGAGTTATGAATGTATAGTTATCATCACATAAAAATCATAGCTCTTAACTTATAACTTTTAACTAAATTCAGAAAGATGTGAGAAAATGCCTTCATTTCAGGATATAAAATATGCTTTTTTCAGCCTTATGAGTACGATAGAACCAAAAGATATCATAGATATTGCCGTACTTGCATACATAATCTATCTTCTTCTTAAACTTATACGTGAAACAAGAGCCGGACAGCTTATGAAAGGTATTATACTTCTCATTGCAGCCTATCTGATGAGCAGTCTGCTTGAACTGACCGTAATGGAATATATGCTCGGTCATGCTCTTGATATAGGACTTCTTGCAATGCTTATATTATTCCAGCCTGAAATCCGACGTGCACTGGAACAATTCGGACAGACGAAACTCGGTATAAAAATTATTGGCATAGGTACTCCCTCAAATGACGCAAAACAAAAATGGAATATAGCCATTGAAGCCATCTGTGATTCCTGTGTTGAGCTTTCGGCAAGCTGTACAGGAGCACTTATAGTTATTGAACGACAGACAAAACTTGGTGAACAGATTGAATCGGGTACTATACTTAATGCTATGCCAAGCAGACAGATTTTCGGCAATATATTTTATCCGAAAACTCCGCTTCATGACGGTGCTGTGATAATGCGTGAAGGAACAATCCTTGCAGCAGCGTGTTTTCTTCCGAAAGCACAAAATGACAGACTTATTGACAAAAGCCTCGGCTCAAGACATCGTGCTGCTATCGGCATGAGTGAAAATTCAGATGCAGTTATTATTGTAGTATCAGAGGAAACAGGTCAGATTTCAATAGCCATAAACGGAGTTCTGACAAGGGACTACACACGTGAAAAACTGAAAAATGTTCTTGAAAAAGAAATTTTTTATGAAGACCCGCAGGCTTCTGAAAATCACCGGAAAACCCTTTCCTCTGTATTTGTAAGGAGGAAGAAAAAATGAAGATAATTGATAAAGTAAAAAACAATTTCATGAATAATAATCTTTTCGTTGCATTTCTTTCATTTGTTATTGCTATATTTGTATGGTTCTTTGTTTCTATGACACAGTATCCATCAGTTCAGAAAACAATTGAACATATCCCGTTATCTCTTGATATTTCGGGAACATCAGCAGGATTAAACGGATTAAGCGTTACTTCATGCGATGTTGAAGAAGTTACCGTTGAACTTCTCGGAAGCCGTACGCAAATTGGAAATTTCAATAATGAAAATCTTGAGGCTTATATTGATTCAGAAAATATTTCAACTACCGGAACAAAAAAGCTTTCTATAAAAATAAGAGGCAACAGTAATATAAAATATGAAATAAAATCAGTTTATCCTCCGTCTGCAACTGTTTTTCTGGATAAAATGGATACAAGAGAATTTTCAATAACTCCGAACATACCAAACGTTTCAGTTTCAGAAGGAAAAGTAATAAATCTTGCCGAACTTGCCTGTGAGCCTTCGGTTATCCGCATTACAGGTCCTTCTGCACAGCTTGATAAAATCTCAAAATGCTATGCTGTATCAAACAAGAAACTCAGTCTTGATTCCGCATATGTTCTTGCAAGTGATGAAATCCAGCTTTATACGGAAGATAATACCATTATTGACCAATCATCTTTTAAATTCAGCGATATGAATTTCAATATAACTATACCTGTAAGAACACAGAAAACTGTAGGATTTTCAGTTGCAGTCAATAATGTACCCGATAATTTTGATGAAAATATTCTTAAATTTAAACTTTCAGCAGATTCTGTTATTCTTGCCTGCAACAACAGTCAGACTGAAATTCCTGATATCATTGATATAGGAGTTGTTCCCCTGAATGAACTGAAACTCGGATTCTCAAGAACTTTTTCAATGAATAAACAGCTTGAAAACAGTGAATATATAAATATTTCAGAGCTTGAAACCGTAACTGTCACGCTTGATGATGATGGTCTTGCACAAACAGACCTCACTCTCGACCAAAGCCATATAACAATAAGAAACGTTCCGGACAGCAGTTATGATTATAGGATTTTAACTCAAAAAATGGATGTTTCCGTTGTCGGACCTGAAGACGTCATCAGTCAAATAACTCCAGAAGACATTGTTGCTGATGTAAATCTTATTAATACAACAATCTCATCAGACCAGTTCAATGCAAATGTAGCATTTTCATGCCCAACCTATAATAATGTATGGGTAGTTACAAACTCAAAGGTTTCAATACAACGTACAAAAATTGAACCTACAACAAATCCCACACAAGCTCCTGTTACAACAGATATATTCACAGCTTCAGCAAATTGATATACCATTTCACCAAATTGTTTCATAATTTTCGTATAATATTTAGATGATTTTTTGGCAAGTTTAACAATTTGTTAATAATTTAGAAATATTTTTGTGATATAATATAAAATATAGGGTAAAGTAAGTAAAAAAATCATTATATTTTTACGAAAGGATAATCAATTATGAAGAGAAATGATTTAACCAAACGTATGCAGGCCGCTGTTATGAGTGCAGTTATTACGGCTTCTGCTGTTCCTGCATACATGATGACAACGGCATCTGCTGTATTCGCACCGACTGTATCTGTTTTAAACAACAAAACTGCCGGTCAGGAATGGGACGACACAAGCTCAATCAAAGTCGATATTCCTTCAACCTACAGCGAAAAAAATCCGCTTAAAACCATCGTTGTAAACATTGATTCCGAATACGGCGGTTCTTTTTCATACGGTATAGGAATTACCACCGACAAGGGCTGGATGGAACATACCAAAGACAACAAATGGACTACCAATTCTAAAGAAGGAAGCGGGTATGCCGTTGACCTTAAAAAGGGTTCAAATAAGATTGCCATTGACGTTTCATCGCTGAATCTTCAGTACGGAGAATATGGCAATTTTGAGTTCAGATGCTATTATTCAGCTCACTGGGATAATTCCATTAATGATATGGTTGAAAATACTGTTACTTTCAATGGTTTTTCTTATAATGACAATACCTCTGTTGAAAATCCAGATAATCCTAAACCCGATAACCCTCCTCAAAAACCGGGGGAAAATGAAAATATCATACCTGATAACAACAAGCATACAAACGGTACCAATTCAGAAGACGGTAAAAACTGGAGCTTTAAAGATAATGGTGACGGGACTGCTACCATTTCTGCTACAGTAGCAAAACAGATTGACGGTGAAGCTCTCGGAAAAATCGTTCTTACAAAAGGCTATGATGAAGACTATTACATTGCAAACCCCGATTCTAATCCAGATAAGCCTATAAACAGCCATAAATTTAAATTCTCGGATTTTGGCCTTTCTGATATGATAGGCGTTACCATTGAATCAATTACCTGCACAATTGAATCGGATACTGAAATGGACCAGTTTGTTTATGGCGGAGGAATAAATGTTGTACAGGGTTCACCTGCTGATACTGAATACGCAAAACAGATTGCAGGAATCGAAGGCAAAGAAGGTGCAAGCTATTGGTATAATGATATAGGTCTCGAAGGTGACAATTCCGTAAGTGCACTTGAAGAAGCCGGGGTTAAATTCGGAATTACTCCCGGAAATGGTGGCAAACTTTTCGGTGCAGGCTCATATATTGAAGCTTACTGGGAAGTTCCGGCAGAAGTCCAGCCACACCTCACAGAAAATTCAAATGATACTATTTCATTTCAATACTGGTGGGGCAATGACGTTGATGGTGAAGAAGTTGAAAGCGTAAATCTAACCAATGCAGTTCTTACTTACACAAAAACAGTCACTGTTCCTTACACAGATTCGGTTTCAAATGCTGTTGCCAAAACTATAACTCATACAGGAAATGACGCTCAGAAAAATCTTGAAATTGACTATAGTGATTTAGGGGTTGACGAAACAAAAGACGTCTATGCTATCCGCTTTGATATTTCAGCTAAATCCGATATCGGCAAACTGATTTATAATGTTGGAACAGGAGTTGAGAAAAATATAAGTTCTGATTATTGGTTCCAGGAAAGCGGAAATTACGCTATCCTTGATGCAGGCGATACTGCTCAGATTATGTGGATTGTTCCTTCTTCTGTTGCCGGTGATAAAACCCATCCAAACGGAATCAATACAAAAGACGGAAAACTTCTTATCGGATACTATTATGGCGAAACTGATTCAATAACTGTAGATAATATTGAAATCTACTATGCTGATGCTCCGACGACAACAACAACTACTTCAACAACAAATACAACTACTACCTCAACAACAAACACAACTACCACTTCAACAACAAAAACCACTACTTCAACAACACAGACAACTACCAGCGAATTAACAACAACAACTACTACCACCACTGAAAAACCTACTGTCACAGTATCACTCTGGGGCGATGCAAACTGCGACGGCAAGGTAACAATTGCTGATGCAACCGCTATTATTCAGGCTCTCGGTAATCAAGACGAATACGCCCTTTCCGAACAAGGGTCAATCAATGCTGACGTTATTGACAACGGCGATGGTGTAACAGGTGCTGACGCAAATGCTATTCAGGCAATTGAAGCAGGATTTATCAAACAGTCAGATTTCCCTATGACTAAATCAGAGCTTGACACTGCAATGGGTAAATAATTAAAAATTTTGTTCATATGATGTATTAAGGGACGTAAACAACGTCCCTTATCTCTATTTAAAAAAGATTGCTAAAATCAGCAATCTTTTTTGTTATTTTTTACCAATTTTATTACTTTCAATGTAATATTCTTGCTTTTTTTCTGAAAAAGTTGTATAATAAATAAGTATCTATAGGCAAACATATGATTGCCTATATAAAAAATATATACATACAGAAGGAGAAAATATGAAAACAGAAAAAATTGCAGCTTCAGTAATGGCAGCAACACTTGGTTTAAGTACTGTAAATATTCAAGCCAGTTTTAAAACAAATGCCATTTCAATTTCTGAAACAAATATGAATATCCAGACATTATATGCAGATAAAACATATTCTCTTGGCGATATAACTGGAGACAGCATAGTTAATGCTGTTGATGCTTCATGTGTTCTGGCAGAATATTCTATCCTCTCTACCGATGGAAAATACACTTTTACTGATGAACAAATATCTGCTGCTGACATTAATAAAGACAACAGGATAGACGCTAATGATGCTTCCGAAATACTTGCTTACTATTCTTACCTTTCAACAGGCGGAAAAATTCTTGATATGCAGGAATATCTTAATTATATGCATCCTCCAAAGCCTCCGCAGTCAACTACTTCCACAACATCAGTAACAACAGTAAACACTACAACATCTTCTGCAACACAGACATCAGAAACCAAAATTTCCAGTAATTCCGGAACAACATCAACAACTACTAACGGAACTATATCAAACACCACTGAATCTGCAACAACAACATCATCATCAACCACTGCCACTACAACAAATCCTGATAAAGTTTCAGAAATACGCATAAGTCAGACTGAACTCAATCTTAATGTAGGAAACGGAGCACTTGCCGCAAATGTCACTATGCTTCCTTCAACTGCCAAGAACAAATCGGAAATATGGACAAGCTCTGATGAAAATATTGCTATTGTTGACGATGAAGGATGGGTATTCGGTAAAAGCGAAGGAAATTGTACAATAACTGTTAAAAGTGCAGATAACCCTGAAGTTTCGGCAAAAATCAATGTAAAAGTTACTGATACATCATTAGTAAAAGACATAAAATTAAGCAGAACATCATTTATACTCCAAAAAGGTTACGGTGAACTTTCAGCAAATGTTACCATGCTTCCTTCAACCGCCAAGGACAAATCGGAAATATGGACAAGCTCCGATGAAAATATTGCTGTTGTTGACAACGAAGGATGGGTATTCGGTAAAAATGCAGGCACTTGTACAATAACTGTAAAAAGTGCAGCTAATCCGGCTGTATCCGCACAGATTGAAGTTATTGTATATGAAAACGAACCTCCTGTAACAACAACTGCTACATCAACTACCATTATGACCTCAACTTCCACAACTACATCGGTCACAACATCCGCTACTACAACTACTGCAAATAGTACAATAAAAGTCAATGAAATCAAGGCGAAAGAAAATGACATTAAAATGACAATAGGTGAATACAAAATCGCTTATATAACAATGCTTCCGGAAAATGCAACAAATAAAAATGAAATTTGGAAAAGCTCTGATGAAAGTATTGCTGTTGTTGACAGTCAAGGGGGTATTACAGCACTTAAAGAGGGTGTATGTATTATCACTGTAAAAAGCGAAGACAATCCTGATGTCAAAGCGGATATAAATGTAACTGTTACCAATTCAAATAAAGTTACAGAAATTCATCTTTCAAAATACGAAATGACTGTGGGTATTGGATATAAAGACCTTTCATGGGTTACTATGCTTCCTTCGACAGCAACGAACAAAAACGAAATCTGGAAAAGCTCCGATGAAAATATAGCAACTGTTGACGAATTTGGCTGGATACTGGGAAAAAATATCGGTGAATGTACTGTAACTGTTTACAGCGAAGATAATCCGAGCGTCAAGGCTGAAATAGCTGTCAAGGTAGTTGCCACATCCGAAGCTGAAAAACCCGATCCGTGGGAATCAGCACTTTTCTCCTGTCTTTCACAGGAACAGTCAGACAACAAAAATGTTGCACTCTATACACCGTTTCCCAAAAATGCATCCGGAAAATATGTAGTTGATTATACAATCACTGATGCAAACGGAAAAATTACTACTTTATCTTCACCTGTTCTTATTGTACCCGAAACGGATTCAGTAACTACACGCCTCAATGCTGAAACTTCAAACTTCACTGTAACTTCCTATCTTACCAATCTCAGCACCAATCAGCGTATTGAAATCGGTACTTATAAACTCTGTTCCGACCCACGTTACGCAAAGACAGTGAATGAGAATATATACAATGCTTTCTACAGCTTAGACGGAATTGTTACAGAATAATCAAACAAAATCTTAAATATGGTGTTATTTATTAAAATAATAAATAACGCCATATTTTTTCTTAAACTTATCTTAAAATTATAAAATAAAATTGACTTCTTTAATAACTTACAGTATAATTAAATAAACAATAAAAAGGAGAAATTTATATGGAAAACCTAATTATAACAGCCTATGAATTTTCAGCGTCATTTATTCCGTTTATGATAACTATGATATTTCTTCATTATAAGAATAAAAAACAGGAAATACATATTTCAAAAGTTTATTATGGCATAGCAGCAGTTTTTTCAATTTATATAATTGCAGTATTCCATTTTACAGGTACGGGAACTCTATATGATGGATTTTTATATGAATTAGAACTAAAACAAGAACAATTAAATTTTGTTCCCTTCTCAAATGATATTGATATTACTGCCTACTTGCAAAATATTTTATTATTTGTTCCATTCGGTTTTTTAATTCCGCTTATCCATAAACAAAAAATCAATATTATTTATATATTAACTAATGGTTTTTTATTTTCCGTGTTGATTGAAACCAGTCAATTATTGAATAACAGGCGGACAGATATTGATGATTTAATTCTTAACACGTTAGGTGCTTTTATTGGCTTTATCCTATATAAATTATTCATCAGAATTACAAAGTTCAAGTATAAGACTTCTTTCTATATCGAACCGTATATATTTATCGCAATAATTTTCATCAGCCGATTTCTGTTATTTAATGAAATAGGCATTGCAAAACTTCTCTATAAATTTTAACAGATACAAAATAAACCGCATACAGAATAGTTATTCTGTATGCGGTTCAACTTTCTTATTTGATATTCCAGATATTTTCAGCATAGTCGGCAATTGTTCTGTCAGAACTGAATTTTCCCGCATTGCACATATTCAGCCACTGTTTTTTAGCAAATTCCATTCGATTTGTACCATAATCAGCATTTGATTTAAGTTTGGCTTCAACATAGCTTTCCAAATCGCCCAACAGATAATAATTGTCAGGAGTATGCCAGCTTGCACCGTCAAGAAGCGATGTGTAAAGCTCACGGAAATCACCTGAACCGCCGTCAGATACAGTGCCATCAATAAGGGATGATACAACTGCCTTGATTTTCGAATTTTCAGCAAAAGTTCTTCTACTTTCATATTCAGGAATAATTTTTTCAAGTTCCTCAACACGTGCACCGAATATATAATTATTTTCTTCTCCGGCTTCCTGCACAATCTCAATATTTGCACCGTCATATGTGCCAAGAGTTACCGCACCGTTCAGCATAAGCTTCATATTGCCGGTACCGCTTGCTTCCGTACCTGCTGTAGAAATCTGTTCAGAAATATCAGCAGCAGCAACAAGCTTTTCAGCATATGAAACATTATAGTTCTGAACGAAAACAACTTTAAGCAAATCTCTTGTTTCAGGGTCACTTGAAACAACTCTGCCAATTTCATTAATATACTTGATTATTGCTTTCGCACGGCGATAACCCGGTGCAGATTTAGCACCGAAAATAAATGTTGCAGGAGTGAAGTTCTTAATACTTCCGTCCTTTATGCCATTGTAAATCCAGAGAATTGAAAATGCATTAAGAAGCTGTCTTTTATATTCATGAAGGCGTTTAATCTGAATATCATAAATTGATTCCGGATTAATTTCAATACCATCACGCTCTTTTATAAAACCGGCAAGCTGATTTTTCTTATCCTGCTTAATCTGAATAAATCTGTTGATTATATTTTCATCATCAGCATACTTTGCAAGTTCCTTAAGCCTATCCAGATTGGTTATCCAGCTGTCATCGCCAAGAAGTTCAGTTATAAGTGAAGAAAGTTCCATATTGCACAGTGCAAGCCAGCGTCTCTGAGTTATTCCGTTGGTTTCATTGCGGAAACGCTCAGGATAAATGCTGTACCAGTCAGAAAGAACAGTATCTTTCAGAATCTGGGTATGAATCTCCGCAACACCATTTATGTGACTTGACGCATAGCACGCCATATCAGCCATATGAATCAGTTCCCCCTTTATAATCTTTATACGGTTAATTTTATCCTTCTGTATACCATTTGCATACATTTCAGCAATAAGTTCTTCATTAATCTGTATAATTATCTCATAAATTCTCGGGAGAAGCTCCTCAACAAGACCTATCCACCATTTTTCAAGTGCTTCTTGCATAACAGTATGATTTGTATAGTTGAATACTTTTTTAGCGATTTCAAGAGCCTTAGCAAAAGTATATCCCTCATTGTCAATAAGCTGACGGATAAGTTCAGGAATTGAAATTACCGGATGAGTATCGTTCAGTTGTATAGAAATATAGTCTGCCAGATTATCAAGAGTACCATAGCGGGCTTTGTGTTTTTTTATGATATCCGTAAGTGATGCACAACTGAAAAAATACTGCTGTTTCAGGCGAAGTTTTTTACCCTCGTTTGTGTCATCATTCGGATAGAGTACACGTGAAATATCCTCTGCAAAAATCTGTTCTTTTGATGCCTCAAGGTAATTCTGGCGATTGAAAGTATCAAAATCAAATTCTTTAACCGGTTCGGACTGCCACAGACGGAGAGTACCGACATTTTCAGTTTTACATCCGAAAATCGGCATATCATAAGGTACAGCCTTAACCGTCTGTCCGTTGAAACATACCAGAACAGTATCCTCATCGCATCTCTTTGACCAGCAATCACCGTATTTTGTCCAGTCATCAATATTTTCCTTTTGAAAACCATCAACAATTGACTGTTTGAAAAGTCCATATTTGTAGCGGATTCCATAGCCGTCAAGCGGAAGATTCAGTGAAGCCGCACTGTCAAGAAAACAGGCTGCAAGTCTACCAAGACCGCCGTTTCCGAGTGCTGCATCCTCAATCACTTCCAAATCAGCAAGATTGAGCCCAAGTTCATTAAAAACAGAATTTACTTCATCATAGATTCCAAGACATAAAAGATTATTATATACAGCACGTCCTACTAAAAATTCCATTGAGAGATATGCCGCACGTCTTTTACTGAGATGCTCCTGACGACTTTTATTCCAGTTATCAGAATAAAGCTCCATAACTGTCTCACCAAGAGCATTATGAAGCTGCTGCGGAGTTGCAGTCTTAATGTTCTTCGGAAGTTTTGAAGTAAATTTTTCAGTAAAGATATTCTTATCCATTGGTTTTCCCTCCAAATTTATTTTAATTATCTATTATATAGCTTATTAAGTTTACGGATTTTTTTAGCAAGTTCTTCTGTAAAATCAGATTTATTTGCACGGAACTGCCAATTATTGCCCAAAGTTGAAGGAGTATTCATACGTGCATCCGCCGGACTGTCAAGAAAGTCCTGCATCTGAGCAACTGCAACTTCTGCAACACTTGACCATGCTGCACGTACCACTGCCATTGGTATATCAGACTTTTTCTTCACATTCAGATATTTTTTTGCAAATTTAAGTGACTTCTTATCCAATGTTTCAATCCAGCCATTAAGTGTTTCGTTATCATGAGTACCAGTATATGCAAAGCAGTTTGTAGTTGTGAAATTATGCGGAAGATTTTCATTTTCTCCGTCATCGAATCCGAACTGCAAAACTTTCATTCCGGGGTACCCGCAATTATCAAGCATTTCACGGACTTCCGGAGTAATAAATCCCAAGTCTTCAGCAATAATATTAAGTTTGCCAAGCTTTTCTTCAGCAAGCCGGAAAATTTCATAATTAGGTCCTTTTTTCCACTCACCGACTGTAGCATCCTCATTACCGTAAGGAATAGTATAGTAACTTTCAAATCCACGGAAATGGTCTATGCGTACAATGTCATAAAGCTTTGTTGCAGAAGAAATACGGTCAATCCACCATTTATACCCTGTTTTTTTATGATATTCCCAGTCATAGAGAGGATTTCCCCAGAGCTGACCCGTAGGCGAAAAATCATCCGGCGGACAGCCTGCAACTCGTACCGGACGACGTTTTTTGTCAAACCAGAAAAGTTTAGGCTCACACCATGCCTCAACGCTGTCAAGAGCACAGTAAATCGGAATATCTCCGACAATCTCAATATCATTTTCATTTGTATATGATTTCAGAGCAGTCCACTGACGATTAAATTCAAATTGAATGAATTTGAAAAATCCTATTTCTTTTTTAAGCTCTTTTTTTACATCAGAAATTGCTTTAAACTTATGCATTGAAATATCATTTTCCCACTCATACCATGCTTTACCGCCATTCTTGAACTTCAGTGCCATAAACATCGCATATTCCTCAAGCCATGAAACATTCGCATCACAGAATTTCTTGTATGCCGGAAATTTTGAAGCCCTGAATCTTGAGTAGGCAATGCGAAGAACATCAAAACAATTGTTGTATATTATACTGTAGTCTACTTTTTTTGAATTGCTTTCCCAGACAATATCAGAATATTCCTCACGTTTCAGCAGACCATCACCCTCAAGTATTTCAAAATCAATGAAATAAGGATTTCCTGCATTTACTGAGAATGACTGATATGGTGAATCACCATAGCTTGTTGGGGAAAGAGGCAGAATCTGCCAGCATTTTACTCCTGAATTTTTCAGAAAATCCACAAATTCAAATGCGTGCCTTCCCATTTTTCCTATACCGTATTCGGACGGAAGACTTGAAATATGAAAAATTATACAACTTTTACGCATTCCTTAAAAAACTCCTTTCAAATTAAAAAAATTTATTATCTTTATCATGTATATTTTTACAGATATTCCGTATAATACATAAAAACGAGGTGTTTTTATGAAATTTTCACAATATCTTTTTAATTTTCTTATGGGTTATTTTGTATATGGTTTCATTGAAATTATGTGCAGAAGTTACACTCATTGGACCATGTGTCTCACAGGCGGGCTGGTTATGACCATACTTTATATCATTAACAGCAACAAAACCATGACTCTTATAAAAAGCTGTGCAATAGGTGCAGCAATAATTACAAGTATTGAATTTTTGGTAGGAGTTTTTGACAATATAATTATGGACTGGCACGTATGGGATTATTCAGACCGTCCGTTTAATGTCATGGGTCAGATTTGTCCGCTGTATTCAACTTTATGGTTTCTTCTGTGTATACCTGCATTCTTTCTCAGCCGAATTATTTATAAAAGGTTCAATCAATAACCCTGTTGTTTAAGTTCCGCAACAAGACCGGTATAAAATTCACGGATATCATAGCCATCAATATTTTCTCTGAATAAATCTATTGTATCACCGTGACTTATACCTCTTGTTCCCGACGCTTTTACCATTCTGAAAGTGCCGTGTTTTGCGGACTCAACCCATACAAGCCCATCATTTTCACCATTGAGTTTCTTTATTATTAAATATCCGATATTAAGAGGCAGTCCGGCAGAAAATACATTCTTCATGCATGACATACAGCTTCTGTATGAAACATCAGGAGAATCAAGCATTTTGCTTTCCAGTTCCTTAAGGCGAACAGGACTTAAATCTTTTATGCCTGAAATGAAATCCGGTTCTTTGTCTCCCAGCTTATGAAAGATTTTATTATATTTCCTTGCAATACTGTTTACAGTTTTATCAGAAAACTTGCTCATTAAATAATCAACCATGTCACAACCGCCGTGAGGCGTATTTATAGTAGTAAGCGTGGCAACATATTTGTCAAGCCCAAGACTGCTTATTGCATAGCGTGAATCAAGTCCACCTTTTGAATGAGCTATAATATTTACCTTTTCTGCACCTGTTTCGTTTATTACCTTTAAAATAGTATTTTTCAGCTCCTCTGCACTGTCGGGTACAGAAAGTGCAGACTGTTGATTGCCATAGTAAACAGTTGCTCCGTTCCTGATAAGACTTGCCGGAACTCTTCCCCAGTAATTCATAAGCTGCCAGTCACGAAAAAAAATTCCATGTACCATAACAACAGGGTATTTTGTTTTACAGATTTCATTTTCAGCACGGGCATTTTCAAGCTCTATTTTATCGGATTCAAAAAAATACTCACGCTTTGCCTTTTTGTAAAATTTATAAATGAGAACCAAATTTATGACAGGAATCCACCAGAAAAGCATAAGCAATATATAATCCATAATTTTAATCTGCTTTGAACTTACTGTTATACGTATAAATCCGTCAAAAAACATTATGGCAATAGCAAAGAGCGGTATAACAACGGAAAAAATTTTCGGAAGTATATCGGCTTCGGAATGGATAAAATAAAAAACTATTACAACAATTGCAGGAATTACTGCCATTCCTGCAATCCATACAAGGCTTGTCCCACGCTTCAGCACTTTTAAACGTGAGCTTTTTACCGGAATTTTTTCATTCCTGAAAAGACTAAAAATAAATATAACTGAAAGAACAAGAGCAAGAACAATTTTTAAAGGCTCCGAAAGGCTCAGCTCAGTACAAAGTGGAACAATATTGCAGAACAATATCAGGAAAATTAAATCTATTATTTTCTTCATAATAATCTCACCAAAAAACAGGCTGTCCCTCAGACCGGAACAGCCACAAAAATTCAGATGTTATTATCTGAATCTACATTAAGCACCCTGAATACCATTTTCGTCAGAAGATTCAAATGCAAAGAAATCATCATCAAGAACTTCAGGCACTCTTGTGCCGCACTTTCCGCAAAACTGGAAATTTTCACTTACTTCTGCTTTACATTTAGGACAGATTTTCTGTCCCTTAATTCCATTAAGCTCAAAATGCATTTTCTTGATTCTTCTGCGTCTCTGGTCAATATCATCACATAAAACCTTGAGAACTGCGGGGTCTTCATTTGGATTTTTATAGTATTTTTTACCGATATCTGCAAAAATCTCAACAATTCGCTCCTGCTCATAAAGAATTTTTCTTTTGAGATTACTTGCTTCAGACATACTTTTTGTCTTATCAGAAACGCCTCTGCTGACATCTCCGATTTTATCAATAATGCTCATTCTTATCACTCCTATAAAAAATATACGTTCATACAGATTCTTTTATAAAGCCCCTGCATACCTGTACTTATATTATACAATTTTGATATAAATTTGTCAAGTACTTCTGAACATTTTTTTACAGTCTTATTTTAATCATGGAGCTTGCGCTTATCAATAACACGTACAGCTTTTCCCTCGCTTCTTGCAATTGATTTTGGATTTACAAGATGAACTTTGGGACTTATTCCAAGCATGGTTTTTATGGAACTTGCAAGTGTTTTTTCGTACATCTGAATATCCTCGCCTGCTGAATCTGCCTGAGTAGGATTCATTTCAATGCTTATATCAAGAGTATCAGTGTTATTCATTCTGTCAACCTCAATAAGATAATTTGGTGAATAACCCTGTTCAATAAGTACAGTTTCAATCTGTGACGGGAAAACGTTTACTCCACGGATAATAAGCATATCGTCACTTCTTCCCATTGGCTTGCTCATTTTTATAAGAGTACGTCCGCATGAGCATTTCTTTCTTGAAAGAACACATAAATCCCTTGTTCTGTAACGCAGAAGGGGGAATGCTTCTTTGGTTATACTTGTGAAAACAAGCTCACCTACTTCACCTTCCGGAAGCACTTCACCGGTATCAGGATTGATAATCTCAGGAATAAAATGGTCTTCATTGATATGCATACCAGTCTGTTCACTGCACTCAAATGACACACCCGGACCGCTTGTTTCAGTAAGACCATATATGTCATATGCCTTGATTCCGAGTGATTTTTCAATTGAATGACGCATTTCCTCGGTCCACGGCTCTGCACCGAAAATACCTGCCTTCAGTTTTATGTCATCTGTAGTATATCCCATATCATGAAGAGTTTCACCGATATATGCAGCATATGACGGAGTACAGCAAAGAATTGTTGAACCTAAATCACGCATGAATGTAATCTGTCGCTCTGTATTGCCGCTTGACATAGGAAGAGTAAGACAACCGACTTTATGTGAACCGCCGTTTAATCCCGGACCGCCTGTAAAAAGTCCGTATCCATAGCATACCTGACAAACATCCTCATCAGTACCGCCTGCCGCAGTGATAGCCCTTGCACAGCAATTTTCCCATAAGTCAATGTCATGCTGAGTATAGAATGCAACAACACGTTTTCCTGTTGTTCCGCTTGTTGACTGAATTCTTACACATTCACTGAGCGGTTTTGCAAGAAGTCCATACGGATAAGCTTCACGTAAATCTGCTTTTGTTAAAAACGGAAGCTTGTGCAAATCATCCGTTGATTTAATGTCTTCAGGTTTAACTCCCTTTTCATCCATTAAGTCATGATAATATTTTACATTCTCATAAACGTGCTTAACTTGTGCAACAAGACGTTCATCCTGTAATTTTTTCATATCCTCACGGGGCATACATTCGATTTCTTCATTCCAATATCTTTCCATTGGTTTAAATTCCTCCTTATTTATTAAAAGTATTCTGCCATCTACTTAAATTTTCCATTAAAGACAGTAAAGTTTTTCTGAGTGCATTTCCGTCAGCCCTGCTCACACGATTCATTCGTTTCATCATTTCTGAATCAACATTTGAGGGAATGGCTGCAACTTCATTCAGACCACAAACTATATTATCTAAAATTTTATATTTCCCTGATAAACTTTTTTGTGTAAAATTCTTCCTTTATTTTTTTCACAGGCTTTTATGTACTTGTCTGCATAATCTTCACCCTTACATGAACAGTACCGTGAATAATCATGATTATATGCAATATCCTCGAATATACAGGCATAAACCCATATAGTACAAGCATCTTTAATTCCAATGGTTATTTTACCCTTGTTAAAAAGAATTTTCCCAAACAGTTTCCTAAAGTATTTATATTGCGTATAACACCTTTTTTATGTGTGCATACTATCTTCTTTACGACCTTTTGAGCTTCCACAAGTTCAAAAGGTGTCATCATACAAAATTCCTACCCAGTGCAAAAGCCTTTTTGTTGAGTTCGAGGAATTTAGGCGGTACACACTGTTCAAGTGCGTTTTGCCAAAGTTCGTCAGGAAAATCCATCTTTGAAGCAAGGACTCCCATAAGCACAACATTTGAAGCCTTTGATGTACCTGCCTGCTCAGCAAGTGAAAGAGCGTCAACGGTAGTAACGTCAACACCAGCCGATTCAAGTTTTTCAACAAGGTTTTCAGGATATTCCATAGCTCCAGTAATAACTGGCATGGGGTCAATCTGCTGAGTTGAGGTAATAAGCTTTCCGCCCTTTTTAAGATAAGGAAGACAGCGTGAAGCTTCCAGAAGTTCAAATGAAATTACTGCGTCAGCCTCTCCTTTTTCAATTACCGGTGAATATACCTTTTCTCCATACCTGACATATGTAACAACAGAACCGCCCCTCTGACTCATTCCGTGAACTTCGCTTACCTTTACGTCATATCCCTGTGCGAGCAATACATTTCCCAAAAGTCTTGATGCAAGCAGTGAACCTTGTCCGCCTACGCCTACTATCATAATTGATTTTGTTTCCATAATTATCCTCTCCTATATATTAATTCTTACCAATTTTTGAAAAAAGTGCGATTTCACCTATCAAGCCGAAAAGACAGCTTTTTACAAGTGAGGCTATATATTCGCCTTTCATCTCCAGGTTTTCAAGCAGTACGCTGAAATTTGAAAAACATTCTCCGAAAATGCCTTCTGTTACACCAAAGTTTTCCTTTACAAGTTGATTATACACAAATATCTGCTCCTGTAAGAGAAGAATCTTCTGACATAACACCTGATATAATATCTTTCTGGAAAGTTGGGAGATACTCTTTAAAAGCCGAGACAAGCTCCCATATCCAGATAATTTTTTCAGTCAAAATCATTGATGAAGCAAATACATCAATAAAAATCACAAAAGTCATCCAAATAGAAATTTCTCCGCTCTTAGTCATTTTACTGAATCCAAGAAATATTCCCAATCCTATAAGATTCCGACAGCTGAAAAAACAAATCCGAATTTTTAGAGAATAATTCAAAGAGCCATTCCAGAAATTGAACCGATAACTGCTCCCAAAATTTCCTTAAGTGCAGTAACTACTGCTGATTCTCCAGCATATGGTCTGAAATCATCGTATCCCGAAGAATTATTTTAAATTTCTCTTTTTTTATTATTCAATCAGTTCAAGCTCACCGTCAATAAATCCTATACCTACAGGCTTTGAGGACAAGATTTCACAGTCTCTCATATATTCCTGAACCCATGACTTTATAAGAGTCTGTGCGGCACTCCAGTCTTTTTCCTGTTCATCTGAAAGCTCAATACAGAAAATATTTTCTCCAGATGACCATACTTCCTCACAAGCCCAGTCAGAATCATTCTCATCAAACTTATCACACGCAACAAGCTGAACACTATAAACACTGTCCTCTGCTGATTCCTCATAGAGATTGAAACAGTATGACAAAGTGTTTTCCGGCATTTTGTTATTTTCAATAAGATTGTCAAGCCATTTCTTAAATTCTGTATAAATTTCATTCATAATAAATCACTCCATATTTTTATATATAAAATCAATACCATATGACAAGATTATCCTGATATTTTTTCGTTATTTTCTTGTAAATACAGGAATATAGCATTCATTGTCGGATGTGACAGAAGGCTGGTTATTTCCTAAAAACAACTTATAAATTTTTCAGCAAATTCAAGCGTATCGAACATCAGTATCTTATTATTCCTGATTTCAATAACATCCCTGCCGTTCTCGTTTTCATGTCATATCAGATATTTTTCGCCGTCACTGAAAACAAATCTGAGAATATTTATATAATCATACTTATTCAATAGCTCCGAATTTACACTGCTCCTTGCATATTCCGCATCCTACGCACTGTGTATGGTCAATAACTGCTTTTCTGTCCCTGATTGAAATTGCAGGACAGCCAAGTTTCATGCAGGCTTTGCATCCTATACACTTATCAGCATCAACCCTGAAAGGTGCATTATGCTTGACGTATTTAAGCAATGCACACGGACGGCGTGAAATAATTACAGATGCTTCATCTGCCTCCAGTTCCTCTTTTATAGCTGTTTCTGTTTCTGCAAGATGATAAGGGTCAACTACACGTACTCTTTTGATTCCGATAGCTCTGCATAACTCCTCAAGATTTACGGCAGCAGCGGGGTCTCCCTTTAAATTTTTTCCTGTGGTAGGATTCTGCTGATGTCCTGTCATGCCTGTAATAGAGTTATCAAGTATGATAACCGTAGAGTTTGAATTATTATAGGCAATATTTACCAGTCCGGTCATACCGCTGTGCATGAATGTTGAATCGCCGATTACTGCTACGCTCTTATGTTCCGCCTCAGCTCCGCGTGCTTTATTGAATCCATGAAGTCCGGAAATTGACGCACCCATACAGATAGTCGTATCAATAGCATTAAGGGGAGCAGCCGCACCAAGAGTATAACAGCCTATATCGCCCGAAACCGTTACACCTAACTTTTTAAGACAATAGAACAATCCACGATGCGGACAGCCTGCACACATAACCGGAGGACGTACAGGAATATTTTCACCGAGTGAAATAAATTCCTTTTTTTCACCCAAAAGCTTTTCTGCAATAGCAGACTGATTAATTTCACCGATACAGCCGAAAATACTCTTTCCTTCAACATTGTTTACCCCGATATTACGACAATGCGATTCAATAATTCCGTCAAGTTCCTCAACGATTATTATTCTGTCATATTTTTCAGCGAAATCCTGAATAAGCTTAACAGGCATAGGATTAACCATACCTAATTTCAATACAGACGCTTTATCACCGAGTGCTTCTTTAACATACTGATAAGCTGCTCCGTTAGTAATTACACCAAACTCTGCTTTTTCAGAAATTTCCACACGATTGAGCGGACTTGTTTCGGCATACTCAACAAGCTTATCTGTACGCTCCTCAACAAATACATGACGACCTTTTGCATAAGCAGGCATCATGACATATTTCTGCGGAGTTTTCGTATATTCCTTTAATTCAAGTTCCTGCCTGTTATCAGTTTCCACAATACTCTGGGAGTGTGCAACCCTTGTTGACATTCTCACAATTACAGGTGTATCAAAATTTTCCGATAATTCAAACGCAAGCTTTACAAATTCCTTGCACTCACCTGAATCAGACGGTTCAATCATCGGAACTTTTGCAGCTATTGCATGATGACGGCTGTCCTGTTCATTTTGTGATGAATGCATTCCCTGGTCATCAGCAACAGCAATAACAAGACCTGCATTTACACCGGTATAAGCAGCAGTATAAAGAGGGTCAGCAGCAACATTCAGTCCGACGTGCTTCATACCGCAGAAACTTCTTGCACCTGCAATTGACGCACCCAAAGCTGTTTCCATAGCAACTTTTTCATTCGGTGCCCATTCGGCATACATTTCATCATATTTTGCAGCTTCCTCAGTGATTTCAGTAGAGGGAGTTCCGGGGTAGCTTGATATGATTCTACAACCTGCCTCATACAAACCTCTCGCAAATGCCTCATTTCCTAACATTAATTTCTTCATTTTTAATTTATCCTTTCTCAGTTAATTCATTTATCATATCTTTAAGCTCATTAATGCTTATTGATTTTTCTTCTTTATTATCACATATAACATACAGTCTGTTGTTTTTCCATTCCTTGAAATCTATATCATAAAAATCATAATCAGGGTCAAAAATATAACGCAGATTCATCAGATGCGGATTGAAATTCAAAGGATTTAAAAAATCACCTGCCAATACTTCCAAAGGTCCTATCCAGTAACAACCACCGTATGCAATGAGATTTTATTATTTATAATAGTGAATATCAGTTATTATAAAAGATTCTCCGTATGGATATTCACAATCATGCTCATAACCTTCCGGAATATAGTTATAAACTTCCAGTGTATCAACATCAAGACAGCTTATGCCATACAAATCAATATGAAAAGGAAAATATCTGTGACCGTTTTTATGATGGATAATTTCTGTAAACGGTTTTATATGGTCATCAAAACAACAGTATTCATATAATGTTTTATATTCATTTTTCAAAATTACTTTCTGTACAGCTAATGTAACTGAACAATTTTCTCTTTTTTCTCTGTCTTCATAAATATTGACTTCAAGGGAAAAACCATCGGATAATTCATAAATTTCAGTTCCGGCAAGAAATTTATCATCAATTACATAACGCTGTGAATCAATAAACTTATCATATTCCTTAGTTCCGTATACATTTTTATATGATTTTTTCATTGAAATCCCTTTGTTGCCATATCAAACAAAAATCTTTCTTTGATTTCTCGGGCAACTCCGTCATCATCATTTGAACCAACAATAAAATCTGCTGCATCTTTAACATCAGGATGGGCATTTCCGACAGCAATTTTTGTATCAGCCTCTTCAAACATACTCAAGTCATTCAGATTATCGCCAAAAACTATAATATGTTCAAATCCGTATGCCTTACGCAAAAATTTGATACCGTTTGCCTTTGAAGCTTCATTTGAAAAAATTTCAAGAAACCACTTATCTGTGTATGTATCCTTATAAAATGCACAATCTGCACCCTCTATTTCCGCAACAGCATTTCTTATCGGGAGCAGGTCTTCATAACTTCCTGTTGAATTAATATATATTTCACTTCCATTAATTTCGCTGACTAAATCATTGCATTCAAAAAACGGATGTAAAAATTTCTCCTTTCGTTCAGCAACATAAGTTTTCATAAGTTCATCTGTTACTTTATCATAAAAAGTGCTCAATATATTGTCAACAAATTTAAACATAAAACAGTTTACATCATTTTTTCTGAACACAGAAATAATCCGTTCTGAAACTTCACATGAAATACAGGCATTTCTTATATATTTTCCTATATTCATATCATAAACACTTGCTCCGTTATTGAGTATGCAAGGTACATTTATATTCAATTTTGAAGTTATAGGTTTTGCAGAATAAATTGTCCGTGCCGTAGCAAAGGTGAAATACATTCCGCAATCTATCAGACAGTTCAGAGTCCCAACAGTATACTCTGAAAGTTTCCCGTCTGAATTAAGAAGCGTTCCATCCAAATCGGAAATAATCAAACTTTTTTTCAAAATATCATCTCCTGACCATTAATAGAATAATTATATCATACTTCGTTAAAAAAGTGAAGATTTTATTTATTGTTAAAAAAATATTCGTTATTAGTTACAATTTTTTATGTCCAATCATGTATATTATAAACAACAAGTAAATTTTTGTATAAGCTATTGACTTCTGCATTTTTTTGTTATATAATGATTTCAGCGGAAAAATTTCCGACTAAAATCATTGAAGAGTAAAAATACGTTCGTGAAGTGCTTGCTGAACGGGGAGTTGTCAGCAGGACGAAAAGCCAAAGCTTGCGGTTCGTATTTTGCATCCCGCTTCATAGGACAACACTGACTGAGGATTATAACCTCTTTTTCTTGTCGTATGATGTGGAAAAGGAGGTTTTTATTTATGATTACAAGCAAACAAAACAACACGGCTATCGGAAACATCAGGCTTTTCGGAAATGTAAGAGTTATGATAATTTCAGGACTTTTCGTCTCCCTGAGTATTATTCTGGGAAAATTTCTGCAAATTCCGATTGGCGACAGCATACGCATAAGCTTTGAAAATTTACCTATAATCATGGCAGGAATTTTCTTTGGACCTTTTGTAGGCGGAGCTGTCGGAATCGGTGCGGATTTAATCGGCTGTCTACTTAAAGGATATGCAATAAATCCTATTATAACCCTCGGAGCCATGAGTATCGGTTTTATGTCGGGACTTGTTCATATGCTAATGGCAAATAAAAAGCCTGATTCATGTATTACAGGATTTCTTTCAGTATTTCCGGCAGTATTTTCCGCACATATTATCGGTTCAATGATGATTAAATCAATAGGTCTTTATGTATACTATCACACTCCGCTGGAAGTTCTTATGTGTCGTATTCCTATATATACCGCAATAGCACTTCTTGAATCAATAATTATATCATCGCTTTTAATAAACAAAGTTTTTTTAAATCAACTTGAAAAGGTATGCAATTATGGAAACAAATTATAAAACAGCACTTGAATATCTGAAAACTGCTTCCATGCGTGGAAGTAAACTCGGGCTGGAGCGTATAGCCGAGCTTTGTGAAAGACTCGGTAATCCTCAGAATAAAATTAAGATTATCCATGTTTCAGGAACAAACGGCAAAGGTTCATTCTGTGCTATGATTTCAGCTATTCTGAGTGAATCAGGCTATAAAACCGGCGGATTTTCATCTCCTGCACTTACAGAAGTTACAGACAGTTTCCGCATAAACTGCAATGAAATTTCCAACAGTGATTTTGCTGAAATAATGGAGGAGATTATTCCGCACTGTGAAGCTATGAATGATAAGCCTACAGAATTTGAAGTCCTGACGGCAGCCGCATATAGTATGTTTATTCGCAAAAATTGTGATATTGCAATTGTTGAATGCGGAATGGGCGGAGATACTGATTCAACAAATGTTGTAACCGCTCCCCTGCTTTCCATAATAACCAATATCGCATCTGACCATACCGTTTTTCTCGGAAATACAATACAGGAAATAGCGTTACATAAAGCTGGAATAATAAAGGAAAAATGTCCTGTGCTGTACGGTGGAAACAACGCAGAAGCCCTTGAAATAATCAGGAAAATCGCACTGCAAAAACAATCTCCCCTGACTGTAACCGACAAAAGCAGAATCAAAAACGTCTGCTCTGATATTCATGGTACATCCTTCAGTTTCGCCGGTTTTAATGAAGTCAGAACTTCCCTGACAGGAACATATCAGCAGTATAACATTGCAAATGTTTTGACAGCTATTGAAATTCTAAGACAGTACGGGCTTGATATTCCGGATTCATGTGTAAAATCAGGACTTGCATCAGCAAAGTGGCATGGCAGATTTGAATTAATCTCAGAAAATCCTGTTATTATTTTCGATGGTGCACATAATCCCGACGGAATAAAGCAGGCATCAGAAAGCATTGAAAAATATTTCAAAAATCAGAAAATTGCACTTCTTACAGGGGTCATGGCAGATAAGGATTACAGTCTTTATCCTGAATTACTGGGAAAATATATCTCATGTGCATTTACTGTAACTCCAGATAATCCACGTTCATTAAACAGTAAAGCCCTAGCAGATGCTTTTTTAAATAAAAATATACCTGCCATTGCTTTCAATAATTTAAACGACGGTATAAAATCAGCAGTTAATTATGCGATAAAAAATAATATTCCGTTAATTGCTCTTGGTTCGCTTTATTTATACAAGGACTTTATTAAAATCCTAAATCTTCATAATCTTCACGGATAAATCTGTGATATGTTATATGACAGCCCTCGTCAGTCAGACAGTAAAAATATTCATCAGGCTTGCCATTACTGAAATAAACAAGCAAATCAAATTCATCGTTATGAATTTCTTTAATACTGACATCAGATGAATATTTATTGAAAATATCAATAACCTGTTCCATTGATACGCCATGATTTCTGACAGTTGAAACAAGTTCTGTTATGAACTCATATCCATCATTCAGATTATTTACATAAGCTGTACCTTCAGCAGATACAGTAATACAGAAGCCGTCTCTGATTGCCCTGAAAGCAATCGTACCAAGACGGCTTTCTGCATATCCAGAAAACTCTGAAAGAATATTTTCAGTGCATTCACAATCAAAAAGATGATTCAGAGAAGCCTGTATATAATTAAGACTCATCGGACGATTTTCAAAACCAAGCTTAATCTGAGCTTCTTTGATATTATCAATCAGATTTTTTTCAAATTTTGTATAATTCATATATAAAACCTCCATTTTTTATCAAAAAAATTCCAATATGTAAAATTTCCGTAAAAACTGTTTACAAATGACGAAAATTGTGCTATTATTAATGAAGAAACTATATTTAATTTCTTATTTCAAAACTAAATTAAATTGGAGGAAAGGATATTGAAACTTAAAAAAACAAATTTTTTTAAAGCTCTTACAATATTTCAAACCATAATAATATTTTCACTCGTTATTTTTATAATATGGTTTTGCTTTATCAAAAATTCAGGACTTGCTATTCCAGCAAGTAACCCTGAAATACGCACCCGTCCGATAATCGAAAAAGAAGAAACATTTTATCAGTACGACGGTAGAAAAATTATCACTCATGACAGTACACTCGGTGAAACTTTTATCCCTGCATTTGCTGATGTTCCGGCAAGCCCCCTTAACCCCGACAATTTTGTAAAGGAAAAAAACGGATTCATATCCTATAACGGAAGCGAAGTACAGAAAACCTTTACAGGCATTGATATTTCTGAACATCAGGGAAACATTGACTGGCAGACCGTAAAAAATGCAGGAATTGACTTTGTCATGATTCGTCTGGGTTACAGAACATACGGCGGTGGAGTAATAACTATAGACAACAGTTATGCAAAGAATATAGAAGGAGCACAGAATGCCGGTATTGATGTCGGAATATATTTCTATTCTCAGGCAATAAATACAGATGAGGCGATTGAAGAAGCTGACACTGTTCTGAATATCATTTCAAACTATAATATTACATATCCTGTTGTCTTTGACTGGGAACTTGTATTCAATGACAAAGCACGTACTGACAGTATAGGCGTTGAAACCCTTGCTGACTGCTGTGTTGCATTCTGTGAAAGAATCAGGGGAGCAGGATACACTCCTATGATTTATCAAAATCTCAGTACAGCAATTCACAAGCTTGATATGCCAAGAATCAAAGATTATGAATTCTGGCTTGCTGAATACAGTGATAAACCGTCATTTTATTATGAATATGATATGTGGCAGTATTCAAGCAGCGGAACTGTTCCGGGAATTTCAGGCGGAGTCGACCTGAATATATGCTTTAAAGATTACTCAGCAGGCTGAATTTTTGTAACTCTGCAAAGCTCAATACGATGATGACTTATTTGCAGTATCTCAATATGAAGCCCGTTGCATTCAAGTTCGGCTGATGTTCCGTCCTTCGGAATTTCTCCTAAAGCTGCTATAATATATCCGCCTAAAGTATCATATTTATCATCAGGCAGATTTACGGAAATTTCTTCACAGATTTTTGATAATTCTGTAACTCCCGGAATAAGCCACTGATTTTCTCCAATTTCCTTAAATTCCGCTTCCGGTTCATCAAGTTCATCATCATCAAAATCTCCGACAAGTCGTTCAACAAGGTCTGTAACAGTTATGATACCAGTCATTCCTCCGTATTCATCAACTACAACAGCAAAATGATAACCTCCTGTTTTTTTCATCTGTGCAAACAAACTGTCTGCCTTCATGTTTTCATGTACAAAATAAGGTTCTCTTACAGCATTTTCCATAATATTCTCACGACTTTTGTCATCAAGCCGGAAATAATCCTTTGCATTAAGTATACCAATAATATTATCAACATTTTCTCCGCAAATCGGAAAAAGTGAATGACGGGTGCGATGAATTGTTTCTTCCCATGTTTCAACTGGTTCTTCGCTCCAAAGCACTGAAACATCTGTTCTATGAGTACATATCTGTCCGGCAGTCATATCATCAAAAGCAAAAACATTCTTTATAATACGATTTTCAGATTCGTCAATAGTGCCTTTTTCAGCACCTGCATCAGACATCATGATAATTTCTTCCGCTGTAACTGTTTCTTTATTGTTTTCAGGGCTGATTCCCATAATTCTCAGTACCAAGTCAGATAAAAAATTCAGAAACCATACAAGCGGTGCAAAAAGAATTTTAACAAAGCTGATTACTCCTATGAGTGAAAGGGCCGTTTTCTCCGGATTCTTCATTGCTACACGCTTGGGAACAAGTTCACCAAAAACAATCATAAGACATGAAAGTATCAATGTCACAACAACTATCGATAAGGGTTTAAAAATAACTTCATAATCTTTCAGACCGGCATTATTCGTAAACCTGATTATCTTATCTCCAAAGCTGTTTGCTGCAAATGCAGCACCTGTAAACCCTGAAAAAGTTATTGCTGTCTGTATTCCGGAAAGAAAACGGGATGGTTCACTTATAAATTTCTGAAGCTTCAACGCTCCTTTGTCTCCCTCTTCAGCCAATCTGTCAATCTTTGAAGGACTGACTGATATAACGGCAATCTCAGCACTGGCAAAAACAGCATTCAGTATAATAAGTATAGCCTGTAAAATTAATTGTGATAACATAAAAAGTTCCTCCGTAAAATTTTATTAACTTCTAAAAGGCATAATCTGACACTAACATAATAAGTGCAGACTATGCCTTGATACATCATTTACGGATTTTCGGGGATTACACCCGTCGGGCGTACTGTCCATTAAAAATTTCACCTCTGATAAAATCAATATAAAATATTATAACGCATATTATATGCTTTGTCAAGTACTTTGGAAAAATTTCAAGGTTCAAGTCCTGAAATATAATCCAAAAGTTCAAGAGAATATTTTTTCGCAAACTTTATGCATTTTTCAACTGAACAGTTATCTTCCAGCATTTCAGGACAATGTGCGTCAAATCCGATTATTGCCGTATTTCCGACTTTTTGAGCAATTTCCATAAATTCGGGAGTGGGATAATGTCTATTCTGACTTAATCCCAGAAGATTTATTTCCACAGGTATATCTTTTGATTTCAAATATTCGCATAGCCTTGTAAAATGTTTTACATATGTTCTCTTATAACCGATAAAATTAAACAAATCAGGGTGTGCAACATATTTATACCTTCCTGATTCCATACCCTCAATAATCAAATCAACATATTTTTTCAGAATATCTTCATCTCTTGTAGGACTTCCCATATACCTTGAAATGTTTTCAGGAGCTATGGAATGCTGACCAAGAATCATATAATCAACCGGATAATCCGCTAAAAACTTATCCTGAGATTCCATAAGTTCCGGAACATATTCAGATTCAAAACCAATATATATTTTTATATCCTTTTCATACTCTTTTTTAAGTGCAGTAAGAGATGAAAAATATTCATCAACATCAGCCGGAATCATACGTATGCCGGAAACATAACCATCAGGAAAAATCCACGGACAATGGTCTGAAAATCCAAGTACTTTCATTCCGCTTTTTATAGCCGATTCGATATACTCCCTGTCGCTTCCGTATGCGTGCAGACACCGTTGTGTATGTGTATGATAATTAGCAAGCATAAAATTCACTCCTTTGATATGATATAAAAATTATACCATATCTTTCTGAAAAATGCAATAAAAAATTACATTTGTCACTTACTTTGTTACATTTTACATCTTATATATTTTTTTATTATATGTTAAAATAATAAAAAACAGGAGTGATATTATGAAATATATAAAGAATTTTATTATTGAAACATTAGTTGTAACCTTTGCAATTCTTACATGGAGTATTTTAAAAGTAATTAATATATATGATAAAAATAAATAAAAAAGACTGCTGTATTCAACTACAGCAGTTTTTTTATTTATTTAAAGTTATACATACAATATCCGGATAATTAAACAGACGAACAGGAATTATACTGTTTCCCAGTCCCCTGCTTACTATCATCACCGTGTCGGCAATTTTATACTCACCATCTGTATATTCAGACAAAAAACTTTGTTCAGAGCTATAACTCCACCAACAAACGGATTTATAAACTGTCCTCCGTGTGCATGACCGGATAATACCAAATCTACACCGTTAATTGCATAATACGTTAAATACTGCGGTTCATGAACAAGCAAAATATTCTACTTATTTTTACTGATATTATTGAAAAAATAATGAGTCTTTTCTTTCTTATTTTCATTCTGATTTACTTTCATTCTTTGCACAGCAACACCCCGCAACTGCCCAGAAAACCGATGAAAATGTAATATTACTGCAACCTATAAAGAATATCAGTACTCCGGCGAATGTAAGCATGAACATACAAAGTGTCTGCCATTTTCTACCTGATTTGAAATTTTTCCAGCCTGTAAACAATACTGCAAGCAGTACCAAAACAAGTGCAGCAGCTGACGGAATCCCACGTGTTGCAGCAGTATAAAGATATTCATTATATACCTTATCAAAAGTACCTTTATTATCAACTATTATATCACTAAGTTCACCCTCTTCGCCTGATGTGCCGAATGTGTAAAGCTGGGGAAATACGAGCTGTTCCGGTCCTGTGCCTGTAAGAGCATGAGCAGAAACAATGTTCATGGTTTTTCTGTTGAGGTAATAATATACATCGCTTGTACTGTCAATATCAACTACATCCGAATTAAAATTACCGCTTGCAGAAATTCTATAATAAGAATCGGCAAACCACAATATTCTGCCGTCATAAAGACGATACTGATTAATATTTCCGATGAATCCTGCCTGAACAAGAACAATTGCCATACCGGCAGGAAGAATCACCGACAGAACAGATAAAAGTTTTATTTTCGAAGCTCTCATTATAAATACTGCAACAACCGCCGAAACTATGGAAAAAACTGCACCACATATACCTATAAGGGAATATGTGAATATCATGGTGAAAGCAAAAATGCAGGCTGAAATAATACAGAATATTCTAACTAATTTTTTCTCTGTGAAAATAAATCCGATAAGTGCAGCTGTCAACGAAAGAGTAAGAAGCATTGCAAGAAACAGAGGTGATTGTACAAGACCTGATGCCGCATTTATCTGAATTTCCATGGAAACCATACGGTAAGCACTGATTTTTCCTGTAAATACCTGTATAAGTCCGAAAACCGAATTAAATAGACCTGTTCCGATAATACCATAAATCAATGTTGTAAATGTCTTATCACGCCTGATTGATGCAGCAGAAATAAAAAAGCAAAAGTAGAAAATTATTGCAAGAAGTCCTTCGCCCCTTCCTGTGTAACCATAAAATGAAATTCCTTTATCATAAGAATTGATTAATGAAATTATTCCCCATACAAGCATGAATCCGAACACACATACAGGAACAAGAGACTTTTTATCAATATACTTCTTTATTCCGCCTATCATTGCAATAATCATACAGATTACACCCGAAACCGCAAGTCCTGCCGATGATATCGCATAAATCTGCTCTCCTGAAATTACAGGTATTGCAGTTGCTATCGACGTTGTAAAGCAAGCCGTCAATAATCCGAATGAAGCAAGATTTGAATATTTTTCCTCTGTAAGATTAAGTATGAAATTAGATTTTTCAGATGAATTAAAAAGCTGTTTTGCCATTTTTAATTCCTTTCTCTATATTTGATTTATTTTTTAAACATAAATTTAATCTGTGATAAACTGTCCGTATTTTATAAAAAATACTTTTTTCAGCTTAATCAGAAGAAATAGTTATATAGTATTTATTGTCCGCACAGTCGCCTATAGTAACAGTTACACCTGTATTTACAGTCGTGTTTCCATTGCTGTCATATATATTAAAATCAGGAACTGAACTGTCTACAATATCGCCTGTTCTCAGAAAATTATCCGTACTGTCATCGCCTTCGCCGACAAGTCTTATGAAACGCCTGCCGTTTCCATAATCCGTAGCTTCATTGTTTCCGCTTGCATATTTAAACGTATTATATCGTATATCACCATTTTCAGATGTTTCAGCATGATAAATACGAACTCCTTCACCTATTGACCTCCACCATTCATTGACAAGATTACTATTATTTCTTTTCAGACTTGCATATTCAATTATAAAAAATTCTGAACGGTATTTATCATCAAGACTTCCGCATGGAATAATAATACAATTTCCGTCATCAGTCTGTGCATCAGAAAGAACATATGTCTGAGTTCCGGAATTTTTATCAAATACATTTACCTGTTCAGGCGTATACCAGCCAAGCATAAGTTTTGAAACTGCTCCGAAATCACAGTTTGCATCGTCCATCATTTCAAATCCTGCCGAACCATGCATTCCCTGAAAATCTTCAGCACCATACATATAATAATCAGGAAGCCCCATACAATGACCTATTTCATGCAGATATGAACTGTTGAAATTACTGTAGTTATCAGCTGACTTTATTTCAGCATTTCCGACAATAACATGACCGATATTCATTCCATCTGCTCTGTTTACAGGGTCTCCGCCGAATGTACCTGCCGATGCCCACCAATTTTCATTGCCTGCCGATTCAGGCACGTTTATAAGAATACTGTCTATTATTTTATCTTTGTTTCCGTCAAATTCAGAAAAATCAATTTTTTTATCAAATTCAGATATTATTTCATCAATAAGTGCAACATGCCATACATCATTTTCATAATATGACTTATTGTTTTTTGCGGTATATGTATAAGCTGTTCCTTTCAGTTTCATAGCACCCTTTGATGAACGACTGTAAAATGCACTCATGCTTTCAAAGGGATAATTTACATTTTTTTCATCAGCTTCACCGAATGCAATCCTGTTTATTTCATCAGCCGTTGGATTATAATCATATTTACAGTCAGGAAAATCAACATAAAAAATAAGCAGTTCTGCATCTCCCTGAGATGGCATAGAACCATACAAATCATAAACAGGAGGCTCTATAAAATTATTTTTCTTTGCAGAAACTGTAGTAGTTGAAGTTGCTGATGATAATCCGGAAGATGTTCCTGCAACTGTTGTTGTTACAGTTACAGCAGAAGACGATGTAGTAGTTTCTTTATCATCTTCCCATATGTATACTGGCTCGCTCCATTGATTTACAATATACTTACGCATCATAATAAGGTCAAAAATATCTATTCTGCCATCTTGATTTATGTCGGCTGTCTGTAGATAATCAACAGAATCATCTTCAGTCCGTCCGTTTACAGAGTAGGATTTTCCATTAATATGATAAGCATTTTCTGATGTAAGGGAAATTTCACCGAGTATATATTTTGAAAGCAAAATCATATCGGCAATACTTACCTTTGAATCATTATTAATGTCACCCATACTGCCTATCTGATGCCAGCTTGCAATTACAGGCGTTGCCACTGTACATACAGAAATTGAAATTATTGCTGTAATTTCCGCAAGCCTTCGCTTGAATGATTTTTTATTCATGATACATCTCCCTTTTTATAATAAATATATGACTCTGATAATAAAAAATGCGGACGGGTGGTATACCGTCCGCAGTATATTATTTAGCGTAGTCAGTAACTCTGCTCTCACGAATAAGATTAACTTTAATCTGTCCGGGATAGTCCATTTCATTTTCAATCTGCTGAGAAATTTGTCTTGCAACAAGCACCATTTTCTCATCGTTTATAATCTCCGGAACTACCATGATTCTTACTTCTCTGCCTGCCTGAACAGCAAAGCATTTTTCAACGCCTTCATAAGAAGTACAGATTTCCTCAAGCTTCTGCAGACGCTTTATATAGCTTTCGTAATTTTCGCTTCTTGCTGCCGGTCTTGCGGCGGATATGGCATCTGCCGCCTGAACTATGCAGGCAATAACTGTTTTCGGCTCAACGTCATTATGATGAGCTTCAACAGCATGGATAACAACTGCATTTTCATTGTATTTCTTGCAGACATCAACACCAATTTGAACATGAGAACCCTCAATTTCTGATGTAAGAGCTTTACCTATATCATGAAGAAGTCCTGCACGTCTCGCCATGTTTGCATCAACGCCCAATTCTGATGCAAGAACCCCACAAAGCTTTGCAACTTCAATTGAATGGTCAAGTACATTCTGCCTGTAGCTTGTTCGGAATTTCAAACGTCCGAGAAGTTTTACAAGTTCATGATTAATGCCGTGAACATTTGTTTCGATAATGGCACGTTCACCCTCTTGCTTAATGCGGTGTTCAACCTCACGGCGAGCCTTATCAACCATTTCTTCAATTCGGGTCGGATGAATACGTCCGTCAGCAATAAGTTTTTCAAGAGCAATTCTTGCAACCTCACGGCGAATCTGGTCAAAGCAAGAAAGGGTAATAGCTTCCGGAGTATCATCAATAATCAGGTCAACACCGGTAAGTGTTTCAAGAGTTCGGATATTGCGTCCCTCACGTCCGATAATACGTCCTTTCATTTCGTCATTCGGCAACGGAACTACTGAAACAGCTGCTTCCGAAACTTGCTCAGCCGCAACTTTAGCAATGGCAAGCGAAATCTGACTTCTTGCCTTTTCATTGCATTCATCTTTGAGCTGCTGCTCATAAGCTGCTATTTTAACAGCCTTTTCGTGAATTAAATCACCTTCAAGCGTGGAGAGTATATACTCCTTAGCTTGCTCCTTTGTAAATTCGGAAATTCTTTCAAGAACATCCATTTCGGATTTTTTAATCTGTTCAGCTTCTTTAAGTTTTTCTTCAGCACTTTTAATCTTCTGATTAAGAGAGTCTTCTTTTCTTTCCAGATTATCAGTTTTCTTATCGAGATTTTCCTCCTTCTGCTGCATACGTCTTTCCTGACGTGACAGCTCTGCTCTGCGGTCCTTAATCTCCTTATCAGCCTCAGCCCGAAGCTTATGAATTTCATCTTTAGCTTCAATCAAGGCACCTTTTCTCTTATTGTCCGCATCCTTCTCCGCATCGGAAACAATACGGGAAGCCTGCTGTTCAGCTGAACCTATAACAGCTTCTGCCTCACGCTTACGCTGGTCAATGCCGGCAGAAACACCTTTTTTATAGGCAAAAAATCCGCCTGCAACAGCTCCGACAGCCAGAGCAGCGACAATAAGAACAACAACAATAATAGGGTCCATACAGTGCATTACCTCCTTTTTGTAATTTAAGCTTGTATCATAAAAACAGCTATCACTTAAGGCGGTAAATGCCGCATTATTTTATTCATTAATATATATTGACAGAACACCCATACTCCAAAGGCTTCTGAAATGCCGGACTTTAAGTCCGTTTATTGTATATATCACCGGCATAATTTATTCATATGTAATTCTCATAGCCGAAATGATTTAAAACAAGCTGCAATTTACTGCCAGAAGCAATATTTTTGCAATAAATACAACATCTTTATTATACACTTTTTTTATGGCAATGTCAATACATTTTCTGCAATTTATTACAAAAATAAAAAATTAAATTTATCAGATAGCAACAAGCTTTTCAGTCATATGCACAATAACTTATTGATTATTTGGTACTATCTGACAAAAATTATTAATAAAAATATCGTTGCCATAAAACGCTTTATTTTCATATATAAATTTTTTTGGCAAAAACAGTTGAATTTTTCCAAGTATTATGATATAATATAAAAAGATATTTATTTCGGTATGGCTGTTTACCGTAAAAACAGTCCCGTAAAGACGGATTGGAGAATTTATGATAAATATGTTATTAACTATCGCTGATAAAACAATAAGAAATTCAAATGCATCGGGCTCACTTGAAAGCGGAAACTTGTTTCCTTTTCCGTTTTCTCTTCACCTGATATTCTGCATTGTAGGATTAATTTTCTTTATTTACAGATTTGCAACCGACAAAAAACCTTTTCAGCTTATCATGGCTGTTGCTATTCCTTTTTCACTTACACTCTGGATTTCAAGCAGTCGGACATGGTTCTACATTGTCGGAGCAATTGAACTGATACTTATTCTTGTAGCTTTTGTCACTTCAATTGCTTTCAGAAACAAAAACAAATCCTCTGATAATTCAGAAAAACTGCAATCTGCTGACAGTGAGGCTTCTAAATGAAAATTTCTGTACTGGACTGGTCTACTGTTACTTCAGATGACGATATATCCCCTGACGCACTCAAAAAATATGGCAATATAAAAATATTTCCCCTTACACCTCCCGAACTTACAGTGAATCACATCGGAGATGCTGAAATTGTCCTGTGCAACAAAGTACTTATAACAAAAGATATTATTGATAAATGTCCAAATCTGAAATATATAGGGCTTTTTGCAACAGGTTTCAATAACATTGATATTGAATATGCAAAACTTAAAAATATAACTGTATGCAATGCCGGACAATATTCAACAAATGCAGTCGCACAACAGGTATTCGCCTATATTCTGGACTTCGCAAACCATATCAGGAATTATGATTCAGCCGTCAAATCAGGCAAATGGGAAAATTCTTCATGTTTTTCATACTTCCCGATTCCTACTACAGAGCTTTCCGGAAAAACACTGTCTGTTGTAGGATATGGTTCAATAGGAAAATGCACAGTGGAAATAGGCAAAACATTTGGTATGAACATAATAGTCAGTACAAGAACCAGACCTGAAAACTGTCCGTATGAAGTAACTGATATAATTACAGCAGCAAAAAATGCTGATTTTCTTACATTTCACTGTCCTCTTACTGAACAGACAAAAGGTATTGTAAACACGAAACTGCTTAACGTAATGAAACCTTCTGCTGTTTTAATTAACACATCAAGAGGAGCTGTCATAAATGAAAAAGATTTGGCAGATGCACTGAATAATAAAAAAATCGCCGCTGCTTATCTTGATGTACTTGACAAAGAACCCATGTCACCTGATACACCTCTGAAAACTGCCAAAAATTGTATAATCACTCCACATACTGCATGGTCGGCTTATGAAACAAGGAAACGCCTGTTTGATATAGTCTGTGAAAATATCAGATTGTGGCAGAATGGTACTCCGCAAAATAAAGTCAATTAATTTAAGGAATGTATAAACATGAGAAATATTTCTGATAAAAAACGAATCGTTATAAAATTGGGCACTTCAACACTCGCCCACAGCACAGGAAAGCTGAATATACGGCGAATGACTAATTTAGTCCGTGTTATTTCAGATTTGCATAACTCGGGCAAGGAAATTATTATGGTTTCTTCCGGTGCTGTCGGTCTTGGTACAGGTAAACTCGGACTTTCTAAAAAACCCGTAGACACCAAACTTAAACAAGCTGTTGCCGCTGTCGGACAGTGTGAACTTATGCACGTTTATGATGATATGTTTGAAAAATACAGTGTAACCGTTGCACAGATTCTTCTTACCAAAACAATTATAAATAATCCCAGTCATTGTGAAAATTTCAAGAATACCATTGAAACCCTTGTAAGCATGGGAGTTATCCCGATTGTAAATGAAAATGATTCAATTTCAATTGATGAACTGGAACTTGAAATAGGTGAGAATGATTCTCTTTCCGCACTTGTTGCCGGTCTTTCCGGTGCAGATTTGCTTCTGATTCTTTCTGACATTGACTGTCTTTACAGCAATGACCCACGCAAAAACCCTGACGCAGAACCTATTTCCATAGTAGAAGAAATAACTCCGGCAATTGAAAAATCTGCAGGTGGTGCAGGTTCAGGACTCGGTACAGGCGGAATGTCAACTAAAATTCATGCCGCTAAAATTGCTACTGATGCCGGTATTGATATGGTTATTATGAATGGCAAAAATCCTGAACTGCTTTATGATTTATTTGAAGATAAAGAGATAGGTACTATTTTTGTCGCCAAAAAATTACAGGAAAATCTTTCTACAAAAAATAAAAATTGAAAACGTATATTAAGCTTGTTTGACTAAACTTGAATAAAATATTATGAGGTGAAGGATATGAATTATACGCTTGAACTTGGCATAAAAGCCAAAAATGCAGAACCTTCCATTGCAGGAGCTTCAACAAAATCAAAAAACAATGCTCTTGCTGCTATATCAAAGGCTCTGAAAGAAAATGCAGCCCTGATTATTTCTGAAAATGCCAAAGATTTACAGACAGCAAAAGAAAACGGTATGTCAGAGGCAATGCAAGACAGACTTAAACTTGATGAAAAACGCATTGAAGGTATGGCAAAGGGAGTTGATGAACTTATTGCCATGAATGACCCTATCGGACAGGTAATTGACGGATTTGTACGTCCCAACGGATTGAAAATCACCAAAACACGTGTTCCACTGGGTGTTATCGGCATTATTTTTGAATCACGTCCGAATGTTACTGTTGATGCAGCAGCATTATGCCTTAAAGCAGGCAATGCAGTTATTCTCAAGGGAGGAAAAGAAGCCATTTACTCAAATATCTGCCTTGGAAAAATTATGCGTGAAGCTCTTGAAAAAACCGGACTTCCTGCCGATATTATTCAGGTTGTTGAAAACACATCACGTGAAACGACAAATGAGCTCATGAAACTGAATGGATATGTAGATGTACTGATTCCACGCGGAAGTGCAAGACTTATTCAGGCTGTTGTTACTACTGCTACAGTACCGGTTATTGAAACAGGAGCAGGAAACTGTCATGTTTACATTGATAAATCAGCTGATATTGATATGGCTGTAAATATAACGGATAATTCAAAAACACAGCGTCCGTCAGTCTGCAATGCCATTGAAAGCCTACTTGTACACAAGGATATTGCAGATGCTTTTCTTCCCATGATTGCTGAACGTTTCAAATCGCACAATGTTAAAATCTATGGATGTGACAAAACCATTGAAATTCTGGGAAATTCAGTTGAAAAAGCAACAGATACAGAATATGCTACAGAATTCAATGACTATATAATTGCTGTAAAAGTCGTTGATTCAATTGATGAAGCTATCTCGCATATCAGAAAATATAGTACACGTCATTCGGAATGCATTGTAACACAATCGCTTGATGATGCACGTAAATTCCAGCATGAAGTTGATGCAGCGGCAGTTTATGTAAATGCTTCAACAAGATTCACTGACGGCGGAGAATTCGGATACGGTGCTGAAATAGGAATCTCCACTCAAAAACTTCATGCAAGAGGTCCTATGGGACTTTCAGAACTAACAACTGTAAAATACCTGATTGATGGAAACGGTCAGATAAGATAACATATTTAATTGAAGGAGGCGTACAATGGCTATCAGAAAAGACCTTGATGATATGCTCAATAATCTTAAAACCAAAAAGCGTCCGGAAAAACCAGTAAGAAAAACTGTTCCAAATAAACCAAAGTCTCACGGCAGTGAACCTATTGACAGTATGTCGGTTGATGATATATTGATTTCTATGAACAGTCAGAAAAATACTTCCGGTAAATCTGACACAATAAAAAAAACAGCTGCTCTTCCTAAGAAAAATGCTCCAAAAGTTGAAAAAAAGACTGATGAAGCACCTGCAAAACCCCGAAAAAAAATTGTAATCAGTGGTGAACTTCCTGATTATGATGCCATAAGAAACCTTGAACGTGAAAAAGACGCTCAAAGAAAACGTGCTGAAGAAGCTGAAAAAAACCCCGAAAAAAAATTGTAATCAGTGGTGAACTTCCTGATTATGATGCCATA
>CAJTOG010000006.1 GCA_910577575.1 uncultured Ruminococcus sp. | reverse complement strand
CCTATAAATTCTGCCATTAAATTATTGTTATTAGCATTCAAACTCGGACATTCAACTCTTATTGTATCTGCAATGATGATAACATTATTCATATTGAGATTCTGTGCAGTTATATCTATACATCCTTCCGGTGCATAAACAAGTCCGTTAAGATTAAGATTTGTTGTATTAATAACAATATCTCCATTTTCTGAAAATATTACTGAATCATTGGTATTTTCTACTTCACCATTCAATTCAATATTTTCAAAAGCTTTTATTCCAGTACTCAAATTAATGTTACCGGTAAGTTCCATTTTTCCCTCTGTTTCAATCGGATTGCTGATATTGATATTCATATCCTCATATATATAATCCTCAGAATAAGTTTCAACATCATTTCCTTTAAAATAGGCATAATCCAGTTTTTTGAAACAATAAATCATTGCTTCATCAGCATTTTCTGTTTTTGTTCCATTAACATTAAAATTATCAGCGGTAAAAGAAATAGTACCATTTGTAGCAATATTACCATTGATGCATACGTTTAACGTATTAATGGTAATAGCACCTTCTTCTTCAGATGCAGCAAACATAGTATAAGGATATTTTTCAATAATATCGTCAGCTTTTACTGGAAAGTTTAATAAAAAAGTACTGAGTATAGTGATACTTAATATACCTGAAAGTATTTGTTTTAAACTTGATTTCAAATTCATATTCTTCTCTCCCTTATCGATATTAAAATATACAAAAAATTATAACTTTTATTTTTGATTTTATATAAACCATTATATCATATAAATAATCAAATTTCAAGCAGTTTTAATATAAATAATTTTTTTAATTAACTCTTTTGTAAAAATTAATGATAATTACATCATAAATTAATAATATAAAATTATTTAACAATAATATTACACGTCTTCCCTTTTGAAATTTGGAAAGCGTGTACACGCTTTCCAAAAAATTACAAAATAGTTACAAAAAGGTAATTAATAGACATTTTACATAAAACAGTCGCAAAGTGTGACCAAGCTTGGTCACAGATTTTAAGGCTATATTTAGGCAAATTTTAAGAAAGCGTGACCAATGTGACCAATTTTTCTATATATTTAAGTCTCGCAGGAAGACGTGTACACGGTTATCTGCGACTGAAAAGTTTTTAGCGTTTTTTTGGTCACATTGGTCACAAAATAAAAAAAACAGCTATTTATAGGGAAAAAATAGTGTGACCAAAAGTGTGACCAATGTGTGACCAAAAAAAAATTGGTCACAAAAATTGGAAAAATAAAATATAGAGCTGTTCACAGAATATTAATAAAAAACCCTTTATCGAAATAAAGGGTTTTTTATTAATATTCAATTAACTAAACGATAGTATACCTTTATTGAACCGTAAGGAGAAATTCTTTCCGTTTTACCTGTTTTATTCCAACCTAAAGCAGTAAGAGTTCTTGCAATGTCTAATGAAAATCTACGGTCAAGTGGTTGATTAAGTTCATAACCATATAATTCACAAGCTATTTCTTTAATAGAAATATGATTGCGTTTGTATGCGTTAGTTATTTTTGTTATTTGTTCATTACTCTGATAATCTTTTATATATTTTTTTCTTGCTTCTAAACTTGAATCATACCACCAAGTAGTTATAGGGATTTCGAGAAAGTTAGCTATATCTGATTGTAAAGGACTTTCATCAAAGTGTTTTTGCTGTTCTTGTTCAGCTAAAGCAAGCACCTGACTATCCTGTATGTAAATACTCTGACCGCCTTTGTAAAGTTGTACGGCTTCCGCCCAAAGCTGAGCAATATATTCACTTGTAAGGTCTTTATCTATGTTTTTTGTGGCTTTTAGTATATTTACATCTATTGGGTAATATCTTCGGTCACCCGTTTCATCTTTTAGGAAATCATAGTTGTTAGTAGTTCCAAAGAATACACATTGTCTTTTTCTAATTTTCGGGTGTCTGGCATATGGTTCTCTGTAAAAATCCTGCTGACTTGCTATTGCCTGTTTACTTCTTTCTTTAATGGACTTTTGAAATGCTGTACCCTCGCCCAGTTCAATAATCCATTTGCCTTGAATGCTTTCATAAAAGTCCTTGCCGTCAAATGTAGTTACTCCGTCGGTGAACCAGTCGGGATTTACGGCAATTTTAGCTATAAACTTTGATTTGCCTGTACCTTGCTTGCCCACAAGGGTTGTGCAGGTATCAAATTTAATTCCTGCATGAAATACTCTGGCAACTGCTCCAACGAATGTAACGATTGCGACAGATTGGGTATATACATTGTCTGTAGCTCCTAAAAAATCAGTAAATACATTTTTGATGCGATGGATGCCATCCCATTGAACAGACTCCAGATATTCTCTTATAGGATGATATGCATATTTCTGTTCTATGATAGTGCAAGCATGATTAATTGTGTCTATTGACGTTGTTAAATTGTATTTTTCTTCCAAATACAATTTTAGACAACTGTCTTCATAGTCACTCCAGTCCTCTTCACCATAAGAACGAAATTGTTTCAATTCATTGAATCTGATTTTTCCTTTATATTTAACATCGTTTTCAAGTATCAAGTGGATATTTCTGAGATTATTTTTTATAGCGTTGTCGGAAAGATTACGTATCAGACCACTACGCCAATCAGAATTAGCCTGTTTACGTTCAAGCATATCCTTAAGCCATTTATCCTTATCAAGCGTTATAGCAAGTTTTGAGTGTTCCTGTAAGCTTATTATAAGATTGATTCTATCTTTTATCAAAAGTTCATTAGCATCCTTACAATTGTTCCAGATGTTTTTAGAAGCGATTATATAAGGAACTCTGTGTTCATCACACTCTTTAGCAAGTTCAACGGTAGCCTTACAACCTGCTTTATCGTTATCAAAAGCAATAATAAGCACGGTCTTTGAGGTATCATAATTAAATATCTTCTTGATATTGCTTGTAGACCCTAACCCAATACATGAAAATCCGCATTCATCAATGCTCATACAGTCAATTTCACCTTCGACCACAAAACAATATTCATTTTTTAAAGCAGATGGATTTAGAATATGGGCGGTTCCTCGTTTTTGCTTGATATTCTCAATTGTACTTCTCCACATAAATGAATTATTGGAAGTAGGAATGATTACAGCTGATGTTGATTGTGAATTATGATTATATTGGTAATTCGCCACATATCCACAATGGAATTTTTTTTGAGTCTCTAAGGATAATCCTCGTTTAATTAAGTAATCTGTTTCTTTCAAGTATTGTTCAGCCATAGAGAAAAATTTGGTATAGTCTTTTTCTGCTTTAGGCTGTACAGGCTTTGTAGATTGTTTCTTTTGTCTTAATGGTTGTGCAGTTATAATGCCATATTTTGCTTGTAATTCCTTAGATATAGTGCTGAAATCACCAATATTGTTTATTTCTCCATACAGTTTAAATATGTCACCTGATGCACCGCAAGCAAAACAGTAATAACTATTGCTGTCAGGATATACTGTAAATGCTCCAGAGCGATGAGAGCCTGTGCCACTATTACATAAGGGACAGATGTACTGGTTTTTACCACCGTTTCTTGATGGTTTTGTAATCTCGTTCACATAGTCAAGTAAAAAAGTTTTTATTTCTTCGATTGAGGTATTCATTTTTATCTTCCTTTTTCAAAAAATATTTTTCGTTCCAAACAACAAAAAGTTGCGGAACTGAAAGAAAGTAACCGCAACTTTTATTTCACTGTATGTAAAAACTGATAAAAACAAATTTATATCATTCAAGAATTTTCACAAACTTCCCTCTTGACTTTTGTCAGTAACTTTGATATAATTAATATTAAAGTTTGGGTGTTATGTATTTATATATACAGTTGAACAAGTTAGTTTACAGTTGATAACTTTGTTTCAGCGTCTTTCTAAGGTTTGCCGACCGAAGTTAGACAGTATTGAGTGCATTGCACCCATTGCTTATTATATCATATACAAGAGAAAATTTCAAGTCATTAGATAAAAAATATTTTTGTCTAATGACTTTTTTTCTTTTTTACCGATGAAATTGAGAAGTATTATCTTGCTGTTTAATTTGTTCCTCTTGTTGAGTGATTTTATCTATTATTTCTTGTAATGGTTTCGCATAAATTCGACCATCAGATTTGATTTTATGGCAGATTTCTTGTAATCCTTCTTTACTATATATTTTGTTGAATGGAAACATATTTTTTAGCAGTAAATCTTCAATTGCTCTAAACAGCACTTGTTCCTCTTTCGTTAGATTTTGATTATTAGCTACAAATTCTCGCAAAGCTGCCATTACAAACATTGCCCATTTTAATACATTGATATTCATATTCTTGCGTATTTGTAAACGTTTCAATATTTCAGATATTTGCTTATCTTTTTCAGCTAAGGCTTCTTGATGTTCTTGTTCAACTTTATTAAGCTGTATAGAATAGTTTTTTTGTTGTTTGTTAATATTGTTTCGTGTTTCATCCCGTTCATCTAACATAAATTTTAGTCTTTGTTTCAATTCTGAAACTTGCTCTCTTAATTTCTTATTCTGTTGTTCAGTTTGTTCCAGTATTTTATTGATATTTTCTTGTTGTTCTTTCAGCTGATTTACAATATTTTCTTTTTTGTAAACATTTTCTGCACGTTCCTTGATTTCATGTTCCTGTTGTTTAAGTTCAGAACGTTCTAAAGCAATTTTCATCTTTGTATTACGAAGATTGTTTATTTCATCACGATTTACAGCATAAGCAAGAGCTTGTTCTGCAAGAGTACTGTATATTTCTTTGCTTACAGCTACTTTTTTTGTTAATGGGATTAATTTTGGCTCTTCCATGATTTGCTGATTAGTGACTTGCAGTTTCCGGAATGGTTCTAGTTTTCTTTCTAATCCTTCTAATTCAACTTTGTTAGCGTTTATCTTCTGTTCTTGTTCTGATAGTTCTGTTTCGGTCATAGCTTTATATGCACGCATAGAAAAATGTTTTCGGGGACGTTCTTCTTCATTTAGTGAATTTAAGTTGGCTCGACTGCCACGTTCCAAGCTAAATTTCTTACCTACCTCTTCATAAAAGTCATCCTGAAGTCGCTGCATATCCTTACGACCGCCAAGAACATCTTTAGCCGACAACCGACCATCATTAGTCAATGGAACGAAATCAAGGTGCATATGCGGCGTTTCTTCGTCCAAATGTACCATGGCAGCGATTACATTTTCTTTTCCAAATCGTTTACAAGCCCAATTGTAACATTTCTGAAAGTATTTCTGTGTATATTCAGGATACCGTTCAAAGAAATCTCCTGATGCAGTAAACATTATCTCACAGAGAAGAACAGCATCTTTTCTAATTGCTCTTTTGCTCTTATAACCAGCTTGTATGCGTTCATTTATAAGCATATTGTATGGTTTATTATTGGAATTAAACAATTCATAATTATTACTGCTGCGTGAATAGTCTATATCTGGATTGCTGTTACTATGGGCTCGTTCACGACGGTTATGTATTTGTAAACCGACGATGTCTTTAGCACCACCAATTTTCTGAACACGACATATTGCATAACTCATTATTTTTATTTCTTTCTTTTATGTTAATTACTTATTTAGCGACTTTCTAATACTCAGTATAACATAAGCTAACAGAAAAGTCAATGCTGAAAGTGTAACACACTATACTTTTTCCGCTATGCTTCAAAAATAGTGTGCCAAAGGGCGTTCCCCCTTTGGAATCCTCCTACACACTGAAAAAGAAAAACCATACCCGTTTATATTCGGGTATGGTTTCTTTTTTTAATCATAAATTCTTTTAAAGAATATTATATCCAAAAGCTTCATAGAAAACATCAGCCATTAAATCATAAGTAAGCGGAAATTTGGCATAGCAATTTATCTCTTGAGTAGAACCATCTTGGAATTTTATGACAATATCAACAGTTTTTCCATCCTCAACATTTAGATTAGCATATCCTTCTTTCCAAGAAAAGAAACCATATAGATTAGCCCGTTTTACAAAATATTCAGCATTTTTATCAGTAAAATTTGTACAAAAAGTTTCAATTTCACCACAATCTTTTTTTTCATATATGATTGATTTATCAGTAAAATTAATTTTATAGTTAAAATATTGCTGGAATAATTGAACAGGTTTATTTACTTCAATACTTTCAATATCACTAATTTCAACACTTGTTAAGTGTACAATGATGGATAGCATAAAAACTAAAAGCAGTGAAAGAGATACTATAAAAAATATTCTTTTTTTATTCTTTTTCATATACGCCTCACTATTCATCATGAAGTTATATTATTTTTTCCATATACTTCTTCTAACTGGGTTACAGTTATATTCACTCCATAATTATCTTTCAAATATGTCTGGTATGCATATGCATTTCCTATTGAAGTTATAGTTTCAGATTCAATGTCATAAATAACAAATTTCTTATTAATACGGTCTAAGTATACATTATCTCTCTTTTGTTTTATAACTTTAGAAGAATTAATATTTTTACCTATTTCTGGTTTAAAATACTGTTTTTGATTTTCACAATATGCTTCCAAAATCATTTCTATGTCATTAGGTCTTACTAATCCAAAGCTGAACATTAAATCACCATCAGGATTTTTTCCATCATCTTTATACCATAATTCATTTTCAGTTGTTTTAGAAATATCATATATTAGTGGCTGTAATCTGCGATGTGAATATTCTTTAGATGTATATCCATAAAGGTCACCTAATCCTAATGCATGTCCTAATTCATGTGCTGGTGCTGCAAATCGATTAGATTCAGGTAAATATTTTCCTTCACCATCTTTTGTAGATAATTCAATATATTTTATATTTTTTGTTGTCCAGTCAGCCCCAAATTTAGTGCTAGTTACATTTTTATCTTTATCATTTATTTTAAATTTAATACATTTTTGATTAAACAAAGCTTCAATTAAATTTATTTCAACTTTAATTGACATTCCAGGATAAAAGTCAAATAAGTTTCCTTGGATTTCTGTATTCCATTTATCAGAAATCGATTTTATAACAATATCTTCATTAGTGTAACAGTCAGTTGAACCAGGTTTTATAATATCAGACAATTCGTATGCCTTATCATTAAGTTTATACTTAACATCTATATATATTGTATTTTTGCGTATATCAAGATATATAGGATTAGTATCAACATTGGTCTTACTGTTTTGGGTTAGTTCAGGATATAAAGTTTCAAGAGTATCTGCTTTTAAAGGATTAATATTATCATATCTGCTGTCTATTGTCAGATTAGTATATTCATCTGGGTCTAAAATACCATCTTTATCCGAATCTTGCATTGTAGGGTCGGATATAATTGGTAAAAATCGTTGCTTCGGAGCTTTTTCAAACAAATAATTATATTTTGCATCCTGATATCTTGATATAGTTGAAACAATATCAATGACACTTAATGTTGGTATCTCAAAACTTCCATCATCATTCCATTTAAGACGAGAAATATCTACTTCTTCCCAGTCAGTAAGTGAATCACCATCTGTATCAATACCATTTGTAGGACTAAGTTCACCATTAAGTGCAATTTTTTTCCAGTTAGTTGGTACTATTATTTCATAAACAGGACGTAGCGGTGAAAGATTTTCATTAAAATTATTTATGAGGGAATACAATGTATTTTCATCAAGTTCAATAAATAACCCATTATTAGCACTTATTGCACTTTCTACATCCTTTTCATAATTTAAATCCTTATAATGCCAATTTTTAGGTAAAATTTCAGAATATATACCAATATTCATTTTACAAAATGCTAATGAACTTAAATTACTACTACTATTTTGAAAGTAACCATGATTATATAAAGTATAAATAAATATATCAGAGTCATCTCTTAAAGTAACATCATTTAATATTTTATTAAATCTATTGCTTGATTCAAATTCAGAATTATCATATATATAATTAATACTATTTAATGCTGTTTTTACTTCATTATAATTGGTAAGCCAATTAATACCATTACTTGAATTTATTATATCAGATGAATAACTTGTAGATGCAATAATATGTACTCTTATGTTATCATAATTATCAAATACATATTTGCAAAAATTCTCTATAAGATTTTTTCCATGTTCAAATTCATTTTTATATCCTCCGGATGAGTCAATTAAAAAAACTAAATCAATAGGAGCATTAATATATTCAGGAGTCCATGATGAAGCGGATTGCTTAGGAGATTTTTTTAAAATAAAATTTTCTTCAGAAGCAGATTCTTCCAGAACTTCTACACCAAGATTATTAAGCCATATCTCTATATCCATAATGCAGTATGTACCTAATTCATCAACTTCTGCATAAATTAAATTATTTTCAATATCAAATTTTGTTTCAATAGGAAGAAGCATATTAGTATCTTCATCAAATTTAAAAACATTCAGACGTTTTATTCCATTAAATTCTTCATAATCAGAGTAAATTCCAAGTGTATTATTAAGATAAATATCTTTTATTTTATATTTTAATACTATATTTGCAGGATTATAAATATCATCCATTTCAATATCGGTGCTAAAACCAAGCATTGCTTCATTATCAATAACAGCTGAATATCCACTTTGTGACACATATAAATTTTTTTCTGCATATCCATTAGTTTTTAAGTCTATTGATAGTTCATAAGGATTTTCTTCAATATTAATTTCGGAAAACAATTCACTGTCAGCTGTGATTTGTTGCTGGATTGAATATTCAATATCCGGAAATCCAAACGTTTCAGGATTTATCGGGTCAAGACTAATGTGTGGTTCATCACCGTCTTCTAATCCATCTCCGTCCGTATCAGGAATAACAGGATTGGTATTATAAATAAAAATTTCCTCATAATCTGTAAGCCCGTCATTATCTGTATCTTTTGAAAGAGGGTCAGTACCATTTTCTATTTCATATATATTTGCAAGCCCATCTTCATCGGAATCAACATCTGCATCACATAATCCTTCAATAACAGAATCATATTTTGTCGGGTCTGTTCCTGTAAGATATACTTCCTGATAATCCGTCAAACCGTCTTCATCACTGTCAGGATTATTTATATCAGTACCAATCTCTAATTCAAAAATATCATTTAATCCATCACTATCACTGTCAAGAAAATCAATAGTATATCCATAATCTGATTTTACAACAATAAATGGTATAGATTCACTTATTTCTCCATAATACGTCGTTTCAACTACTTTAATGTATTTTTTATCAAAATCCTCAGAAATAATAAAATTAAATGAATCTGCATCATTTACTGTGCCGATTGAATTATATATACAGTTATCATCTGACATCTGTACATCAAAAGTACCTCTTGTAACAGTAGTATTCCAAAAAATTTCAATAGCATTGGCTTTTGAAATATAATTGCCAAATGCATAAATTTCTAAATCCAATTCAGAATCTGTTCCTATAAATTCTGCCATTAAATTATTGTTATTAGCATTCAAACTCGGACATTCAACTCTTATTGTATCTGCAATGATGATAACATTATTCATATTGAGATTCTGTGCAGTTATATCTATACATCCTTCCGGTGCATAAACAAGTCCGTTAAGATTAAGATTTGTTGTATTAATAACAATATCTCCATTTTCTGAAAATATTACTGAATCATTGGTATTTTCTACTTCACCATTCAATTCAATATTTTCAAAAGCTTTTATTCCAGTACTCAAATTAATGTTACCGGTAAGTTCCATTTTTCCCTCTGTTTCAATCGGATTGCTGATATTGATATTCATATCCTCATATATATAATCCTCAGAATAAGTTTCAACATCATTTCCTTTAAAATAGGCATAATCCAGTTTTTTGAAACAATAAATCATTGCTTCATCAGCATTTTCTGTTTTTGTTCCATTAACATTAAAATTATCAGCGGTAAAAGAAATAGTACCATTTGTAGCAATATTACCATTGATGCATACGTTTAACGTATTAATGGTAATAGCACCTTCTTCTTCAGATGCAGCAAACATAGTATAAGGATATTTTTCAATAATATCGTCAGCTTTTACTGGAAAGTTTAATAAAAAAGTACTGAGTATAGTGATACTTAATATACCTGAAAGTATTTGTTTTAAACTTGATTTCAAATTCATATTCTTCTCTCCCTTATCGATATTAAAATATACAAAAAATTATAACTTTTATTTTTGATTTTATATAAACCATTATATCATATAAATAATCAAATTTCAAGCAGTTTTAATATAAATAATTTTTTTAATTAACTCTTTTGTAAAAATTAATGATAATTACATCATAAATTAATAATATAAAATTATTTAACAATAATATTACACGTCTTCCCTTTTGAAATTTGGAAAGCGTGTACACGCTTTCCAAAAAATTACAAAATAGTTACAAAAAGGTAATTAATAGACATTTTACATAAAACAGTCGCAAAGTGTGACCAAGCTTGGTCACAGATTTTAAGGCTATATTTAGGCAAATTTTAAGAAAGCGTGACCAATGTGACCAATTTTTCTATATATTTAAGTCTCGCAGGAAGACGTGTACACGGTTATCTGCGACTGAAAAGTTTTTAGCGTTTTTTTGGTCACATTGGTCACAAAATAAAAAAAACAGCTATTTATAGGGAAAAAATAGTGTGACCAAAAGTGTGACCAATGTGTGACCAAAAAAAAATTGGTCACAAAAATTGGAAAAATAAAATATAGAGCTGTTCACAGAATATTAATAAAAAACCCTTTATCGAAATAAAGGGTTTTTTATTAATATTCAATTAACTAAACGATAGTATACCTTTATTGAACCGTAAGGAGAAATTCTTTCCGTTTTACCTGTTTTATTCCAACCTAAAGCAGTAAGAGTTCTTGCAATGTCTAATGAAAATCTACGGTCAAGTGGTTGATTAAGTTCATAACCATATAATTCACAAGCTATTTCTTTAATAGAAATATGATTGCGTTTGTATGCGTTAGTTATTTTTGTTATTTGTTCATTACTCTGATAATCTTTTATATATTTTTTTCTTGCTTCTAAACTTGAATCATACCACCAAGTAGTTATAGGGATTTCGAGAAAGTTAGCTATATCTGATTGTAAAGGACTTTCATCAAAGTGTTTTTGCTGTTCTTGTTCAGCTAAAGCAAGCACCTGACTATCCTGTATGTAAATACTCTGACCGCCTTTGTAAAGTTGTACGGCTTCCGCCCAAAGCTGAGCAATATATTCACTTGTAAGGTCTTTATCTATGTTTTTTGTGGCTTTTAGTATATTTACATCTATTGGGTAATATCTTCGGTCACCCGTTTCATCTTTTAGGAAATCATAGTTGTTAGTAGTTCCAAAGAATACACATTGTCTTTTTCTAATTTTCGGGTGTCTGGCATATGGTTCTCTGTAAAAATCCTGCTGACTTGCTATTGCCTGTTTACTTCTTTCTTTAATGGACTTTTGAAATGCTGTACCCTCGCCCAGTTCAATAATCCATTTGCCTTGAATGCTTTCATAAAAGTCCTTGCCGTCAAATGTAGTTACTCCGTCGGTGAACCAGTCGGGATTTACGGCAATTTTAGCTATAAACTTTGATTTGCCTGTACCTTGCTTGCCCACAAGGGTTGTGCAGGTATCAAATTTAATTCCTGCATGAAATACTCTGGCAACTGCTCCAACGAATGTAACGATTGCGACAGATTGGGTATATACATTGTCTGTAGCTCCTAAAAAATCAGTAAATACATTTTTGATGCGATGGATGCCATCCCATTGAACAGACTCCAGATATTCTCTTATAGGATGATATGCATATTTCTGTTCTATGATAGTGCAAGCATGATTAATTGTGTCTATTGACGTTGTTAAATTGTATTTTTCTTCCAAATACAATTTTAGACAACTGTCTTCATAGTCACTCCAGTCCTCTTCACCATAAGAACGAAATTGTTTCAATTCATTGAATCTGATTTTTCCTTTATATTTAACATCGTTTTCAAGTATCAAGTGGATATTTCTGAGATTATTTTTTATAGCGTTGTCGGAAAGATTACGTATCAGACCACTACGCCAATCAGAATTAGCCTGTTTACGTTCAAGCATATCCTTAAGCCATTTATCCTTATCAAGCGTTATAGCAAGTTTTGAGTGTTCCTGTAAGCTTATTATAAGATTGATTCTATCTTTTATCAAAAGTTCATTAGCATCCTTACAATTGTTCCAGATGTTTTTAGAAGCGATTATATAAGGAACTCTGTGTTCATCACACTCTTTAGCAAGTTCAACGGTAGCCTTACAACCTGCTTTATCGTTATCAAAAGCAATAATAAGCACGGTCTTTGAGGTATCATAATTAAATATCTTCTTGATATTGCTTGTAGACCCTAACCCAATACATGAAAATCCGCATTCATCAATGCTCATACAGTCAATTTCACCTTCGACCACAAAACAATATTCATTTTTTAAAGCAGATGGATTTAGAATATGGGCGGTTCCTCGTTTTTGCTTGATATTCTCAATTGTACTTCTCCACATAAATGAATTATTGGAAGTAGGAATGATTACAGCTGATGTTGATTGTGAATTATGATTATATTGGTAATTCGCCACATATCCACAATGGAATTTTTTTTGAGTCTCTAAGGATAATCCTCGTTTAATTAAGTAATCTGTTTCTTTCAAGTATTGTTCAGCCATAGAGAAAAATTTGGTATAGTCTTTTTCTGCTTTAGGCTGTACAGGCTTTGTAGATTGTTTCTTTTGTCTTAATGGTTGTGCAGTTATAATGCCATATTTTGCTTGTAATTCCTTAGATATAGTGCTGAAATCACCAATATTGTTTATTTCTCCATACAGTTTAAATATGTCACCTGATGCACCGCAAGCAAAACAGTAATAACTATTGCTGTCAGGATATACTGTAAATGCTCCAGAGCGATGAGAGCCTGTGCCACTATTACATAAGGGACAGATGTACTGGTTTTTACCACCGTTTCTTGATGGTTTTGTAATCTCGTTCACATAGTCAAGTAAAAAAGTTTTTATTTCTTCGATTGAGGTATTCATTTTTATCTTCCTTTTTCAAAAAATATTTTTCGTTCCAAACAACAAAAAGTTGCGGAACTGAAAGAAAGTAACCGCAACTTTTATTTCACTGTATGTAAAAACTGATAAAAACAAATTTATATCATTCAAGAATTTTCACAAACTTCCCTCTTGACTTTTGTCAGTAACTTTGATATAATTAATATTAAAGTTTGGGTGTTATGTATTTATATATACAGTTGAACAAGTTAGTTTACAGTTGATAACTTTGTTTCAGCGTCTTTCTAAGGTTTGCCGACCGAAGTTAGACAGTATTGAGTGCATTGCACCCATTGCTTATTATATCATATACAAGAGAAAATTTCAAGTCATTAGATAAAAAATATTTTTGTCTAATGACTTTTTTTCTTTTTTACCGATGAAATTGAGAAGTATTATCTTGCTGTTTAATTTGTTCCTCTTGTTGAGTGATTTTATCTATTATTTCTTGTAATGGTTTCGCATAAATTCGACCATCAGATTTGATTTTATGGCAGATTTCTTGTAATCCTTCTTTACTATATATTTTGTTGAATGGAAACATATTTTTTAGCAGTAAATCTTCAATTGCTCTAAACAGCACTTGTTCCTCTTTCGTTAGATTTTGATTATTAGCTACAAATTCTCGCAAAGCTGCCATTACAAACATTGCCCATTTTAATACATTGATATTCATATTCTTGCGTATTTGTAAACGTTTCAATATTTCAGATATTTGCTTATCTTTTTCAGCTAAGGCTTCTTGATGTTCTTGTTCAACTTTATTAAGCTGTATAGAATAGTTTTTTTGTTGTTTGTTAATATTGTTTCGTGTTTCATCCCGTTCATCTAACATAAATTTTAGTCTTTGTTTCAATTCTGAAACTTGCTCTCTTAATTTCTTATTCTGTTGTTCAGTTTGTTCCAGTATTTTATTGATATTTTCTTGTTGTTCTTTCAGCTGATTTACAATATTTTCTTTTTTGTAAACATTTTCTGCACGTTCCTTGATTTCATGTTCCTGTTGTTTAAGTTCAGAACGTTCTAAAGCAATTTTCATCTTTGTATTACGAAGATTGTTTATTTCATCACGATTTACAGCATAAGCAAGAGCTTGTTCTGCAAGAGTACTGTATATTTCTTTGCTTACAGCTACTTTTTTTGTTAATGGGATTAATTTTGGCTCTTCCATGATTTGCTGATTAGTGACTTGCAGTTTCCGGAATGGTTCTAGTTTTCTTTCTAATCCTTCTAATTCAACTTTGTTAGCGTTTATCTTCTGTTCTTGTTCTGATAGTTCTGTTTCGGTCATAGCTTTATATGCACGCATAGAAAAATGTTTTCGGGGACGTTCTTCTTCATTTAGTGAATTTAAGTTGGCTCGACTGCCACGTTCCAAGCTAAATTTCTTACCTACCTCTTCATAAAAGTCATCCTGAAGTCGCTGCATATCCTTACGACCGCCAAGAACATCTTTAGCCGACAACCGACCATCATTAGTCAATGGAACGAAATCAAGGTGCATATGCGGCGTTTCTTCGTCCAAATGTACCATGGCAGCGATTACATTTTCTTTTCCAAATCGTTTACAAGCCCAATTGTAACATTTCTGAAAGTATTTCTGTGTATATTCAGGATACCGTTCAAAGAAATCTCCTGATGCAGTAAACATTATCTCACAGAGAAGAACAGCATCTTTTCTAATTGCTCTTTTGCTCTTATAACCAGCTTGTATGCGTTCATTTATAAGCATATTGTATGGTTTATTATTGGAATTAAACAATTCATAATTATTACTGCTGCGTGAATAGTCTATATCTGGATTGCTGTTACTATGGGCTCGTTCACGACGGTTATGTATTTGTAAACCGACGATGTCTTTAGCACCACCAATTTTCTGAACACGACATATTGCATAACTCATTATTTTTATTTCTTTCTTTTATGTTAATTACTTATTTAGCGACTTTCTAATACTCAGTATAACATAAGCTAACAGAAAAGTCAATGCTGAAAGTGTAACACACTATACTTTTTCCGCTATGCTTCAAAAATAGTGTGCCAAAGGGCGTTCCCCCTTTGGAATCCTCCTACACACTGAAAAAGAAAAACCATACCCGTTTATATTCGGGTATGGTTTCTTTTTTTAATCATAAATTCTTTTAAAGAATATTATATCCAAAAGCTTCATAGAAAACATCAGCCATTAAATCATAAGTAAGCGGAAATTTGGCATAGCAATTTATCTCTTGAGTAGAACCATCTTGGAATTTTATGACAATATCAACAGTTTTTCCATCCTCAACATTTAGATTAGCATATCCTTCTTTCCAAGAAAAGAAACCATATAGATTAGCCCGTTTTACAAAATATTCAGCATTTTTATCAGTAAAATTTGTACAAAAAGTTTCAATTTCACCACAATCTTTTTTTTCATATATGATTGATTTATCAGTAAAATTAATTTTATAGTTAAAATATTGCTGGAATAATTGAACAGGTTTATTTACTTCAATACTTTCAATATCACTAATTTCAACACTTGTTAAGTGTACAATGATGGATAGCATAAAAACTAAAAGCAGTGAAAGAGATACTATAAAAAATATTCTTTTTTTATTCTTTTTCATATACGCCTCACTATTCATCATGAAGTTATATTATTTTTTCCATAAACTTGTTCTAAATCTGATATATCTATATTTATTCCATAATTATCTTTCAAATATGTCTGGTATGCATATGCATCGCCTATTGAAGTAGTTGTTCTTGATTTTGAATTATAATTAATAAGTAAAAATCTAAAGAATATTATATCCAAAAGCTTCATAGAAAACATCAGCCATTAAATCATAAGTAAGCGGAAATTTTGCATAGCAATTTATCTCTTGAGTAGAACCATCTTGGAATTTTATGACAATATCAACAGTTTTTCCATCCTCAACATTTAGATTAGCATATCCTTCTTTCCAAGAAAAGAAACCATATAGATTAGCCCGTTTTACAAAATATTCAGCATTTTTATCAGTAAAATTTGTACAAAAAGTTTCAATTTCACCACAATCTTTTTTTTCATATATGATTGATTTATCAGTAAAATTAATTTTATAGTTAAAATATTGCTGGAATAATTGAACAGGTTTATTTACTTCAATACTTTCAATATCACTAATTTCAACACTTGTTAAGTGTACAATGATGGATAGCATAAAAACTAAAAGCAGTGAAAGAGATACTATAAAAAATATTCTTTTTTTATTCTTTTTCATATACGCCTCACTATTCATCATGAAGTTATATTATTTTTTCCATATACTTCTTCTAACTGGGTTACAGTTATATTCACTCCATAATTATCTTTCAAATATGTCTGGTATGCATATGCATTTCCTATTGAAGTTATAGTTTCAGATTCAATGTCATAAATAACAAATTTCTTATTAATACGGTCTAAGTATACATTATCTCTCTTTTGTTTTATAACTTTAGAAGAATTAATATTTTTACCTATTTCTGGTTTAAAATACTGTTTTTGATTTTCACAATATGCTTCCAAAATCATTTCTATGTCATTAGGTCTTACTAATCCAAAGCTGAACATTAAATCACCATCAGGATTTTTTCCATCATCTTTATACCATAATTCATTTTCAGTTGTTTTAGAAATATCATATATTAGTGGCTGTAATCTGCGATGTGAATATTCTTTAGATGTATATCCATAAAGGTCACCTAATCCTAATGCATGTCCTAATTCATGTGCTGGTGCTGCAAATCGATTAGATTCAGGTAAATATTTTCCTTCACCATCTTTTGTAGATAATTCAATATATTTTATATTTTTTGTTGTCCAGTCAGCCCCAAATTTAGTGCTAGTTACATTTTTATCTTTATCATTTATTTTAAATTTAATACATTTTTGATTAAACAAAGCTTCAATTAAATTTATTTCAACTTTAATTGACATTCCAGGATAAAAGTCAAATAAGTTTCCTTGGATTTCTGTATTCCATTTATCAGAAATCGATTTTATAACAATATCTTCATTAGTGTAACAGTCAGTTGAACCAGGTTTTATAATATCAGACAATTCGTATGCCTTATCATTAAGTTTATACTTAACATCTATATATATTGTATTTTTGCGTATATCAAGATATATAGGATTAGTATCAACATTGGTCTTACTGTTTTGGGTTAGTTCAGGATATAAAGTTTCAAGAGTATCTGCTTTTAAAGGATTAATATTATCATATCTGCTGTCTATTGTCAGATTAGTATATTCATCTGGGTCTAAAATACCATCTTTATCCGAATCTTGCATTGTAGGGTCGGATATAATTGGTAAAAATCGTTGCTTCGGAGCTTTTTCAAACAAATAATTATATTTTGCATCCTGATATCTTGATATAGTTGAAACAATATCAATGACACTTAATGTTGGTATCTCAAAACTTCCATCATCATTCCATTTAAGACGAGAAATATCTACTTCTTCCCAGTCAGTAAGTGAATCACCATCTGTATCAATACCATTTGTAGGACTAAGTTCACCATTAAGTGCAATTTTTTTCCAGTTAGTTGGTACTATTATTTCATAAACAGGACGTAGCGGTGAAAGATTTTCATTAAAATTATTTATGAGGGAATACAATGTATTTTCATCAAGTTCAATAAATAACCCATTATTAGCACTTATTGCACTTTCTACATCCTTTTCATAATTTAAATCCTTATAATGCCAATTTTTAGGTAAAATTTCAGAATATATACCAATATTCATTTTACAAAATGCTAATGAACTTAAATTACTACTACTATTTTGAAAGTAACCATGATTATATAAAGTATAAATAAATATATCAGAGTCATCTCTTAAAGTAACATCATTTAATATTTTATTAAATCTATTGCTTGATTCAAATTCAGAATTATCATATATATAATTAATACTATTTAATGCTGTTTTTACTTCATTATAATTGGTAAGCCAATTAATACCATTACTTGAATTTATTATATCAGATGAATAACTTGTAGATGCAATAATATGTACTCTTATGTTATCATAATTATCAAATACATATTTGCAAAAATTCTCTATAAGATTTTTTCCATGTTCAAATTCATTTTTATATCCTCCGGATGAGTCAATTAAAAAAACTAAATCAATAGGAGCATTAATATATTCAGGAGTCCATGATGAAGCGGATTGCTTAGGAGATTTTTTTAAAATAAAATTTTCTTCAGAAGCAGATTCTTCCAGAACTTCTACACCAAGATTATTAAGCCATATCTCTATATCCATAATGCAGTATGTACCTAATTCATCAACTTCTGCATAAATTAAATTATTTTCAATATCAAATTTTGTTTCAATAGGAAGAAGCATATTAGTATCTTCATCAAATTTAAAAACATTCAGACGTTTTATTCCATTAAATTCTTCATAATCAGAGTAAATTCCAAGTGTATTATTAAGATAAATATCTTTTATTTTATATTTTAATACTATATTTGCAGGATTATAAATATCATCCATTTCAATATCGGTGCTAAAACCAAGCATTGCTTCATTATCAATAACAGCTGAATATCCACTTTGTGACACATATAAATTTTTTTCTGCATATCCATTAGTTTTTAAGTCTATTGATAGTTCATAAGGATTTTCTTCAATATTAATTTCGGAAAACAATTCACTGTCAGCTGTGATTTGTTGCTGGATTGAATATTCAATATCCGGAAATCCAAACGTTTCAGGATTTATCGGGTCAAGACTAATGTGTGGTTCATCACCGTCTTCTAATCCATCTCCGTCCGTATCAGGAATAACAGGATTGGTATTATAAATAAAAATTTCCTCATAATCTGTAAGCCCGTCATTATCTGTATCTTTTGAAAGAGGGTCAGTACCATTTTCTATTTCATATATATTTGCAAGCCCATCTTCATCGGAATCAACATCTGCATCACATAATCCTTCAATAATAGAATCATATTTTGTCGGGTCTGTTCCTGTAAGATATACTTCCTGATAATCCGTCAAACCGTCTTCATCACTGTCAGGATTATTTACGTCAGTACCAATTTCTAATTCAAAAATATCATTTAATCCATCACTATCACTGTCAAGAAAATCAATAGTATATCCATAATCTGATTTTACAATAATAAACGGTATAGATTCACTTATTTCTCCATAATACGTTGTTTCAACTACTTTAATATATTTTTTTCAAAATCTTCAGAAATAATAAAATTGAATGAATCTGCATCATTTACTGTGCCAATTGAAGTATATGTACAATTATCATCTGATATTTGTACATCAAAAGTACCTCTTGGAACGGTAGTATTCCAGAAAATTTCAACAGCATTCTCGTCTGAAATATAATTACCAAATGCATAAATTTCTAAATCCAATTCAGAATCTGTTCCTATAAATTCTGCCATTAAATTATTGTTATTAGCATTCAAACTCGGACATTCAATTCTTATTGTATCTGCAATAATAATAACATTATTCATATTGAGATTCTGTGCAGTTATATCTATGCATCCTTCCGGTGCATAAACAAGTCCGTTAAGATTAAGATTTGTTGTATCTATAACAATATCTCCACTTTCGGAGAATATTACTGATTCACTGGTATTCTCTACTTCACCGTTTAATTCAATATTTTCAAAAGCTTTTATTCCGGTAGTCAAATTAATGTTGCCGGTAAGTTCTATTTTACCCTCTGTTTCAATTGGATTATTGATATTGATATTCATATCCTCATATATATAATCCTCAGAATAGGTTTCAACATCATTCCCTTTAAAATAGGCATAATCCAGTTTTTTGGAGCAATAAATCATTGCTTCATCAGCATTTTCCGTTTTTGTTCCATTAACATTAAAATTATCAGCGGTAGGAGAAATAGTACCATTTGTAGCAATATTACCATTGATGCATACGTTCGCCGTATTAATGGTAATAGCACCTTCTTCTTAAGATGCTGCAAACATGGTATAAAGATATTTTTCAGTGATATCGTCTGCTTTCACCGGAAAATTTAAAAAAAGAGTGCTAATCATAGTAAAACTTAATGTACCTGAAAGTACTTTTTTTAATTGTGATTTTAAATTCATATTCTCCTCTTTCTTATCAGTATTGAAATATACAAAAAATCATAATTTTTATTTTTGATTTTATATAAAATTATTATATCATATAAATTAACAGATTTCAAGTAGTCTTAATATAAATAATTTTTTTAATTAACTCTTTTGTAAAAATTGATGATATTGAAACAATAAAAGTAGATACGAGTGATTATTTATCTCCAACATATACTTATAGGTTTAATTTTTTAAACGATTCAATTATATATAAAACAGAAGATTATGATAAAAATGAGACTTTTTATACTGAATTTACTGATAAAGGTTTAGAATATTTTATAAAAAAGCTAATTTATACGGATTTTTTAATTGGGAAGAATCATACATAAATAATAATGTTTATGATGCAAAATGGGTAGAAATTTCTATTAAGTCAAAGATATTTCTGTTCATGAAACATATTTTTATGCCAAATTTCCATTTATGTATGATAAAATGGCAGAAGTTTTTTATGAAGTTTTTGGATACAATATTCTTTAAAAGAACTTTTGATAAAAAAAGAAACTATATCCGAATATAGACGGGTATGGTTTTTCTTTTTCAGTGTGTAGGAGGATTCTAAAGGAGAACACCTCAAGGCGAAACAGATGACCGTTGACTCGTATATGGAAATATCAAGCGAAATAGATAATCTCAATATTGAAATATAGAAAAGCTTTCCGCAATTGGAAATCAGCGAAGAAAAATTAAAAGTTATTAATCTCAGAAAGCAGTATTCTAAATTTTTAGGAGTCAAAATTAAAGTGGTCAAAAAAGCTGATAAATATGTATTAAGGTCATATATGTCTGATAAGATAGTAAAATGTGAAGTGAACAATCTTGTTAATCAGATAAAACAGTATAATTTTATGGTGTTTGGTATTCACAATTATTACAGATATGCGACTATAGTAAATCATGACTGTATAAAGGTGAAGTTTTCAGTTTATATGTTCATGTATCATCAGCTCAGAGGATATCTAAAGAAAAACGGATTTATTCAAAGAAATGTTATTCTGAAAAACTACGGAAAGAGCTGAATGTTGCATCATATGCATTAAGAATCGATTTGTCCGATAAGATATATTCACATACGAAATCCGATGTACAAAAGCGGAAGATATGCAAATATATAGCAGAAGACAGAGAAGAAATTCATAAAAGTCTTAAATTTGATGAAAACGTTATGATAGTGCTTCATATGCTTGTAAAAACGGTTATCCCAAACAGGAGTATTGAATATCTGGATAATTTATGCCACACAATTCAAAAAATGTTCCATTACAGGCAATGTGCTGTAGTTAAAATTTTATAGTAAAAATATAAAATAATTTATGACATTATTGACAATTTATATATAATATGATATAATATGAATAGATGATAAATTTAGAAAAATGTTTTATCAAGGAGGTATATTATTATGCACAGAAAATTTTTAAGCGTTCTTTCTTCTGCATTTATGGTAACAGCGGTTTGCGGTAATTTTGATTTTACGGAAATATATGCCGCAGAATCATATCCTGTTCAGGAATTTATATTGGGCATCGCTGATACTGACCGCAATATGAATGTTTCCGGAACGCTTCTTAAATCTGATGTTTTCAATGGCACTGATTCAGAAAAATGGTCTTTGACTTATATAAGTGACGGAGTTTATGAAATTGCCGGAAAAGGCGGGGTTCTTACCGGCAGCGGAAATGATGTCAAAATTGAAAAGGATTCTGACAAATCTTCGCAACGTTGGAGAATTGAAGGTGTTCAGAAAGACTTTGACGGTTATAATCTTTATTATAAAATTGTAAGCAATGAAGATACTTCAAAAGCCCTTACTTTCAATCCTAATCTTGATACTTTTATGTTGTCTGATTATAATAAGGAAGATTATCAGAAGTATAAAATAAATCTTGACGGAATAGAGGGATTTGCTGGAAATTCAATGTGTGATGAGGGAGAAAAGGCAGGAGCAGTCGGTGGACTTTTTGGTGAGACGATTTTTGTAAAGACTGATACTGAACTTATGAAATATCTGGATGCCCCTGAGCCTTATACAATTGTTATCAATGGAAATATTGACATGAAATCCCATGGGAATACCCGTATCCGTGACAATAAGACCATTGTTGGTTCATATGGGGCAAATACAATATATGATTGTCAATTCCGCACAAACGATGCTTACGGTGCTGCTGATGACAGTCCGAGCGATAATATTGTTTTCAGAAATATTGATTTTCAGGCTGTAAATGTTCCCAACAGGATTTTAATAAATATCTGGTCTTCAAGAAATATCTGGATTGACCATTGTACATTCAATAATAAACTTACTTATGATAAAACCGGAAACGGTCAGGATGAGGTAGGTAAGTTTATTTGGATAAATACTCCATATGATTCTTATCTTGATGCCAAAGACAGACTCCGCAGTCCTGATTATATTACTATTTCTTATTGTTCTTTTACAAACCGTTACTGGACAGTAGCTTACGGTACACAGAATGATGAAACTTCAAGATGCAGAACAACTCTTTGTTATAACAAATGGGATAAAAATGTAAGAAGATGTCCGCAGATAGGCAATGGAAACGGTCATATTTACAATAATTATTTTGAAGGAAGTGATTCAGGAAACGGAAGTGGAACATCTCAGATTATAAGCGGTGACGGTTCAAATATAGTAAGTGAAAACTGTCGTTTCCAGTCATACGAAAATGTATACCCGTATTGTATATCAGCAGGAAACGGAAAAGACCCTTACCGTGACAGCGGTTCGTATTATTCTAAATCAAGCAATGCAATTCCGGAAAAATTATCACTTTCTGTTAAAAATGTAAGCATATGGTATCCGAATAAATCAAATTATGGTTATTCACTGATAGATGCTTACAATAACAAGAATACTGATGTCAAAGCCTTTTGCAATGCTTACACAGGCTGTCAGTCTTCAGAGGATAAAATTAAATATATAAATGACAGTGATGTGTCAGGATATATTGCAGTGAAATATTCGTCGCCGTTTCTGAAATCGTTGTCTGTTAATACAAATGTTCCTGTTGTTCCTGCTGTAATGGATACGTCTGTAAAATATATGTTCAAAAATGCCGGCAGTGGTCTTTATATGGAAGTTGATGGTGCGAAAGCAGAATCCGGTGCAAATGTTCAGCAGTGGGGGGCAAACGGCGAAGCAGTACATAATACATGGAAGCTTAGGGATGCAGGAGATGGATATTATTACATACGTTCATGTGTAGGAGATGGAAAAACATATTATCTTGACCTTGCACACGGAAGTGCTGATGATGGTACTAATATCGGAATATGGACGAACGATGAATCTGATGCACGTAAATTCAAGTTTTCTGACAATGGTGACGGTACTTACACCATTTTCACAAAGTCCAGCAAAGATAAAAGCTGTATAAGTATTGAAAGCAATTCCGCCGAATCTGGTGCAAATGTAATACAATGGCAATCAAATGGAAGTGATTCTCAGAAATGGATTGCTGAAAAAATTACCATTAAAGACGGTTCTGAAATAGATACAAGCAAGAATTATATGATACAGAATGTAAACAGCGGGCAGTTTATGGAAGTTCAGGACGGAAAAGCAGAATCTGGTGCAAATGTTCAGCAGTGGGGCGGAGATACTTCAAAGCCTTCTGCACATAACGTATGGCACTTTGAAAAAGTAAACTGGGGCTATTACTACATATATTCAGGAGTAGGTAATGGAAATACTCTGCTTCTTAACTGTTTGGATGATAAGAACGGCTCAAATATTTATATAGATAATTTATTGAAGTCAAGCACTCAATATTTCAAATTTGTGGACAATGAAGACGGTACTTATACAATTGTTACACGCTCGTCCAAAGATTTGTCATGTATTGAAATTGCAGATGCTTCAACTGGTTCAGGTGCAAATGTTCAGCAGTGGCAGTGGAATGATAATAACTGTCAGAAATGGAAATTAATTCCAGTAGATTATAAACTTCCTTATCAGATAACCGCCCCTGAAACTGTCAGAGGAGATGTCAATGCAGATGGAAAACTTGATATTTCTGATATTGTAATGATGCAGAAATGGATTCTTGGTAATGGCAATTTAATTGACTGGAAAGCCGGAGATTTGTGTGAAGATAATGTAATTGATGTTTTTGATATAATTTTGATGAGGAAAGCCTTGACTGAAAAATAACTCTGACAGTATGCTTGTCCCTAATGTAAAAATATACAGTTCCGATATAATTATTAAAAAATCGCAAGAAATATTTGATTTTTTGTATAGATATACAAATTTTAATTTATCAGAAAAAAATTGCGTGTTTTCTGACATTTCAATAATTATAAAAAATGCTTCCGGCAATAGTCGGAAGCATTTTTCATAAATTATAATGTTGCATAAAGGTTTGTTTCCCATGCGGGTATATAAAGCTGGTGACGAATATAAAGCTTATAATTTGGATTGATATTTTTAATCAGAAGAGGAAGTTCAAAAATATCTTCATTGCGGTGATAAAGTGCAATCATAAGTTTTGGGGAGTACCGTGCAATAGTTTGGGAGGCACCCCATATAGCTTCACGTTCAAAGCCTTCAACGTCCATTTTTATAATGGTAGCAGTTTTTTTATCAAGTATACTGTCGACTGAGCGTGCCTGAATCATTGTATCAGAGCTTGCACAGATAGCAGATTGTCTTCCAGCTTTTGCCGAAAACGGAAGCTCTGTATCAATACACCAAGCTGCCGCATTATGTGCGAAAACATGAGGCATACCATCAACGAATTTGGAAAGTTTCTTAAAATTTTTTCTGTCAGGTTCAAGTGCATATATGCCAGCATATTTTCCACGTGTAAACTCCAGAATTTCCCGTATTGTATCACCGTTGTATGCACCCAAATCAACATAGGTTTCATTAAGAGTAGGCTTTATAATTTCTTTGTATATTGATGATTTAGGTGTTGTTACGCTTGAAAGATATGATATATCACCACTTATTTTGAAATTGATGATATTTGCATATACATTTCTTGAATAGTCATCATATAGACTGTCATAAACCTGCTGAAGCTTCACAGCATTCTGTACACAGTATTCATAGGTAAACAGTCCGCTTCCTGCAACAGGGACATCAGGAACATAGAAAGTATGCTTTTCGGCTATACTGTGAATTTTATCTACAATTGACTGATATCCGGCAGCAAAAGCAAGTACGACAACAAAGTCGTCAACCATGTTTTCAATTTCTGAAAGCTTATGAACATGGTAGCCTTCAAATGAATGACCCCGCACAAAATCATCGCTTGCAAAAATACCGGAAAGGGAAATACCTTTTTCCCTGAAGACAGACATAATTTTAAGTGCACCGTCACCCATGCCATAAATAAAAATTGGTCTTTTTTCTTCCTTGAGTTTATCCCAGGTAGATTGTTTTTCTTTTATAAAGGAAATCATTTCAACACTCCGAAAAATTTTATTCCATATTATTTGAATCAAAATTGCTGATACCGACCATATCATGCCCACGTATACCGTATCTGTCACGCATCTGATTCATATATTTATCAATTAAATCTGAAACTGTACGTACATTTTTAATACTCTGAACTTCTTTTACAGGCGTATCAATATCCTTGCTGTGTATTATAATTGTACCGCATCCGACTATTCTTTGCCCTAAAGAACACTTAATACTTTTATCAGTGATTTTATATAAATCAATTTCATCTTCTCTGATATTAAGGAATCCGGTTCGGGTTATAAATTTTGTTTCTGTAAGGAAATATCTTGTAAAAGATAAAGGCAGACCGAAAATTGTACGTTTTTTATCAGTCCATACATATTTTGTTTCATTTTTAGCCATAAAGAAAACTCCTTTTTCAGCTTCTGAATACTATTTTAACACATATTTCATCATAAGTCAACAAAAATTTTTCCCGTGAGAACAAAACTCACGGGAAAAATTATTTAATCTTCAGGGTTGGAAGTATCATCATTCAGAATATTCTGATATTCTGCATCAAGTTCAATATCCTCACCCTGCATAAGACGTTCAAAATCAACATTGTCAATTTTTTCGTATTTAAGCAGATAGTTTGCGAGCTTATGCATTTTATCTGCATTTGCTTTAAGAATTACAGTGCATTCATCATAAGCTTTTTCAATTATACTTTTTACTTCTTCATCAATCTGGGATGCAATTGATTCACTGTAATTTCTTGTGTGACCATAGTCTTTTCCGAGGAATACTTCATCATTATCAGAGCCGTAAACCACAGTACCGAGTTTGCTGGAGAAGCCGTATTTTGTGACCATATTTCTTGCGGTATTTGTAGCACGTTCAATATCATTTGACGCACCTGTGCATATATCATCAAGGAAGATTTCCTCTGCAACACGACCACCAAGAAGCATTACAATATTTTCAAGCATTTCATTTCTTGAAACGTGCATATCGTCTGTATCGGGGCGGGTTACTGTAAGACCTGCCGCCATACCTCTTTGGATTATAGTAACCTGATGCACTTTGTCCTGCGTGGGAAGATTATATGCCGCAACAGCATGACCTGCTTCATGATATGCAGTAATTCTCTTGTCATGTTCGGTAACTATTCGGGATTTCTTTTCAGGTCCTGCAATAACTTTCATAGTAGCTTCTTCAATATCTTTTTCAGTGACCGCCATTCTGCTTTGTCTTGCAGCTAACAGTGCAGCTTCGTTAAGAAGATTTTCCAAATCAGCACCGGTAAAGCCCTGAGTTGTCTGAGCGATTATTTTAAGGTCAACATCAGGTGCAAGCGGTTTGTTTTTTGCATGAACACGGAGAATTTCTTCCCTGCCTTTTACATCGGGATAGCCGACAACAATCTGTCTGTCAAATCGTCCGGGACGGAGAAGAGCAGGGTCAAGAATATCGCGGCGGTTGGTTGCAGCAATGACGATAACGCTTTCATTGCCTGTAAAGCCGTCCATTTCAACAAGAAGCTGATTAAGAGTCTGTTCACGTTCATCATGACCGCCGCCAAGTCCTGCACCTCTGTGACGTCCTACGGCATCAATTTCGTCAATGAAGATAATTGCCGGAGCGTGTTTTTTAGCCTGTTCAAACAGGTCACGGACACGTGAAGCACCAACGCCGACAAACATTTCAACGAAGTCCGAACCTGAAATCGGGAAGAACGGACAGCCTGCCTCTCCTGCAACTGCTCTTGCGAGAAGTGTTTTACCTGTTCCGGGAGGTCCGAGAAGAAGTACACCCTTTGGGATTTTTGCACCTATATTAGCATACTTATTAGGATTTTTAAGATAATCGACTATTTCTTCAAGTTCCTGTTTTTCCTCGTCAGCACCGGCAACATCGGCAAAAGTTGCTTTTCGTGCATTGGACTGATTTTTTAAGTTTGCTTTGCCGAATGATGTATATTTTCCGTTTCCGCTGCTCTGTTTCATCATGAAATACAGTATAAACACGCCGAGAAGCACTGTTAAAAGAACCGGAATAAGAGAATAAATCCAAGTTCTGTCTGTTATCTTGATATAGTTCTGAACCAGCGGGTCATTGGGGTGCCTTTCATTGTATTCCTTACGGTAATCGGCAGTATCTTCAAGGAAAATATTTACATTGGGTACTTCATACCTGCGTTTTGTGTCTTCTGTTCGGAGCTGGTAAGTCAGTTCTCCTGAATTTAGGTCAAGTTCATAATAAGAGACTTCATAGTCATCAAAATAACTGATTACGCTTGTATAATCAGTTGCATCAGTTGTTGTCAAAAGTTTTGATACTACGAAATAAAGGCAGAAAATCGCTATAACAGTGATTAGTAGATAAGTAAAGATACCTCTGTTTTTCTTTGGTGTCAAGTTGCACACTCCCATCTAATTCCTGATTACAGATATTTTCAGAAGATGTCTGGTATTTTCATCTGGGGATACTCTTTGTGCAATACCAATATTTTCTCCGAAAATCATACCATTTTCATCTTCAATGAAATGAAGGGTTTGTCTGATGGAAACAGGAATTGTTTTATTAATTAATTTTTTTACAGAGGAAGTGAAGCTTCTTCCGCTGAGCTGGATTCTGTCGCCGTATTTTCTGCTTCTCACGACAGTCCTACCTACTATTTTATCATAATCCATAAGATAAAATGTTAAATTTTTATTAACAAAATCATTTTTCTTCAAATTTTCACATTCAATTATTTCACAAATAAGTTTAATGTCGGAAAAAATCGAATTTTCACCGATTAAAAGCTCTTTTGAAACTGATTTGTATTGAATTTCAGGAAGTATTTTTTTTATTTCAGCAGTTTTGCCATCTGAAATGAAATATAAATCACCTGAAAGATTGATTTTTCCACCATTTAATAAAATTCTGTCGCATTCAGCAAGACGTTTGTTTGAAACAGGCAGATGATTTTCTATTAAAAGTTTTGATATGCATCTGCGGCGGATAACTTCATTATAATCAGCAAGCCCTGTAAAAACATTATTATTGAAACATTTATCTGTGACTGAGTTTACTTCTGATTCAATAAGATTATTTTCACTCCGTAGACTCTCAATTGAACGTATAGATGTTTCGATAAGTGAGCTGTTAATTTCTTTCATAAGAGGGATTATATTGTGACGGATTTTATTTCGTGTGTAATCATTTGTAAGATTAGTGCTGTCTGTTACAAAGTTCTGATTGATGTTTTTTAAGAAATATTCTATTTCCTGACGTGAAACATTAAGAAGAGGGCGGACAATATTTTCCCTAACAGGTGGAATACCTGACAAACCTTTCAGAGCAGTACCTCTTATAAGATTATGGATTACAGTTTCAAGATTGTCATCAGCATTATGGGCTGTAGCGATTTTTTTCCCTTCTGAATACTCATCAAAAATACTATATCTTAAATTTCTTGCCGCTTCTTCACATGAAAGTGATTTTTCATCGGCATATTTCTTTACATCACATGAAACGGCAGTAAATTTTATATTTAAACTATTGCAAAGTTCATGGCAGAATCGTTCATCTCTATCACTTTCATCACCCCTCAAACAGTGATTCACGTGAAGGGCTTCTATTGAAATTTTCAGTTTTTCTTTAAGCTGATTTAATATTATAAGCAGACAGACGCTGTCTGCACCTCCGGAAAGACCGCATATAACATTATCTCCTGCTGAAAGCATATTATTTTTCTGTAAGAAATCAAAAACTTTATTAATCATATTAATTTAAACCTGTGGGGGAGTTTCAGTTTCGGGGTCAGAAAATAAAGTATACTGACCATTCCATATAAGCTGTACTGTGCCGGTTTCACCATGACGGTTTTTGGCAACAATACATTCGGAAATATTCTGCTGCTGACTTTCTTTGTTGTAATAGGCATCGCGGTAAAGGAAAAGTACAATATCAGCGTCTTGTTCAATTGAGCCTGATTCACGCAAATCTGACAACATTGGTCTTTTTTCATTACGGCTTTCAACTGCACGTGATAACTGGGACAGAAGTATTACAGGTACATTCAGTTCTTTTGCCATAATTTTGAGCTGACGTGTTATTTCACCGATAACAAGAACACGATTATCTGAATTGGACGCCGAACCCATAAGCTGTAAGTAGTCTATAATTACAAGACCAAGATTTTTTACACGTCTGAGTTTCGCTTTAATCTGTTGAACGGTGATACCTGATGAATTATCATCAATGAATATTGATAAAGTACTTAAAAATCCGGCGGCTATAGCCAGTCTTGTCCAGCTGTCATCAAAACGGTTTATTCTTCCGCTTCTTAGTGAATTTGATTCGATTTTCGATTCGGTGGACAACATACGTGTAGCAAGCTGTTCCTTTGACATTTCAAGGTTGAATATTACAACGTCCTTTTCGGTAGATTTGGCTACGTTTTTGGCTATATTCATAGCAAAAGCTGTTTTTCCCATACCGGGACGGGCAGCAATGATAATCAAATCTGATTTGTTAAGTCCTGATGTAATGATATCAAGGAGCTTGAATCCTGTTTTTGCACCGATATATTTTTCCTTGTTCTCGCCTGTAATTTTGCCTAATCTGTCATAGGCTTCAAGTACAGCATCTGAAAGAGGAACAAGCCCGCTTACATTGCGGTCTTGTCTTATGTCATATATTTTTTGTTCAGCTGAATCAAGAAGGAGATTTGCATTCTGTTCACCGTTCTGGATTTCTTCAAGAATTGCTTTTGCTGCATAGCCAAGACTTCTTATAAAATATTTATTGACAACGATTTTACAATAGCTTTCAACATTTGACGTTGTCGGAAGTACTCTTGCGATTTCAGCGAAATATCTTCTTCCCTCAATGGAATTTTCAAATATATTAAGCTTTTCGGCTTCATTCAGTACAGTAACTATATCAATCGGCACACCGCTTGTAAACATTCTGAAAATTATATTATAAATACTTCTGAGATTTTCATTATAGAAATAATCTGCTTTTATTTTTTCTATTACAATTGGCATAACAGCGGGGTCGGCAAGTATTGCACCAATAATTGACTGTTCAGCTTCGAGACTGTGTGGCAATTCATTTGCTGAAAAGTTAATACTGCTGTCCATTAGCCTTCAACTACCTCAACATCTATTTTTTCTGAAATTCCTGTATAGAATTTTACAGTTGCAGAGTAAGAGCCGAAATTTTTAATATCTGAGCTGAGGGAGATTTTCTTTTTTTCAACTTTGACTCCGAGTTGTTCATTGAGTGCATCAGCAACATGTGAAGCAGTAACAGAACCGAAAAGCCTATCGTTTGAACCTGCTTTAGCTTTAATTATAACTTTTTTTCCCTTTACTGTCTCTGCCGCTTCTGATGCTGCTTTTTTCTCTGTATCAATCTTGTGCTGTACAGATGATTGCTGCCCTGCGAGCTTGCTGAGATTGGAAGCAGTTGCTTCAACGGCAAGACCTTTAGGGATAAGCATATTTCTTGCATATCCGTCAGCAACATTTTTAACTTCTCCTTTTTTTCCTGAACCTTTTACATCCTGTAAGTAAATAATTTTCATAATATTAAATTCCTTTCATAAATATAATTAATAATCATAAGTTTGATTAAAAATCTTGTATTTATTCTTCTTTGTGAATCTCATTGAGACGCTGGTTAATTGCATTAAGCAAAGCTTCATAAGCTTCTTCCATGGTTATATCTCTGAGCTGAGTTGCTGCCATAGTTTGATGACCTCCGCCGTTGAGCATTTCCATAATAATCTGAACATTTATAACGCCGAATGAACGGGCAGAAATATTTATTGTGCTGTCTGTTCTGTAAATAACAAATGAAGCGTCAATACCTGTTATACCAAGCATTTCATCTGCTGCCTGCGGTGCAACGATACGCATATCATCTGATTGTAAATCTGTTATGGCTATTGCACAATTATTATGTATTTTAGCAGTTGAAACTATTTCTGTTCTTCTCTTATATGATTCAAATGAATTTGAAAACAGCAGTTTAACAGAGACAGTATCTGCACCGAGTTTTTTCAGAAATGCGGCGGCTTCAAAAGTACGGACTCCTGTTTTCATTACAAAGCTTTTTGTATCAAGCATTATTCCTGAAAGTAAAGCTTCTGCATGATAAACAGGAAGTTTGTCATCTCCGCTGAAACGGAGATACTGTATGATTTCGGTAACCATTTCGGAAGCAGACGAAGCATATGGTTCATGATGAAATATAACAGCATTTTTAATAAAGTTTACAGCTTTCCTGTGATGATCTATTACAATAATCTGACGCATTTTATTGTAGAGTTCCGAATTTTCAATGCAGTTTTCATTATGAGTATCAACAATTATAAGCAGGTCGTTTTCATCTGCGGAGTTAATGGCCTCAGCAGGTGTTATAAACAATGGGGTATCTGTCTGAGATTCAACATATTCAATCAGCGGAAGAGCGAGATTATTTGTTTTGTCAACTACTATGCGGGCTTCTTTACCAAGAAGTTTCATAGCTCCGGCAAGACCGCATGAAGAACCGACAGAATCGAGGTCTCCGTGATGATGACCCATAATAAAAATCTTGTCGGAATTCATGATAACGTCCTGCATTGCATTTGCAATGATTCTTGTTTTTGTTCTTGACATTTTTTCAACACCTTTGGAAACTCCGCCAAAAAACTGATAGCCGTTGTCAGATTTTATAACAGCTTGGTCTCCTCCACGTCCTAAAGCCATATCAAGACATTGACGTGCAATTTTTTCACTTTCAGAAAGTGAATCTGCTCCGAGACCTACACCGATTGAAAATGTAAGCGGGTATTTTCCAGCAATTTTTATATCCCTTGCCATATCAAGAATTTTGAATTTATCGTTTATTTTTTCATCAAGATGCTGTTTTTCTATTACGGCATAGAATGTATTTGAAGAAGTTTTCTTGATGAATCCGTTTGTACTGCTCATGAATTTTTCAATAAGCTGTTCTATTTCAAGTGAAGCCTGAGCTTTTTCACTTTCTTTGGCGTTTTGCATTATCTCATCATACGTATCAATAGTTAGAATAACTACATTCGGATGAGATGCGTTGCATTTCTTTTTTAGATTCTGATATTCGGTTTCATCGTGAAAATATATTATAAGAAAAGATATTTCATTTTCTTCAAATTTTTCACAGGAAACACGGTATACAGAATCATTTATCCTACAAATTGACATTTCGCCGGCAATAAGGGAATCAGATTCAAGGCTTATATATTCTTTAAAATCAAGCCCGAAAACATCAGAACCATGACTTATTCTCTCAGAAAATTCTTGATTATACCATACAAATTGTTTTTCGCTGTTGATTACGGCAATGGGGGCAGGAAGATTATTCATATATTCTGCTGCTGAATTTTCAAGATGATTGTTCATTTTGAAAATATGTCTTATAAAATTCTTTGAGCAGATGATTGAAACAACAGCCAGTATTACAATAAATATGGTAGAGGCGATAATTCCAATCAGTCCATACAATTTATTATATTTATAAAGTGATAATGATACAAAAATCTGTTCAGCAAGAATTACAGTAATAAGAATAAAAAACATTGCCGGAAATTTCTTTTTCACTTCTCTGACTCCTTTCGGAAACTGCACTGATGATTAAATATGATGTCAGGTCTCCATGATTATCGGAAGAATCATGGGACTGCGTTTTGTTTTTTGATAGATATAATCTGAAAGTGCATCACGGAGCTTGCCTTTTAATGTTGTCCATTCTCTCATTTCGGAATATGAACATTCAGTAAGAGTATTTATAAGTTTTTTTCTGGCTCCGCCCATGAGTTCTTCTGATTCTCTGACATAAACAAATCCACGTGAAATGATATCAGGTCCTGCGACTACTGTATTTGTAGATTTTTCAATACCTATTACGACAATGATAAGTCCGTCCTGAGCGAGGTGTTTTCTATCACGCAGTACAATTGAGCCGACATCCCCCACACCTAATCCATCAACGAGAATACGGCCAGCCGGCACCTGTGATACTATTTTCATGCTTATGCCGTCAGTTTCAATAACATTGCCTATTTCGGCAATAATGATATTATCTCTTGACATACCCATCTGCATGGCAATATCAGCATGTTTTTTAAGATGCTTATATTCTCCGTGGACGGGTATAAAGAATTTGGGTTTTGTAAGAGCTTGTATAAGTTTGAGTTCTTCCTGACAAGCATGACCTGAAACATGGACTTCATACATGGCTTCATAGACAACTTCTGCTCCAGATTTCATTAATTCATTTACAACTTTTGTAACATATTTTTCATTTCCCGGAATAGGTGTTGCAGATATGATTATAAAGTCCATGGGGGTTATGGAAACGGTTCTGTGGTCGTTCATAGCCATTCTTGTAAGTGCGGACATGGGTTCGCCTTGACTGCCTGTAGTAATCAGGACAATACGCTCATTATCATACATACCCATCATTTCAATATCAATTATTATGCCATCCGGAACTTTAAGATAGCCGAGCTCAATTGCTGTATTTATAACATTTACCATGCTTCTTCCGAATACGGCAACTTTTCTTCCGCATTTTTCGGCACAGTCTATAATCTGCTGTACCCTGTGGATATTTGACGAAAATGTAGCGATTATAATACGTTTTCCTTCGCCCTTTTCAAAAAGTCTTTCAAAGGATTCTCCGACAGTACGTTCCGAATGTGTATATCCGGGACGTTCTGCATTTGTGGAATCAGCCATAAGGGCGAGAACACCTTTGTTTCCGAGTTCACCGAAACGTGCAAGGTCAATTATTTTGCCGTCAATCGGGTAGTAGTCAACTTTAAAGTCTCCGGTATGGACAATAACACCTGCCGGTGTATGGATAGCCATACCTACAGCATCGGGAATAGAATGATTTATCTTGATAAATTCAACAGACATACATCCCATTTTTACGTGCTTTTTCGGTTCAGTTACAACAAGTTTGACCTGATTGAGTATTCCCTGTTCCCTAAGTTTGCCTTCAATAAGACCGATAGTAAGTTTTGTTGCGTATACAGGAATATTGATTTTTTTAAGAAGATATGCAAGACCTCCTATATGGTCTTCATGACCGTGTGTTATGACAATGCCTCTTATTTTATTGGCATTGCGTTCAACATAGGTAAAATCCGGAATTACAATATCAACTCCGGGCATATCAGAATCAGGAAACGCAAGACCGCAGTCAAGAATAAACATATCATTTGAGCATTCAAAAACGGTCATATTCTTGCCAATTTCGTTAAGTCCGCCCAGAGGAATAATTCTTACGGGTGTTTTTCGATTTTCTTTGACTGATTCAGAAGCAGTTTTGATATTCTGCTTTGCTGTCTGATAAGGCTGTTTTGTACGTTTCTGTTTAAAGACTTCCTGTTTTCCAGCAGTGCAGATAGAAGATTCATTTGGAGAAATTCTTTTTTTATAGATTCTCTTCTTGGAATTATTATTTTTTTGCATAGTAGCTTTTTGTGTTTTTTTAAAATTTGAATTTTGATTTTCGTTCACTTTTTATCCTCGCTTTCGTATTTTTTCAGGATTAGAGAAGACTTCTGAACGCTCGTTCTTCTGGAATCCTTTTAATATGTAAAGCTTCAGCAAATTTTTCATACCTTAGAAAATTTCTAAAAATAATTAATAAATTGATTCAGAACGACTCAGGAAAGAACTGTTTGAATGGCGGAAGGAATTTAACCGCATGTCTTCTGAAGCTTTAAAAATATATCTTAATGGCACTTAATGCCAAAAAAGCCGTTTACATGTATACTGTCCCCCTCCGGAAGAATCAGAGAGAGACATATTGAATTTAATTTTATGCTATACATATAATTATACAAAAAATAATGAAGTATGTCAATACTAAAAAAAAAAGAATCCATAATTGTGAAAATTGAACAAAATATAGAAAATAAATTTACAAATTATGCCTGCGGAGTTTTTCCGTCCAGACGGCACAGAGTTCAGCAGCAGTTTCGGATGAAAGAGTCTGGGCAAGCAGTGATATTCTGTTTTTCCCGCTCGGAGTTATGATAACACGTCCTTTTTCATCGGAAAAAACTTTATTCAACGGCAGATTGTCCATGCTTGAAACAGTTATATCACGTTTTGCACTTGCGAGTTTGGGAAGCTGTTTTATATTTTCAAACATTTCATCTTTATCTGATGCAAGATGAACGCACATATAAAGAGTATCATGAAGAAAACGTGTGTTTTCAGCATCATCAGGGATTCCTGTATCTGTATTGAAACGTTTTACACCTGATTCAATGTAATCAGCGGCATAGTGAAAATTTTCAGGTAGCCATACGGTTTTTCCACTTTTAATAAGTTTAAGACAGTAAGCAAGAGTAAGTTTTTCATATGAAATAAAGCCGAGTTCGGTTGAATAAACGTTTACTCTCTGTCCGTCATCAGAAATCTGAAAAACAAGCGTATCGTCTTGTCCTGAAAAAAATTCAAGCCATAATGAACGTATATTTTTGTTTCCGCAGCTTATTCCTGCCGGAATTTTATAATGTTCCTTGCCGAGGGAATCAGAGATATTATTGATATAGATATTTTTGAATGATGTTGCAGAGTTTATTTTTCCTGAACGTTCTGAGGGCTGTGCCGGAGCTGAGTTCATAATTTCTGAAAGAAGCGATTCGGGGAGTGTGAAACCTGATTTATCAAAAAATGAAAGTTTTAATACTGCTCCGTCGCTTATAAATATTCCGCAGTCGGATGAAAGAAGCGGAAAACCAAAGCGGAATGATGGCATATCAGTATTTTCACATACATATACATCTTTTCCGCATTCTGAAATTCCGCTGCAAAGTGCATAGAGAATCGGCAGACGCTTAAATCCGCTGCATCCGACACTGAAACGTGTAAAAAATCCGGCAATTGTACGTCCAAGTTCTGCCGCTTCTGTTGAGGATATATTTACCTTTGGGAGTACTTCACAGCAGCCGTCACGGAAGCTGAAATATTTGTTTTCACCTAAATAGCTCATGAAAAACGCTCCTTTATTTTATTTTTATTATTGTTGGCTGAATTAATCAGGTTTATTCTTTTTAACTTTGTTCATGAGCAATAAAATACCGATGAGATTGGGAATCGCCATAAGACCGTTGAAAATATCTGAAACCGTCCAGACAGATTTCGCTGTGAATATTGCTCCGGAAGAAGCGGCAAGAGCATATATGATGCAAAAAATTTTGTTTTCCGATGATTTGCCAGTGATATATCTGAATGCAGTTTCTCCGCAATAATACCAGCCGATAACAGTACAGAATGCAAAAATACCAAGTTCAGCAGTAATAAACGGAATACTGAAGTTTCCGAGTGCTGATGAAAAAGTTTCAGTTATGGAAAATGAATCAGATGCACACAATACGGTTACAGCGGTTAGTGTACAGCATATCATTGTATCAAAGAAAACTTCAAACATACTCCACATACCCTGAGTATGAGCTGATGTTTCTCCGGCGGCACTGTGAAGGATGGGAGAACTTCCAAGCCCCGCTTCATTTGAGAAAATACCTCTTCTTATACCAACGGAAACTGCATATCCTGAAAATCCGCCGGCGGCTGATTTGAAACTGAAAGCTTCAGTAAAAATATTTTTTATGACGGATATAATATTTTCCCTGAAAATACAAAGTACAATTGTGCAGATTATTGTATATGCAACTGATGCAAAGGGAAGAAGATACTGTGCAGCTGTTCCGATTCTTTCAGCTCCACCGCTTGTTACTATGTATATTACTATAAAAATTATAACAAAAGCTATGATGCTGTTGAAATTACAGCAGCCGGCGAGACTTTCTGTAAAAGTGTTTACCTGAACCATTCCGCCCATTCCAAATGATGCAAGTATGCAGAATACGGCAAATGCGTATGCAAGGGGAGGGCATTTCAATCCTTTTGAAAGATAAGCCATTGAACCTTTTGTAAAATCATCACTGTATTTTGCGGACAGTATATTTTCTGCATAAACAATTGACATACCTAAAAATGCTGATACCCACATCCAGAAAATTGAACCTGCTCCGCCTATTGCAAGTGCAGATGCAGCACCTGTTATATTTCCTGTTCCCATGGTAGTTCCAAGACTCATACATACAGTCTTGAATTGTGATAATCCGCTGTTTTGTGTTTTAGTGTTTCTGATTAAAAATTTCGGGAGCTTCAGCTGAATGAAGCCAAGTTTTATCGTAAAAATTATTCCTGTAATCAGAAGCAGGAAAATGAGACCGTTTCCCCAGACGTAACTATTGATTTTTTCAAGTATTTCCGACATAAAAAATTTCCTCCGTAAATTTACAAAAAAAGGTATACTTTATAAAATATTTGAGCTATAATATAATTATGACAAATTTTTGATTTTTAAATTACGGGGGATTATATGATAAATTTCAAACCAGAAAAAAGTGCACTTTCTGTGCTTAGAATACTTATTTTGTTGGTATCAGTTATTTTAATTGTTCTGATTAAGGTATATATACCATTTCATATGGTAGTAATGATTTCAGGTATCACTATAGGTATAATTGATATTTTTATAATATTTATCTATCTTCCTATATATTTTTCAAAACTCAGTTATGAAATGAGTGATGAGAAAATTACCAAGCACAGCGGAGTGCTTTTGAAATCACACCAATCTGTACGATATTCGACAGTGCAGTACACGGCAGTTATAACAACTCCGTTTTCACAGTATACAGGACTTAATTTTGTTATATTGTTTGTATATGGAGGAAGTCTTAGACTTATGTTTCTTAATCAAGATAATGCTATGGAGATACTCAGGAGGTGCGGAGATGTATCATGAACATCCTCTCAGAATTTTGCGTTATTCACTGAAAAATATATGGCTGTTGATTTTCCCGCTTTTAAGAGGCGTATCAGTTATTAAATTCGACCCTGCCGGAATTTATGCATGGATTAAAGGTGCATGGCTTGATATTGTTATTATAGGAGTTATTATTCTTTTTGGCTTTGTACGCTGGTACTTTTCAAAAATCAGTATAACAGAAAATGCTGTTGTCCATACTGACGGATTGTTCTTTAAAATTATCAGGACAATTCCAATTGAAAATATAAGTGCAGTAACTTCTGAAAGAATGTTTTATCTTGTTCCGTTCAGAGCTATGACTTTCAAATGTGATACAAGAGCCGGTTTTTTTAAGTCAACCGATATGAAGTTGCTTGTTACTATGAAAGTGGGAACAGAGCTTATGTCACATATTCCGAAGCCTGATGAAAAGAATCAGACATATAATATGCCTAAGCCTACAGCATTATCAGTTCTTTTGTTTTCGGTGTTTTTTTCAAGCGGATTTTCAGGAGCTGTATATATTGCGACATTTTTCTTTAAAGGCGGAGATATTGCACATGATATGCTGTCTGTATGGTTTGAAAGAATTACTCAGACAACTGAAAAAATTACAGAGAAACTGCTTTTAAGAGTGCCTCAGGCAGGTATTGCTGTCGGAGTATTTTTTCTTGCGGCATGGCTTGTTTCACTTATAGTAAATCTTTTAAGATATTCGAGATTCAGGGTTTCGGCTGACGAAAAGTATATCAATATTTCATGCGGAATCACTAACAGAAAAGAATACAGAATCAAGATGGAATGTATAAATTATACTGATTTAAGGCAGAATCTGATTATGAAAATTTTCGGAGCTGTAACGGTAAATATAAGCTGTTCAGGATATGGAGGCAGTTCGCGTCAGCTTCCTGTACTTCTGCCGATGAGAAAGAAAAATAATGTCGGCGACGGACTTGAAAAAATGAATATATCAAACAAGGAAAAAATAGATTTCCGACCGAAGATTTCAGGTATAATAAGCTATATCTGGCAGCCGGCACTCGGAGTAGTTTTGGTTTTTGTATTCTATCAGTTTGTCTTGGATTATGCTTATTCAATTTCAGAACTTTTGTTTTTTATTGCGGTAATGGCAGAAATTCCACTTGTGTGGCTTACTGCCGTAAAAATTGCAGCACTTTTCAGCAGTGGGATTACTATTGAAAACGGTATAATAACAGTCCGTTCTTCACGTATGACCGCCTTTCATACTGTTATTACAGGAACGGACAAAGTTGTTATAGTTGATGTAAAACAGACAATATTTCAGCGGATAACCAATAAAAAATGCCATGTATATATATGGTTCAGCGGAGAAAGTAAATCGAGATTCAAGGTAAAGTCTTTAAGCATATCCGACGGCAAAAAGATTTCGGAAATGCTTAAGCATTAAATTTGTAATAAATTGTAATTACAGACTCATTGACATGAATAATTTAACATGATATTATAGAAAGTGACAGATGTCACTGTTCAAATGACATACAGCATCTTACAGATTATGTAAAATTATGTTATTATATTTACAGCAGAAAATAAATTCTGATTCAGGGAAAGGGTGGCGAATTATGTTTGTCATATTTTCAGTTCTTCTTGCAATAGGTATTATTATGGCTTTTCCTCTTGCAATTGTACTTATTGTTATAGCCTGTGTGAAAGCAGATAAAAAACGTCAGCAGGAAAACAGGGGTTATTATGTCAATGGTATAGATAATCCCAGACCGAAACCTCCGAGAGAGAAATTAAGTGCGTCGGCAATTATGCTTCTTATCGGTACGGCTTTTATTATACTCTCGGCTATTACCTTTGTAGCTGCAAACTGGGTGAAGATGCAGCCATCCGGACGTGTTCTTGCACTTCTGTTTGAATCAGCACTTGCCTTTGGAATAAGTGTATTGATGAAAAAGGTGGTTAAGCTTAATAGAACATCAATGTCCTTTTATATGATAGGCACAATGATAGCTGTTATTTCACTGAATACAGCAGGCTGGCATGAACTTTTGGGCGAGTGGTTTGCAGTAGGAGGAGATGGTGCTGCACTTCTTTATTGTACATCTGCTCTTGCCGTTTCATCAGCATCATTTGCAGCATATCCCATATATAAAAGTAAGTCTTTAAACTACATAGGAACTTCATTTGTATCAATTGCGATATTTTTCCTCTGCATTCAGTTTACTGACAATTATGAACAGTTTGCATCTGTTATTGCACTTGCACAGCTTGTTATAACAGCTGTTGTACATTTTCTTAAACCGCAGAAAGATACTGTAATGGAAAGACCCGTTGTTGTTATCGGGGATATTTCATCTGTTGTTTATGAAATTATAGCAGGTTTCTATGTTTTTATAACTACTCTTGATGCAACTGTATACACATTTGTCGTACTTGCGATTATACTTGTTCAGCTTATGATTTATGGAATTTTCAAAAATCAGAAATGTATGTTTGTATTCTTTAATCTTATCGGAATATATACAGGATTTGTTGCATCATGCATTTCAGAGGAACATATAGGCGAAGATAATGCAATGCTTATGTTTGCATTCATTACGCTTGCATTTTATATAACAAACAGATTAATTAAAAATAATCTTTCCGGAAATCATGTTGTAACTCTTATAGGTGTAATTTTTGGTTCGATTGTTTCACTTTCCGCATCAAATGAAAATTGTTTCTTGGTTAATTTAATTGTTCCTGCCTGTGCCTCTCTCGGAATTGCAGGCTACGGACTTAATAAGGACAAGTCAATTCAGACTGCTGCCGGAATATTTGCACCTGTAATGCCGTTCTTTATGGCTTTGTTCCTGAGAATTAATCTTTATGACAACTATAGTATGGAATCAGCGGAATCAAATACAATTTCATTTGGAATACTTGTTTTTGTATATATATTATCTTCTGCATTCTTTATATTCCTGCCTAAGATTAATTTTAATTTATATGCAAATCATCCTGTAAAGTCTCAGGTAATTATATATACAAATATGGTTTGTGCAGTTGCCGTGCTTTTTAATATTTCAGGATATTCACAGCTTTTCATAATTCCGGTTATACTTTGTATACTTCATTTTATTGTATCTTATAAAATGAGCTGTAATATTACAGCGGCAGGTTCGGTGATAAGTCTGATTATACTTACTGACAGCATTCTTGAACATTATCTCGGATACAATACAGATACAGGAATGTACATAATGTTTGGTCTTTTCGTACTTCTTATTATAATATCAAGACTTGTTTTTCCTGACGGATTTTCAGTTAAAAAAGAAAACAAGACTCTTATTGATGTGATTTTATTGAGTTCATGGACAGCAGTTGTACCCTTTCCGTTCTTTAACAGAGTATCGTTCTTCCTGAAAACTATTGCATCCGCTGTATTTCTTGCAGGGTTTATTAAAAGAAAAACCAGTAAACACACAACAGCCGTTATACTTTCATTTTCATCAGCTTTAGCTTGTCTTGCATTTATGACAAGACCATTCCTGACACCTGATTCATCCATGATAGCAAGCAAGATTAATCTGGCTATATTTGCACTTTTAGGAGTATCCTATAAATATATATGGAAGAATCATCCTTCTGCCTCAAAAACTTTTTCAACACTGATTTTTGTTATAGCGTTTGCAGACCTTATTATTGACGGTTTGATTTTCAATAATGCAGGAAACAGAATATTTGTTCTTGCCATTACTGCCGGAATACTTGTTCTTTCATTTTTTGTCAAGAGCAAGACCTGGTTTGTGGCTTCATCTTCCGCACTCGTGATTATAACGGTATTCTCTACAATAAGGTACTTCAACAGAGCCGGTTGGTGGATTTATCTTCTTGTTGTTGGAGCTGTATTTATTGCTATTGCATCGGTTAATGAAATATGCAAGAGCAAGGGCGAAACAATGAAATCGACTGTAGCTAAAAAATTCAGCGACTGGACATGGTAAATATTATATCATCAGTATTATTGTTTATTGGTTTGTGCGGTATGACAGGCACGGTTGGCTGGATTCTCAGGCGTGGAAACAATAATAAAATGACATGGCTTTTTATAATATGCCAGCTTTCTATTGCACTCTGGATTATTTCTCAGCTTCTGATTTTATTTTCTGAAAGCAAAAGACAGTTCTGGATAAGTTATCTCATAGGAAATATGGGAATATGCTGTTTTTCACCGTTTTGGCTCATGTTTTCAATTGAATATTCGGAAGCAGGAGGATTGATAAAAAAATTTAATAAATTCCTGCCCATAGTTTCAGCGATAATGTTTGTATATATAGCATCAAATCCGGTTCATGCACTTTATTATAAGAATTTTGCAAAAGGTCATATAGAATATGGCATGCTTTTTTACATATTTCAGATTTTGTTCTATGTTTTTATTGTACTAGGAATAGTTCTGATAATCGGCAATAAAAAAAACAGACAGTCGCATACTTTACTGGTTCTTGCAACGGCTGTTCCGCTTATAATAAATATATTTACCGTTACAGGCATTATAAAATCGGAAATAGAAATCACTCCGTTGTTCTTTGCTTTTTCTGTTATGATGATTCTTATAGCCATACGTCGTTTTGGCTTGCTTAATATAAACAGAATTGCTATAAATGATACAATAGATAATATAAGTACAGCTGTTATAGTATTTGACGCTGATGAAAATATGACTTACAGGAACAGATATTCCGATAAGATATTCAATTTTGATAATATTGAAACCTTGTCTGATTTTATGAAGAAAATCGGAATAAATCAGGGCGATTTGGAAATTGGCGGAGAATATTATAATTTAAGGCAAAGCATATGCGTCAACAAAAAGAATACTGAAATTGCAAAGGTTATAATTATCAACAACGTTTCTGAATACTATGAACTTGCAAAAACCGAGAAAAAGCTTTCCCTGGAGCAGGAACGCAACAGGATTGCTCAGGAAATCCATGACTCAGCGGGTCATACTTTTACTATGATTAGTTCGCTTGCAAAAATTCTGCAAATTGAAACTGATAAAACAAAAATTTCTGAATATATTGAAGAAATCGACGGTCTTTCAAGAAGCGGAATAACACAGTTAAGATGTTCAATAAATAATCTGCGTGATGATGAATTTATGACATCTGTAACAAAAGCAATCCGGACTTTAACAACAGCAGTCCGAAATATTAAAGTTGAGCTGTGTATTCAAGGGACTGAAGATGAAAGTTTTGCATTCTGTATAAAGGAAGTATATGACAGCATTCGTGAAATTCTTACAAATGCCATGCGGTATTCAAAAGCTGACAGAATTGATATTATTGTCAAATTTTTGAATGCTCATCTGGAATTGTATATTTTTGATAATGGATGCGGATGCAGTGAAATAAAAGAAAACAATGGTCTTTCGGGAATACGTCGGAGAGTGGAAATGCATGGCGGAAGCGTGCGGTTTTCATCAGTTGAGAGCGAAGGATTCACTACCATTATAAAAATTCCAAAGAAGGTGATTGAATGATTAAAGTTGTTATAGCAGATGATGTCCGGATATTGAGGACAGGTCTTAAAGCCGTTCTTTCGCAGGATAATGAAATAGAAGTGGTCGGAGAGGCGGCAAACGGCAGGGAAGCATATGAACTTTCGGTAAGATTTAAACCTGATGTTGTACTTATGGATATGCGTATGCCAGATTTTGACGGTGGATACGGCACAAGTCAGATTAAGGAAAAACTGAAAGGAATAAAGGTTCTTGTGCTTACTACTTTTGATGATAAGGAAACTGTTGAAAAGGCAGTTTCAAGCGGGGCGGACGGATATATATTAAAAGAAATGGATAATTCACAAATTATTAATTCTATAAAAGCGGTTGCTGGCGGAATAAATGTTTTCTGTGATAATATTTTTCAGTCTATAAAGAAAGAAACATTTATTCAACAGAATCCCAAAAATTTTAATCTTACGGAACGTGAGACTGAATTTCTGTGTTTAATATGTGATGGATTGGATAATAAGGAAATTGCTTCAAGGCTTTTTCTTGCAGAGGGTACAGTAAGAAACGGAATATCACGTCTGCTTGAAAAATTAAAGCTTAAGGACCGAACACAGCTTGCTGTTTTTGCTATAAAGAATAATATTGTCCAATAATAAAAAATCTGCTGTATTTCTGAAATACAGCAGATTTTCTTTATTAATTCTGGTTTATGTATTGAATCATGCTCAGAATTTCTTCGTCAGCACTGACGGTTGAAATATAAGAATAATAAGCCAATATATTTGATGCGTCATTTGAGTTAACTATTTTGTTTCCGTTAATATCTGCTGCAGTAAATTGTTCATCAGTAAGACCATGATTTTCTCCGACAGAGCTGGCAGAGTATGCAATAAGAGCTATAGAAGCATCGACTGCATCAATAAGTCCGTCGTTGTTTATATCACCCAGATTTGCACCTGTAATTTTTATTTTCAATTTTTTTGTTTCAATTGTTTCAACCTTTCCTGATGTCCGTGTATGAACTTCACATACTCTCTGGTCTGCATAGTCAACGGGTTCAGTTAGGAAATATATTTCATATTCACCATAGGGAATATTTCTGTTGAATACCATATCAAAGGTTGTCAATGCATAATCATCAGATTTTTCACCATATGGCTTTAAAGTAGGATTTGGGTCATTTTGTGCTTCGCCTTGATTTAGTTTAACATCCTTTCTACAGGTAAATGCCATAGTATTAAGTTCAGTATCTGTACTGAAAAGAGTAGACGGAGATGAATTTATAATATTTCCGTTTTCATCAGTTTCAGAAAAAGCAAATGGTATGGGATTATCATAATCCATAGGGTCGACGAGATTGGTAAGTGTAATATTTGATGTTGGGCATTTCCATTTGGGTGAAACATACCAGAAGTTTTGTTCAAGTCCGTCAGTCTGAAAGAAAACATCAGTAGTAAGAGTAAGTCCGCCGTTTTTGGAAAGTGCTTCACGGTTGATTACAATCGTACCGTCTGAATCAGTCTGAAAATCTGAAGATTCACGTGCAGAAAAATAAAAAGTCGGGACGGATTCTGCATTTGCAAGGCATGGTACAGCCATAGAAGCAGTAAGCAGAGCAACTGATAATTTTGTCATAAATTTTTTCATTGTTAAAGCTCCTTTATATTAAATAATTTCGGTCATTCTGAGAACGATTTCTGCAACACGTTTTGCAGCAATTTTCTCAAATTCATCAAATGAAATTGCACCATCATCATCGGCGTTATCAGAAATACAGCGTACACTTACATACGGAATTTTATTCAAATAACAGGCATGACCCACAGCGGCACTTTCCATATCAACAGCATAGGGAGTAAAATTTGTCTGTATAGCTGATTTGATTTCATTGTCTGAAATAAAGGCTTCACCTGATACAATACGTCCTCTGAAGCTGTTTATACCAAATTCGGTACATACTTTTTCAGCAGTTTCAATAAGTTTTTCATCAGCCTTGAAAATTCCGCAGTACGGGGGATAGTCATTGAGAAAGTGAAGGTCTAAGTCATGGGGGAGAACTTCTGTAGAGATAACAATATCGCATACTTTTACGTTGCTGTTCATTCCGCCAGCAACACCTGTATTTATAATACAGTCAGGATGGAAATTATCAATCATAACCTGCGTGCAGAGTGCAGCATTAACTTTTGCAATACCGCAACAGGCATTTATAATGTAATTTCCCTTGTATGTACTGCTGTGGAAATCAAAACCGGATATGCTTTTTATTTCGGCACCTCCAATTATCTTTCTGATGTCGGCAAGTTCTGACGGCATAGCACCTATAATAGAAATTGTTTTCATATTGAATCTCCTTGAATTTATTATATAAATAATTATATCATATCTAAATCACAAAATCAAGAGAAAAATTATATAATAAATATAAAAAAATTATTGGGAGTTGATTTTTATGAAAAATGGTATTGATGTATCTGAATGGCAGGGAAGAATTGATTGGAATCAGGTTAAGACTGACTTTGTGATTTTAAGAGCAGGCTATGGGCGGCTTGCATCTCAGGTTGACAAGTGTTTTGAAGTTAATTATTCCGGTTGCAAATCGTCAGGTATACCCTGCGGTGCTTATTGGTTCAGTTATGCAGTAACTCCTGATGAAGCAATACAGGAAGCGAAGGCCTGCATAGAAGTAATCAGGGGGAAACAGTTTGAATATCCCATTTATTATGATGTCGAGGAAAGTAGGATTCTTAATCTTGGACAGTCTGCAGTGAGTGCGATAATCAGGGCTTTTCTTGGTGAACTTGAAAAAGCAGGATATTTTGCAGGACTTTATATGTCTGTTGATGATTTGGTAGTTTATACGGACGAGAGAATAAGAGAACGATATGCTTTATGGATAGCCGATTATGATGTGGAAAGTCCGGATTATAATGGCAGCTATGGAATGTGGCAGAAGTCATCAACAGGAAGAATAGACGGAATACAGGGAAATGTTGATTTGAATGAAGCGTATCCTGACTATCCGTCAATAATAAAATCAAAGGGACTGAACGGATGGGGAAATGAACCGGAAAAGCACAGAATAACTGTTATAATTGACGGAAAAACCATTATTCAGGATTATGAATTTGAATACTGATTATTTTTGAAATTTATCATCATTTCATTGGTGAGACTCAAATCATCGGGCTGACCCGTGATATTTTCACGCTCAACCCACTCGGCAGTGCTTAATTCTGATTTATCAAGGATAATATCAGTATTGCCGTCTGCTTCACAGTAGAATCCGGCAAGAATACATCCGGAATATCCCCATGGCTGAGATTTATAATAGTGAATATTTTTGACTTTGAGTCCGACTTCTTCCATGACTTCACGGCTTACTGTTTCCTCGAGAGTTTCGCCTGCTTCAGTAAATCCGGCAATAAGTGCGTCGCAGTTTACTCCACGGTTTGCTGCATATCTTGTGATAAGCAGTCTGTTGCCATCAGTAACTCCGACAATAACAGCCGGATTGATTCTGGGATAAATTATTTTTCCGCAGAATGTGCATTCCAAAGCCCTTTCACTTCGGTCATCTGTTGTAATACCTCCGCATTTTCCGCAGAATCTGTTATTATTATACCATTGTGAAAGATGATAAGCAGTTGCAAGTGAGAAAATATCAGTTCTGTCAATACTGTTATTATGTCTGAGTTTTTTTACGTCAGCATAGTCAAAATTTTCAGGAATGACTATTACAGAATCACGGAGCAGGAAGTATTTTCTTTCACTTATTGAAAAAAGATAAATCAGATTATCTGGAATTGTAAAATTTTCATATAAGGGAAACGGTTTTTCTGAATTTTCCTGACACAGAACGTCATTGTTTCTGAAATGAAATATTATGCTGTCCTGTTCGGGTTTGACATCAGGTGAATAATGATTATCAAGCTTTAAGGGGGAAATATCCTGTATCATTTGTAAAGCCTCACTTCCGTCCGTGAATTATCCTCATTTTTCATAAGTTTGAATTCATATACTGTCATAGCGATTGCAACAACGGCTGCAAGCAAATCTGCAACGGGGCCTGTATATATTATTCCGTCAATTCCGAAGAACATCGGAAGTATGAGAAGTATAGGTATAAAAAACAGGATTTGTCTTGTGAGCGAGAGGAAAACGCCCTTTATCGGTTTGCCGATTGATGTAAAAAATGTTGATGAAATTGGCTGTATGCAGTTTATCCATGTAAAGAACAGGAATATTCTGAAAAAGCGGACTCCGAATCTGAAATATGTTTCTGTTCCTGTTCCGAATATTGAGAGAATCTGTTTCGGAAAAATTTGGAACAGAATAAATGAAACAACTGAAATAAATCCGCCTGTAATCAATGCAAGGTTATAAGCTTTTTTAACTCTGTCATATTTCTTTGCACCATAGTTGTAGCTCTCGATAGGCTGAGTACCCTGAGCGAGACCTATGACAACAGAGAATATAATCATATTAACCTTCATGATTATACCCGCACAGGCAAGCGGTTCGGATTCGCCGTATTCAGAAAGACTTCCGTAATGTTTAAGTGAATTGTTCAGAACAATCTGGACTATTGCTATAGCAAGCTGATTGAAGCATGATGCCATACCGATTGAGCATATTCTGCTTACTGTTGACCATTTCGGAATGAAATGCTCTTTTTTAAGAGTTACGGTTTTGAATTGCTTTATGTAGACAAGTACCATGACAGCAGAAACAATCTGTCCTATAACGGTAGCGGCGGCGGCTCCTTTCATGCCCCAGTCAAAACCGAGTACAAAAATTGCGTCAAGAATAGTATTTATAACTGCACCGGCAAGATTGCATGCCATTGTCATTTGCGGACTTCCGTCAGCCCTTATTATATGACCACCGCCTGTCGTGAGTATCAGGAATGGAAAACCAAATGCTGATACAAATACATAATCTTTCGCATATGGAAGAACATCATCAGGAGAGCCGAAAAGTTTGAGCAGAGGAGTAAGAAATACAAATGTAACAGCACTTATAAGTATACCGCTGAAAATAAGCATGGTAAAGACGTTGCCTGCAAAATATCCTGCACGCTTGGTGTCGCCTCTTCCCATAGTAAGATTAAAGCATGAAGCCCCTCCGATTCCAAGAAGAAGTGCGGCTGCTATACAGGCGGTTGAGAACGGGAATGCAATGTTGGTTGCGGCATTTCCGTTAGTACCTACTCCTTGACCGATAAAAAGCTGGTCAACAATATTATATAATGCACTTACGAGCATTCCTATAATACTGGGTACTGCAAATTTGACCATGAGTTTCGATACCGGGGCATATCCCAGCGGATTTTGTTCTTTTTCTTCTTTGTTCATTTTTTTAACCTTCTTTTCTTTTTATTTCCATATTATTATACACCTTTTTGAAGAATTTTGCAAGTATTGAAAATTTTTGAAAAATAAAAAAATTTTCTATTGATTTTTTTGCAATAGTATAGTATAATTGAATAGTAATTAATAACTAACAAAGGAGTTTTGTTATGCTTAAAGCTATATGTTCCGGCAAGGAGCTTACAGACAGTGTTTTTTATTGCTGTGTCAGTGACATCATTGATGCTCCCGAACTGGAAAAGCTGAAAGAAATAACTCATCATATTTCAACAACACGCTTTCAGCATTGTCTTAATGTATCGTATTACAGTTATCGGCTCTGTCGTGCTTTTCATCTTGACGCACGTTCTGCTGCAAGAGCAGGGCTTCTTCACGATTTGTTCTATTATGACAGAAAAAAATACAATGCCGGCAAATGCAAGGGTCAGCCGAGTCACAGTAAAAAGCATTCTGATATTGCCGTTCACAATGCTGAGCAGATTACTGAAATAAATCCCAAGGAACGTGATATAATTCAGAAACATATGTGGCCTTTAACATTCTCCGCACCAAAATACAAAGAAACTTATATAATCACATTTGTTGACAAATACTGTGCTGTTCTGGAATTCTGTATTCCTAAAATAAAAAAAATAACAAGGAGTCTTTAAAATGAAAATTGAAACAAAATGCCTTCATTCAGGCTACACACCAAAAAATACTGAACCGAGAGTTGTTCCTATAGTTCAGAGTACAACTTATGTTTATGATTCAACAGATGAAGTTGCTGCTGTATTTGATGACCCGACCAAAAGCCTGATTTACTCACGTTTTGAGAATCCAACTGTTATGGCAGTTGAAAACAAAATCGCCGACTTGGAAGGTGGTATAGGTGCAATGTGTACGTCAAGCGGACAGGCAGCTTCATTGTGTTCTATACTCAATATTCTTCAGGCTGGCGATAGTTTTATTTCGGCGACTACGATTTATGGCGGTACAATAAATCTTTTTGCCTATACTTTTAAAAAATTGGGAATAGAATGTATCTTTGTTGACCCTGATGCCTCAGAGGAAGAAATAAGGGCTGCGTTCAAGCCGAATACAAAAGCTGTTTTTGGTGAAACTCTTGCAAATCCTGCACTAACTGTTCTGGATATTGAAAAATTTGCAAGAATTGCTCATGAAAATGATGTTCCGCTTATTATTGACAATACATTTCCTACTCCTGTTCTTTGCCGTCCTATTGAATACGGTGCAGATATTGTAATCCATTCTACGACGAAATATATGGACGGTCATGCTGTACAGGTTGGCGGAGTTATTGTTGATTCAGGTAACTTCAATTGGGCAAACGGTAAATTTCCTGAATTTACCGAACCTGATGAAAGCTATCATGGTCTTGTATATACAGAGGCTTATGGAAAGGCTGCATATATAGTTAAGGCAAGAATGCAGTTAATGCGTGATTTCGGATGCTATCCTTCTGCACAGTCTGCATTTTATCTGAATCTCGGACTTGAAACGCTGGCTGTAAGAATGGAGCGTTACTGTAAAAATGCACAGACTGTTGCAGAATTTCTTGAATCCAATGAAAAAGTTGAATCGGTTAACTATCCTAATCTTCCGAGCAGTCCATATCATGAACTTGCAAATAAATATCTTCCGGACGGCACAAGCGGAGTAATTTCATTCGTAATAAAGGGTGGGCGTGATACTGCTATCAAGTTTATGGATTCACTCAGTCTTGCTTCAAATGAAGTTCACGTTGCCGATATAAGAACGTGCGTTCTCCATCCTGCAAGTGCAACCCATCGTCAGCTTACTGATGAACAGCTTGTTGCCGCAGGTATAAACGGCGGTTTGATTCGTTTGTCTGTCGGACTTGAAAATGTTGAGGATATTCTTGACGACCTGAAAAAAGCTTTTGCTGCTATATAAAAATCGGATATTAAAAAAGGGACGTTCTGAAACGTCCCTTTTTATTAGTTTTTTTTGAAAAGCTGTCGGAGCACCATTCCTCCGCCTGATGCCGCAAGTCCAAACATTATTATAAATATGTATGCATTGGTTGTTCTCCAGCGTATATTTACACTCATAATCACCGCTGCCAGAACTATTACTACACCTATTGATAAAACTATCCAGCCGAAAATTTTTCTGTCCATAAGGAAAAGCATGACTATTCCTATAAGAATCGGAAGAAATACAAGTCCGTTCGGAAGACTATATGAACCTATATGCCAGAAACCCGTACCCCATGAGCTTCTTACATCAAGGTTCTGGAAAATCATAAAAAGACCTGCTCCGAGCATAAGCAATCCGACAAAAAACTGGAGCAAATCATTTTTGTTCTTGTTTTTCTTGTCGTTGTATGCTTTTAAATCTGCATAAGCCTTTTCAAGTTCCTTATCATATTTATCAGGTTTCTTTTTCATTTATTTAATCCCCATATTGAATTTTTTATTTTGTTCCGAAAATTCTGTCTCCCGCATCGCCTACACCGGGGACTATGAATTTATCTTCATTGAGTCCGTTGTCCATAACTCCGGCATAAACATCAACATCAGGATGGTTACTGTGCACATTCTCAACACCTTCTGGGGAGCAGATAATGCACATGAATTTGATATTTTTAACACCAAGACTCTTTATTTCATCAATGGCGGCAACGGCAGAATGACCGGTTGCAAGCATAGGGTCAACTATTATAACATCACGTTCTGCAATGTCATCAGGCATTTTGGAATAATATTTAACGGCTTCCTTTGTTTCGGGCTGTCTGAAGATTCCGATATGACCAATTTTTGCGGCAGGTACAAGAGCAGTAACGCCGTCTATCATGCCAAGTCCTGCACGGAGAATAGGTACAAATGCAAGCTTTCTTCCTGAGATTACCTTTGTTTTTGCAACTGCTACAGGAGTTTCAATTTCAATTTCCTTTAACGGAAGGTCACGTGTAGCCTCATAGCAGATAAACATTGCAATTTCTGAAACAAGTTCACGAAATTCTTTAGTACCGGTATTTTTATCCCTGAGAAGAGAAATTTTGTGCTGAACCAGCGGATGATTTATAATATGTAAATTTGCCATAACAAATATCTCCTTTATTTATTATTTTCTATGTCAGTGATTAAATCAATACGTCTCTGATGTCTTCCGCCCTCGAATCCTGTTGTCATGAAGATTTCAGCAAGTTCACAGGCGAGTCCCACGCCAATAGTCCTTGCACCCATACACATGACATTTGCATCATTGTGAAGTCGTGTATACTTTGTGGAAAATGAATCAGAACAGAGTGCAGCTCTTATTCCTTTGAATTTATTTGCTGCCATTGACATTCCGATGCCTGTACCGCAGATGAGTATACCTTTTTCACATTCTCCCGATTTCACAAGACCGCACACTTTTTCCGCAATAACAGGATAGTCACACGGCTCGCCGTCTGTACCCATATCTTTTAATTCAATCCCTTTTTCTGTCAGTGCATTGATAACTGCTTTTTTCATTTCAACGCCGGCATGGTCACATCCGATTGCTATCATTTTAATTACTCCAATCATATTAATTTATTTATTTTTGTTCTCCAAATCTTTTTCAGCCTTGACTTTCTGAAGATATGAGACTTCCAACTCATCAGGAGAAACGAATTTCTTTGACATTGCCCCAAGGCATACTCCGCAGGCATTTTGCAAACGTCCTTGTGGTGGAGCTATAATCAACATTGAAGAGCGATAGGTCATAAAGAAATCAGCCGCACCGTCACCGCATAAGAGAACTTCTGTTCCGTTTAATGCAAGAAATTCAGCAAGCTCGTCACGGCTTGTGATTTTTTCTTCACACAATGCCTCAAGACTGTAGCCGTCACTTTTATAGGAGCAGGTATAGACAAGCTCGTTTCTTGCATTCATAATGGAACATATAGTTCCTTTATAGGAAATATTATTGTATGCAAGACTTTCAAGCGTTGAAACACCGCAGCATTTGCAGTTCAGTCCGAAACTCATGGCTTTTACAGCAGCAACGCCGATTCTTAATCCTGTATAGCTGCCCGGACCGTTTGCAACAGCAATCAAATCAATGTCAGAAATGGATTTTCCTGTCTGTTCAATAATATTTTTAACTGTAGGCATAATAACCTGTGAATGTGTTTTTTGTGTATATAACGAGCTTTCGGCAAGAAAAATTTCAGTATCAGTATCAAAAAGTGCAGCTGATGCGGTTTTTCCTGATGTATCAATTCCAAGTAGAAGCAAAGCGTCCACCGTCCTCTATAATAATTTCACGTTTAAAATCGCTGAGAGCATTTATGGTAATATAAACAGTATTTTCCGGCAGAAAATCAGATATATTTTCAGACCACTCAATTACCGCAATGTTATTTTCAAAATCATAGTCATAAAATCCCGAAGATTCCAAATCGCTCTCACATTCAATGCGGTACATATCAAAATGGTAAATATTCAAAGTGTTTCCGCAGTATTCGTTGACGAGTGCAAAAGTCGGAGAAGTTACATTGTCATTCAGCCCGAGACCGATTGCAAGTCCACGGGTAAAGGTAGTTTTTCCTGCTCCGAGACCGCCCCTGTATGCTATAATATCTCCTGCTTTGAGGAGACTACCAAGAGTCTGGGCAGTTCTGATTGTTTCTTCAGGTGAATTTGTTATAATAGTCATATCAGAAAAGCCCCGTAATATTACCGTTTATATCACAGTCTATATTGAGTGCTGACGGTACTTTCGGAAGTCCCGGCATAGTGAGGATATCACCTGTATATATTACAACAAAGCCTGCACCTGCTGAAACTTTTGCGTCACGGACTGTTATATTGAAATTTTTCGGCTTGCCCAAAAGTGTGGGATTATCAGAAAGTGAGTACTGTGTTTTGGCAATACATACAGGAAGATTCCTGAAACCGATGCTTTCAATTTCTTTGATAGTTTTATCAGCCTGTGCTGTATAGGTTACACCATCGGCACGATAAATTTCTCTGGCAATCTTTTCAATTTTTTCCTTGATTGAAAGTTCATTTGAATAAATTGGTCGGAATTTTTCTTCATTGTCTTCAGTGAGTGAAATGGTTTCACATACTTTCTTGGCAAGGTCAGTACCACCTTCACCGCCCTTTGCGAATACTTCACACATAGAAACATCGATGCCCATTTCGGAACAGAAGTTCTTTACAAATTCTGTTTCGTTTTCCGTATCCGTGCTGAATCGGTTTATTGCAACTACAACAGGCACATGGAATTTGTGCATATTTTCTATATGTGTCTGTAAATTTACAATTCCTTTTTCCAAAGCCCACATGTTTTCTTTTGCAAGGTCATCTTTTTTAACTCCGCCGTTGTATTTCAATGCACGTATTGTAGCAACAAGTACAACACAGGCAGGAGTAAGACCGCCGTATCTGCATTTTATATCAAAGAATTTTTCTGCACCCAAATCCGAACCGAAACCTGCTTCTGTTATGCAGTAGTCACCGAGTTTCAGTGCAAGCTTAGTAGCACGGATAGAATTACAGCCATGAGCAATATTGGCAAAAGGACCTCCGTGAATGAATGCAGGATTATTTTCCAAAGTTTGTACAAGATTTGGTTTGAGAGCGTCTTTAAGAAGTGCAGTCATTGCACCGGTACAGCCAAGTTCTCTGGCAAATACTGGTTCACCGTCAATATTATATGCAATAAGTATATTTCCGAGACGTTTTTTTAAATCGCCTAAATCAGTCGCAAGACAGAGTATTGCCATAATTTCGGAAGCAACAGTGATATTGAAACCGTCTTCACGTGGTATGCCGTTAGTCTTTCCACCGAGTCCTATGACAATATCTCTCAAAGCACGGTCGTTCATATCCATACAGCGTTTAAAAAGTATTCTTCTTTGGTCTATTTTTAGACGATTTCCCTGCTGGATATGATTGTCGGTCATTGCACAGAGAAGGTTGTTTGCTGCTGTGATAGCGTGCATATCTCCGGTGAAGTGAAGATTGATATCTTCCATGGGAACAACCTGAGCGTAACCTCCGCCGGCAGCTCCGCCCTTGATTCCGAAAACTGGACCAAGTGATGGCTCACGCAGTGCAAGAACAGCGTTTTTTCCTATTTTCCCCATAGCTTCAGCAAGTCCGACGCTTACTGTTGTTTTACCTTCACCTGCCGGAGTGGGATTTATTGCAGTAACAAGAATCAGCTTGCCATCATCACGAAAAGCGAGCTGTGAATAAAGGCTTTCAGAAAGTTTTGCCTTATAGTGACCGTAAGGTTCAAGGTATTCATTGCTAATTCCAAGAATTTCTGCAATTTCACCAATTTTTTTCATTTTCGCATTCTGAGCGATTTCGATATCTGACAGCATAGGCTTCAACCTCCGTATATAAAAACTTGTCTTCTGTATATTATACCTCTTTTTCTGTTTTTTGTCAATACCTTCAAATATGCTCCGGATAAATAATTTTCAGTTTTGTGAATATCCTATGACTTTTGTGTTAAAAAGGTGATGCTTTTTCAAATAATTGATTACATTTTTTCATTACACTTGACAAATCAATCAGACTTGTGTATAATATAATTGATACAGAGAGTTCAACTCTTGGTAAAGACATATTTTGAAAGGATACGGAACCATGAAAAATATTACTAAAAAAATTATAGCTGTTTTTGCTGTCCTCTGTGTAGCTATGACAAGCTTTGTTGGCTGTGCAGATAAGCCAAAGGATAATAACAGCAGTTCATCTTCAAAAGGCGATTCATCAGAATCAAGTGCTGAGCAGCCACAGATGCAGTACCCACTTTCAATCGGAAAAGCAGGTGAAGATAATGACATTGCTATTGATGACCCTAATGTTGACCTTAAAGGAGATGACCCTGTAAATTCTGAAGAAAGCAGTAAATCTTCTGAAAGCAAATCTCCTGTTGAAAATCCTACCGAAGTTCAGGATGTGACTGATTCAAAGGGTAAGCCTGTTACGGAAGTTGTGGAAGTCACAAAAGCCAACGGTGAAAAAGAAGTTGATGATAATGGCAAGCCTGTTACTGAAACCGTAAAGGTTACAACTGTTGTCACGAAACCGGCAGAAACAAGTGATGAAAAAACTACTGAATCTGCAACAAAAGGTAGTACTTCGGATTATACGCCCAAGAGTGACGGCAGATATGCTATGTGGCTTGATGTTTCAAAAAATGAGAATTTCTTTTTTGAAGGTTCTATGTTAAAGGCTACTTTCAAAGTAAAAGAGGGTATTCCGGACGGTGATTATAAAGTCAGAATTTCTCCGGACCTTTCGGATGTTGCAGGTGTTGCAGTTTATCCGAGTAAGGTTATTGATGGCATCGTAAGAGTAAACAATGGTGAAATTGAAGCTGTTGACGTTTCAAATGAAACAGGAATGATTTTTTATGGTGACAATATTTCCTGCAAACAGGGAGATACTATAGATTTCAATATCAACATAAAGAATAATTCTGGTCTTGTTGCTTTCTGCATATGGTTCTATTTTGACAGCAATGCATTGGAATTTGTAGATGCAGGAGCTTCCGGAGAATTTGAAGAAATTGCATATAATACTGAAATAGGAAGCGGAAATAAGGCACAGTAATTATATTAATTAAACAATAACAGCATTGTTCTGTGCAATGCTGTTTTATTTTTTTGGAAAATTAAAAAATACTGAGAAAAATACATTTTTTATTCGTCTGATAGATACAGGGCTATTGACATAATTTTTTATGTCTGATATAATAATATTGTTATATATAAAATATGGAGGTTTAATTAATGGAAAATGATGAAAACAAAATGAATCAATTCACTGATATTTCAGAAGGTATAACAGAAATTCCGCCTGATTCTGTTACAGATGAGACTTCAGATATTTTACAGTCTGAAAATCCGGAAGACTTTTCTGACAGGAATGAGGAAATAAATCCTGAACCTGAAAAAAAGAAAATTACTGCTAAAACATTAATAAAAAATATTTCCGAATTTTTTTCCGGCATAGGTATACCAGATATGTTTATTATACGCTTTATCGGCGTATTTTTCCTGTTTTCAGGAACAAATATATCTGAAATGAACAAATCAAAAATAAATTCTGTTACACAGTGGAAAGAATTTATCGGAGAGGCAAGTTTTCTGAAAACTGTAATTTCAATGGCATCTGCTTTTCTGCTGTTGACTCTTATATACAGATTTATGCCGAAAAAATTTAGGATAATTGACCAATCGGTTGCAATAGCTTCGATTCTTTATTTTGATATTGTCCTTCTTTGGCGTGGAAATGATGTATACCTTTCAATCGGTGTAATGCTTGTATCTGTAGTATTTATTTACTATGCAGTAAGTAAGCTTAGAACGAAAAATGTATATAACAGAATACCATGGTGGATTTATGGAATATTAGTTCTTGCATCTGCTGTGCTTGTAACCTCATTTGTTGCACTTACATCAGTATGCAGACATAAAAATTTCGGTTCGTCAACTCATGATTTTGGTTTATTTGTACAGATGTATCATTACCTTTCAACTGACCTTACAGCAGTAACAACCTGTGAACGAGACAAATTCTTATCTCATTTCTATATTCATGCTTCATATATTTTCTATGCTCTTGTACCTGTCTATAAGCTTTTTCCGAAAGGGGAAACGCTCCTCATATCTCAGGCGATACTTGCAATGGGCGGAGTAATTCCTATGTTTCTTATTGCAAAGCGTCATAATATGAAAGGACTGGCTCTCATGTTCATGGGAATTGCCTATGTTTTCTGTACAGGACTTATCGGACCATGCTATTATGATTTCCATGAGAACTGTTTTTTACCTACTTTGCTTATGTGGCTTCTCTGGGCTGTTGATGGAAAAAAATATGTAGCGTTCTATATATTTTCCATTCTTGTATGCATAGTAAAAGAAGATGCTCCGCTTTATGTTGTATGCATAGGAATGTATATGTTCTTTGAAAACAAGAAGAATATAGGAAGAATTAACGGTATTATTATGGCAGTAATTGCCGGTGGATACATGATGTTCATCACAAATTGGCTTACTGAAAACGGCGATGGACAAATGATGACTTCAACAAGATTCGGGTTTCTTATGATTGACCCGAACGGAGGTCTGAAAGAAGTTATAAAGAATACTTTTGCCGACCCTGCCTATTTTTTCAGCCTTTTAGTGAAGGAACATACAATAAAATTCTTTATCCAGATGATGCTTCCGCTGTTGTTCCTGCCCTTTTTTACACGAAAACTTAACCGATATCTTTTAATGATTCCTTTTATTATAATGAATCTTGTAGTTGGTTCAGGATACGGATATGCGGCAGATGTCGGATATCAGTATGTCTTTGGTCCGTCATGTCTGCTTCTTTATATGTGTGTAATTAATCTTGAAGATATGGGACAGGCACGCAGACAGGAAATACCTATTCTTCTGGGTTCGGCTGCAATTATTATGACAATGGGTACAATGTCCCATTATATCAGTTATTACGAAAATTATCTGAATACCAAGGAATATAATACAAGTCTTGAGGAAATGCTTGACCGTATTCCACAGGATGCGGCTGTTGCTTGTGATACATGGCTTGTTCCTCATATTGCTAACCGTGATGAAGTTTATCTGCTTGACAACAATGATTATAATGCATCAGAAAACAAGATTGTAGACCCCGAAAGATATGACTTTTTTGTTATTCCCGTCGGAACGGAGCTTTATAATAATATACAGCCTCTTTTTGAAGAACTGGGAATAACCCTGTATGATAAGATTGACGGACGGATAGAAATATATGAAAGTCCGCTTTATGATATTTATAAAACTGAAAATGCCGAATAATAAAAAATATCCCTCTGTTTAGTACAGAGGGATATTTTTTTATTTGCTCATGCGGGCTTTGATATAGTTTTCAAGGAAATCTGTAGTTTTTTCGATTCCGAGACGGCTGCTGTTTACAGTCAGGTCATAAAGTCTTGAATCACCCCAGTGCATATTTACATGATAGTTGTGATAACGTTTTCTTTTCCTGTCTTTTTTTGTTATGAAATCTTCTGCTTCTTCCCTGTCCATTTCGTATATT
>CAJTOG010000005.1 GCA_910577575.1 uncultured Ruminococcus sp. | reverse complement strand
TATTATAATGATTATTAGGAATTTGCAAATAAGACAAATTCCACAAAAATATTTGGAAACGAGAGGATAAAAATGAAGAAAAAATTACTTTTTGGCAATAATATTGCTGGTGTTGGCAAATCACTTTGCAAAAACTTTGTTTACTTTGGATTTGATGTATCAAATTGCAGTAATTCTTATGATGTTTTTATTAAAGAACTTCATGAACATCATTATGATGGCATTTTCTTCTTTATAAATCAGAAAAACGAAAGACTTTTTGCATTCCTGAATTACGTAAAGAATAATTTCCCTGAATTAAAAGTATATGTTTTGTCATATGTGAAATCAAATGTCCTGATGAAAGAACTTGCCCGAGCTGGAGTATTGAAATGTTTTGTTATGCCGGTTTCATGGAACAAAGTTTGTTATGACATATTATATGACTTCTTTTCAGACGATGAACTTATTGTTATGCCTGAAATTTTTGAATTTCTAACAGACAAGGGAATACCAAGTAATATTATAAGTTTTTATTTTCTCTGTATAGCTATGGAAAAAACGATATATGAACCTGAAATGTTTGCAAGGATAACAAAAAGGCTTTATCCCTATATTGCTGAAAAGATGGATACCAGCACTACGTGGGTGGAACGTTCGATACGCAAGTTGAGTATAAATATATATAAAAATGGTATTACCTTTAAGAATCAGCCAGATAAATATCTTTCAAACAAAGAGCTTATTTCTTTCGCATCTGCTGAATTTGTTGAAATCTATGGATTAAAAAAATAATATAATTTTAAAAAAGCACTGTATTAGAACAGTGTTTTTTATTAATAAAAAAGTTGAAAACCGGCAGTGCTGTAACATCGTCAGTCCTGAGAATAATATAAGAAACTATTATTTTATAGATGCTTTTATAAAAAGTTTGCAGAATAAATAATAAAAATACCAAAAGTCAAAGGCTTGCGGTATTTTTTGTTGATATTAAGTTAAAAAATAAAAATTATTTTTTTCTATTGACATTTTAAAACTTTTATGATATAATGTATATTGTAATGAGAGAGATAAAATATAGGGGTATAGCTCAGTTGGTAGAGCAGTGGTCTCCAAAACCACGTGCCGAGGGTTCAAGTCCTTCTGCCCCTGCCATTTTAAACAGAGAGAGTAAGGGGTTATTTTCTCTGTTTTTTTGTTATAAATGTAAATATGATGTTGTGTACAAATCATATAAAAGTTTAATGGGTGAACAAGGATGCTTGTGAAAACTGTACACTAAACCTTTTCAAAAATTGTTTATGTATACAAAATTTCTTTTAAAATATTGACTTTATATAATAAAGAAGATATAATAAATACGATAAAACTTTTTTAATATTTTAAATAGATACAATAATTATGAGGAGGTTTTTTTATGAATATCAACCGAAAAGTACAAGAATATCTCAATAAATATAAGTCCAGAAAGCGTAAGTCTTCATTTATGGCACTTCTTTCTTTCATGGTTGCACTGACGGTTGTGATGAGTCTTGTTACTCCCGCTATAAGCATGACTATTGAAAATTCTCCGCTTGCAGCTGTAGGATTGTTGGGAATTTTGGGCGAAAATAATGAAAAAAATGAGGGAGAACCATCGGGCCAGGCAGATATTTCAGGAGTTCAGAATATTGCAGATGCTGATACTCATAATGTAAGTTTATCTATAGATGCTAATCCTGTAACACCAGATACTGAATTTGACAGCGATTCTGTAAGCTTGGAATTTAATTTGAATTATACTTTTAATGCTAATTCTGATAAAAGCAGATTTAATTTGGATAATGATAAGTATAATCTTTATTTTGAAATATCAGGCATTGATAATCCAACTTTTATTCTTGATAACGATAGCAAAATAAGTGCTATTTTTGATACTAAATATTCTGCTGAGACAGGTAATGAGGAAGCAGGTAAATTTGAAATTATCGGTAATTTTATCTGTATTAAATTTACCGATGAATATAAACAATATTTATTGGCAGAGACTAATGACGGTTCTTTGATAGGAAGTCTTACGTTTTCCGGTGAAGTATCCCGCAGCGAAAGCGAAGATGGTGATAAAAAAGTTACTGTTGCGGGAGAGGAAATTACTGTTAAATTCAAAGATAAGTTTCCTGAAGTATCAAAAGGCCAGGGAAATGTAAACTCTGACGGAACTATTTCATGGACTGTTGATATTAAAAGCAACGGTGCTGATTTGTCACAGTATAATGTAAGTGATATTCTGTCATATAACGAAAATGAAAATATAACACCTATAATTTTAGACGTAAATCCGCCAGAATTTTATAATAACGGACAATGGTCATTAATCGGTACAAATGATGTAAGAATTACATATAAAACAAAAATTACTGATGAACAGCTTAAAGCAGGTATCGTCAATAATGAATTTTTTATCAAGAAAAATGATTCTGAGAAAGAAATATCAGGAAATAATAATTCTTATTTAAGTAACCCGTTTGATATTACGAAAACAGGTGTTGCTGATTATTCTGATTATGAAAACGGAAAAATCAAATGGCAGATTAACATAAAAAATAATTACGGCGTTAATTTTGACGGCTATATTCTCAATGATATTATTGACAATGCAACTAATATTGACAGCATGACAATTATACAGCCATCAGGTGGACAAATCATTTCAACTGGTAATAATGATTGGAAACTTTCAGGCATAGGTAATGCAAATAATATAATTATAACATATGAAACAGATGCAGTTGCAGGAACATATAATAATACTGCTGAATTGAAATATCCTGACGGAACACCGACAGGCGACAAGGACCCTGAATCTATTGAATATGAAAGTGAATCAGAACTTATTAAACTCAATAAAAACGGTTCATATGATGCAAATAGTCACAAAATTAAATGGAATGTTACTGTTACAGCAGAAAATGGTTATAAATTCAAGAATTATAAAATAATTGATGAGAAATTTACAGATAATGTCAATATAAAGTATTTTAAGAACAATCATTCTGTAAACGGCGGAAACTATGTGACCAAGGAAGGCAATGCCTACATAATCAATGACCCTGCCGGAGATATTGACAAGGTTATATTTGAATATGAAACAGATGTTCCTGTTGAAGATATTGTAAAGGGTACTACTGTTGTAAACTCAGTAGGCGGCGGTCCGGGAACTTCTACAGTTGCAACCGCTACTGCAAATATAAATGTTACAGCAAGAAGCACTGCTCAGAAGAATTTGAAATGTTCTCCTCTGGCAACAACTGTTGTCGGCTCTGCTGATATTCCAACACAGACATTGAGCTGGGAAGCACTTCTTACTCTTGATGATAAATTTGCAGGAAAAACATATGAGGATAAACCAAGTGCAACAAATGGTGCAGGACATACAGCCGATGTAGATTCTATAAAGGTTATGGCAAGTCATGACGGCACAAGTTATGAGCTGGTGAATTCATCTGAATATGAAATTAATTCTGTTGACGGCGGATTTACTCTTAAATTCAAAGATGATTTTGATTCACAGAATAAGTATAACTTTGTAAAAATCACATATGATACAAAAGCAACCATCGGTTCTGATTATGTAAACTATGAATTTAAAAACAATGGTAAATTTGGCGAAAACGGTAATATTGGTCCTGTTTCCGGCGGTAATATAACAAGAAAAGATGCTAATCAGACAATGACGCTTAATGTGTCTAAAAACTGGAGCAGCAACGTTTATACAAAACCGGACAGCGTTACTTTTAAGCTGAAGTATAGTACAGATAACGGTAAAACATGGAATTATGTTAAGCAGAATGGCGATAAATTTATCTATAATACGGATTCAGATTATAATTCTGCAAATGATTACAATGTTGAAATAAAATCAAATAACAATCAGTGGAACAACACAATAAGTGGACTCCGTCAGTCTCAGGAAATAAACGGTACTGTTGTTCAGTATCAGTATCAGCTTGAAGAATATAAGTTCGGAAATTTAAGTGTTAACGGCGATACTTTTGAAACAGACGACGGTATATATACAATAACTTACGGCGGTAACGGAAATTATATATATGCTACCAATACATTGAAAAAATTTATTAATATTACTGCTAAAAAGGAATGGAACGGTAAAACGGGCAGCAATGTTAAAGTAAGACTTGAATATCGCACAGAACAAGACTGGACATGGAGACCCGTAAAGATTAATTCCAATGAATATATAGTGGACCTCAATAACTCTGATACAAGTTTGCCAGAAGTTACTGCTGAACTTAATTCAGAAAGCAGATGGGAACATAAATTTGAAAAACTTCCAGATAAATATAATAATGCTAATATTTATTATAGAATTGTAGAAATTGAATGCGACGGCAAAGCTGTAGATAATAACAAAATTATTTTTGATGACGGTTATTATAATGTAACATACAGCAACAATGAAATAAACAGCTCTGGTACGGTTACTGTTACAAATAAATTTGTTAAAACAGAAAATACAAGTATCAGCGTAACTAAAGAATGGGGAAGCGAAGATATAAAGTCAAAGTTTGACAGTGTTACTGTTCAGCTCAGGAGAAACAATGAGCCTTATGGTGATGAAATAGAGCTTACTTCAGAAAAAAACTGGCAGTATACATGGAATAATTTGCCTAATCAGGAAATTGTAAACGGTCAATTAACAATTTATCATTATGACGTTTCTGAAATTGCTTTCAAGGAAAAAGGTAAAGAGAGTGTCGTAATTAAAGGCGACAGATATATGGATTCGGAAGGTCAGGTTTATAGCTGGATTCGTTCAGGAAATGCAGCAGACGGTTATAAGATTACAAACTCTGCGATTTTTGAAAATACTGAGATTGCTCTCGAAAAAGAATGGTCTGGCGATTCCGGATATAGCGGAACTGATGAAAACGGAGTTGAATTCAAGGACAATAACAGACCAAAAGAAGTTGAATTTGTTCTGGAAAGAAAACTTTTAAAAGATGAAAACTGGACGGAAGTAAAAGGAACAGTAGATGATTCAGGAAATGTAACTATTGATAATTCCGGAAATCCTGTTACTGTTAGTCTGACAAGTGAAAACGCAATCAGTGATGTTTTATGGAATGGTACTGCATTAAAAAATTTACCAAAGTATGAGTATATCAAAAATGAAGACGGCAGTATAAGCTGGAATGAAATAATGTATCGTTTCCGTGAATCTGCATACACGGATAAGGACGGAAACAGAAAGGATATTCCTGCTGACGCAAAATCATTTGAAGTATCAGAGGGTAAATATTCAATCAGTTATGAAGGAAACAAAATAAAGAATACTTTTAAACAAGATATTGGTATTAAAAAGACTGCTTATAATTCAAGTTGCAGTGAAGTAGAATCTATTCAGAGAGATGATTTAAGTCAGTATAAGAAGAAATTAGAGAATGAAAACGGTGAAAAAAAGGATTATTATGTTTTCACATATATAATTGAAGGTTCTGGAGGAACAAATGGTTTAACTTATCCTGTTGTTGATTATCTTCCGGAAGATTTTGAATTAATTTATAATAGCAATTGTCAACAAGAAAGCTTTGCTTCGAATAAAGATTCAATTATTCCTTCCTTGAGAACAATTATGAATAGTAGTAATCATTCAGATGAAGGCGGTTATATTGTAGCTCCAATTATGGTATGGTATCAATCTACTTTTGGTAACTATTTGATAGCTGAAGACAGTGTAGAAGCAATTTGGAGTAATTATGAATCCGGAGAACATTTCTACTATGACAAGGAAAATCATGCTGTTTATTTTAATAAGCCCAAGTCTTGGGAGAAATTTTATATTGCATACAGTGTTAAAGTTGAGTGCAGTAAATTAGAAGAAAAACTTGTAAAGGGTAATTTTACATTCAGCAACAAAATTTTTAAAATAAATCAGGAATCTGATAAAACACCTGGAATTGAAACAAAAGAGAACGATTATGCTTCAATTACAATCAAAGCTCCGTCAAATCTTCTGGTAAAGGACTATAAAAAGTCACTTATTCCCGGATATGTACAGTATACTCTTGATGTGAATCCGGAAGGCAAGAATCTTTCAAACGGAAATACAATTGATATAAGGGATATTTTCGATACAGACAGCTATACGGATACGTGTCATAATAAAATAACAGAGGGTTCAAAACTTGTTGATATTCTCATGACACGTCTTAAACTATATAAAGTTGATGAAAATGGCGTAAAGACAGAGCTTAAGCAGAATGAATACACAATGAAGTTTGCAAGTGGAAAATCAACAAATGATGGTGCGGCACTTCTTGAACTTTCAATCCCTGATGAAATGCATATTGAAATACAGTATACGTATAAAATTATAGCAAATGAAAATACACCGTCTGTTTTGAATGGATGTAAGAGTTCAGTTGTAGTAAACGGCAAGCTTGATACAATGAAACCCGGATATGTTCCGCCTACAGGTCACGAAATTGCATTCCATAACAGAGCAAAGCTGATTTCAGACAGTGCAACTGCTGAAGATACAAAAAGAGATGATAAATACAGAATCTCACGTTCAAGTGGTACAGTTTCAACAAACAGCAGACCTAAAATCAAAAAAGTCAATGTAGGCAACTACAGCATAAACAGTCTTGATGCTACTTTCCTTATGGCTAAGTATGAAAATGGTTTATGGTATTTTGCAAAATCGGTTGACGCCCAGAATGGTGGAGCAATTACATGGTCTGAAACAGGTATGCAGGGAAGTAAGATTGATGAAAATGCGGGCGATATTAATGTAAATCCCGCAAAGGAAGTTGCGATTGAGCAGGATATTCTTTATAAGCTTATTGAGGTTTCAGTTCCGAAAGGCTACGAAGGTTCAAACTTAATACCGAATGATGAAAATGGTGAAAAATTCCGTCAGCTTATTATTGATTATCTTAATAACGGTACTACAATCCTTGATGGAACAGATTATACAAAATTCCTGACAAACTACGTTTCAACACATTATTTTGCATACAACAGCAATATTTCATCTGTTCAGATTCCAAATAATGTTTCAGAATCAAATATAATTCAGATAAGGTCAGGCGATGATATCGAAATTCCGAACAGTAAGCTTATTGATATAGGTATTTCTAAGGAATGGTACGGCGACGACAATGCTAATCATGATAATGATTCTGTTACTGTAGAACTTTACTGGTCTTATAAAAAGACTGCTTCAGGTATGCCTGATAATGCAATTCCTGCAAATGCTGATGATTTGGGAATTATGGACAGCTCATTTACGTCCGTAAAAAATATAAAAATAAGTGAGCTTAACGGTAACATCTGGAATAATCTGCCGAACGGCAAGAACAGTAAACCTATTTATTACTATGTGAAAGAAACAGCTTATACAGTCAACGGAATAACTTATATTCTTGATGAAAAATCAGGAAAATTCCTGTCAGATTCTGAAGAAGGTGGATATCTTCCGATTTATGTTGGCAATGCTGTAAATGATGACGGTATTGTTACAATTAAAAACTCACAGAAACTATATCTTATAAAAGAATGGAAGAATTCAAAAGGCAAAACCATGTCAGCACCTGTCAGTGAAATTACTATAAGCATATATGGTGTTGACCGTAATGGCGTAAGAAGTGAAAATCCCGTTGCTGAAAATGTAAAACTTACAAGCGGAAACAACTGGCGTTCAGATATTACAGACCTTATTGCTGAAGCAGACCTGAGTAAGTACGTATCGTTTGAAGCTGTTGAGACTCCTGAGCTTGGAGATGATTATGTTGTAAGTTGTGTTTTCAATATTAATCAGCTCACAGGTGAAATTACTGTTACAAACAAGAACATCAATGCAACAGATGTAACTGTATCTGTCAGAAAGCAGTGGAGTGACGGTTCAGCAGTTCATGTTAATGATTCAGTTGAAGTTGCACTTTATCGCCTGAACAAGAAACTTGACAATCTTAATAATGCTACTATTCAGAATGCTATATCCGGTATAGAACCGATTGAAACAGTTATCCTTAAACACAATGATGACGAAGTAACCGATTGGACTTATTCATGGACCGGACTTCCGATGAGCGAACTTGATGAAGAAGGCAATCCTGTTGAGAACGGTGATTCTTACTATTACTATGTTTTTGAAAAAAGTATAAACCTTTCAGAATCAGGAGCAGAAAGCAAGTATACAGCATCATATTTGGACAGCAGTTCAGCCAGCAATACAATGTATGACTATACTATTAAAAATACACGTAATGCTATTGTTGTTCAGAAACAGTGGGTTGATGAAGACGGTGTAACTCCGCTTCCAGACAATGAAATTCCAAACGAAGTCAAAGTCAGAGTTTATAAAAACATTATTCCGGAAAATGAAGTGAGTGTTATGGCTGTAGGTGATTCTATCACTTATGGTTATCAGACCACAAACGATGCTTATCCTCTGGATTTAGCAAAGGCATTGACATCAGCCGGATTCAAACTTAAAGGTAATTCGATTACAAATCTCGGTCAGAACAGTGCACAAATCAGTGCATTCAATACTAATGTACAAGGAGCAGATGTTATTTGTCTGCTTGGTGGAACTAATGATGTTCATCAGGGCAGCGGTATAAAAAGTGCTGATAAGGATACAGTTAAAAGAGCAATAAAAGAAAGCTATGCTACTCTGATTGATAATCTTAAAGAGAATAGCGGTAAGAATCCGATTATTTTCCTTGGCACAATTCCAGATTTCAAATGGCTTAAAAACAGCACAGAAGCTACAGAAGGCGGAAAATGGTGGTGGAATTATCCTTATAGTAATGATGCCACAGTATTGAAGGATTGGGAAACAGAATGTAAAAATATTATCTCTTATGCAAATGAAGCGGTAAGAGAAATTGCTGATGCTGACCCGAATATTTATTTAGTTGACATTAATGAAATTATCACAGATAAATATCTTCAGGATGATGGTTGTCATCCAAATGCAGCCGGTTGGGATAAAATAGCTGAAGCTTATGGTAAATCTATAAAATCTTACTACATAGAATACCTTAAAACAGACGGCTCTTTTACAACTGACGATAAAGACCCTGATATAGCAAAGTTTACTATTAATTCAGATGGTTCGTGGACAAAGGCTATAGATGTTCCTGTAGGAGACAGTAATGGAAAGTATATCTATGGAGTTGAAGAAACAGATGCTGTTGCTAATGTATGGAAAGTATCTTATGAAGACAATGCACAGCAGGCAGCAAGTGATACTCCTGTAACTGTTGTAAATAGGCGTAACACAGAAAAAACTTCAATACGTGTCCATAAAACATGGGTTGGCGACGATGCGATAGCTGATGCAGATAAGCACGCACTTTTACCAAACAACTTCTATCTGCAAAGACGTATTAAGAATGCTGACGGAACATATTCCGAGTGGGAAACTGTTCTTACAGATAACCCAACAGATGTATCAGGCACAAAAGATACATGGGAATATACTGATTTACCTGCCCGTGATGCAAACGGAAATCTTTATTACTATACTATTGATGAAATTGAAATTGACGGTTATTCCAAAACTCCGATAGAACCGGCAGATTTTGAATCCAAGACTGACGGAACAAATGCAGGAACAGTTGAAATTACAAATACAAGACAGTTTTCAATAAGCGTCAATAAAACATGGAGCGATGGAAATGATGCTCATCTTAAGGACAGTATTACAGTCCAGCTCTACCGCAGTACTGAAATGCCGTCTGATATAGCAGATAAACTGGAATTGAAACTTTCACTTCCGGAAAACGTTCTTGTGACTGTTGATAATATTACTGAAATAACTGCAAATAAATCAGGTATTTCAATTGATAAGTCGAGTCTTGATGAAGGTATTGCATCAGTTGAAGTGAACGGTAACATAATTAAAATTAATGGTATCAGTGACGGAGAAACTTCTGTTGCGATAACAGACGGAAAAACTACTGAAACAATTAATATAACTGTTTCTTCTCTGACGGCTTCTGTTGATGGTGCAGAGTTTGTTAATGGCTGTTATAATGTTACAGCAGGTACAGAATATACGCTTAAAGTTACAGATAGCGGCGTTGACGTTGACAATGCAGAATTTAATTGCAGCAACAAAAATATAACTATTGACGGTAATAAACTTACAGCGACCGTTTTGGGTAACTATACAATCAATGTCAAAGCAAACGGTTTAACAGTTCCTCTTAATATAAATGTTGTTCTTCCTAACAATTTTGATGTCACCGGTGATAGCAGTGAAGTTGCTGTTGATAAGGAAATCAGATTTACTATTAATCCGTATTATGGTGAGTTTTCTTGTGAATCTTTAGATTCTAATATAGCAGATGTTATTAATAATAATGACGGTACTATTACTGTTAAGGGCATTTCAGAAGGAACAACAAGGATTAAAGTAACTCGTGATGATGGTGTTTCAAAAGAAATTTCAATTAATGTAGTAAAAGGTTCAATTAAGATGGAAGCCGGTAAATCATATGAGATAAAAGCAGATTCGGCTAAAAAAGTGCAAAAGATAACCATGCAAATGAGTTCAACAAGTAACAGTTGGTCTATGTATATTATTAAATTCAAACAAAATGAAACAGGTATATATTCTAATGATGGTGCTGTTTTAGGTTTAAGTTATAATAATAACTCTGGTATTTGCAACGTAACTTGTAATGGTATGGAAGTTACAATTGATTTTATAAATGCTACATCAATAGATTGTATTGAAGTATATTCAAACAATGATTGTTGGACAGTTGAAAGCTGTAAATTCCAGTATGACGAAATAGTTCCTGCAAACTATATGAAGCGTTCCGCAAGATTTTATTCTGCATCAACATATGCAGAACAGGCTGACCCGTTTGAAGCTTATAGAGTTAACGGCAAAACTGTTACATTTGACGGCGGTAAAGGCGATTTCAACAGAACGTTGACATTTGATGGTCTTGATGTTTATGATGAAAATGGCAATCCTTATTATTACTGGATAGCAGAGATTGATTCGCCGAACGGTTACACTCCTTTGTATGCATTCAGTGACGGCGACAATGAGACTGTTTATGCTATCAATGCTTCAAAGCCCGGTGACAGCATGGCTGAAATTTATAATTACAGAGAAACTCCGGAAGGTGTAGAAATGCCGTCAACAGGCGGAACAGGTACAAAACCTTATCATGTTACAGGTATTCTTATAATCAGCGGAAGTCTTTTGGGTATTATTTACTACAGACGCAGACGCAGAAAAACTGCATAAATTTATCTGATTAATGTCTCTCTCTGACCTGAAAAACAGGGAGAGACGATAATCGGCAAATTATCCAAAAAATATAACATTTTAATGAAATTTAAGTGATAAATGTTATATGTTGTACAATTAAAAATAACTTAGTTTGTGCATTTAGACAAAAATCACTAAATTTTAGTAATAAATCTTGACAAATCAGAAATCAAGGTGTATAATAAAATAAATAATTTGGATGAGTTGTTTTCCGGAAAGGAGAAAATATGGCAGACAAGGAACTTCGGAAGCTTAAACGCTCAGAATTGCTCGAACTCATGTTTTATCTAAGGGAAGAACTTGATAAGCTAAAAGAAGAAAATGAAAGTCTGAAAGTTCGTATTGATGATTTATCGAAAGTCGCTATTGAAGCCAAGAATAATCTTTCCGATGAATTAATTAAAATAATTTCAGATGCAGTTAAAAATTCTGCTGAAAACTATTTCGGCAAAAAGAATCAGCAGAATCCTGTAAGCAGTTATAGTGCTTCAGAAGAAACGGGGCAATGAGCAGTATGGAAGAATTTACAAAAGACATTCCTACAGCTGAACAGCTTAATTCTGAAGTGAGGCGGATTAACTACAGAAGGAATTATGTTAAAACTCTTTATACAACAGTTTCTTCACTTCTTGTTGTTGCATCAATTGCAGTTCTGGTCTCAATGCTGTTCTTACCGGTTTTAAGAGTTACAGGAACAAGTATGACTCCGACGCTTCTTAATGATGAACTTCTTATATGCAGCAAACGCAGTAATTTCGAAAGCGGTGATATTGTAGCATTTTATTTCAATAATAAAATTCTTTTGAAAAGAGTTATAGGAACAGCTGGTGATGTTATTGATATTGCAGATGATGGTACAGTTTATCTCAATGGCAACGAGCTTGATGAACCGTATGTGAATGAAAAGGCTTTTGGCGAATGTGATATAAAATTGCCGTATCAGGTTCCGGAAAACAGAATTTTTGTTATGGGTGACCATCGTTCTGTTTCAATTGATAGCCGTTCAACTTCTGTTGGATGCGTTGCTGATGAATATATCATCGGCAAGGTTATTTTACGCATATGGCCTTTTAAGGTCATCAGTAAAGTTTAGAATCCGGATTTTTCCGAATTGATAAACAATTAAATTTTATGTGCTTTATGTACAAGAAAAGGAGAATTTTTATGAAAAACTTTAAGAAAGTAACTGCTGCAATAGCGGCAACCCTTATGGCTGCAACAATGACCGCTCCTATGGCTATGAATTTCAGTTCATCTGCTCTTAATATTACTGTTAATGATACTGATGGAGCAAAACATTCTTATAAGTCCTATCAGATTTTCAAAGGTACTTATACAACTGAAACCGACGGTGATACAAGTGCTTTAACTGAAACTTTCAGTAATGTTGAATGGGGTATAGGTGTAAAAGGAGATTCTATTTTATCAGCATTGAAGGCAGATAGTGTAATTGGAAAATATTTTGATGAAAATGTTGAAGATGCTGCTGATGTTGCAAAGATTTTAGGTACTGCAAAGAAAACTGTTGAAGAGACAGAAGTTAATGTTTTCACTGATAAATCTGAAGAAATGAATGCATTTCTTGATATTGTAGCTTCTAATTTAGATGATACCAAAGCTGGTACACTTGAAAATCTTGATGCAGGTTATTATCTTGTTGTTGATGCAGCTGCTCCTGAAAACAATGGAAACGGTTCAAACTCAGGTGCTAAATCACGTTATATGGTTAAGCTTGCAGGTACAGATGTAGAAATTACTGCTAAACACGCAGCTCCAAAGGTTGATAAACAGGTTTGGGATAACACAGACGGTCAGAACACAGAACATTGGGGTGAAACAGCCGACCATAACATCAATGAAACATTCCAGTTTAAGCTTGTTGCTACTTTAGATGCTGATGCTGAATATGCTGCTTACGATACATACAAGGTAAGTTTTATTGATACTCTTGCTAAAGGTGTTATATTTGACAGCATTGCAAGCGTTAAGGTTGGTGATATAGAAGTTCCTGTATACAATGAAACAACTGCTAAAAATGGTTACTATACAGAAGCTGTAGCAGGTCTTACAGATGGTTCATGGAATCTTACAATTGCCGATATTAAAGAATATGATGCTGATTTAACAGACGGTTCAGTTATTGAAGTTATCTATAATGCTCATCTTAGTGAAGATGCAATGATTGCAGAAGCAGATGAAGATGAATTGGTTTATGGTGTTACTTCAAAGGCTAATATAAATACGGTTAAGTTGACTTACTCCAACAATCCTAACTGGGAAGGAAGAGGAGAAAAAGCTCCTGATTCAAAGGATGAAAAACCTAAGGGACCAGATGAGGAAGAAGAAGGCGATGAAGAAACAGGTGAAACACCGGAAGACACTGTAGGTGTATACACATATAAAGCTAATGGTACTAAAATTGACGGAGATACAAAAGCTACACTTGCCGGAGCTGAATTTGAGCTTTATGATGCCGCAACTGATGGTAATAAGATAGAGCTTTATAAGGGTGCAGATGGTGCTTATTATCCGGTTAAAGATTCTGAAGACAAAGTAGCTGAAACAATTAAAACAGCTGATGATGGTGTAATTTTAATTAAGGGTCTTGATGCCGGCACTTATTATCTCGATGAAGTAAATGCTCCTACAGGCTATAATGAGCTTACAGAGCGTGCAGAAATTAAGATTGAAGTTACTTCACATCTTGAGAAGATTTCAGGAGCAAATGCAGAAGGTGAAAGCAATAATGTTTCACTTAAATTTGATGAAACCAATAGCAATGCTGATTTTGAGATTACAAATAACAAGGGTACTTCACTTCCATCAACCGGTGGCATTGGTACAAAATTGTTCTATCTTGGCGGTGGTGCAATGGTTGCAGTTGCAGGCATATTCCTTATTACAAAGAAGCGTATGAAGAAAGAAGAACTTTAATTCTCTGATTGAATTATATGTCATTCAATAAATAAACCTTAAACTCCTCTCGGCTTAATCGCCGGGAGGAGCATTAGGGAGGGTTCCATGAGGAAAAAATCTGGTATTATTTCAACAATTATATTAGTTATTATTTTGCTGGTGGGACTCTCCGTAATGCTTTATCCTACAGTCAGTGACTGGTGGAACAAAAGGGTTCAGAGCCGTATGGTTGCAAATTATAATGAATTTGTTCAGCAGCTTGACCCCGACAGATATAATGAAATCTGGGAGGCAGCTTACGATTACAACAACAGACTGAATCAACTTGTTTCACCATTTACTGAATATGATAAGCTTACAGATTATGATGAAATTCTTAATGTCGGCGATTCGGGAATCATAGGCTATATTGCAATACCTGTCATAAGTGTTGAGCTTCCGATTTATCACGGAACAAGTGCGGAAGTTCTAAATATTGCTACCGGTCATCTGGAGGGTTCATCATTACCGATAGGCGGAAAGAATACCCATGCGGTTATTTCAGCTCACAGGGGTCTGCCATCAGCAAAATTATTTACTGATTTGGATGAACTTGTTACTGGCGATACTTTTACCATTACTGTTCTTAATGAAGTTTTTACATACGAAGTTGAGGAAATTCTTATTGTTGAGCCAAGTGAAATAGATAAGCTTTCAGTTATTCCTGACGGTGATTATGTTACTCTTATGACCTGTACACCATACGGAATCAACTCTCATCGTCTGCTTATACGTTCGCATCGTATAGAAACAATTTATGAACATACTGTTAAAGTTGAACCTGATGCTCTGAAAGTTGACCCTATGCTTGTTATACCGTTTATTGCTGCTCCGCTGGTTTTGATTCTGATTTGCTTCTGGATTTTCAGCGGTAACAGAAAGTTACATAAAAGGAAAAAAGATTATATGAAATTATTGAATTAATAAGGAAGGTGGTTGACAATGCGAAAAATGTACAAAAGATTAGGTGCTGTATTGTGTGCATTAGGTATGGTTCTTATGTTAGCCGCAGGTCTTACGGTTAATGTTTCAGCCGCAGAGAAGAGTGAGAGCCTGATTCTTTATTGCAAGGAAGATGATTTTATTCTTTCAGGTATGCAGTGGTCAATTTATAAGATTGGCAAAAAAAGTGGTAATAAATATACTCTTAGCGGTGATTTTGCAAATTATCCTGTGATTCTTGGTGGTCTTACTGAAGAAAGTATAACTGAAACTGCTTCAACTCTTGAAAATTTTGCAATGCTTGATTCTCTTTCACCTGAAAGAAAGGGTATAACAGATAATAATGGTGTGATTCGTTTTGAAAATCTTGAAGTCGGTTTATATCTTGCATGTGGAAAAAGCGTAAAGAGAGAAGATTATACTTTTGTTCCGGTTCCGATTATTTTTGAAGTTGACGGAAGTAAAAAAGAAATTGATGGTTATCCTAAGTTTCGTATTAAAAGAACACTGCCGGGAGACATTGAACGATATGCCGTAAGAAAAATATGGGCTAATGCTGATGGTGTAACTGATAAACCAGTGGAAATTGCTGTTGAGATTTATGAGAACAATGTTGTTTATGATACTGTTAAGTTAAGTCAGGAAAATAACTGGACTTATTCATGGGAGGGTGATGTTTCCAGTGAATGGAGAGTTAAGGAAGTAACTGTTCCTGCCGGTTGTTTTGTAATGTACAGAAACAATACAACACAGTATATTATCATGAATAACTATGACAATGAATTGCTGCGTCAAACGACAACAACTACAACTGTTACTACAACTCATACAGTTCCGATGGATACTAAAAGTACAAGTAGAACAGCTGTTACTACAACCCGCACAGGTCCGATAGATGGCGGTGAAGATACACGAACTACTACAACAGGTTCAAAGGATGTCAAGCCGGAAGATTCAACAACTTTCACTGGACAGTCAGCCACAGTAACTACTGTAAGCGGTGATTTAACCGCTTCTTCAACTGATAATGATACATCAACAAGCAGTACTTCCGATATTACAATTTCAGGTACCAAGACAACTACAATAAATGAGTCAAATAATTCCAGTGGTGGTGGAAATTCAAACCGCACTTCAAAGTCAACTGCTAAAACTACTACTAAAGCAATTGAAAAGCTTCCTCAGACAGGTCAGCTTTGGTGGCCGGTTCCTGTAATGCTTTTCGGCGGTATGATATTTGTTGCTATTGGTTTACGTTTACTTTTTAATAGCAGGAGAGAAGACTGATAATGAAAAAGACACATGGATTGTGTTGTATATTACTTGGGGCAGCTCTGCTTATTGCAGCGTTGTCCCTTGTTTTGTACAATATGAATGAAAATAAAAAAGGCGGTGAAGCCGCAAACAGTATTTTAAATGAACTGAAAATCGGAATGCCTGAAACAACTCAGGCTACTACTATAACTACAATTGAAGAAGACCTTTTTGCTGAATATGCAAAATATGATACTACGACTACACCTGTTATAGAAGAAGCGACGACTTATGTAGGAGATTATTCATATATTGGGATTATTTCTGTTCCGTCACTGGAGATAGAACTTCCGGTTATGAGTGAATGGAGCTATCCCCGTCTTAATATTTCACCTTGCCGGTATAAAGGTACTATTGCCGATAAAGATATTATAATAGCTGCTCATAATTATTATTCTCATTTCGGAAGATTAAGAGATTTGGCAGGCGGTGAGGAAATTATTTTTACTGATGCAAACGGATATCCACACTATTATGAGGTTTTACAGGTTACTGAAATCAATGGTAAAGATATTGAGGCAATGGATTTTGGTTCTGCTGATGAATGGGACTTAACATTGTTTACCTGCACTATCGGCGGACAGAGCAGGGTTACCGTAAGAGCGGTTGAAAAGAAAGAGGAAAACTGATGAAAAAATTTATTGTATTATTATTATCAGTTTCTTGTATTTCTTTATTGAACGGAAATTCTGCTTTTGCTGATTCGTTTGTAAGGGGCGATGCAAATAATGACGGAAAATTTACTTCTGCTGATTTAGTTTACCTTCAGAAGTGGATATTGGATTATGATGATATATTAATTAATTCAGACAATTCGGATTTGTGTGCTGACGGCATAATTGATGTATTTGATTTATGTCAGATGCGGAAAGAATTTATAGATTCGCAAAAACCGACAAATATAGTCCGTGTTACAAATACGGATGAACTTAAGGCTGCTCTTGCAGATGTTGAACCGAATGATGAAATTATTCTTGCATCCGGTGATTATATTTACAGCGGTTCAACTTCAAAGGGCTATATGTTCAAGGGTGAGGCAGACGGTACTGAATCCGAACCGATAGTTTTACGCTCTGAGAATCCGGAAAATCCGGCAGTTATTTCGGGCATCAATGTTAGTGAGAACTATGCTCTTTCTGTTACAGGCGACTGGTGGGTTATACGTGATTTGAAAATTACAAATGCTTCAAAAGGCATAATTCTTGATAATTCAAATCATACAAAGCTGATAAACTGTGAAGTATATAATATTGGTTCTGAGGGAATCCATTTCCGTGACAACAGTTCATACTGTCTTGCTGAGAATTGCTTTATACATGATACCGGACTTGTTTCACCTGCTTACGGTGAGGGAATTTATATCGGCAGTTCAAAAAGTACAAGCGGTTATGGTTATAAATGTGACTATAATACAATCAGGGGATGCTCCATCGGACCAAATGTTGCAGCAGAACATATTGACATCAAGGAATACACTACGGGTACAATTGTTGAAAATTGTATTTTTGACGGTATCGGAATGTCTGGTGAAAATTATGCCGACAGTTTTGTTGATATTCAGGGTAATGACTGCATTCTGCGTTACTGTACAGGCTATCGGAATGGCTGTTCAGAAATAAACTATGCTTTTTCTATGAACAAAATAGTTGACGGTTGGGGACAGAACGCCTATATTTATGGAAATAAGGCTTATATGGATACTTCTGTTAATGCATTGGGCAAGAAAATGGTTTTCCTTAATTCATGGGATTGTTCTGAGACAGTCTGGGATAATTATCTTGCCTATGAATCGGGTGAATTGTTTCCGATTGATGATGAGAAATACAGATGGGATTATTATAATTGCAGTGACCTGACATACGGCGATTATTCTATAGAGGAAAATTTAAGATGAATTTCATCTAATGGAAGATTTAAAAAAACGCTGCTTTTTACGGAATTCTTGTTTTATATAATTGCAGCAGTTCCGATAGGTACGGCTGCGGCTTATGTTATTTGTAATATATCATTTAATTCATTCAAAAAATTGGTTTTCAGGATTTTGAATTCAGAGCAAATTCGTATTTTGTAATCGGTGGAATTATACTTTGTATTGCAGCAATATTTATATCCGCTTATACTTCGACAATGTGGGCATTGAGAAAACTTTCACCTGCTAAAGCACTGAATTTTGGAAAGCCTAGAAAGAAAACTAAACAGAAGAAAGTCAAGGATAAATCTTAGTTCAAAACAGTTCCTCAGAAGATATACAAATAAAAATATCATGAGGAGTAAAAGCAGATACATTATTGCAACTGTAACTATGACCATAGGAATTATTTTTTTACATTTTCGCTTATGCTGGGAATTTATTTTTATTTTGGAATAAAATTACATATGGACAACAATAACAGTTATGATTTCAGAATGAGTTTTGATTCGTTTGATATTATTGGCGATGCAGAAAAATGTTTCCGTAATTAAAAAATTTTTTCAAAGGCAAAAATATATGCAGAGAAGTCGGCAGAAATTGATATAAACAGAACGCATGTTAAAGAATCTGAAAAATTGTATCCTTATGACGTTCAGTTACCTAATTATTTTTAGATTACTGCTGTTGGACTTATTATATCTATTACTGTAAATATAGTGATAGTAGTGCTGCTGAGATACACAGCCTTGAAAAGACCAAGTTACTTGTCAGGGCATTTTAATTAAAAAAAGATGTTCCATAAGTATGGGGCATCCTTTTTTATGTAATTTTTCTGTAACTTTTTTGTAATTTTTGTGAAAAGTGCTGAAATTTTGTAGTTAATGAAAATACGCTTGCTTTTTACGCTGACAAATAGTATAATAAAACTATGTAAATTAAGATATATTTTGTCTCTTTGCATAATAAAGATACATTAAAAATAAAGAAGAAAACATGAAAGAAAAGGAATGATAGTTTATGAATTACTATAAAAATAAAATCAGAACAATGATAATAGGGGCAGGTTCAGCTGCAAAGATGCTTATGAAGGAAATTTATAATTCTAAAAATTCTCCTTATATTGCTGATAAAATTGCTGCCGAATTTGATACTATATGTATAGTGGACAATGACCCCAAAAAACTTGGAATGGTAATCTATGGTACAAAGGTTGTCGGCGGAACTGATGATATTCCAAGGCTTGTTAAAGAAATGGACATTGATCAGATTATACTTGCAATTCCATCGCTGAATGAAACAGACCGTAAGAATATAATTGATATATGTAACGAAACAAAGCTTCCTCTGAAGATTATTCCTTTTATCGGTTCTCTTATCCTTGACAGTGCAACGACAATTCTTGAACAGGTTCGGGACATAAATGTTGATGAACTTCTCGGACGTGACCCTATAAGTTTTGACAGTGAAGAAATTCTCAGTTTTATAAGCGGTAAATGCTGTATGGTTACAGGCGGTGGTGGAAGTATCGGTTCGGAGCTTGTACGTCAGATTGCAAAGTATAATCCTAAAAAGATTATAATTGTTGATATTTATGAAAATAATGCTTATGAGATTCAGCAGGAGCTCGAATTTATTTACGGTGATAAGCTGAATCTTGAAGTACTTATCGGTTCTGTCCGTGATTATTTCAGAATGAGTCAGATTTTTGAAAGATACAGACCTGAAATAGTATTCCATGCCGCAGCACATAAGCATGTTCCACTTATGGAAGGCTCTCCTTCGGAAGCAGTAAAAAATAATATTACCGGAACATTTCATATTGCTTCGCTTGCAAGTTATTTCAAAGCGGAACAGTTTGTTATGATTTCTACGGACAAAGCTGTGAATCCTACAAATGTCATGGGTGCATCAAAAAGAGTGTGCGAGATGATAGCACAGTTTTTTGCACAGGAAAAGGGGAATAAAACAAAGTTTATTACTACACGTTTCGGAAATGTTCTCGGTTCAAATGGTTCGGTTATCCCAATTTTTAAAAAGCAGATTGAAAAGGGCGGACCTGTAACAGTAACTGACCCTGATATTGAAAGATATTTTATGACTATTCCTGAAGCTGTAAGTCTTGTTATGGAAGCGGCTGCAATTGCAGAGAACAGTGAAATATTTGTTCTTGACATGGGACAGCCTGTTAAAATTATTACTCTCGCAGAAAATCTTATTCGTATGTACGGTAAACGGCCATATGTTGACATATCAATTGTTTTTACCGGACTTCGTCCCGGTGAAAAAATTAAGGAAGAGCTTCTTATGAAAGAAGAAGGTCTCAAGCATACATCAAATAAACGTATCCATGTTGGTAATCAGATTGAAATTGACAATAGTACATTCTGTAAAAATCTTCATGTTTTAAAGGATATTGCCATGCAGAATGATGATGAGGCTGTAATTGAAAAACTTCACGAAATGGTTCCGACTTTCGTATTGCCATCAGTTTATAATGAAATGGAAAGAAACAAGTCTAATTAAGGTTAATGAAAGGTAGGCAGGATATGGCATTGATTTTTCTTGCAGGCGGGGCAGGTTATATAGGTTCTCACACGGCTGTTGAGCTTATTAATGCCGGCTATGATGTCGTTATTGCTGATAATTACAGCAACAGCTCTCTGGAAGCAGTTCGTAGAGTTGAACAGATTACAGGAAAGAATATAAAATCCTATGAACTTGATATAAAAGATAGCAATAAGCTTTCAGAAGTTTTTGAAGAAAATGAGATTGATGCTGTTATTCACTTTGCAGGTCTTAAAGCTGTTGGGGAATCAGTGCAGAAGCCATTGATGTACTACAGAAATAACATAGATACAACTCTTTCACTTCTTGAAACTATGGAAAAATATAATGTTAAAAATATTATTTTTTCATCAAGTGCGACTGTTTACGGTGAGGGAAATTCTGTGCCGTATTTTGAAACAATGAAAAGAGGAGTATGTACAAATCCATATGGATGGACTAAAGTCATGATGGAGCAGATTCTTGAAGATACGGCAAAAGCTGACAATGAATTTTCTGTTATTTTATTGAGATATTTCAATCCGATAGGAGCACACAAAAGTGGTCTTATAGGTGAAGACCCTCTTGGAATACCAAATAATCTTATGCCATATATTTCACAGGTTGCAGTTGGAAAACGTGAGTGCCTGACTGTTTTCGGCAACGATTATCCAACTCCTGACGGCACTTGTACAAGAGATTATATTCATGTGACCGACCTTGCAATCGGTCATGTTAAAGCAATTGACTATATCTTGAAAAACAACTGTGTTGAGATTTTTAATCTTGGTACAGGAAAGCCGTACAGTGTTACCGAAATTATCAATACTTTTGAAAAAGTAAACGGTGTAAAAGTAAATCATGTTTATGGTGCAAGACGTGACGGAGATTTAGCAGAGTGTTATGCAAATGCGGATAAGGCACAGGAGATACTCGGTTGGAAAACAGAACGTAATCTTGAAGATATGTGTCGTGATTCATGGAACTGGCAGAAAAATAATCCTGATGGATATAACAGGTAATAAAAATACCGGCAGTTTAAATCTGTCGGTATTTTTTATTGTTAAAAAAAGAAAATATGTTCTGACACTTTATTTTTAATGATAAATGTGATATAATATAAATACATCATATTTCAGGAGTGATTTTTATGGAACATTTTAAGCTTTATTCACAGTTTGCACCGTCCGGAGACCAGCCGCAGGCAATAGATAAGCTTGTAAACGGTATAAAGTCCGGTAAAAAAGAGCAGATTCTGCTTGGCGTTACAGGTTCGGGAAAAACTTTTACTATGGCAAATGTTATAGCAAAAGTAAATAAGCCGACTCTTGTTCTTGCACATAATAAAATTCTTGCGGCTCAGTTGTGTTCTGAATTTAAAGAGTTTTTTCCTGATAATGCTGTTGAATATTTTGTATCATATTATGACTATTATCAGCCGGAAGCATATGTTGCAAGTACAGACAGTTATATAGAAAAAGTTTCGTCAATTAATAATGAAATAGATAAGCTCCGTCATTCTGCTACAACTGCACTTGCTGAACGCAGAGATGTTATAATAGTATCAAGCGTATCATGTATTTATTCGCTCGGAAGCCCGGAAGAGTACCGTGCAAATGTTGTATCAATACGTCAGGGAGCAGAAAAATCACGTGAACGGCTTATTTCTGAACTGGTAAAAATCAGATATGAAAGAAATGATGTTGCATTTGAGAGAAATAAGTTTCGTGTTCGTGGTGATGTGATTGAAATTTTTCCTGCAATGTCAACAGATACGGCAATACGTGTTGAGTATTTTGGCGATGAAATAGACAGAATTTCAGAAATAAATGCTGTAACCGGAAAGGTTAATGCTGTTCTTTCTCATGCAGCAGTTTTTCCGGCAAGCCACTATATTATAAGTGATGATAAGGTTGATACCGCACTTCATGAGCTTGACAGAGAGCTTGCGGAGCGTATCGAATATTTTCAGCAAAATAATAAACTTATTGAGGCACAGCGTATTGAACAGCGTACTCATTATGATATGGAAATGATTAAAGAAGTGGGTTATTGCAGCGGGGTTGAAAACTATTCCCGTGTACTTTCAGGCAGACCTGCCGGAAGTACGCCTATGACCCTTTTTGACCATTTTTCTGACGATTTTCTTTTATTTGTCGATGAGAGCCATGTTACATTACCACAGGTTCGTGGAATGTATGCAGGAGACAGGGCAAGAAAAACAACTCTCATTGATTATGGTTTCAGGCTTCCGAGTGCATATGATAACAGACCACTGAATTTTGACGAATTCAATGAAAAAATAAATCAAGCAATTTATGTAAGTGCAACCCCCGGACAGATTGAGCGTGAAAAAACTGATATAATAGTTGAACAGCTTATACGTCCTACCGGTCTTGTTGACCCCGAAATTATAGTCAAGCCGATTTCCGGTCAGATTGATGACCTGTATTCAGAAATAAATAAGAGAATTGATAGAAATGAACGTGTTCTTATTACAACTCTTACTAAAAAAATGGCAGAAGATTTGACATCATATTATGAAGATTTAGGTATAAAAGTCCGGTATCTGCATCATGATATTGATACTATTGAACGTATGGAGATTATTAAGGATTTAAGAAACGGTATATTTGATGTTCTTGTCGGAATAAATCTGCTCCGTGAGGGACTTGACATTCCGGAAGTCAGTCTTATTGCTATTCTTGATGCTGACAAAGAGGGATTTCTGAGAAGTGAAACTTCACTTATTCAGACTATCGGACGTGCTGCAAGAAATGTAAATGGACAGGTTATTATGTATGCGGATAGTGTTACAGGTTCAATGGAACGTGCTATTATGGAAACCGAACGCCGTCGTAATTTACAGATAGCTTTCAATAAAGAGCATGGAATAACCCCGAAAACTATTGTTAAAAATATTCATGATGTTCTGGAAATTACGTCTAAAAATAATGTAGAGGCTAAAACCAAGAAGAAAAAAATGTCCGCATCAGAGAAACAACAGCTTATTGACAGACTTACTGTTGAGATGAAAAATGCGGCTAAAATGCTGGAATTTGAACATGCTGCATATCTGCGGGATAAAATACATGAATTAAAGGAAGAATAAAATGAAGTATACCAAAGATATAATTATTAAAAACTTTAACAGAAAAGAACGGATGAAATTTATATTTTTCTGGGGTCACAGACCGTCTGAGGACGGAAGTATTACAAAAAGCTGTTTCAGTCAATGGTTTGACTGCCAGTTTAATGTTGACGGTGTGGAGTATTCAACGGCAGAACAGTATATGATGGCACAGAAAGCTCTGCTTTTCGGAGATAATATAATATATAATGAAATTATGAAAGCTTCTCATCCGAAACAGTTCAAGTCATTGGGTCGAATGATTACAGGTTTCGACGAAAAAATCTGGAATCAAAATAAAACAGATATAGTTATAAAAGGAAATACTGCCAAGTTTTCACAGAATCAGGAGCTGAAATATTTTTTGCTCTGTACCAATGAAAGAATACTTGTTGAAGCAAGTCCGTGTGATAATATATGGGGAATCGGCATGGGAGCAGACGACAGAAGATGTGAGAATCCAACACTTTGGAAGGGTGAAAATCTTTTGGGATTCTGTCTTATGGAAGTAAGGGATATTATAAAACAGGGTTAAGGTGATTTAAATGACAGATAAAATAATTATAAAGGGTGCAAGAGTAAACAATTTAAAGAATATAGATGTTGAACTTCCGAGAGACAAGCTTATTGTCATGACAGGATTGTCGGGTTCGGGAAAATCTTCTCTTGCTTTTGATACTATATATGCGGACGGTCAGAGACGTTATGTAGAAAGTCTTTCATCATATGCACGTATGTTTCTCGGACAAATGGAAAAGCCGGACGTTGACAGCATAGAGGGACTTTCTCCGGCAATTTCAATTGACCAGAAAACAACTTCAAAAAATCCACGTTCAACAGTCGGAACAGTTACAGAAATTTATGACTATCTTCGTCTTCTTTATGCACGGATAGGTATACCGCATTGTCCTGTCTGCGGACGTGAAATCTCTCAGCAAACTATTGACCAGATGGTTGACAGAATTATGGGGCTTCCTGAAAAAACACGTATTCAGCTTCTTGCACCGATAGTCCGAAACAGAAAGGGGAAATATGAAAAGGAGCTTGAAAGTGCCAGAAAATCGGGATTTGTACGTGTACGTATTGATGGTATAATGTATGAACTTACCGAAGAAATAAAGCTTGAAAAGAATAAAAAGCATAATATAGAAATTGTTGTTGACAGGCTTATAATAAAAAAGGGTATAGAGTCACGTATAACGGATAGTCTTGAAACTGTTTTCAAGCTTACTGACGGTCTTGCTGTTGTTGATGTGATTGATGGTGAAGAAATGATTTTTTCCCAGAATTTTGCCTGCCCTGAGCATAATATAAGTATAGGCGAACTTGAACCGGTTATGTTTTCGTTCAATAATCCTGTGGGAGCTTGTCCAAAATGTACAGGTCTTGGAATGTTCAGGCAGATTGAAGCCAAAACAATTGTGCCGAATAAAGATTTATCAATTCTGGAAGGTGCGATAACTGCACATGGGTGGAATAGCCTTGATGAAACATCAATAGCAATGATGTATTATAAGGCAATTTCAAAGCACTATAATATTCCTCTTGATATACCCATAAAGGAACTTACAAAGGAACAGCTTGATATTTTTCTGTATGGTACAGGTGAAACGCAGCTTGAACTCAGAAGACCTGAATCGCTCGGCGGAGGAAAGTATAAAACACCATTTGAAGGAGTAATCCGGAATCTTGAAAGACGTTATCGTGAATCAAACAGCGACTATTCAAAGTCTGCAATAGAAGACTGCATGACAGAGACAAAATGTCCTGAATGCAGGGGAAAAAGACTTAAACCAGAATATCTTGCAGTAACTGTAGGCGAAAAGAATATAAGTGAACTGACTGATATGTCAGTAAAAAAGGAGCTGGATTTCTTTAATAATTTAATTTTATCAGAACATGAGAAATTCATAGGTGAAAGAATTATAAAGGAAATCAGGGAACGTCTTGGATTTTTAAGCAGTGTCGGACTTGAGTATCTTACGCTTTCACGTTCGTCGGGTACGCTTTCGGGCGGAGAAAGCCAGAGAATAAGGCTTGCAACTCAGATAGGCTCATCGCTTGTCGGAGTTTTATATATACTTGATGAACCAAGTATCGGACTTCATCAGCGTGATAATGATAAGCTTATTGAAACCTTGAAACGTCTCAGAGATTTGGGTAACACTCTTATAGTCGTCGAGCATGATGATGATACTATGCTTGCAGCTGATTATATAGTTGATATAGGTCCGGAAGCAGGCGTAAACGGAGGAGAAGTTGTATTTTCAGGTACTGTTGATAAGCTTCTGAAATGTAAAAATTCAATAACGGGACAATATCTTAGCGGAAAGAAAAAGATTCCCGTACCTGTTAGCAGACGTAAAGGAAACGGTAATTTTCTGACAGTAAAAGGAGCATCAGAACATAATCTTAAGAATATCGACGTAAAAATTCCGCTTGGTGAATTTATATGTGTTACAGGAGTTTCAGGAAGCGGAAAATCATCGCTTGTAAATGAGATTATTTATAAATATCTTGCCGCCAAACTGAATCGTGCAAAAACTGTCGCAGGTGATTTCAGGGAAATTGACGGTCTTGAAAATCTTGATAAAGTCATATGTATTGACCAGTCACCGATAGGACGTACCCCACGTTCAAATCCGGCAACTTATACGGGCGTTTTCACTGATATACGTGATTTGTTTGCAAAAACTCCTGACGCTAAAGCAAGGGGTTATACAAACGGACGTTTCAGTTTCAATGTAAAAGGCGGACGATGTGAAGCCTGTGAGGGTGACGGAATTATCAAAATAGAAATGCATTTTCTGCCCGACGTTTATGTACCTTGTGAAGTATGCAAGGGTAAGCGGTATAACCGTGAAACTCTCGAAGTTCATTATAAGGGCAAATCTATTTATGATGTACTTGAAATGACTGTTGATGAGGGTGCTGAATTTTTTGCACATCTTCCGAAAATTGCACGTAAACTGAAAACATTACAGGAAGTCGGACTCGGCTATATAAAAATCGGTCAGTCTGCAACTACTCTTTCAGGCGGCGAAGCACAAAGGGTAAAACTTTCAACGGAGCTTTCAAAAAGGTCGACAGGGAAGACTATATATATTCTTGATGAACCTACAACCGGGCTTCATACTTCTGATGTCCATAGACTTATTGATGTACTTCAGGAGCTTACAAATCAGGGTAATACTGTTCTTGTTATTGAACATAATCTTAATGTGATAAAGTCAGCTGACTATATAATTGATTTAGGTCCTGAGGGTGGAGACGGAGGCGGTACTGTCGTTATACAGGGGACTCCGGAAGAAGTTGCAAAGTGTGAAAAATCCTATACGGGAAAATACCTTAAAAATTATTTGTAAAAATTTAACAAATTGATTGAATAGTTTTTGTTCATATATACAAATTTGATTTCAGATAGAAAAAAGCGTCTGTTTTTTTGACATTTATATTATATAATGGGATTAACCAAATATATATTTATCTGAAAGGAAATATGTAATATGAAGAAAACTGAAAAAACCGTCTTGACTGCTACACTTTTTGCGGCTGCTCTAAACATGATTCCGTCAGGAACCGATAATATTAAAGATTCTGCATCGGCGTCTGATTATAATCTTTCTCTTGATGAACCGGTGGTAACGACAACAATTTATAATCCTAATGAAGGAATGGAAGTGCCTGTTTATGGTCCGTCAATTTCATGGACAACAACTGCTCCAGAAACAACAGAACCCATACCAACAACAGTTAATACAACTATCCCTATGCCTGTTTATGGTTCACCTGTTGCATGGTATGGTGATGTCAATGTAGACGGGAAAGTTGATGTATTTGATATGATTGAATTAAGAAAGGGGTATATAAATGGTAAATTAAGTGAAGGGATTGACTCAATGAGGGCTGATATAAATCGTGACGATAAAATCGGCATGGCGGATTTGGTAATGCTTGAAAATTACCTGCTCGGAAAAATTGACAATTTTGACAACCCGCTTCCCGAACCCAAGACAACAACAGCCGAACCGCAGTATTCATATGTAAATACAACAACAAGTACAGAGCCGATTCCTCAACCTGAATATGACGTGTCTGTTGCGTTTGATTAAGGAGAAACCAAAATGTTTGATGTAAATATAAAAAAAGATAATATGAAAACTTTGGAAGCTTATCGTGCTGGGCTTATGATTAAGCCGCAGCTCCGCCATCTGTTTCTTGAACTGACACTCCGCTGCAATGAAAAGTGCCTTCATTGCGGAAGCAGCTGCGGAGATGTACAGATGGACGAACTTAATGTAAATCAATATGCAAAGTTTCTTGCTGAAGTAAAGGGAGATTTTGGTACAGCAAATAAAATGCTTTGCATTACGGGCGGTGAACCGTTACTGCGTAAAGACTTCTTTGATATTATGGCAGTTGCTCATGAACTTGGTTTCCATTGGGGCATGACAAGTAATGCAACTCTTATTGATTACCCTGTAGCAAAAGACCTTAAGCGTGTAGGAATGGGAACAATATCAGTAAGTATTGACGGACTTGAAGAAACTCATGATGTTTTCAGACGTACTCCGGGTGGCTGGAAACGTGCATTGAATGGCGTAGAAAGTCTTATCAGAACAGAAGGCTTCAAACACATTCAAATTACTACTGTTGTAACTCATCAGAATATCAGTCAGCTTAACGAACTTTATAAAATATTTGACGATATGGATATTGATTCATGGAGAATTATCAATATTGAGCCTATCGGACGTGCAAAACAGCATCCGGAACTTATTCTTACAGATGACGATTATCGCTATATGTTTGAATATATTCGTAACAAGAGAATTGCGGGGGAACCTGTTACATACGGTTGCAGTCATTATCTTGGCATGGAATATGAACGTGAAGTGCGTGATTGGTACTATATATGTACTGCCGGAACTTATATCGCAAGTATAATGGCAAACGGTGATATCACAGCCTGTCTTGATATTGAACGCCGTCCGGAGTTTGTTCAGGGAAATATCCTTACAGACCGTTTCAAAGATGTCTGGGAGAACAGGTTTGAGATATTCAGAAAAAATCTCAGTGACGAAAATGAAAAATGCCGTAACTGTGCGGAAAAATGCAGATGTCACGGAGATTCCTATCATAGCTGGGATTTTGATAAACATGAACCTCAGCTATGTTTCAAAGATATACTGTTTTAATTGAAATATTTTAAAGAGAATCCATGTTTTAGGGTTCTCTTTTTTATTACATTTGTCACTGTTTCAGTTACATTTGTTATCTTTTAAAGTCTTCAAAACTATGGTAAAATATTCAAAAGGAGGGATATTATATGAAAAGTAAAATATTTAAAATAATAATTGTTTTATCTGTCACTCCTTATTATGCGGTAGTTATATGCGGTGCAATTGTAAGATTTACTGTTGTCTCTGTTTTTTCTGAATATTCTTTGAGTGCATTTATAATTGGCTGTATGTATATGCTGTATTTTTTTAGTAATTCAGTTCCTTTGATTCCTTTTTGTTTGGCTTTTCATTTTAATATTATTGCTGATATTATTGTGAAAAAAATTATTGAAAAATTTAATATTTCAGCGGATGTGATAAAAATATTATATGTTATCATTGCAGTTTTTTCAGTATTTGGCTATATATTTATTAAAACATGGTTTTTTGAATTTTATGAAAATGTTGACTTTGCTCTGTGAGGGAAAATTACATGAAAAAAATAATTTCGAGAATAATACTTGTTTTGTCGTTTGCTCCGTATGTTTTTACGTTGATTTATGGAATATATTCAATGGCTAACGGGTTTACTTTTTTCTTTAGCACATCATATGGTTTTGAGGCTTTCAGGGACGCTACATTGTTAATGATGCTTATGCTGTGTTATATTCCTGTAATTCCGTCATGCCTTATTTATCAGTTTGTTTATTTATCCATATTTATAATGAAAAAATTCAATGTTCCGAAAAACAGAATTTTATTGTTTTCTGCTGTGTTTACAGTAATTATTATTGCTGTCACTGTATTTATATATATTAATATTTAATTTATCTGTATAGTGCATATCCATTGGCAGATGAATTTTTTACAAGTTCAATCTGCTGATTGATAATGTCAGGATTTTCAATCCATTCCAGTTCACCCGCAGCACCTGCCCATTTATCTTCCTCGCCGAGCTTGTACTCTGCAAGTCCTATAATAAGGGAAGTTCCGCTGTCCTTTACAAGTTTTTCCCATTCTTTCAAGGTCGATTCAAATGGGCAGGTTTCGTTTTCAAATCCGAAATAAATCTGTGGAATTATATAATCGGCATAACCTTCAGTACCAGCCCATAGTTTTACATCGGCATACTGTGAATTATAGTTTGCATTTATATTTCCCTGTGGACTTATTCCGAATTTAATTTTTTTGTTATTGTTTTTTACAGTATCATATAAGGATTTAACCATATTGTTTATATTGTTCTGTCTCCACTGTGATAAATCACTGCTGTTACTTGCTTTAAAGGCTTCGGCATCAAATTCAGTATCTGTTGTGGGATAAAAATAGTCATCTATATGTATTCCGTCAACGTTATAATTTTTGAGTATTTCATCAGCAGATTTACTTATGAGTTCATTTACTTCTTCATATGCCGGATTCAGATACCAACGGTTATTTACAATTTTAATCATAGGACTTTTTTCATTAATCCATTTTTTTACTATGAAATCATCGGGCAGATTTTCCATCTGTTCAACTGTCTGCATTCTCAGAGGATTAAGCCATGCATGAACTGAAATTCCCATATTATGAGCTTCATCAAGCATAATCTGTAAAGGGTCATAGTCGCCTGTATAATAGATGCCTTTTGGAAAAATATCTGACTTATAATATGCATCTCCATTCGGATGAACATGAAAATAAATAGTATTTATGCCCTCAGCTTTTGCATCGCTGAGAATTTTTTTTATTTCCTTTCTGTATTCATCTTCAGATTTATTGTACATATAATTTTCAAAATCCATATAGGGAAGCCATAAACCTGCCTGATTAGTAAAATTTAAAGGAGTATAGCCGGTATTTTCTTTTGGCTGGATAAATGTTTCATTCTGGGTATAAGGCTCTGTAACTGATGATTCTGATGGCTTGATACTTGTTTCTTCAAATGAACAAGAAGACAGTGCAATAACTGATATTATTGATAAAACAGTTAATTTTTTCATATTTTACCTCCGAAAAGCATTTATTAAAAATATATGCAAAATTTATGTAAAATTATTCGGAAATATTTGTTATAAAACTTAAAATATTCCGAAAAATTGTATAATATGACCTGAAAATTTTTAATGGTTCATATATTGACATAATCCGAAAAATGAGCTATAATTATTATCAGAAAGAATTTTTTGGGGGTATCAATCAACATGAAAAATAGAAAAAAGAAAATTGCTTCAGTTCTTGCATCTGTAGGAATGCTTTCACTGTTTTCGCTTCAGTCATGCGGAAATATAGTACAACAGGTAAATAATTCTCAGATGGATAATACGCTTACAAGAGAAGATTTTGAAAATGGAAACGGTAATCAGTTACATGATTCAGATAAGACAACAGTTCAGACAAGCAGAACATCTGAAACCTCAGTAACATTGTCAACGAGAACTGAAAAAACAACTGAAACCAAAAGTCTTAATAAAGTAACAACTGCTGTTTCGGATAAGACTGTGACAAAAACAGTTACTACAGCTGTAACATATTCCGTTATGAAAGGAAATCTTTATGATGCAAATGGAAAACTGCTTATGTTCAGTGAAAAAGGTGCAGGCGATAAAGAAAAGCGAATGGCAAATGATGCAAATAAAGTTGCCTTTGCGAACGTTCTTAATGAAATGTCAGAAGGTCTTGATTTGACGTACAATGATATTTTAAGAACAAAAAATCCTTCAGCTATTGACGGTCGAAGTGAAATAGGACAGTCAATTCAGCTCACTTTTGATTCTGATACTCAGAATGAAATTTATAGCTATATGGAAAGTATGGGGATTATCGGTTCAGCTGTTGTAATGAGAAGCGACGGTTCGCTTATGGCACAGGTTTCTTACCCCTCATATAATCCTGATGATTATTACGATATTGAAACCGAAGAAGATTTGGCATGGGGAACTTATGGCAATAAGGCCTTTCAGAACTTTCCGCCCGGTTCATGCTTTAAAATAATGTCTGAAGTAATTTCAGATAAGCATGGTATAACTTCCCTTTATGACGAAGGGGAATGGTGCTTTGACGGTACATCAATAGTCAACTGGGACCATGAAACAAACAAGTGGAGTTATCCTATGGAAAGAAGTCTTTACTCAGCATTTGTAAACTCAAGTAATATTTTCTTTGCCCGTTCCTTTGATACAATCGGCAAGGATGCTGTTCTTGATGACTTGGATAAGATTTTCCATTTCACAAGCGATATAGAATGCGATTTTGGTACGCTGAGCAATAATATTGAAATTTATTGCAATGATGATTTAAGACGTTCAGCTTTCGGTCAGGCAAAGGTCATGACCTGTCCTATTTATCTTGCGGCACTCGGTCGTGAAGCTGCATTCGGTGATATGGTCAAGCCTTTTACCGTAAAGAATATAGTTGATACAAGTGACTGCAATACTGTTATAAAAAGCGGTTCAAAAGACCATGATGTTATTGGTACTATTCCGGCTGAATATAGACAAAATCTTCTTGACGGAATGACCGGAGTAGGAAACGGTTTGGGAATATATCTCCCCGACGGCTATAATTTTTATGCTAAAACAGGTACTGCTGAAACATGGGAAGGCGATATTCTCTATATTACGGGAATACTTAAAAATGTCAATGATGATGGTACTAAAGTTTATAAGGATTATAATAATTACAGTGATTCATACATAGTTATTATGCAGGTAAAAAACCCCGGAGCTTTTGGATATAATTTTGCAAGTGAGTCTGCTTCACTTTATCAGGGCATTGTGAACTGCGTTGTAGGAAAATAACCTTTTGAGGAATGCCCTAAAGCAGAATGTTTTTTATTTATCAGGTAATGCTGTTTATAAGTTATTGTTTTGGTATTTTCGACAAAAGAAACTGTATCTGCTTTATTGACTTTTAATACAGCTTATTGTATAATAAATTTATATCAAAAATTCAAGGTGAGTTATGACAACAGGAGGATTTTTATGAAAAAACACAATAAGACATTAATATGTATATTTGCAGCAGCTTTAAGTATTATAGCTGTTGCTCCGCCAGCAGTTTATGCAGAAGATACCAAGTATACTTCTGAATGGATTACTGATGAAAACGGCAGAATTTTTTACTATGATGAAAACAGCACTGCCGTTACCGGTGAACAGGAGATAGACGGTGAAACTTATATTTTTTCAAAAAACGGTGTTCAGAAAACAGGCTGGAGAACTGTTAACGGTGTAAGAAAATACTATGACCCCGAAACAGGCAAGCCAGTATATGGTTGGATTGAATACTGCGGAAAACAGTATTACATAGAAAAAGAAGAAACAGGAAAACTTTCAGATTGTGTTTATGAAAATGAAAACGGCAATATGGTTATTCTTGGAGATAAGGGTGATGTGCTTACGGAAGAAGGATTTGCAAAGATTGATGAGGACATTTATTATATTGATTCCGAAGGTAATCTGGCGGTAGGAGAATTTAAAATAGATGATACTGTATATGTTTTTGATGAATCAGGAAAATGCCGGACAGGCTGGGTTGATTTAGGTGATAAAAAGTATTATTATAATCCTGAAAGTGCTGAACCTGTTTTCGGACTGTTCAGTGAAAAAGGAAATTATTATTACATTACCAAAGAAAACGGAATGTGTACAGGTATTGTAAGTATTGGCGGTGCTGAATATCTTTTCAGTGAGGAAACAGGACAGATGCAGTATGGCTGGCTTGATATAAATGAAAATATCAGATATTTCTATAAAGATGCAACCTATGCATCAGGTATAACTGAAATTGACGGTTCAACATATCTTTTTACCAAAAAGGGAGTACTTCTCAAAGGATTGCAGACTTTGGACGGTAAAACTTACTATGCAGGTGAAAATGGCAAACTTGTTTCAGGTATAGTTGAAGACGGTGAGGACAAATATTATTTTTCCGATGATTTTACTATGTATACTGGTATGATTGAAATTGAAAACGAAAAATATCTTTTTTCTGATGATGGAAAAATGGCTAAGGGCATTACTGAATTTGAGGGAAATAAGTATTATTTTGACCAGACAAGCGGAAAGATGCTCAAGGGCAGACTTCTTATTGATGGTAATAAATACTATTTTGCTGAAGATGGAACTATGCAGTTCGGTTGGGTGGATTTCAGCAGCGGAAAGTGTTATTTTGGAAGTGATGGCGTAGCTGTTTCGGGTATTACTGAAATAGACGGTAAAAAATATTTCTTTAATACCGAAACTAATGTTATGACTTCCGGAAGACTTCTTATTGACGGTAAAAAATATTATTTTGCAGAAGACGGTACTATGCAGTTTGGTTGGGTGACTCTGGACGACGGAAAGTATTATTTCGGAAATAATGGTGAAATGGTTACAGGTTGGAATGATATTGACGGCAAAAAATATTATTTCAATGAAACAAGCGGAAAACTTGAAACAAATAAGATAGTCGGCGGATATAATCTTACTGAAGACGGAAGTGCTGTTCCGCTTTCAGCTGTTCAGAATCGTGCAAAGGGCATAATTGATTCAATAGGTACAAGTGCACCAGTAATCTATAACTATGTTTATAATCATAACAAATACAGTCTTATCGAATCAACAAGAAGTCTTGCACAGATAGAAGAAAAAGGCTGGTCGTATTTTGCAAATTACTCATTGGATAACCGATTTGTTGTGTGCTATTATTTTGCAGCAGTTTCAGATTTGCTTTATAAACAGGCAGGTTATCAGTCACGTATAGTTTACGGCACAGGTCATCAAACATCAGACCATTACTGGAATCAGGTTTATATAAACGGAACATGGCTTAACTATGATGCCTGCAACGGTTACTGTGGTGTTTCTGATGCTGTACTTCAATCAAAGAATTATACAGTGTATAAGTATGTATATCCGAAATTTTATTAATAATCAACGTTTAAAAAGACAGACGGAGGAAATAAATTATGAAGAGGAATATTTCAGCACTTTTTGCGATTGCGGCAATTTGTGCTATTACAGCAGTTTCATGTGGAAATGATGAAACTAAAGAAAGTTCTATAAATCTTGAGTTACCTGTGGTTACTAATCAGACAGAAGAATCAGGAGCATCTGAAGTATCAACGGAAACTTCTACAGAAACAACAGAAAAAACAAATAATAAAAAAGAGAAGACATCTGAAACTTCAATAACATCAAAAACTTCCACAGAAACTGAAACTACGGCAAATGAATCTTCTGAAACAACTATGGCAGAAAATGAAGATGGAGTTCCTGCGGATGTTCCGCCGGAAGCAATAACTGACTCTCCTGCTGATGAACCACAGACAGAACCGCCTACAGAAGCTCCTACAGACCCTCCGGCATCGCAGACTGTTCAGTTCAGTATGGATAATCTTAACAGTGATGCAAGTGAAATTATTTCGGCTCTTGGCGATGCTCTTGATGTACAGTACGCACAGGGCTGTCTTTCAAACGGTGCAGACCAGAAAATATATTTTTATGATGGTCTTACACTGAATTGTTATGTTATAGACGGAGCAGAATATATATATCAGATTGAAATAAAAAACAGCAATTATTCAACATCAACAGGAATAACTATCGGAAGTTCAAAGGCTGATGCTGAATCTGCTTACGGAGCAGGTGAAGAAAGCGGAGGTTATGTTATATATCATAACGGAGACAGTGAGCTTGATATTGAATATGACGGCGATACTGTAAAATCAATCATATTCTATATTCCGGTTTAAGGAGGATACATGGTTTTCAGCAGTCCCGTATTCCTGTTTGTTTTTCTGACATCAGTATATGTCCTGTACCGTATAATTCCATCAATAACAGCTAAAAATCTGCTTTTGTTGATATTCAGTCTTGCATTTTATACATACGGCGAGCCTAAAGCACTTATTCTGATGCTTATATCAATTGAGATGAATTATTGGTTCGGACGTGCAATGAAACAGGAAAATAATTATAGAAAACCTGTTCTTGTCTGTGCAGTTACAGCAAACCTGCTTATGCTTGGTATTTTCAAATATGCAGGCTTCGGAACAGAAATGCTGAACAGATTGCCTTTCCTCAGTATTTCAGTGCCGAATATAGCACTTCCCATAGGTATATCCTTCTATACATTTCAGGCGATGTCATATGTTATTGATGCATATAAAAATCCTGAATATATACAGAAAAGTCATTTTAAGCTTGCTCTGTATATCACATTTTTCCCTCAGCTTGTTGCAGGCCCCATTGTTAAATATTATGATTTTGTTAATCAGATTGAACACAGAATACATACTCCGAAACAGACAGCTAAGGGAATAAGACGTTTTATAATCGGTCTTTCTAAAAAACTTTTGATTGCCAATACTATGGCAGCAGCCGCCGATTATGTATATGGACTTGATACGGCAGATTTATCAGTACCTCTTTCTTGGCTCGGAGCTGTATCGTATCTTTTTCAGATTTATTTTGATTTCAGCGGTTACAGTGATATGGCTATCGGACTTGGTATGATGTTCGGTTTCAGATTCAAGGAGAATTTCAATTATCCGTATATTTCACAGAGCATTCAGGAATTCTGGAGAAGATGGCATATTTCTGTTTCAACATGGTTCAAGGAATATTTATATATACCGCTCGGCGGAAACAGAAAGGGCAAAGTTCGGACAGCGTTCAATAAACTTGCAGTATTTTTCTGTACGGGCTTATGGCATGGTGCAAGTCTGAATTTTATAGTGTGGGGATTGATTAATGGTGCATTTATGATGCTTGAATCATATAGAATAATCAATACGGAAAAGTGGCTGAAACCATTCAGGCATATTTACGCATTATTTGTTACAGTTCTTGCGTTTGTATTTTTCAGGGCAGATAATCTTTCATCAGCGTTTGAATTTATAAAGCATATGTTTTATGGTTTAGGAAACTCTGAAAGTACTGCTATGTTTATGAGCCAGATTACTCCCATGTATCTGATTATGCTTATACTTGCTATAGTATTTTCAATGCCTGTTATGCATAATATAAGGAAGAAAGCAGGAATAAAGAGAAAAGTAAAAACTTATGAAGCCTGTACTTATGTTATATCACTTGTTTTACTCGGACTTTGTATAATAACGCTTTCGTCGGCCTCTTACAATCCGTTCATATATTTCAGATTTTAGGGGGCAGTTAAATGAAAAAACAAAATATTTATAGAGCCTATTGTGCTGCGTTTATCGGTATATGCATTATTCCGGCAGTATGTATGCCGTTTTTCAGGTCAGATTCATCAAGGGAAAAAAGAGACATTTCAGCTTTTCCGTCCGTTAAAACAGAAGACGGAGAAATAAATTTTGAGTTTTTCGATGAGTTTGATACATGGTTTTCTGAACATTTCGCATTTCGTCAGGAGCTTGTAAATGCTGATGGGCGAATTAAATCAACTCTTATGGGAACTTCTCCGAACAGTGATGTTATATCCGGAAAAGATGGCTGGCTTTATTATGGCGAAACAACTGACGATTTTTTGAATATAAATACTCTGAATGAGCGTGAGGTTAGTAATATATCTCATAATCTACGCATGATTAATGATTATTGCAAAAAGAATAATGCAGAGTTCATATTTTTTTCAGCTCCGAATAAAAATTCAATTTATCCTGAAAATATGCCTTTTAATTATATTCCTGTTGATAAGAATGGAAACTATGAACTCCTTTCGGTGGAGCTTTCAGATGATAGCTTTTATCTTGACATGAAATCCGTGCTTCTCGATATGAAATATATATTGCTTGAAAAAGAACAAAATGTTTCGTTGTATCATAAAACTGATACCCACTGGAACAATTTCGGTGCATATGTAGGTCATACGGCAATAATGGAGAAAATTGGTTCAGAGCCGTGCAGTGCTGGAACAGGATGGTATACAAGAAACGACAGGCTGGGTGACCTTGCTGAGATGATTTATCCTGCTGAAAAGGCGAAGGATACACAGATATATAATGATTATCAGTTTGCATACACATATCAGGGACGTTTGCGTGGTCTTGATGATATAACAATCAATACATTGAACGAAAATTCAGAAGGCCGTCTGCTTATGTTCCGTGATTCATACGGAGAAGCAATTTTGCCGTATATGGCAGAATGTTTCGGTACAGCAGAATTTTCAAGGGCTGTTCCTTATCGTCTTGATAATATTGACGGAAAAACAGTTATACTTGAAATTGTCGAAAGAAATTTAGGTGATTTGCAGAAGTATGCTCCTGTTATGAATGCACCTGTTGCAGATATATCAGGTATTTCTTCTGAATTTTCTGATGATGAAATCATTATAAAAACAGAGGAAACAGGCGGATTTATTCATATCTATGGAGTTCTTCCTGATGAAGCTTTTTCAGGTGAGAGTCATAGTATTTATATTGAATCCAATGGCATTGTTTATGAAGCCTTTAACTGTTTTGAAGATAAACTGCTTAAGTATGAGGGAGAACGCAGTGCGAACGGATTTTCTCTTTATATATCAGATAAAAATATAATTGACAATATAAGAGTGACAGTTGTTAATTCTGACGGAAAAGCTGTTACTTATAAAGATTAGAGGTAGAATTTATGAAGTATTTTAAAATAATGGCCATTGCGACTGTACTTGTTTTAACAGCAGTTCCTGCACAGTTTAAAGCTTATGCGGATTCTGACAGAATACAGGTTAATGATATTATTACGGATAATAATATGAAAGCGGAAACAACTTTACCACAGACAACAACAACTGAAATTACAGTGACAACTAAATCAGTTTCCTCATCAGAACAGTCTTTAAAGCCTGTTTATGATGAATTTGATGAAAATGATGTCAACGGTGAAATAATAGTAAATATTCCGGAGAATGTCACTGCGGATGTTGCAATAACTTTTGATTCTCCGGAAGTTACAGATGAGCCATATTATATAGCAAATCTCAAGGGCGGAGAATTTTATTCATTCGCTGTTGAAGGAAGAGATAACACTGAATCAGATTATCGAACATATACTGTAAGTGTCGCACTTAAAGGCGGAAAATATGATATTAAATCAACTGCTTTTACTGATGAGGTTACAGTACCTGATGGTAATGATAATCCGGACAGCTATATAAAATATAATTATACATTTACTGTTGATGATGAATTTTCGAAGAATGAATGGGATATTACTTCTCAGAGCGGAACAACAAAAACTATAGCTGTTCATCTTGATGATGTTGCTATGGGTGACCTGAACAGAGACGGTATGGTCAATGCTTCTGATGCTTCCGATGTACTTGCTGAATATTCACTGCTTTCAACCAGCGGGGAATATTCATTTACTGAAAAACAGAAACTGGAAGCAGATACTGATAAAGATTCTTTTATTGATGCAACTGATGCTTCAAATATACTTGAATATTATTCTTATGCATCAACAGGCGGTGAAGATTCATTTGAAAAGTTTATGTCAGCAAAATAATTTACGGAGTGTGATTTATGAAGGTTAATGATAAAATATGCGGATTTGAAGTTGTAAATATTCAGTCTGTTAAATCGCTTGAAGCTGAACTGATTGAAATGTGCCATGAAAAAACAGGTGCAAGACTTGCATGGCTGAACAATAATGAAGAAAACAAACTTTTTTCGGTTTCATTCAAGACAGTACCAGAAGATGACACTGGTGTTTTCCATATTCTTGAACATTCTGTTCTCGGCGGTTCAGAAAATTATCCTGTTAAAGAACCTTTTCTGTATATGCTCAAAAGTTCAATGAATACTTTTCTTAATGCCATGACTTTCCCCGACAAGACTATGTTTCCGATTTCAAGCCGTAATAATACCGATTTCATGAACCTTACAAGAGTTTATCTTGATGCAGTTTTTAAACCTGAAATTTATACAAATCCATGTATTTTCTATCAGGAAGGTCATCATACTGAATACAGGAAAACTGATGATACACCTGTTTATAAAGGTGTTGTTTTCAATGAAATGAAAGGTGTTGTTTCATCTGTTCATGAGCGTATTGAATCGAAAATTATGGGTATGCTTTTTCCAGAAAGCTGTTACAGATTTGAATACGGCGGACTTCCCGAAGCTATACCTGAGCTTACCTATAAACAGTTTGTTGACACTCACAGACGTTTTTATCATCCATCAAATTCATATATTTATCTTGATGGAAATATTGATATTGATGCAGTTCTTGAACTGATAGACAGTTACCTTTGTGAATATGAAAAAAGCAGTCAGATTCCGGAAATACCTTTTCAGAATTCTATTGATTCAACAGAGGAAACAGAATATTATGAAATTTCCTCCGACGAGACGAAAGAAAGCCGTGCTTATCTGACAGTCGGAAAAGTTCTTGCCTCATGGGAGGAACGTGAAAAAATTTTTGCGTATGATATTTTGTGTGAAGCATTGGCAGGTTCAAATGACGCACCGTTGAAACGTGCTATTCTTGATACAGGTTTATGCCGTGATATGGAACTTGTCTTTTCTAAGGATATAGCACAACCATTCGGTATACTGAAAATTAATAATATTGACAGAAAAGACGGCGGAAAAATTCTTGATGCAGTGAAATCAGCAGTAAAAGATTTAACTGAAAATGGAATTGATGGAGATATTCTTTCTGCATCAATAAATCGCTGTGAATTCCGTTTCAAAGAATCGGAAGAACCGAAAGGACTTACACGCTGTATTGATGCAATGTCATCATGGCTTTACGGAGGAAATCCTCTGAAATATATTGATGCAGAAAATGTATTTGAATTTTTGCGTGAAAAAATTGATACAGGATATTTTGAAAATCTTCTTTCGGACTGGCTTCTTGATGAAAATCATAGGGCTTTGCTGTATATGCTTCCGTCCCATACCTACGGGGAAGAGCAGAGAAAGAAAGAACAGGAACGTCTTGAAAATGAACTTGCTTCAATGAACGCTGAAGAAAAATCCGAGCTTATTGAACTTAACAATGTGCTTGACAAATGGCAGGAAATACCTGATACACCTGAGAATATAGCAAAACTTCCGATACTTCCGCTTTCAGAAGTCAGTGAAAATCCTATTGAATTCAAAACTACGGAAGAAGTCTGCAATGGTATAAAAATTCTGCATCATCCTGCAAAAAATAAGGGTATCATATCAGTTAATCTTTATTTTGATATATCGGATTTTAACCGTCAGGAACTTGAAACAGTTTCTTTTATAGAGAGGATTATTGCTGAACTTCCTACGAAACAAAGTACGGGTGCAGAACTTCAGCAGAAAATAACCGGAATTTTAGGAAGTTTCTGTACTGATATAACAGCAATCGGAAAGGCTGAATCACCGGAAATCTGCAAAACTTTCTTTATTGTGAAAATGAGTTTTCTTGAAAGAAATCTTTTGGATGCATTTAAGCTTGCAGGTGAAATAATCACTGAAACAGTCTATAATAATCCTGAACTGATAAAAGAATTATTGATGCAGGACGATGAAGAAATGAAGCAGAATATAATTGCGGAAGGTCATCGTTTTGCAATCAGACGTGCAAAAAGCAGAATGTCTGCGGAATCTGCTGTGAATGAATTTATATGCGGATTTGAAGCATATAAGATACTTCATGCGTTAATGCAACAGTCAGATGAAAAAATTCCGGAGCTTATCAGAAATATCGAAATTCTTTCAGAACGTATTTTCTGTAAATCTCGTCTTACGGCAAGCATTACCTCAGTTGATGCGGTTATTCTTAATGAATTGCTGAATGTTTTTCCTGATGGTGAAAAATGCATGACTGATTCAATGAATATCAGTGCTTTGAATATGGATATTCCGGAATGTCAGGGAATTGTTATTCCTGCGGGTGTATCATATTCGGGAGCTGTACTTTCCGAAATGAACTCTGATAAAGCTGTATGGAATGTGCTTTCCACTATTCTTACTTATGAATATCTCTGGAATGAAGTAAGAGTAAAGGGCGGAGCTTATGGAACAGGAGCGGTAGTTAATGAACTTGGTGAAACTGCTTTCTATTCATTCCGTGACCCTTCACCTGACAAAACACTTGATGTTTTTAAGGATTCAGCAGAATTTCTTGAAAAATATTGTAACGAAAAACCTGATATAAGCTCGTATATAATAAGCAGTATTGCAAAAAACGAGCCGCTTATTTCTGACAGCGAATACGGTTCGGCTGCTGATGTGATTTATTTCAGAGGAATAAGTTTTGAAGAGAGAGAAAAAATCCGCAGACGTATGTTGTCGCTGACATATGAAGATTTATTTTCTGCTGTTCAATCTTTGAAAAATCAGGGCAATTGTTGTATAATCGGTTCAAAGGAAGTACTTTCAGCTTCAAAACGTAATATTCAAATTGAATCAGTTTAATGATTGAATAAATCAACCTGAAAATCTGTAATTCTTTTTGTATTCGCTTGGTGTCATACCCATATATTTTCTGAAAATTTTTATGAAATAGCTTTGTGAGCTAAAACAGAAAAGATTACTTATTTCTAGGTCTGTATATTGAGAATATTGAAGAAGTCCTGCGGCTTCTTCAATTTTTTTGCGGTTGATGTATTCAGTAAAAGTCATACCCGTTTCAGATTTGAAAGCTCTTGAAAGATATGCCGGACTTATTTTCAGATATTCAGCAGTTTCTTTGATTTTTATACGGCTGTGCAGATGCTTACTGATATAATCCATGGCAAGAACTATTCTTTTTGAATAAACATTTTCACTTCTTATTCGTTTCATCTGCCTTGTGTAATTTTCAATCATTTTATAGTGAATGGAACGGATTTCGTCTTCTGTTATGGCTTCATCAGATTTCATGATGTATATGTCGCTCAGGCTGTAGGATTCTTCGGGAGTCATTCCGCTGTTTACACAATATCTTGCTATGAGTGCTGTTGATATAGTAAAATGATATTTCAGATTCTGAAGGGGGTCTTTGCTTAGAGTACCGCATCCCTCACAGAATAAAGGCTGGAAATATATTTTAACAAGTTCCATATTTCCGGAACATATACTTTCATAAAATGACATTTCACGGTCAAACGGTGCATATTGAAATTCTTCTTCTCTATGAGTGAACAGATGAGATGTCATAGAGTTTTCGTTATTGTCATTCATATTGATTTCCTCCTGAAATTATTTTTATTTAATTATATCATAAAAAATAAATCTTGTCCAGTAAAGAAAAACACTCTCTGAATAAGAGAGTGTTTTTCTTTACTGGACAAGATTTATGAAAATTTCTTATTTATTATATGTTACCCACTGATAGTGAGCAGTAAGAGGAGTTTTTCCGTCATAAGCATTAAGCCATGAATCAACTCCTGTTCCCGGCCAGACATTCATCATAATTCTGCTGGGGGTTGACGGAATATTTTCTGTAGCCGTATGGACTTCCTTACCATCAACATACCATGTAATATGGTCGGGCTGCCAGTCAAATCCATATGTATGGAATCCTTCTGAAGCATCAAATCCAAGGTCATACATAAATTCATGATTACCTGTGCCGTTTGTAAAATAATTAAACTGAACTTTGGTTGTATCTTTTCCGAGGATTTCAATGTCAATTTCATCCCATGGATTATCTTCAGAAGGTCCGGTGTAAGTAAAGAAGGATGAAACAACACCATCATTTTTTATAGCCTGCATGGAAGTTTCATAATATCCATAACCGTAATGGTCATTTGTCCTGTATTCAGCACCTGAATAATTATAATTTCCGCTATGGTCTTTGTCAATTGTAAGGCTGAGCATACCATTTTCAAGAGATGTATTCTTTTCGTACCAGCCACAATTAAACATACTTCCGTTTGTCCAGCCATCAGATGCAAAGAAAAGCTTTGAATCGCCGTCTCTGAAATCTTCAACAGCGGTTGCTTTTTCATTCATGGGAGTACCAAAATCTTTAATTTCATTATTTTCATCAGTATTTACAATAGTTGTTGTTGTTGTTGTCATTGAAGATGTTGTTGTTTCAGTTGTTGTGGGCGGTTCTGTAGTAGCAGGAGGAACATCAGGCTTTTCATTTGTATTATAAGGGAGTGAATCTATAAGTTTTGCTTCAATCATTTGAATTGCATTGGCATCCATACCGGTTACTCCGTCACCTACATTACAGCAGTCTGCATTTATTGCTCCCTGTTTGCTGAGTGCATATTCGTCAGCATTTCCAAGAGCCTGTATTATAGCGGTAGCATCAGCAATTGTTACCTTGCCATCACAGTTTGCATCGCCTAAAAGGGTTACCTTTAAATCATCATCATCATCTGACTGTTTTTCAGCTAAATCAGTAAGTGAGAGAAGGTATGTAAGCGGAGAATTCCAATAAATTGTGATTTCATTTGTTGAGTAACTTTCTGCATTGTCTACCCAGCATTTTGCAGGTGCTGAATATTTGCAGTAAGCTTTTGCGGCACTGTCTTCAAGACTGGAGTTTACTCCGCCTACCAGCATACCGGGCATAGCTTTACCTACTACCATTGACGGACGATGATGAGGAGCTTCAGGAGACACAGTTCCGAAACCTGTTACAAAGCTTGCTCCGAGCGGATTACTTCCAAGCAGATAGTGAAGCTGTGCATTTGCAGCGTCAAGATATTTTTCCTCGCCTGTCTGTTCATACATGATACCAAGTATGATACCTGCATTTGCAATAGTCATATTGCTTCCCCAGTTATATTTTGTAATAGCAACGCCATAAGGCATAATACCTGATACGCTTATTAAGTTATCAGCCTGTTTTTTTACGGCAGTGAGAGCATTTTTGTAAATATCAGATGTTTTGTCAATATCTTTCATTGTAAGAATAGCAATGTTTCCATAATCACCGACTGTTGACCAGTCAAGACCAATGTTAGCACTGCCTATATTTTCAATATAGCTTTCATCGCCTGTTGCACGGTACATCTGAGCAGCCATCCAATAAAGTTCATCAGCAGTTTTACTGTCGCCATATTCACCTGTAACAATATCATCGGGGTTTGAATAAGTAACATTCGGATTTTCCGTTGCCCAGTTATAAGCTTTCTTTGCAGCGTCAAGGCATTTATCAGCAAAATCAGCATCAACATCTTTATATATTTCATATGCAAGAGCCATTGAAGCAGCAAAATCAGCAGTTGCAGTTGTTGACTTAGGCATAACGATAAGAGGCTTGGTTTCCTTTTCAGGCATTACATATCCGGGGAAAGTATCACAGGTAACTTTATGGTAAACACCGCCGTCTTCAGTATCCTGCATTTTCATCATCCATTCAAGTTCATAACGTACTTCGTCAAGAATATCAGCAATATTGTTTCCGCTTTCCGGAATTCCTATATTATCGCTGTACATTGAAGGATTTGTCTGATAAGCATAAAGCAAGTCCGCAACAGATTTAGCAGCAGCAACAACATATCTGCCATAGTCACCAGCATCATGCCAGCCACCGTTTACTTCAATTGTCTTATCAGTACCATAGATAGTTGCAATGGTATCATGGCATGAGACATGACCAAATGCATCATCAACAACTTCTGTTCCACATCTCTGGAGATAAAGCATTCTTACTGTTGAATCAAGAAGGTTATCGTAGACATCTTCGCCAATTTCAAAAGTATATGAATTGTCAAGTCCTTCGCTTTTTATGTAGTATTTTCCGGCAGTTTTTACTTCCGAAAAATCACCTGTATAGTTTGTTTCATCAGCCTGAACATTGTTTTTTGGTCCTTCCATGGTACCTGTATAAACAATTTCATCTGTTTCAGCATTTACAACAGAAAATTCACCGCCTTCTGTCTGTCTGAAAACGGCAATTTTTTTAGCATCCGGTTTGTAACCAATCTGATTTGTAATAATCGGAGCTTCATATCTGGCTGTTGTGCTGTAATCAACATCACTATCATCAATAAGTTCAAGAGAAACATTATCAAGATAAATTTTATGTTCGGGAAGTTCTCCGTCAGATTCCTGAATACCGCAGTTGAAGCACATTTTGGCCATGATGTCGGTTTCTTCTTCCATAGTGAACTCATAGTCAATAGTCTGCGGTTCGGTTGTAACATCGATTCCTTTCCAAGTATAAGCCTGATAAGTACCGCCGTTCTGTTGAATCATAGCTTCAACATATCGTGGAAGAGTAGCAGATATATCAAACTTAAGACGATAAACGCCATTTTTGTAAAGTGGTATGATATCATAGAACATTTGTACGGCATAATTAACTTTTCCCTGATTTGTTACATTAAGAGCAAGTTTTCCATCTTCTGTTGTAAGAGTAGCTACACCACCACTTTCTTTGTATATACCCCAGTCAGTTGTACCTGTATCAAAGGTTGAATTAGAGATGATGTTGACATTGATATTGCTGGCTGCCAATGCTGCAAAGGGGATAGCAGGCATAGCAGAAGCCATAAGTGTGAAAGCTGAAACAGAAGCAGCAAAGCGTCTGAATATATGTTTTCTATCCATTTTTAAAACCCTTTCGTTAGAAATTTTTTATGTTTTATGACAATCATAATATTTACTATGTGTCATATTAACTATATTTATTATACATCGTTTGTGTGGATTTGTATATTATTTTGATAACAAAAATAGTAAAATAATGATATTTCATTATAAAAAGCAAATCTTACTCAGATTATTGAGCAGGACAAAATAATTGTTACCGTGCTGTTTTATATCTATTAAAAATATATCTGTCTGTGGCTGAAATTGTCATACAAGCGATTACTATTCCAAGTAAAGCTCCTCCGATTATATCACTCGGAAAATGTACATATAAATAAAGTCTTGAAAATGCTATCAGCATGGCAATTCCGAAAGAGGGTATTCCCAAACGTTTATCATAATGAAAAAGTATGGTTGAAGCTATAAAACTTGACATGGTATGACCTGACGGAAATGAAAAATCCTGAGGATTGGCAATAAGCATATTTTCAATTTCATTTATCCAGCATGGTCTGTCACGCTGAATTATATTTTTTATAATTAAATTACCAATGATTACTCCCATAATCATACCAATAAGCATGGTTATACTGCATCTGCGATATTTTGCTTTTGCAGAAATAATCAATGCAACGGCTACCCAGAAAATTCCCATATTTCCAAGCATTGTGACTATTGGCATAATATTGTCAAGGAAACCGTTTCTCAGATGCTCACGGATATAATTAAGCACCATAAAATCAAGCTCATGAATTATATTCATTATAAACTCCTAACTAATTTCATTTAAGTACAGATTCCTTAATGGTAAAATGTTTTGGAACACCTCTGTCCATAATTATGTTAAGCTCGCCCTGAATTAATGGAAGAAAATATCTGACAGCAGTATCACTTATATTATTACCCGATTTTGTGATAAAGTTATCAGGTAAAAATTTTTCTTTGTTGGCAATTTCAGAGGCATCAGCAGTTTCGATGACAACAGTATACGGCATATTGTTTACTCTGCGGAAAATCATAACTTTTCCTGTTTCACCGTTAAGGGCGTGTCTTACGCCTGCTGCACCTATGGCTTCCGATTCATTTATGTCTGTACTTGAACACATATGTGAAGAGCATCTCTGCATAACATTAAGCTCTATTGAACGTACTTTACAGCCTATTTCACTTCGTACAGCTTCTTCAAGATACTTGCCTATTCCTGAAAGGTATTTGTGACCGAAATTATCAACAACTCCAGACTGAACTCCGTCAGGTACTTCCATACCTTCTGAAACTGCAACTATTACTGCTTTGTGCTTTGCCATTTCATGACGGACATCTTTCATGAATATTTCAAGTGAAAATTCGGTTTCGGGGACATATACCAGATGCGGGGCAGTTTCGCCGAGTGCATGAAGTACGGCACTTGATGCAGTAAGCCAGCCGGCATGACGACCCATTATTTCAACTATGGTAACGGACGGCATACTATAAACAGAACTGTCACGTATAATTTCGTGCATTGTTGCAGCTACATATTTTGCAGCAGAGCCAAATCCCGGAGTATGGTCTGTTATGCATAAATCATTGTCTATGGTTTTGGGTATGCCGATAACTTTTATATCAAGGGAAATCTCACGGAAATATTCAGAAAGTTTATTTACAGTATCCATTGAATCATTTCCGCCGATATAGAAAAATGCACCTATCTGTCTTTGTATAAGCGTATTTGTGATTTTCCTGTAAACCGTATCGTCTTCATGCCAGTCAGGAAGCTTGTACCTGCATGAGCCGAGAACAGTTGAAGGAGTCTGCCTGAGAAGTTCTATATCATCATTTGAACGTATAAGGGTTTTCATGTCAATCAGGTGATTTTCTATAATACCTTCAATACCGTTCACTGAACCAAAAATAGCATCTATTTCCGGTTCTTTCAGGGATTCCCTGAAAACCCCGACAAGCGAGGCATTAATTGCACAAGTCGGACCTCCGGATTGAGCAACAGCAATATTCATCATAAAATTTCCTCCCGAACTTTTTTAGTAAATACCATATTTAATTATACAGTAAAAATCTCATATTGTCAATGCAAATAAAAAATTTATCTGTATAAAAATACAGAAAAGAAATATTATGAAACGGACAGTCGCAAAAAACTGTCCGTCTGTTTCTTAACATATTTTAATAATGTATATCTTTAATTAATCTTCTGCTGGTATTTCCTCAAAATTTTTTGGGACGGGTTCATTGTTCGGATTCGTCTTTGAGTTTAAAAATCCTGAAAGAACAGCACGTATATTAACGCCTGTAGCTTCCGAAAGACCATCGGTAATTTTAGTGGTTGAACTTATAATATCTCCTACCATACGGCTTGAATTACCGTCGCCATACATGGTAATCCTATCGACATTTTCAAGCGGAGCGGCTGCATTTTTAACAATATCAGGAAGTGCTTTAAAGTACATTTCAAGCACGGCAGCTTCACCGTATTTTTTCATGGCTTCAGCTTTTGCGTTAATACCTTCGGCTTCAGCCAGACCTTTTGCACGTATTGCATCAGCTTCAGCTTGACCGACTGCTGCAATACCTTCAGCTTCCTGCATTTTTGCATATTTCTGAGCTTCAGCCTCTGCTTTTTGTGCTTCAGCCTCCTGTTCACGCTGGAAACGGTCTGCTTCAGCTTCTTTTTTAATCTGATATAGTTTTGCATCGGCTGTCTGCTGGGCTCTGTAGCGTTCAGCCTCTGCTTTTTTCTTGATTTCAGCATCAAGAGCCTGTTCCATTACGGCTGCTTCTTTTGTTTTGAGTTCAACATCTTTTTCTGATGCTGCAATATTTGCATTGGCCTTTGAAATTTCAATAGTCTTTCGCTGTTCTTCTTTTTGGATTTCATAAGCAGCGTCAGCAATAGCCATCTGGGTATCGGCTTCTTTTTTGAGTTCAGCTTGTCGAATTGCAAGTTCATTGTTTTTCTGGGCTATTTCCGTTTCAGCAAGTACCTTTGCATCATTGGCTTCCTTTTTAGCCTGTGCCTTGGCAATTTCTATCTCCTTTTCGGATTCAGCCTTGGCAATCGCAGCTTTTTTCTGAATTTTAGTAGTATTGTCAATACCAAGATTTTCGATAAGACTCTGGTCGTCAGTAAAATTCTGTACATTAAATGAAACTATTTCAAGTCCCATTCTGTTTAAGTCGGGAGCTGCATTTTCCTGAACCTTTTCGGCAAAGGCTTTTCTGTCATTTACCATTGCTTCGAGTGACATCTGACCGACAATCTCACGCATATTTCCTTCAAGTACTTCCCTTGCGACTTTTGCTATGTATGCAGGTTCTTTGTTTAGGAAGTTTTCAGCACCGAGCTTGATAAGTATGGGGTCACTGCTGACTTTTACGTTGACATTTGCGTCAACATTAATATTGATATAGTCAGCAGTAGGAACTGCACTTGATGTTTTGACATCTACAGCAATAAGCTGTAACTTCAGCTTGTCAACACGTTCAAAAAACGGAATGCGTATGCTTGCTCTGCCAATAATTATTTTCCGTCGTAACCCTGAAATTATGTAAGCTGTATCCGGCGGAGCTTTTATATAGCCTATGGCCATGATAATTATAAATAAAATGATTCCGCTGATAATAAGCAAAACAGGGATAACAGTTGTATTCATACAAAAAAATCCTCCATATCATGTAAACTTCACCGATGATGACATTATTATATATTATTAATCGGATTTTGTCAATATTCCAAAAAATCCGTCTATATAATATTATGCTGTGTTGTCAGATGAATTTCTATATGGTTTTTTAGAATACAAATAGAGTTCATAAGAACCTTTTTAGTGTTCTTGTAATTGGAATTATTGAAAAAATTACTTAAAATATAAAATAAAATTTGTTTTATTATATAATTTTTTTTATGTTGTTATTCCGACAAAATATGCGTTTTTTATATGATATAATATAAGTCGGGGTGATGCAGAATGATTAAAGCAGAAAAATTAAAACAAAATAATGCATTAAAAATAAGTACAGGTTTTCTATTTTCATTTTTAGGAGGATTTATTTTTTCGGGTTCAAGTATTGCAGGAGTAGCATCTTTTGTTGATATATCACTTGCAGGTTCACTTAGTCTTCCGTTTTCAGCGGCAGTTTTTGCCGGAGGAATAGTGAGGTGTGTTTTGACTGATTCAATAGGGCGGAGTATTATAAAACTTGCTGCCATGTCAGTTATTGTTATAGCAAAAATGTTTTTTGAGAAAAGCAATAATCCAAAAATATGCGGAATAATAACATCAGTAGCTGTAATAATTGCGGGAGCAGCTGTATCTTTATTAATAAATGAATTTCCGCAGAAGCTGATGTTTTATGCCTTATATGGTATGATAGCCGGGTTTACTTCATATTCAGCCGCTGAACTCATACTAAGTTTAGGGAATCAGAAAGTAATTAATTTAAGTGGTTTTTCGGGATGTGCATATTCAATAGTATATATTGTATATATGGCCTCGCTTTGTTCAATGGAATTGGATATTATTAATCCCGGAATAGTTATCGGTTCGGGAATTACTCTCATGGCAGCATTTTACTATCATAGTGCCGGCGGAATAATATGCGGTGCACTTTCAGCGTGCGGAGCTTTTCTTGTATCTCCTGAAATCGGAATTATTGCGGCAATGCTTCCTGCTGCCGGATTGCTTACAGGTTTTTTCAGATACAGAAAAATTTTTTTGACGGCAGTGTTCTTTTCTCTTGCCTGTTTTATGCTTACTGTTTTAACAGGAGCTTCCGGAAGTGCAGAGCTTACTTTAAGTACTGTGTGCGGAGCAGCAATTTTTGTAATTGCCGCACCTTATTATTCTGATAAATGGGTATCTGTCGGCGGAGAAAAACAGGCTGAGTCTCCTGATATAAGCAATATAAGAATGAATTTTCTTTCTGATGCAATAGAAGCCGTAAGACTTGATTCAGCAAAAATTTCTGCTGCTCTGGCGGTAACGAAAAAGAATACAAAGAAAACTTCATCACCTAAAAAAAAGATTTGCAGCAGATGCTACAGACGCAGTATATGTAGTCAGTTTGAAACTGAAATCGCCGGTGAAATGATACCCATTCTGCCTGAAAGCTGTGTAAAAAAGAAAGATATTGCAGATGAGCTTGAAAAAAATCTGAGAAGCCGTACTGCCGAACAGCTTATGAGCCTGAGATTTTCAGAGGAGCGTGAGCTTATGAATGAACAGCTTAAAATTATGGGTGAAATAGTACGTTTTTCAGGTGAAAAGCCGGATATACGGTATTCAAGGGCAATGAGCAGACAGATTGCGGGAAAACTTGAATCTCATGGTATGACACCTGAAAATGTTACAGCTTACTATAATTCTGCAAATCGTCTTATTGCTGAAATTTATTTTGCCTTGAGTGAAATTCCTGAAAGCAGAACAAGAATCCTCGACCTTGTTTCAGACGAACTTGAAATGAAACTTTCGGCTGCTTTGCCTGTAAGTTCAGTAAAGGAAATGAGAATAAGCCTTTATGAGAATCCGCCCTATGAAATTGAGGTTTATTCAGCTTCCCTTTGTGCTTCGTCATCTGATATTAGCGGAGATACATTTTCAGTTTTCTATGATGGTACAGGAACAGGATATATTGTTATATCGGACGGAATGGGCAGCGGAAAAAGTGCGGCTGTTGATTCGCATATGGTTATAGGAATGTTCAGGCGGCTTATATGCGGAGGAATGGAATGTGAATCAGCTGTAAGGCTGATTAATTCAGTCATGGTGACGAAATCCCGTGAAGAATCGTTCGCAACTCTTGATGCAATAAAAATCAATCTGGATAACTGCTGTATGACTTCAATAAAATCCGGAGCTGCCGCAACTATTATTAAAAAAGGTGATGAAATTATAAAAATATCATCTCCGACTTTCCCGATAGGAATTACAAAACAGGCTGAAATATCAGTATCTGAATATGAACTTGATGAAGGCGATATAATTATAATGTTTTCGGACGGAATAAGTGAAAATGAATATCTTTTCGCAAAAGAATGTATTTTGCAGATGGACAGTGTAAATGAAATTGTCCGTGAAATTGCTTCAAAAGCAGACAGTTTCAATCCCACACTTCATTCAGATGATATTACTGTAATCGGTATAAAAATAAATCCATCTGAAAAATAAAAACAACATATGAACAATTGTAAAAATGATTACTGAATTTAACTTAAAAACATTGTTTGTAAGTACAAATAGATAATGATTTATTTATACTCCGATAAAGGCCTTTGGCAAGTTGCATAAAAAAAGTCGGTAATATTTATAGCTTTGTCTGAAATTTTGTACATATTTGCAGAAATACTTGAATAATTTTCCAATTTCTGCTACAATATATATAGCAAAGGGGGCTGTATTATGTCAGTCGATAAAAATAATAATCCCAATGATTTTCCGCTTTACCTTTTCTATCAGGGTAAAAATTATGAAGCATGGAAATTCTTTGGTGTACATTCAAGAAAAAAAGGAAGAAGTAAGGTTTTTACTTTCAGAGTATGGGCTCCTAATGCCGTAAGCGTTTCGGTTGTAGGAGATTTCAACGAGTGGAAACGTGAAAAGAATCCTATGAAACTGATTTCAGATGGTATATGGGAAACAGAAATTTCAAAGCTTGAACAGTTCGATATCTATAAATACAGTATCGAGTCAAAGGATGGAAGAATTTTTAACAAATCAGACCCGTATGCTCCGCATTTTGAAACACGTCCCGGTACTGCTTCAAAAATTTATGAAAGCAGTTATGAGTGGAATGATGCTGAGTGGTTTGAATCAAAGAAAAACAGGACAATTTATAAAAGTCCTGTAAATGTTTACGAAGTTCACCTCAATTCATGGAAAAATAGCGGTGAAGAAAATGTTTTTATTTCTTACATAAATTTTGCAAGAGAAATAATTCCTTATCTTAAAAAGATGTCATATACACATATTGAATTCATGCCGCTTACAGAGTTTCCGTATGACGGTTCATGGGGTTATCAGGTGACGGGATATTTCGCACCGACTTCACGTTATGGAACTCCGGACGATTTCCGGCGTATGGTTGATATGCTCCACGAAGCAGGAATAGGCGTTATTCTTGACTGGGTTCCTGCTCATTTTCCAAAGGATGCTTCCGGTTTGTATGAATTTGACGGTACTTGCTGTTATGAATATACAGATAATCGCAAGAAGGAACATAAAGCATGGGGTACTCATGTTTTTGACTATGGTAAAGCTGAAGTATGTTCTTTCCTTATTTCAAGTGCAAATTATTGGTTTACTGAAATGCACGTTGACGGTCTCAGGGTTGATGCTGTGGCTTCTATGCTTTATCTTGATTATGACAGGCGTGACGGCGAATGGGTTGCAAACATCAACGGAGGAAATGAAAATCTTGAAGCTGTTGAATTTCTTAAAAGACTCAATGAAGCTATATTTTCAAAACATCCTTATGCACTCATGATTGCAGAGGAATCAACTGCATGGCCTTTGGTTACCAAACCTACCAATATCGGAGGTCTGGGCTTTAATTTCAAGTGGAATATGGGTTGGATGAACGATATGCTCAGTTATATGTCCCTTGACCCTATTTATCGTTCATTCAATCATGACAAGCTGACTTTCTCTTTCTTTTATGCTTTTTCAGAGAACTATATCCTGCCTATTTCTCATGATGAAGTAGTTTACGGAAAATGTTCCATGATTAACAAGATGCCTGGTTTGGAAGGTGATAAATTTTCTTCATACCGTGCTTTTCTTGCTTATATGATGGCTCATCCGGGGAAAAAGCTTCTTTTTATGGGACAGGAATTTGCACAGAAGAATGAATGGAATTATCAGACTCAGCTTGACTGGGGATTGCTTGAAATTGAAGAACACGTAACTATGCTTAAATTTTCTGAAAAGCTTAATAAATTCTATTCTGAAAATTCACCGTTATGGCAGAACGATGATTCGTGGAGTGGTTTCAGCTGGATTTCAAATGATGATAACAAGCAGAGTGTTATAGCTTTCAGACGTATTGACGATAACGGCGATGAAATTATTGCTGTATGCAATTTTGTTCCCGTACAGCGTGAAAATTACCGTATCGGAATTCCCAAAAAAGGAACATACAAAGTTGTATTCAATACTGATGCACCGGAATTTGGAGGGAAAGGAGCTTCCGCAAAGTCTTATAAGTCAGAAAAAGAACCGATGCATGGATTTGAAAATAGTATTTCAATGACTATTGCTCCGCTTTCTGTTATGTATCTCAAAATAAATGTTTCTAAGAAAAAGAATGAAAAATTAGAAGATGCTGCTGAAAATTCAGTAAAAAAAACCAGAACTACAATAAGAAAAAAGAAAAACTCTGTTGAAGAATAAAATTAGATTTAACTAAATATCAGGAGGAATATTTATGTACACTAAGAAAAACGTTGTAGCAATGCTGCTTGCCGGCGGTCAGGGAAGCAGACTCTATGCTCTTACTAAAAATGTAGCAAAACCTGCTGTTCCTTATGGCGGTAAGTATCGTCTTATTGATTTTCCGCTTTCAAACTGTACCAATTCCGGAATTGATACAGTTGGTGTGCTTACACAGTATCAGCCGCTTGTTCTTAATGAATATATAGGAAACGGTCAGCCGTGGGATTTGGATAAAATGAACGGCGGTGTTCACGTCCTTCCGCCTTATGAATCACAGGCAGGAGCTTCATGGTACGAGGGTACTGCAAATGCCATCTATCAAAATATGAATTTCATCAGACGTTATGACCCTGAATATGTAGTTGTTCTCGGCGGTGACCATATCTATAAAATGGACTATTCAAAAATGGTCGATTTCCACATTGCAAATGATGCAGACTGTACAATTTCGGTTATTGATGTTCCGCTTGCTGAGGCTTCACGTTTCGGTATAATGATTTGCGACGAGCAGAATAAAGTTATTGATTTTGTTGAAAAACCGAAAGAACCGAAGTCAACGCTTGCATCAATGGGTATTTATGTATTCAGTTGGAAAAAACTTGAAAAGTATCTTATCGAAAATGAAAATGATGCAAATGCAAAGCGTGATAGAGGAGAAAAATGGTCTAAGGATTTCGGAAAAGATATTATTACTTCTATGCTTCGTGATAAGCAGAGACTTTTTGCTTACGAATTTGAAGGATACTGGAAGGATGTCGGTACTCTTGATTCTCTCTGGGAAGCTAATATGGATTTGCTCAGTCCGAGTGTTCCACTTGATTTATATGACCCAAGCTGGAAAATCTATTCAAGAAGCAATTATATGCCGCCACAGTATATAGGCAGCAATGCACGGGTTGAAAATTCCATGATTGCAGAGGGAAGTTCTGTTGATGGTTCTGTTGATTTTTCAATTCTGTTTGACGGTGTTACGGTTGAGGAAGGCGCAACAGTGGATTACAGTATTGTTATGCCGGGTACTGTTATAAAATCAGGTGCAGTTGTTGAATATTCAATTGTAGGAAGCGACTGTGTTATTGAGGGCGGTGTGCATATAGGAAAGAGTCCTGAACAGGTTGAAAACAGAGATGACTGGGGCATTGCGGTTGTCGGTCATAATGTAACAGTATCAGGCGGTAAGTCTGTTGAGCCTAAACAGATTATCGGGGAAAATATCTGAGGAGGTATCACAAATATGAGCAGTGTTAATTATAATGTATTAGGTCTGATTTTTGCAAGTATGCATGACTCATATGTCAGCGAGCTTACAAAACAGAGAACAATGGGGTCAATTCCTTTCGGCGGTCGTTACAGGCTTATTGATTTTCCGCTTTCAAATTTCGTTAATTCGGGTATTACTGAAGTAGGTGTAATTACCAAATCAAACTATGGTTCACTTCTTGACCATCTCGGTTCAGGAAGAGACTGGGATTTGGCACGTAAAAAAGGCGGTATGCATCTTCTTCCGCCTTACAGTCAGACAGGCGGAATTTATAAGGGTAGGCTTGACGCACTCAGCAATATGTGGGGATTTGTTGAGCATTCAAAGGCTCAGTATGTAATTCTTTCAAACTGTGATGTTGTTACTACTATCGACTTCAATCCTGTACTTCGTCAGCATCAGGAAACGGGAGCTGATATTACCCTTATCTACAAAAAAAGCCATTATGACTGCGAAAAGGACAAATGTTCAACAATTCTTGAATTCGGAGACGATAATACTATCAATGATGTTCTTGTTGCTCCGCAGATTTCAGGAGAATGCAATCAGTGGCTTGATATGCTTATTATAAATAAGGACTTCTTAAGGAAAATTGTTTTTGATGCATCAAGCAGAAATCTTTACAGCTTTACAAGAGAAATTCTTCAAAATAAGAACAGTGAATATAAAATTATGGGTTATGAGCATAAGGATTTCTTTGTGCGTATAGACAGCAAGGATAATTATTATCATGCAAATATGATGCTTCTTGATACTGAAACAAGAAATTCTCTCTTTAAGAAAAATATGCCTGTATTCACGAAGGTAGGCGACAATGCCCCTGCACTTTATGGTCTTGAATCAAATATCAAGAATTCACTTATTGCTGATGGCTGTATCGTTGAGGGTACTGTTGAAAATTCAATTATATTCAGAGGCGTTAAAATCGGTAAGGATACGGTTGTTAAGGATTCCATTATTATGCAGGGTACTAAAATCGGAAACAATTGCAGTATATCTTCAGTGATTATGGATAAGAATGTTGAAGTAAGTGATGAAGGAGTACTGACAGGTACAAAAAATTGTCCGTTTTATGTAGATAAAAACAGCAAAATATGACCACTTGACGAAAGGTAGCGATTTTATGAATATACTTTTTGCTGCCAGTGAGGCTGTGCCATATGCAGCCTCCGGTGGTCTTGCTGATGTTGCCGGTACACTGCCAAAAGTAATAAGCGAAAAAGGAAATAATTGTGCTGTTGTCATTCCACTTTATAAAGATATTAATCCTGAACTCCGTAAATATATGAATTTTTTGACAAATATAACTGTTGATGTTTCATGGCGAAAACAGTACTGCGGAATATATACTGCTGAAAAAAATGGCGTTACATATTTCTTTATTGATAATGAATACTATTTCAACAGAGACGGTCTTTATGGATTTTATGACGATTGTGAACGCTTTGTATTTTTCAGCAGAGCAGTTCTCGAAATGCTCAGGCACATAGATTTTAAGCCTGATGTTATAAGCTGCAATGACTGGCAGACTGCTCTAATACCTGTTTATTATCAGGTTTATTATAAATATCAGCAGGGTTATAGTAATATCAGAACTGTTTTTACAATTCATAATATTGAATATCAGGGAAGATATGGCATTGAAGTACTTAATGAACTTATGGGGATTCCTTCATATCATTCCGGGCTTGTTGAATACGACGGATATATAAACCTTATGAAAGGTGCCATAGAAACGGCTGACAGAATTATTACCGTTTCGCCAAGCTATGCCAATGAAATTCTTGACCCATGGTATGCATATGGTCTTGACAGGATACTTATCACAAAACAGCATAAACTGAAAGGTATTCTGAACGGAATTGACATGGATTTTTATAATCCTGAAAAAGATGAGTTTATAGACTGGCATTATTCAAAAGATGATATTTCAGGAAAGATGAAATGCAGGAATGGGTTATTGAACGAACTTGGCTTTGATGCTGATAATGCACCTGTTATCGGCATTGTTTCAAGACTTGTAAAACATAAGGGAATTGAACTTATACGAAGTGTTTTTGAAGAAATAATAAGAAACGGTATGAAGTTTGCCATACTTGGAAGCGGTGAAAAAATTTATGAGGATTTCTTTTTTGAAATGGCTAAACGTTATCCCGAAAGAGTATCTATGACTACTGGTTTTTTCCCGGAACTTTCTCATAAGATTTATGCCGGTGCAGATATGTTTCTTATGCCTTCACAGACAGAACCCTGCGGACTTGCACAGATGATTTCCATGAGATATGGTACTCCGCCGATTGTACATGAAACAGGTGGTCTGCGTGACACGGTGAGGGATAACGGAGGAGAATACGGCAACGGTTTTACTTTTAAAACATATGATGCTGACGATATGCTTAATGCTGTATATCGTGCAAAACGGGATTATTACAATAAACCCCGCTGGAATGAACTTATTGTCAGGTCCATGAGCTGCGATTTTGGCTGGAATAATTCAGCAGATGACTATATCAAGATTTTTAAAGAATTGATTAATGAATAAAAAAACAAAAGACTGCCTTTTATCAGACAGTCTTTTGTTTTTGATTTTTTGAAAAAATAAAAAATGGTGAGACATGAGGGATTTGAACCCTCGACCCTACGCTTAAAAGGCGTATGCTCTACCGGCTGAGCTAATGTCTCACAACGTTAATTATTATATCATATAAATCCAGATTTGTCAATAGAATTTTATGAAATTGTTGTAATTTACAAAAATATTCATTTATTTTTGACAAAATTGGAAAATCATACAAAATACAAAAAAAAGCTTGACTTTTTACAAAAAATGATATATAATATATATTGTTGAAACGATGTGCTTGTAGCTCAGCTGGATAGAGTGACTGGCTACGAACCAGTAGGTCGGGGGTTCGAATCCCTCCAGGCACGCCATGAAGTCCCTGCATTCAGTATTATGTGAATGCAGGGTTTTTTGCATGAAAATAAATAAAATTTTGTGTTTAACTATTGACAAATCAGTAAATTTATGATAAAATAAATTAAATTGCAAAAGAAGCTTCGGTTTCAGCACTGTTGCTATGCATTCACCGCACGTATGGGCTGATTAAGTCTGTGCGTGTTTTTTTGATTTTAAACATGAGGTGTATATTATGGAAAATAAGCTTAAGCTTTATGGATTTAATAACCTGACAAAATCCCTGAGCTTTAATATTTACGATGTCTGCTATGCAAGAACCCCTAAAGCTCAATTGGATTATATCGCCTATGTTGATGAGGTTTACAATTCTGAGCGTATCACTGATATCATGACTCATCTTACAAATATGATTGGGGCACAGGTGCTGAGTATTTCCCGACAGGATTACGACCCACAAGGTGCTTCTGCAACTTTTCTAATTGCTGATGATACTATGATTCCGGCAGGCGGAAGTGAAACTGTTGCCCATCTTGATAAAAGTCATGTAACTGTTCATACCTATCCTGAATATCATCCGGATACAAATATAGCAACTTTCCGTGTTGATATAGATGTTGCTACCTGTGGCAAGATAACTCCGCTTACTGCTCTTGATTATCTGATTGGAAGTTTCGACTCGGATATTATCACTATGGATTACAGGGTGCGTGGCTTTACAAGAAATCTGGACGGAGAAAAAATTTTCATAGACCATGATATTACGTCGATTCAGAATTATATAGATGAAGCAACCCTTGATAAATATGATGTTATTGATGTAAATGTATATCAGGCAAATATGTTTCATACAAAAATGTTAATAAAGGAAATTGAATTGCAGAATTATCTTTTTAATACAGATGTCCGTGAACTTTCTCCAAGAAGCAGACTTGATATATCAAATGCTTTAAGAAGGGAAATGATTGAAATATTCAGTGGAAGGAATGTGTTTGGAAATGTCTCTTTCTCAGATTGATGCCCCGATTTATGAAGCTCTGCGTCGTTTCAGACGCATGAGAGTAGTTCCGTTCGATGTACCTGGACACAAGCGTGGACGCGGCAATATGGAACTTACAGAGTTCTTAGGCGAGGACTGCATGAATGTTGATGTAAACTCTATGAAGCCTCTGGATAATCTCTGCCATCCTGTATCAGTAATCAGAGATGCGGAATATCTTGCGGCGGAAGCATTCAGAGCTGCAAATGCTTTTTTTATGGTTGGCGGCACTACATCGGCAGTGCAGAGCATGATTATGTATGCCTGTAAAAGCGGAGATAAAATAATAATGCCGAGAAATGTCCACAGAAGTGCAATAAATGCCCTTATTCTTACCGGAGCTATACCCGTATATGTTAATCCTGACGTTAATAAACAGCTTGGCATAGCCCTCGGAATGTCGGTTGAGCAGGTTGAACAGGCTATAAAGGAAAATCCGCAGGCTAAAGCGATTATGGTAAATAATCCGACTTATTATGGTATATGTTCAGACCTGAAAAAAATTACGGAGCTTGCACATGAACATGATATGCTTGTTCTTGTTGATGAGGCACACGGAACACATTTTTATTTTGGTGAAAAATTCCCGATAACAGCTATGGACGCAGGGGCAGATATAGCTTCGGTAAGTATGCACAAATCCGGCGGAAGCCTTACACAGAGTTCGTTTCTGCTTATGGGAAAGAATATAAATTCAGACTATATGCGTCAGGTGGTGAATCTGACGCAAACAACAAGTGCATCTTATCTTCTTTTGTCAAGCCTTGATATTTCACGTAAAAGACTTGCACTGAGCGGACGTGAAATATTTGCACAGACTGTTGAAATGGCTGAATATGCACGCTCTGAAATAAATTCAATAGGTGGATATTATGCATATTCAAAAGAATTAATCAACGGTGACAGCATTTATGACTTTGATGTTTCAAAACTTAGTATATATACTCTTCCGATAGGTCTTGCCGGAATTGAAGTATATGATTTGCTCCGTGATGAATATGACATACAGATTGAATTTGGTGATATAGGCAATATCCTTGCATATCTTTCGGTAGGCGACAGAAAGCGTGATATTGAAAGGCTTATAAGTGCGATGTCAGAAATTAAAAGACGTTTCGGAAAATCCGGTGCCGATATGCTTACACAGGAATATATTTCTCCGATAGTTGCAGAAACTCCTAGACGTGCATTTTATGCAGATAAAATTTCACTTTCTCTTGACGAAGCAGTCGGCAGGGTATGCACGGAGTTTGTTATGTGTTATCCGCCCGGAATCCCGATTCTTGCCCCTGGCGAACTTATCACTCAGGATATAATAGACTATATCAGGTATGCCAAAGAAAAGGGTTGTCAGATGACAGGGACGGAAGATATAAATATTGAAAGACTAAATGTATTGAAATAAATAAAAATAAAAGAGGTGATTGATTATAATTTTTGAAAAGGCAGGTATTAATGATTTAAATTCGCTGGTTGAATTAAGAATAGAGTATTTGACTGAAGATTATCAAGATATTTCAGAGTCGCAAATAATTCAGATTTCTGAAAGATTGCCAAGTTATTATCATAACCATCTTAACAAGGATTTATTTGTTTATGTTTGCAGAGAAAAAGAAAAAATTATAGGGTGTTGTTTTTTATACATTATGGAAAAGACCCCGAACCCTACATTTGTTAATGGTATAACCGGTACAGTATTGAATGTTTATACAAGACCTGAATACAGAAAAAAAGGTATTGCCGGCAAACTGATTAAGTTATTGCTTTCTGATTCGGCAAAAATGGGTCTTGACTTTGTTGAACTGAAAGCAACTGATGCAGGATATAACCTGTACAAGTCAATTGGATTTAAAGATGTGATTTCAAAGTATCATAATATGAAGATTGTGCTTGATTCAGATAATAAATTCTGATTTATGAAAATAAAAATTTCTGAAAGAATAATTTTAAGGAGAATTTTTATGGAATTATGGTTTACGGAGAGACATACTCCGAATGTCAAATTTTCTATTAAAGTAGACAGACAGCTTTATACGGGCAAAAGTGAATTTCAACGTATTGATGTTTTTGATTCAAAGGAATTCGGCAGATTCCTTACGCTTGATGGCTATATGATGCTTACTGAAAAAGATGAATTTATTTATCATGAAATGATAACTCATATTCCTATGGCTGTTCATCCGAATCCGAAAAACATACTTGTTATCGGTGCAGGAGACGGTGGGGTAATCCGTGAGTTAACACGTTATCCGACTGTTGAAAGCATTGATTTAGTAGAGATTGACGAGCTTGTTATTGAAGTAAGCAGGAAATTTCTGCCGACTACTGCCTGTCGTTTAGGTGATGAAAGAGTTCATATCTATTATGAGGACGGTGTTAAATTTATCCGTCGGTGTGAAAATAAGTATGATGTTATTATAGTCGATTCAACTGACCCGTTCGGACCGGGAGAGGGTTTGTTTACCAAGGAATTTTATGGAAGCTGTAACAAAGCTCTCCGTGAAGACGGAATTATGGTGAATCAGCATGAAAGTCCGTTTTATGATGAAGATGCGGCGGCTATGCAGCGTTCACATAAGCGGATAGTTGAAAGTTTTCCGATAAGCAGAGTGTATCAGGCACATATACCGACTTATCCGTCAGGTCACTGGCTTTTTGGTTTTGCGTCCAAAAAATATCATCCTGTCCATGATTTGAATGCGACAAAATGGAATATGCTTGCAATGAAAACAAAGTATTATAATACCAAACTTCATGCAGGAGCATTTGCACTGCCTAATTATGTTGAGGAGATGCTGAGAGATGTTGAATAAAAATATACAGACTTTTATTGCCTGCGATGCAGAATATGAGGAGTCCGGAATAGTTATTTTCGGAGCAGGTTATGACAGTACAACAAGTTTTCGTCCCGGCACACGATTTGCACCTTCTGCAATACGTTCAGAAAGCTTTGGTATTGAAACATACAGTCCGTATCAGGACAAGGATATGACAGATTACAGCTATTTTGACAGTGGGGATTTAGAACTTCCTTTCGGCAGTGTACGCCGTGCAGTAGCCGATATAGCAATGCGTTCTGATATAATTCTCAGTGATAAAAAACTGCCGTTCATGATTGGCGGAGAGCATCTCGTAACTCTTGGTTCTGTCATGGCTGTAAAAGAAAAATATGAGGATTTGTATATAATTCATTTTGATGCCCATGCTGATTTGCGTGAAGATTATTTAGGTCAGCAGCTGTCTCATGCGTGTGTACTGAGAAGATGTCATGAGCTTGTCGGAGACGGCCATATATTCCAGTTTGGCATCAGAAGCGGAGACAAAGAAGAATTTATATTTGCCAAAAAGCATACTGAAATGCATAAGTTCAATTTTGACGGACTTGCTGAAACAGTTGAAAAACTCAAGGGAAAGAACGTGTATTTTACTCTTGATTTGGATGTGCTTGACCCGTCGATATTCTGCGGAACGGGTACTCCGGAAGCCGGCGGAGTTACTTTTGATGAGCTTAGGAAGGCTGTAACTCTTGTATGCAGTGAACTTGATATAGTGGGCTGTGATGTGAATGAATTAAGTCCGCATTATGACCAGTCAGGAACTTCAACAGCTGTTGCGTGCAAGATTATAAGAGAAATGCTTCTTGCAATGTCAAGATAATAGAATAAATTTGCTATGTATAGAAGAAATATTATTAAATTAAGAAGTGGCAATAATCTTAATCCGAAATTTATACCAATTATTTTTCTTATAGTTGCTATTATATTATCGGTTGCCGGAGCTATTACACTTTCATATCAGAAAATAAAGTCTTACAGTTGTACGGAATCAGTTACGGCTACAGTAATTGAGAATTTACCTGAAAAGTCTGAAATAAAACGGAAAAACAAACGTCGTCATATATCAATAGTTTATAGACCAAGATTCATATATACTTATAATGGTATAGAGTATGATGTTGTTAGCAATACTGCTTCAAATCCTCCGAAATTTGAAATCGGTGATATTGTGGAGCTTAAAATTAATCCGGAAAATCCAAGGAAATTTTATGTACCTTCAGACAAAACGACAAATTTTATCGGAATTATTTTTTTGGTTGTAAGCGGTGTATTTTTTATTGTTTTCATAATTATATATGTTTCTGTTTCCAGAAATAATAATAAGGAGATAAGATAAAATGAATACGTATAAAAATGATAATGTTAAACCATGTATGAAAATAAAACTCACAAATACAAAGCCGGAAATTTTTGAGAGTAAGGTTGGCGGACTGGGATATATCCCTCATAACGGAAATTTTCCAGTTGCTGAAGACGGAAATCAACTCAGACTTCTTGCACAGATAGATTGCAGAAAAATTCAACTTGATGAATTTCCGAAAACTGGACTTTTGCAATTCTGGATTCTCAATGATGAGATATCGGGCTTGGATTTTGATAATCCGACAAATCAGAATACTTTCCGTATAATTTATTATCCGGAAATTGATAAAACAGTTACAGAAGAGGAGATTTTTGAAAAATTCGTAAAAAATGAATATGATGAAGAAGAATATATGCCTGTTTTCGGAGAATACAGCATGGATTTTGATAAATCTGAAAACAGATATATAGATTATTGTTCGGACCTTAGTGAAGAAGAATGGAACGAAAATTCAGGACATAAAGTCGGCGGTTACCCGTACTTTACTCAGACAGACCCAAGAAATGATGAAAAACTTGAGAAATATGACTTTCTGCTGTTTCAGCTTGATACAGATGGCTATAATGGCGAAGACAGAGTAATGTGGGGCGATTCGGGAATAGGAAATTTCTTTATTAATTCAAAAAAACTTAAAAATCTTGATTTCAGTGACGTTCTCTATAATTGGGACTGCTGTTGATAAAATATAAAGGAGATTGAAAAAATGGGAAAATGTATGATTATTGGCTGCGGTGGAGTTGCATCCGTCGCAATACACAAGTGCTGCCAGAACAGTGAAGTTTTTGATGGTATTATGATTGCAAGCCGTACCAAATCAAAGTGTGATGCCCTTAAAGATAAACTACAGCCGAATACCAGTACAGTTATTGAAACAGCTCAGGTAAATGCAGACAATGTTGATGAACTGATTGAATTAATCAACAGCTATAAACCCGATGTTGTTTTGAATCTTGCACTTCCTTATCAGGATTTGACTATCATGGACGCTTGTCTTGCAACCAAGACTCATTATGTTGATACTGCAAACTATGAACCGCTTGACACAGCTAAATTTGAGTATAAATGGCAGTGGGCTTACCGTGAAAAATTTGAGCAGGCAGGTATCACTGCACTTCTCGGAAGCGGTTTTGACCCCGGTGTAACAGGAGTATTTTCTGCTTATGCCATGAAGCATGAATTTGATGAAATTAATTATATTGACATTCTTGACTGTAACGGCGGTGACCATGGCTATCCGTTTGCGACTAATTTCAATCCTGAAATCAATATCCGTGAGGTATCGGCAAAAGGAAGTTATATTGAAGACGGCAAATGGGTTGAAACTGAACCAATGGAAATCAAGCGTGTATATAATTTCAAGGGAGTAGGCGAAAAGGATATGTATCTGCTTCACCATGAGGAGCTGGAATCGCTTGCACTCAATATCAAGGGCATAAAACGTATAAGGTTTTTCATGACTTTCGGACAGAGTTATCTTACTCATCTTAAATGCCTTGAAAATGTAGGCATGACATCAATTGAACCTATTATGTACGAAGGAAAGGAGATAGTGCCGTTGCAGTTTCTAAAGGCTGTACTTCCTGACCCTGCATCACTCGGCCCGAGAACAATCGGCAAGACAAATATCGGCTGTATATTCCGTGGCAAAAAAGATGGTAAGGATAAAACTTATTATCTTTATAATATCTGCGACCATCAGGAATGCTATAAAGAAGTGGGTTCACAGGCTATTTCTTATACTACTGGAGTACCTGCAATGATTGGTGCAATGATGATTATGACAGGAAAATGGAATAAAGCAGGTGTTTATAATATTGAAGAATTTGACCCTGACCCGTTCATGGAAGAACTTAATAAATGGGGACTTCCATGGGAAGAGGATTTTAATCCTGTTCTTGTTGATTAACCGAAGGGAGCAATATTTATGTTCAATGATATTGGTGATAACATGGAAATTGAGGTAGAGTTGACCAAATATATCGGTAAAAAGATAACTGTATGTTTTAATGTTATGGAAGTTCATGATAATGGCTATGGCTATGCGGAAAGTATCAAGGGTAATCTTGAAAAAGTCGGCAAAGGCTGGATTGTACTCAGAGAGGACGATTGTAGAAGGATAATCAATATAGCAAATGTTACCTATATTAAAATTTGACCGCAAATAAATGTTAGGGTGAAAAAATGATTGTAAAAGTTGAAGACATAATAGCACGCTATCTTAACAAGGAATGTTCTGTCAGCGTGCGGGATGATGTAGTTGAGGGTAAAATAAGGGAAATCGGCAACGGCTGGATTCTTCTTACAGATGATTACAGTACAGACCATATTATCCGCATATCACGGATAGAATATATTTCTATTGAAAATGACAACTGATATGCTGTTTGTTCAGAAAATAGAATTGAAGTATAAAAAAGATGTCAGATACCATGAATATGCTATGATTCAGAGAGAAAATGTTTTTTAAAAAGGTTTCTGATTATGAATACAAAGATATGAAGTATCTGAGATATTGCTGAAAAATATTCTGTGTCCGAAAGGAGTAAAAATGATTGACAAGGAAAAAATAAAAACTCCCTGCTATGTAATTGATGAGGAGAAGTTAATACACAATCTTGAAATTCTCAAAGGTGTTCAGGAACGCACAGGCTGTAAAATCCTGCTTGCACAGAAAGCTTTTTCATGTTATCATGTTTATAATCTGATAGGGAATTATATTTCAGGAACAGCTTGTAGCGGGCTTTATGAGGCGAGACTCGGTTATGAGAAAATGGGTAAGGAAAATCATGTTTTTTCTGCTGCTTACCGTGAAAGTGAAATTGATGAAATTATTTCTTACTGTGACCATATAATTTTTAATTCTTTTGGTCAGCTTGATAAATATCGGGATAAAGTGCTGGGGGCAGGCAAAAAAATCGGATTAAGAATAAATCCGGAATGTTCAACACAGGAGGGGCATGAAATATATGACCCTTGTTCGCCAAAGTCACGTCTCGGAATTATTGATAAAAACTTTGACAGAAGTAATTTATATGGTATAACAGGTCTGCATTTTCATACTTTATGCGAACAGAATTCAGATGACCTCAAAAAGACACTTGATGCTGTTGAAGAAAAGTTCGGCGATGTACTTGAAAAAATGGAGTGGATTAATTTCGGTGGCGGACATCATATAACAAGAAGTGACTATGATATTCCGTTGCTTGAAGGCTGTATTAAACATATACAGGAAAAATACGGACTTGAAGTATTTCTTGAACCAGGTGAAGCTGTCGCACTGAATGCAGGATATCTTGTGACCGAAGTTCTTGACATTATTGAAAACGATATGCCTATAGCTATTCTTGACACATCGGCAGCCTGTCATATGCCTGATGTGCTGGAAATGCCGTATCGCCCTCCGCTTCAGGATTCAGGTAAATCAGGAGAAAAGCAATATACTTATCGTCTTGGTTCACAGACCTGCCTTGCGGGAGATTCTATTGGTGAGTATTCATTTGATAATCCGTTAAATATAGGAGATAAGCTTGTGTTTGGTGATATGGCAATATACTCGATGGTTAAAAACAATACTTTTAATGGTATGCCCTTGCCGTCAATTATATTAAATAAACCGGATGGAAATCTTGTAACTTTAAAAACATTCTGCTATGATGACTTTAAATCCAGGTTATGAAAATTTTGTGAAACAATTGACAATTGTCAGGGAAAGTGATATAATAAATACAGCATTTACTAAAAGAGAGGTTTTTTGAATGGATTCGGAAATTTACGGCAAATATGAAATCATTGACGCTCATGCTCATATTTTCCCTGAGAAAATAGCAGAAAACGCCACTGCAAATACAGGAAGATTCTATGATTTGCATATGGACAGTATAGGAGTATCCCAGAAGCTTATTGAGGGCGGAAACAATATCGGAGTTTCAAAATATCTTGTATGCTCAACAGCTACAGTTCCGCACCAGGTAAAGTCTATTAATAAGTTCATTGCAGGAGAATGTGAAAAAAATCCAAGTTTTTTCGGTTTCGGTACTGCTCATCCCGATTCGGATATTGAGGAAGATGTTGAACAGATTAAATCTCTCGGACTTCATGGTATAAAACTGCATCCTGATTTTCAGGAATTTGACGCTGATTCTCCGGAAGCTTTCAGAATTTATGAAGTAATTGAAGGAAGTCTGCCTTTACTCATTCATTGCGGAGATTCCCGCTATGACTGGTCTGCTCCTGCAAAAATTCGCCGTATATGTGAAAATTTCCCGAAACTTAAAATACAGGCTGCTCATCTTGGCGGTTATCAGCGATGGGAAGAGGCAGAGGAAATGCTGACAGGATTTGAAAACCTCAGTGTAGATATAAGCAGTTCGCTTGCCTTTATGAGTACAGAAAAAGCTGTTGAGAGAATAAAAAAATTTGGCATTGAAAAAAGCTTTTTCGGTTGTGATTTTCCCATGTGGAGTCATAAAGAAGAATTTGAACGTTTTATTTCTCTTGGATTTTCAGAGGAAGAAAACAGAATTATACTTTCTGAAAATTTCAAAAACTTTTATAAAATATAAAAAAACGCTTGACAAACTTACGTATATATGTTATAATAATATACATAAGTTATTTGCCGGTGTGATGGAATTGGCAGACGTGCGGGACTCAAAATCCCGTGGTGGCAACACCGTGCGGGTTCGACCCCCGCCACCGGCATTATATAATAAAAACAGGTTCTCGTACTTTGAGAACCTGTTTTTTATTTGTTAAAATAAAAAAATATTCAGTTTCATGCACGAAAATGACTTGCTGAATTGTTTTATTTTATGAGAAGGGAGGCAGGACAGTATGGAGAATGAAAACAATATATCTTCGTATTGCTTCAGAAAGTACGGAGATTAAATTTTAAGAATAGTTTATGACTGCTGTGGAAACTATGCAGAAGCAGAGGATATAATTCAGGATGTTTTTCTTTTGCTTCATATGTTATGAATCAGGGAGAATAGGTCAGTGAAAAAAATCAGAATAATATTGATTTCAGTAAAAACGGTTTCCACTTTTATGATACTCCATTAATAGAATATATATGGCTTAAAGATGTAATTTTATCACATTTGCAGGCAATCAATACATCAGAAATAAAAAGTGTTTCTGTAAATCTTGACAGTATAGGAAATATTACTGATGCAGAAATATCAGAGCATTTAATCGAAAATAATGGAAATACTGTGATTAATCAGGAATCGAAGTTTTCTGTCGGGGACGGTAAAGATGGAGTAATTGTTTATGACAGCTCCAGTTTTGTTATGCCTAATTATTCGGCAGAAAATTAAACATAAAAAAGAGTGCATTTTATATGCACTCTTTTTTATGGATTTTATATATTTGATTAACCGAAATATCTCTTGAGAAGTCCTTCAAAAGCTTTGCCATGACGGGCTTCGTCCTTAGCCATTTCGTGCACTGTATCATGAATAGCATCAAGGTTAAGTTCCTTTGCTCTCTTAGCAAGGTCGAGTTTACCCTGAGTTGCACCGTGTTCAGCAGCTACTCTCTTTTCAAGATTTTCCTTGGTTGAAGATGAAACAACATCTCCGAGAAGTTCAGCAAACTTAGCAGCATGTTCAGCTTCTTCATAAGCAGCCTTTTCCCAATAAAGACCGATTTCGGGATAACCTTCTCTAAAAGCGACTCTTGCCATAGCAAGGTACATACCAACTTCAGTACATTCGCCTGAGAAATTAGCCTTGAGACCTTCAATAATTTCAGTGTCATCAACAGCTTTGGCAATACCTACTTCATGTTCGCAGGCAAAAACAAGACTGTTTTCCTCTTCTTTTTTGATAAATTTAGAACCCGGAACTCCGCACTGAGGGCATTTTTCAGGAGCAGAATCTCCTTCATGAACATATCCGCAGACCGGACAAACATATTTAGCCATTATAAATAACCTCCATATTATATATTTAATTTAATTAAAAGCTTTTCAGCATTTTAAACAGTATGTTTTATTCTGTCATGTTCTTCAGAACGTTTTCCGTCATTGAAACGGTCGAGAGTACCAACAAGATAACCTGTTATACGTCTGATGCGGTCAAATGGAACATTAGCAAAATCAAATTTCAGGTCAACAAAATCTCCGTCAGTTTTAACAGTCATTTCTTTTATAATTTTGTCGCTGTATTTCTCTTCACCATATTTTATGTAAGCATTTATTTCTTCCTGGGAAATCTTTTCTCCGATAACATTAACTTTCATTTTATATACCTCTGAATAAATTTTTTGACTAATTTGCATATTTTTCAGATTCCGGAAACTGATTTTGTTGGTGATTATATTATATCATCTATTTTTTAATTTGTCAAGACAAAAAATGTTTGTATTATAAAACTTTTTGAATATTTTAATTTGACATGGACATAATAATATGATATAATAATATATGAATTTTTTTACAAAGAAAGGAAAATAATATGATTTGGGAATTTATTAAATCTTTTATTCTCGGAATTGTTGAGGGCATAACGGAATGGCTGCCCGTAAGCAGTACCGGTCATCTTATACTTGTTGATGAATTTTTACAATTGAAAGTCAGTGATAATGCAGAAGTAAATGATTCATTTATAAGTATGTTCAATGTTGTGATTCAACTTGGAGCAATTATTGCAGTAGTAATAATTTTCTGGAAAAAACTGTTTCCGTTCGGCAGAGAAAATAATGCTCATCCGCTTAACAACAAGGGATTCGGGTCATATATCAAAATGGATATTATGCAGATGTGGTTTAAGGTGGTAGTGGCTTGTCTGCCTGCTGCTGTAATCGGAGTTTTGCTTGATGATTGGGTTGATGAACATTTTTATAATCCGTGGGTAGTTGCAGTTGCACTTATAGTATTTGGTATCGCATTTATTGTAGTAGAAAACTGGAATAAAAACAAAAAACCAAAAGTTAATACAATTAATGAACTTACATACAAATCTGCGTTGATTATCGGTGCATTTCAGCTTATCGCCGCACTTTTCCCCGGTACATCACGTTCAGGTGCAACAATTGTCGGAGCATTACTCATCGGTATTTCAAGAACAGTTGCAGCTGAATTTACTTTCTATCTTGCCGTACCCGTAATGTTCGGAGCAAGTCTTTTGAAGCTTGTAAAATATGATGGTGGATTTGACGGAACACAAATCGGTATTTTGGCAGTTGGCATGATTACGGCATTTATCGTATCAATTTTTGTAATCAATTTTCTTATGGACTATATCAAAAAGCACGATTTCAAGGTGTTTGGCTGGTACAGAATAGTGTTGGGAATATTGGTCATTACCTACTTTGGCATTACATCATTTATTTGAATATTCAAGCAGACTTAAAAAAGTCTGCTTTTTTTATAAAAAACTATTGCAAATTTATGAGGCATTTGTTATAATTGTAGTATCTTATTATATTATGAAGTGAGGTACTATTTTATGAAAAAAGTTCTTGACTGGGAAAAATATTTAAAAATTGCTGCTGATACAGTTTCTGAGGGAATTGTAATGCTTAAAAATGACAATTCTGCATTGCCGTTAAAAAAGAATGAAATAATTTCAGTTTTCGGACGCATTCAGCTTCATTACTATAAAAGCGGTACAGGTTCGGGAGGTATGGTAAACGTTTCAAAAGTTACCAATATTGTGGACGGGCTTATTGAATCAGGTATTGAGCTCAATGAAGAGCTTCTTGATATTTATAAAAAATGGGATGAAAAAAATCCTTATGATGTTGGCACAGGCTGGGGAGAAGAACCATGGGCACAGGTTGAAATGCCTCTTGATGATGATTTAGTTAAAAAATCTGCTGAAAAAGGAGATACAGCTGTAATAATAATTGGCAGAACGGCTGGCGAAGAGCAGGATGTCAGATATGCAGAAGGTTCTTTTTTGCTTACAGATTTGGAAAAATCGATGCTTGTGAAAGTACGCAGGGAATTTAAAAAGGTAGTTGTTTTGCTTAATGTCGGCGGACTGATTGATATAAACTTTATTGAGGAATGCAAACCTGATGCACTTCTTTATATATGGCAGGGCGGTATGACAGGCGGAACAGGTACTGCTAAAGTGCTTGCCGGTGAAGTTTCACCATCGGGAAAATTGACTGATACTATTGCATATAATATTGAAGATTATCCGTCAAGTCAGTATTTTGGCGGTAAGGATAAGAATATATATGCAGAGGATATCTATGTCGGTTACAGGTATTTTGATACTTTTGCACCTGAAAAAATCCGTTATCCTTTTGGTTATGGGCTTTCATATACTGATTTTAAAACAGAATATCTTGCTTCCGATGATGCAGATATGAAAATCAATATATATATGCGTGTAACTAATACAGGAAAATACAGCGGAAAAGAAGTTGTCATGCTGTATGTTGGGAAACCGCAAGGCAAACTTGGACAGCCGAAAAAGATTTTATGTGGATATGAGAAAACCAAAACTCTCGCACCGAATGAATCGCAGGACTTATGCCTTGAAATTGATTTAAATGATTTGGCATCTTACGATGATTCAGGTGTTACAGGTCATAAGCATTGCTGGATACTTGAAAAAGGTGAGTATAATTTCTATATTTCAAATTATTCTGAAAGATGTTTAAGCATAGGCATAACGGAGAATAAAATTGTAAAGGAATGTACTCAAGTGCTTGCTCCTGTTGAACCATTTGAACGTATGGTAAATCACGGAGGACTTGAATTTGAACCCGTACCGCTGAATGAAGCTGATGAATCAGTAAGAAGATTTGAAAATATGCCTGAAGAACTTGAATATACAGGCAACAGAGGAATAAAGCTTGCTGATGTTTATTCAAGTAAGAATAATATGGACGAATTTATAGCTCAGCTTGATGATGAAGAACTTTCATGCATTATACGAGGCGAGGGCATGGGAAGTCCACTGGTTACGGCAGGTACAGCATCAGCTTTCGGCGGAGTTTCTGATAGTCTTACAAGATATGGAATACCTGCGGCCTGTTGTGACGACGGACCGTCGGGAATGCGTCTTGACTGCGGTACAAAGGCATTCAGTCTTCCGAATGGCACTATGATTGCATCAACATTCAATAAAAAGCTTATTGAAAATCTGTTTGAATTTTTGGGGCTTGAAATGTCTGAAAATAAAGTAGACAATCTGCTTGGTCCGGGTATGAATATTCACCGTCATCCGCTGAACGGACGCAATTTTGAATATTTTTCAGAAGACCCCTATTTAACAGGCACTATGACAACAGCTGAACTGCGTGGACTTCATAAATCCGGAGTGACTGGCACTATAAAGCATTTCTGTGCAAATAATCAGGAAACAAACAGGCATTTTCTTGATTCTGTTGTATCTGAAAGGGCTTTGCGTGAGATTTATCTCAAAGGATTTGAAATTGCTGTTAGACAGGGAAATGCTGACAGCATCATGACTACATACGGAAAGGTAAATGGTGTATGGACTGCCGGAAGTTATGATTTGAATACAATTGTTCTCCGTAACGAGTGGGAATATACAGGGATTGTAATGACTGACTGGTGGGCAGATATAAGTGAAAAGAACGGAAAGCCTGATAAATCCGATTTTGCAAAAATGACAGTTGCTCAGAATGATTTGTATATGGTATGTGCTGACGGTTCTAAAAATGATGACAATACACTTGAAAGTCTTTCTTCAGGAGATTTAAAGAGAAGTGAACTTCAGAGAAATGCAAAAAATATATGTAACTTCCTGCTTCATACAAATGCTTTCAGACGTTTAATTGGTAAAGCTGATGAAATTGAAGTTATAAACAAAGCTGAAGAGGATATTTCCTCTAATGAACCTGTAAATTTCTATGAAATTAATGATAACTTTATTCTTGACTTGCGTGAAGTCAAGGCAGTAAAAGGAAAAGATTATAGCTTTGCACTTATAGTCAACAATCCTGCTTACTATAAGATGACCGTTACTGCTTCATCAACTCAGAGTGAACTTGCACAGATTCCGCTTACTGTATTTGCAATGGGTACAGCGGACGGTACATTTACATGGAACGGTACAGACGGCAAGCCTGTTTCTTATTCAAAGGAAATACCGATGTTCTCTCATTTTACTACTATAAGACTTTATTTTGCCCAGAATGGTCTTGATTTGATAAGTATAAGCTTTGAAATTACCGATAGGACGGAACGTAAATTTTAAGGAGATATTTTTATGAAATCCAATTTTATTATTGAATACATAAAACATCCTCAGACCATCGGGGCGGTTGCTCCGAGCAGTAAATATCTTTCAGAAAATATGATTAAAAATATTGATTTTTCAAGATGTTCTGTCATTGCTGAATACGGAGCAGGTACTGGAGTATTTACTGCTGAAGTTATCAGGCACAGAAAAAAGGGTACAAAATTTCTTGTTATAGAACAGAACAAGAATTTTTATAATATTCTCTGTAAAAAATTCGGAAAATGCCGTGATGTATTTATTATTCACGGCGATGTCCGAAATCTTGCAAAATATATGAGTAAGTATAATATTTATAAGATTGACTATATTATCTCCGGACTTCCCTTTGCTTCCCTGCCATCGGATATATCAGACAGGATACTTGCTTCAACAAAAAGAATACTTGCAAAAAACGGCGGAAAATTTATAACTTTTCAGTATACGCTTTTAAAAAAGAAGCTTTTTGAAAGATTCTTTGATATTGAAGATATTTCTGTTGCATTACGAAATTTTCCGCCGGCTTTTGTATTTACCATGATTTCTAAAGACAAGAGGTGTTAAATGAATATACAAATTTTTGGTGTTAAAAAATGTTTTGATACAAAAAAAGCCGAGCGTTATTTTAAAGAGCGTGGTATAAAGTATCAGTTCATTGATATGAATGAAAAGGGTATGAGCAGAGGAGAATTTACTTCTGTTATACAAGCTGTAGGCGGTGTTGATAAAATGATTAATGAAAAAGCAAAGGACAAGAATACTCTTGTGCTTATGAAATATCTGTCTGACAGTGACAAAGAGGAAAAACTGTTTGAGAATCAGCAGCTTATAAAAACTCCTGTTGTAAGAAACGGTAAAAAGGCAGTAATCGGATATTGTCCTGAAATCTGGAAAGAATGGGAATAAATCAGATGTTGTAATTTCCTGACAGATATGCTATAATAATATAAATTAATTAAAAAGGAGCTTTTAACTATGGGTCTTATTAAAGCGGTTGTTTCAAGTGTGGGTTCAACACTTGCGGATACATGGAAGGACTATTTCTGCTGTGATTCTCTTTCACCTGATGTTCTTGTTGTAAAGGGACAGAAAAAAAACAGCAGACACTCATCAAACACGAGAGGAAGCGATAATATTATCACTGACGGAAGCGTTATTGTTGTCAATGAGGGTCAGTGCATGATTATTGTCGACCAGGGTCAGATTGTTGAAGTCTGTGCAGTTCCCGGAGAATATACCTACGATATGTCAACAGAACCGAGTCTTTTTTCCGGAAGTCTCGGAAACAGCATTAAGGAAACTTTCAAAACAATCGGCAAGCGTATTTCATTTGGCGGAGATACAGCACACGACCAGAGAATCTACTATTTTAACGTCAAAGAAATAACAGATAACAAGTTCGGCACTCCTACACCTATACCGTTCAGGGTTGTTTATCAGGATATAGGCAGAAGCTTTACTGTAGGTCTTAGATGCAACGGTATTTATTCATATAAAATAAGTGACCCTCTGCTTTTCTTTACTAACGTATGTGGAAATATTTCATCAAGTTATAACCGTTCACAGCTTGATAATACACTTTACAGTGAGTTTATGAGCCGTTTACAGCCTGCCCTTGCAAGCCTTTCATCATCTATAACTTATGACCAGCTTCCGCTTCATACTACTGAAATAACAGATGCTATGCAGACAGCACTTAAATCACAGTGGAAAGATGAGCATGGAATAGAAATAGGCAGGGTAGCTGTCAAATCGGTTTCCATTTCCAAAGAAGATGAGGACAGAATCAAGAAGTACGAGGATATGGCATGGAACAGAAATCCTATAAATGCGGCAGCAAATATAGTTGAGGCACAAGGCAGGGCTATGGGTTCTGCATCAGGCAATCACGGCGGTTCAGCCATGGGATTTTATGGAATGAATATGGCTCAGCAAATGGGCGGAATGAATGCACAGAGTCTTTTTGCTATGGGTACACAGCAGGCAAATAATACAGCAGCGAATGCAAATTCATGGACCTGTTCGTGCGGAACTTCAAATATGGGAAAATTCTGTGCAAATTGTGGAAAACAGAAACCGGAAAATAATGGCTGGACCTGTTCGTGCGGAGCTTCAAATACGGGAAAATTCTGTGCGAACTGCGGAAAACAGAAACCGGAAAATAATAACTGGACCTGTTCGTGTGGAGCTTCAAATACAGGAAAGTTCTGTGCAAACTGCGGAAAACAAAGACCTGTAAGCAATCCGTCATATAAATGCAGCAAATGCGGCTGGCAGCCTGCCGACCCGCATAATCCGCCGAGATTCTGTGCAAACTGCGGTGACCCTTTCAACGATGATGATATTGTAAGATAATCTGAATATAATCATGCGTTTCATGCGTGGGATTATTAATATAAAAAAAGAATATTTTTATTAATACTTGTTTATTTTTTAGGTTGACAAGTTGATTTAAAATAGTGTATAATATAATTGTATACTATTTTTTGTACAGTATTTATATGGAGGATATTATTACTATGTGTGGAATTGTTGGATTTACAGGTAATTCTCAGGCCGCTCCCATTCTTCTGGACGGTCTTTCAAAACTTGAATACAGAGGATATGATTCCGCAGGAATTGCGGTTCATAATGAAAACGGCGAAACTGTTGTTATCAAAGCAAAGGGTAAGCTTGAAGTGCTTAAGAAAATGACAAATGACGGCGACGCTGTACAGGGAAGCTGTGGTATTGGTCATACGCGATGGGCAACTCACGGCGAGCCTTCAACTCTCAACGCTCATCCTCATGAAAGCGATGATGAAAATGTTGTTGCTGTTCATAACGGAATTATTGAAAATTATCAGGAGCTTCGTGAAAAGCTTATACAGAGGGGATACAGTTTCAAATCTCAGACTGATACAGAAGTTGCCGTTAAGCTGATTGATTATTATTATAAAAAGTACAGTCAGAATCCTGTTGATGCCATTTCACGTGCAATGATTCGTATCAGGGGTTCTTATGCACTTTGTGTCA
>CAJTOG010000004.1 GCA_910577575.1 uncultured Ruminococcus sp. | reverse complement strand
AATGACCTCTTTCTTTATTTAAAATAAGGATTCAAACAGAATTTGTTTAAATCTTATAAATAATAATATCATTTTTTGTAGAAATTTTTTGTCGGTAAACCGTTGACTTTTTATTTTATCTGTGCTATAATATGATTAACGGTAAACCGTTAATTATTTCAGAAAGGAGATGTTTTTATGGCAACTGTATTCTGGTGTGGAGTCTGGATGGCAGTAGTTTCAAGTGTCGGACGTGCTTTTCTCGGCTGCTAAAGATTATTATCTTAAAAATGACAAGGAATTTCATAATGACAATTTTATACTTAAATCCGGTTTTTCTTACGCTTGTTATTATCGTTTTCAACTGTCTCTTCAAATTCATTTAATGGAATACCGCACTGAGTCATCGGGCTTTGTGCGGTATTGCTCTTTAAGGAAAAGAGAATAATATTATGTGGTGGTTCAAAATATTTTTTCCGCAGCCTATAATCTGGTTTTGCTGATTTCCAATTAAAAACCGCACAAGGATTTCTGAAACCTTGTGCGGTTTTGTCTTAAAAATATATTTACTTTTTCATAAAGCTATGTTATAATACTTAAAGTAAAAGATAATTTTACAAATATTTAAAAAAGGGGATTTTTTATGGAAAATGTTCTTGAAGTAAAAGAACTGTCAAAACAGTATACCAAGGTGCTTGCCGCTGACAAGGTATCGTTTGAAATCGGAAAAGGTGAAATTTTTGCACTTATTGGAACAAACGGAGCAGGAAAAACTACTACCATACGCATGATTTCCACTCTTCTTACTCCGACATCGGGAGATGCAGTTGTCAACGGATTCAGCGTTATAAAAGAACCTGAAAAAGTACGTCAGTGTATTACTTATCTTCCTGATGAAGCAGGTGCTTATAAAAATATGACGGGTAAAAAATATCTGAGGTTTATGGCAGGACTTTTTTCAACAGATATTGATACTGTCAACGGATATGCCGAAAGAGCTGAAAAAATATGCGGTCTCGGCGAACGTCTGAATGACAAAATAGGAAGCTATAGCAGAGGAATGATAAGAAAACTGCTTCTTTCACGTGCAGTTATGACCAAACCTGCACTTGCTATACTTGATGAACCAACAAGCGGTCTTGATGTTCTTAATGCTATAGAAATCCGAAAAATGATTAAACAGCTTGCCAAAGAAGAAAATATGTCTTTTCTGCTCTCATCACATAATATGCTTGAAATCGAATTTGTCTCCGACCGTGTCGGAATCATATCAAAAGGGCATCTTCTTGTAACAGGAAGTACCAATGAACTTAAACAGCGGTATAATTCCTCAAATCTTGAGGAAGTTTTTGAAAGGGTGGTGAATAACAATGAAATTCTTTAATCTTCTTAAAAAAGAACTTGCTGAACTTATAACTGCACAGACAATTATTGGTCTTATTGTAACAATGACACTTTTCATGTTCCTCGGAAATGTCATGAATAAAACAATGGAAGAAGCAGTAAAAAAAGAATACAGCATAAGTCTTATAGACAGGGACAACACAGAACTGACAAAAAATCTTATTGACTCACTTAAATCAGCTAATGCAGAAATTGCAGAATATGATATAGACGGAGACAACTATTCAGAAATTCTCAAAACAACAGAAAAAGAAGCTGTTATTATAATTCCGGAAGGATTTACCGAGAAAATTGAAAACGGTGAAGCACCTGAAATCATAAGTATTGCAGGTATGGATTCAGCAGCTATGATGTCCAATCTGACAAACAACAACAGCGGTGCAGTCAGTTTGATAAAAAACTGTCTTTCCATGATGCTTGCAGACAAAGCAGGACTTGATGCTGAAGATATAGAACTTATCAACTCTCCGCTGAACGTTTCAGAACATACCGTGGTAAGTGACAAATCGGCAAATGCAAGTGCTGACAGCATAATGAACAGTCTTATGAGTCAGAATATGATACTTCCCATTATAGTATTCGTTTTAATAATGATGACTTCACAGATGCTTATGAGTGCAATATCAAATGAAAAAATAGACAAAACCCTTGAAACGCTTCTTTCTGCACCGGTTTCAAGAACTTCCATTCTCGGAGCAAAAATGCTTGCTGCCGCTATAGTTGCCCTGTTAAATGCTGCATTTTATACAATAGGTTTTTCATCGTTCATGTCAGGTACTGCTGGCACGGTTACTGAAGAACTTACAGGCAGCATTTCAGGACAATATATATCAGTTGATGAAGCATTGAATCAGCTTGGACTTTCTCTTGGTGCAGGAGATTATATTCTGGTTGGTTTACAGCTTTTCCTTACAATAATGATATGCTTATCCATATCTCTCATGCTCGGTGCATTGGTAAACGATACAAAACAGGCTCAGACAATGGTCATGCCCCTGATGTTTATGGCAATGATTCCATATATAATATCAATGTTTTCTGATATAAATACTCTTCCTGTAGTTATAAGGATACTGGTTTATGCCATTCCGTTTACTCATACATTTTCAGCAATGTCCAACCTGATGTTCGGTCATATGGGCATATTCTTCAGCGGGCTTGTCTATCAGGCAATCGCATTTATTGTATGTATGTTCTTTGCTCTGAAATTGTTCAAATCAGATAAAATTCTGACTGCATCTCTTAATCTAGGACAAAAATCAAGATTTAAAAAATCAGATAAATAAAAATCAAAAGCCGTATGGAAAACTTAAATCCATACGGCTTTTTAATCAAAAAAGCTTACATATCATACTATATTCTTCTTCATTTTCATCAGCTATTTCAAAACCAACATTTTTATACATCTTTACTGCATAATTGGCTTTCTGAACAGATAACGAAACCTGATTATATCCATTACTTTTATAGTATTCCAGTATACTCTCCATCAAAGCAGTACCAATACCATGATTTCTGTAATCACTGTAAACAGAAACAGCCAATGAGGGTGTTTTATCATCTATATGACCATAATCATTCATGATACGTCCCCATACAGCACCGATAATTTTATTGTCAATCTCCGCAACCATACACATATCACCGTTTTTCTTCCCGAAATCAGCTATGTACACTTGCAATTCAGGCTTATTTATTATTTCCTTGGGCGGTGCTGAAACACCTTCAGGAACAAATATCGCTTCATATAAAAAATCTTTTAAAACATCATACTCTGTCTGATGTATCTCTCTGGTTTTAAAATCCATATTAACCACCTTTGTTTATTTTCATTTATGATATTTTCCTCCTTCAATAATCTGAAAACTGCGATAAATCTGTTCCAAAAGCATAACCCTTGCAAGCTGATGCGGAAAAGTCATTTTAGACATGGAAAGTTTTAAATTTCCCATTTGCTTTATTTCTGGGTCAAGACCATACGAGCTGCCGATTACAAAAGTAATGGTACTGAATCCGTTTACTCCTGACGAAGAAATTTTCTCTGAAATTTCAGGACTGGTAAGCTGTTTTCCTTCAATGCACATAGGAATAATGAAACCTTTTGCAAATTTTTTAATCTGAACGGCTTCTTTATGAAGTGCAGAGGAAATTTCCTTTTCAGAAGGCGAATCACTCAGACGGCATTCATCAATCTCATGTATTTCAAAATTGCAGTATCTTCCAAGCCTCTTTATGTACTCGGCACAGGCATTTCTGAGATAATCTTCTTTTAATTTGCCCACAACAATAAGATTTATATTCAAAATACAACAGCTCCTCCCATAGTTTCGGCAGGTGCAACTCCCATAAGATAATCCCTGCCACGTTTAAATTCTGAAAGATATGACTGTACTGTTGAAACTGCTTTTTTAGGAGTATTATTTTCCAGACTCAAATGACCGAGAACAATATGGGTTGTACCGTTCTGCACAAGTTTTTCCGCCTGTTTTCCGCATAAATCATTTGAAAGATGACCGTTATCGGATAAAATGCGTTCTTTCAGATAAAGTGGATAAGAACTGCATCTAAGCATTTGTTCATCATAATTTGACTCAAGCAGTACAAATCTACAGCCCATAAGTGCATTTTTGACTGTTTCAGTAATATGACCTAAATCCGTACATACAGCACAAAGCCTGTCATCAGCCGTCCTGATTCTGTAGCCGCAGCTCTGAACCGTATCATGTGGAGTATCAAAGCATATTACTTCATTTCCTCCGCATTCTACAGTTTTTCCGTTTATATCAATTACGGGGGAATTGCAGGTTATCTTGTTTTTATCATAAAGTCTTTGCAGAGTACGTTTCTGACCATAAACAGGTATTCCCGTATTTTTGGTAAACATTTTCAATCCGGATATATGGTCATTGTGTTCATGAGTAATAAATATTCCCTGAACCGCCTTCAATGGAATATTATTCAGAGAAAGAGCTGAAGAAAGTCTTTTGAAACTTACTCCGCAGTCTATTAAAATACCGCCTTTCTCTGTACCTATAAAAGTTGAATTACCATTGCTGGAGCTGAAAAGCGGATAAACCCTTGCCACTGTATATTAACCCTTTCCGGGTATTCTGGAAGCTATTCTCATAGCAAATTCATTGAAGCTCTGTGTCTGGAGAATAATTTTTCCGGGACCTGTAAGTTTTGTTATAAACAAGCCCTCACCCCCGAAGAAAATGTTTCCAAGACCCTTGACTGTTTCAATATCGTAGCTTACGCTTGTTTCAAAAGCAACAACATTTCCGGTATCGACTTTTATAACTTCTCCCGGAGCAAGAACTCTTTCAACCATATCGCCGTCAACCTCAAGAAAAGCCATACCCTTTCCGAAAATTCTCTGAAGGATAAATCCTTCGCCGCCGAAAAGCCCTGATGTAAATTTTTTAGTAAAAGTCGCTTTCAGGTCAACAGTCTGCTCTGCACAGAGAAACGCACCTTTCTGAACAATAAGCTCCCCTCTGGAAATATCAACAGGAACAACGCATCCGGGTACTGTTGAACCGAATGCAATCTTTGCACCATTGACTTCCGCAGTATAATTTGCCATGAATATTGATTCACCTGTAAATATCCTTCCCAGACTTCTTCCAAGACCGCCACGTGCATTTGTAGACATATTAATACCCATGCTCTGCCAAATCATACCGCCCGACTGTGTAAACATTGATTCGCCTGCATTGAGGGTACATTCAACAGCAGGAACAGTACTTCCAATAATCTCATAATTCATAAAAAACACTCCTTGAAATTTAAAATATAATTTTATTTTACCATATTTATTATAATCCGTCAATAGAAAAATATCAAATCAATTCATAAAATATTTATGAGTTTTTTGAAAAAAGACTTGACAAATCGAAAAAAATAATATATAATGAATTCAATATATAAATGCTTTGACGGGAAATAAAGCCTGTAGTTTGTTTTTCAGAGAGCCGGATAAGGTGAAAACCGGTAAACAGATACAAGTCATAGCTCCTCCCCGAGCAGTCGGCTGAAAGCTTTTTGCAATTAGGTTTGAACGGGTTCTCCCGTTATAGAGATATGCGTTTTTCAGACGCAGATGAGTGGATGCATTTTTATGCATCAAGAAGAGTGGTACCACGGAGTATAACTGTAACTTCGTCTCTTCCTTGCTTTAATGCTTGGAAGGGACTTTTTTTATTAATTTTTTGAAAGGTGAATATTTATGAAAAATGTAAACAAATACACAAGACAATTTTTTGAAGCTCCAAAAACAGAAATGAAATGGACAAAAAAATCCTACATTGATAAAGCACCCATTTGGTGCAGCGTCGACCTCAGAGATGGTAATCAGGCACTTGTTACTCCGATGAGTCTCAGCGAAAAACTTGAATTTTTCAAACTCCTTGTTGAACTCGGATTCAAGGAAATTGAAATTGGTTTCCCTGCTGCATCTGAAACTGAATATGAATTCTGCCGTACTCTTATTGAACAGAATATGATTCCCGATGATGTAACCATCCAGGTTCTTACCCAATCCAGAGAACATATTATCGAAAAAACTTTTAATGCCCTCAAAGGCTGTAAAAATGCCATTGTACACCTCTACAATTCAACAAGCCTTGCACAGCGTGAACAGGTTTTCCGCAAAAGCAAGGAGGAAATTATCAAAATTGCTGTTACGGGTGCAAAGCTCTGTAAGGAATACCGTGAAAAGTATGAAGGCAACTTCCGTTTTGAATACTCCCCTGAAAGCTTTACAGGTACAGAACCTGAGTTTGCACTCGAAATAAGCAATGTTGTACTCGATATATGGCAGCCGTCTACCGATGACAAGGTTATTCTCAATCTGCCTGTAACAGTACAGCTCTCAATGCCTCACATCTATGCAAACCAGATTGAATATATGTGCGACAATATCAAATACCGTGAAAATGTTATAATATCACTCCATCCGCACAATGACAGAGGCTGTGCTGTAGCCGATACAGAAATGGGACTTTTGGCAGGGGCAGACCGTGTTGAAGGTACATTGTTCGGAAACGGCGAACGTACAGGCAATGTCGATATTATTACCCTCGCCATGAATATGTATTCACAGGGAGTTGACCCTGAACTTGATTTCAGCAATATGCCGAAAATTACTGAACTCTACACAAGAGTTACAAGAATGAACGTCTATGAACGTTCACCATATTCAGGAAAACTCGTATTTGCAGCATTCAGCGGTTCACATCAGGACGCTATAGCAAAGGGTATGAAATGGCGTGAAGAAGGACACACTGAATACTGGACTGTACCATATCTGCCGATTGACCCTGAAGATGTAGGCAGAGAATATTCGGCAGACGTTATCCGCATAAACAGTCAGTCCGGAAAAGGAGGTATCGGATATATACTTGAAACACGCTTCGGATATGACCTTCCCAAAAAAATGCGTGAAAAGGTAGGATATATGGTCAAAGGCGTTTCAGACCACAAACATAAGGAACTTATGCCCGATGAAGTTTATGGAATCTTCAAAACTCACTTTGTTGACATTACATCTCCGCTGAATGTAACAGAAGCTCACTACGTACAGCAGAACGGCATTGAAGCTACAGTAAATATTGATTACAATGGCAGAAAAGCTGTTGCAGCCAATACCGGCAACGGTAGACTCGACGCAGTAAGCAATGCGATACGTTCATATACAGGTATAGAGTACAGCATCAGCAATTATGCGGAACATTCATTGGAAGTCGGCTCTGCCTCAAAAGCTGTATCATATGTCGAAATTACTACCGACGGCAAAAGCTGGTGGGGAACAGGTGTTGACAATGATATAGTTGTATCATCAATAAAAGCACTTGTAACAGCTATAAATATTATGCTGAATGAAAAAACAGAATAAAACATCAAATATAAACACATTTTTCTGTTGAAATTATAAATAATAAACAAAATTTCCGCTCCTTATTGATTTTGCCGTCACAATGTGATATAATACTGATATTAACAACATTTTTCAAAGGAGCGGAAACGTAATGAGAACGGTTTATATCTCTTCCGGTACTATCATTATCGTCGGCACAGTCATTAATACTTCAGACTGCTGTCGTTATTCATTCTGCCTGAAAGATGCTATTGTATCCACGCAGTGCGTGTAAACAATGAAATCTAAGTCCCCGGCGGAATGCTGGGGACTTGTTTTTTAATCCGGATTTAAATTCATAAACAAAAAATAAGTAAAGGACAAAACAAAATGAAAATATCAGGTGCTAAAATCGTTGTTGAGACCCTGATTGAACAGGGTTGTGATACAGTTTTCGGATATCCCGGAGGACAGGTTATAAATCTCTTTGATGAACTGTATCTCAACAGCAACAGAATAAATCATATACTTACTGCTCACGAACAGGGTGCTTCCCATGCCGCTGACGGCTATGCAAGAGCTACAGGAAAAGTAGGTGTATGTATTGCAACATCAGGACCGGGGGCTACAAATCTCGTTACAGGTATTGCAACAGCTTTTCTTGACTCTGTTCCGATGGTCGCCATAACCGGAAATGTTCCTTGCAGCCTCATAGGCAAGGACAGTTTTCAGGAAGTTGATATAGTCGGAATAACCATGCCGATAACAAAGCACAATTTCATAGTAAAAGATATAAAAGAGCTTGCCGATACTCTTCGTACAGCTTTCAAAATTGCAAAATCAGGCAGACCCGGACCGGTTCTCGTTGATATACCAAAGGATATACAGACAGCTGTATGGGATTTTGAACCCAAACAGGAACCTGTCCGCCCGTACCCCCTCAGTTTTGCTTCTGACGGAAAATTAAGACGTGCTTCAGAAATGATTAAAAATTCTGAACGTCCGTATATATACTTCGGAGGCGGTATAATTTCAGGCAAGGCATCAGATGAACTTTTAAAACTTGCGGATAAAATAGATGCACCTGTCGGTTGTTCACTTATGGGACTTTCAGCAATACCGACAGATAATCCACGCTTTTTGGGTATGAACGGAATGCATGGTCACTATGCTTCATCAATCGCACAAGACGAAGCCGATTTGGTAATCTGTCTCGGAGCAAGATTTTCCGACAGGGCAACAGGCGACAAAAACAGATTCAATAAAAATTTCAGAATAATACATATTGATATTGATTCAGCTGAACTTGACAAAAATATTGCTTCTGACCTTACAATTCAGGGTGATATAAAAGATGCTCTCTTCAGACTTATTCCGATGCTCTCAGAAACAAAGCATCCTGAATGGAACAAACGTATTGAAGAACTCCGTCAGGAAGAAAACAAACGTCTTGAAAGTGCAGAAAATTCAGTATTTGAAAAAAATTGCAATAATTGCACCAATCCGTGCGGCAAGTCCGGACTTTCAAAAGAAAACTGCCTCACACCATATCAGATTATTGACATCATAAGCAAAACAGCATCTGAAGACGATATTATTGTTACAGATGTAGGGCAGCATCAGATGTGGACTGCCCAGCGTTATCCTTTCAGGAAACCCAGAACATTCCTTACAAGTGGCGGACTCGGTACAATGGGTTACGGAATGGGTGCAACTATAGGTGCATCGGTGGCAAGGGGAAAACGTTCTGTACTTTTCACAGGTGACGGAAGTTTCGGAATGAATCTCAATGAGCTTGCAACAGCAGTTTCATACAATACGCCTATTGTTATAGTAATCATGAATAACGGCGTACTCGGAATGGTACGTCAGTGGCAGACACTTTTCTTTGAAAAGCACTACTCCAATACCACACTCAACAGACAGACAGACTTTGTAAAACTCGCCGAGGCATTCGGAGCAAAGGGTAAAAGAGTATTTAACACTGAAGAACTTGAAAAAGCTGCATCAGAAGCATTTGCATACAACGACGTATACCTTATTGACTGTGCTGTTGACTGTAATGAATTTGTATTGCCGATGCTTCCGCCGGGCGGTTCTATTGAAGATATTATTACTGAAATAAAGTGAGGTGAGAGAATATGCATAATAATCAGTTTGTTATCGGTGCTATTGTATCAAATGTTTCGGGTGTTCTCTCAAGAGTTTCGGGAATGTTCACAAGACGGGGATTCAATATTGACTGTCTCACTGTCGGAGAAACTGAATCAAGCAATTTTTCACGTATTACAGTCGCTTTTCATGGTGATGATGATATAAAGGAACGTATCATAAAACAACTTGAAAAACTTCATGACGTAAAAGAAGTTGAAGTTCTTGAACCCAATAAAACTGTAATAAGAGAGCTCCTGCTGATAAAAGTAAGGAATACCCCTTCATCAAGACAGGATATAATGACGGCTGCCGAAGTTTTCCGTTCAAAAATAATCGACTATTCATCTACTGCACTCATATGCGAACTTACAGGAGAAATTTCAAAAATCGAAGCATTTATCGAACTGATGAAACCATATGGCATCTTAGAAATGTGCCGTACCGGCATGGTAGCTGTTGAACGTGGAGACAATTGTCTTAAAACAGAAAAATAGTTCAAATTATTTTTCTAAATCAATAATTATAATTGCCCAATAAGCAATTACATAAATATTATTTTTTAAAAGGAGATTTTCACAATGGAAAATACTGCAAAAGTTTTTTATGAACAGGACTGCGACCTTTCCCTTCTTTACGGAAAGACTATTGCTGTTATCGGCTATGGAAGTCAGGGTCATGCACACGCACTCAATGCCAAAGAATCACTCGGAGATAACGGCAGAGTTATCATCGGTCTCTATGAAGGTTCAAAGTCATGGGACAAAGCTGTAAAGCAGGGCTTTGAAGTTTATACTGCTGCTGAAGCTGCCAAACAGGCTGATATCATCATGATTCTTATTAATGATGAAAAACAGGCTGCTCTTTACAAAGATGACATTGAACCCAATCTTGAAGCCGGTAATATGCTTATGTTCGCTCACGGATTCAATATCCATTTCGGCTGTATTGTTCCTCCTGCTGATGTTGACGTTACCATGATTGCACCAAAGGGTCCGGGACATACTGTAAGAAGTGAATATCAGGCCGGTAAGGGTGTACCTTGTCTCGTTGCCGTACATCAGGATGCTACAGGCAAAGCTAAGGAAACAGCACTTGCTTACGGTCTTGCAATCGGCGGAGCAAGAGCAGGCGTTCTTGAAACTACTTTCAGAACAGAAACAGAAACAGACCTTTTTGGTGAACAGGCTGTACTTTGCGGCGGCGTATGTGCACTTATGCAGGCTGGTTTTGAAACTCTCGTTGAAGCTGGATATGACCCAAGAAATGCTTACTTTGAGTGTATCCACGAAATGAAACTCATTGTCGATTTAATCTATCAGAGTGGTTTTGCAGGTATGAGATATTCCATTTCAAATACTGCTGAATACGGTGACTATATCACAGGTCCAAAGATTATCACAGAAGATACAAAGAAAGCTATGAAGAAAGTTCTTTCTGATATTCAGGACGGCTCATTTGCAAAGGAATTCCTGCTTGATATGTCATGTGCAGGTAAGCAGGTACACTTCAAGGCTATGAGAAAACTTGCTGCTGAACACCCTGCTGAAAAGGTTGGCGAAGAAATCAGAAAGCTTTACAGCTGGAACAACGAAGAAGATAAGTTCATTAACAATTGACAATTGGCAATTGGCATTGCTGATTGCTGATTTACACTCCGAAAATTTTCGGCTGTGAATCGGACTAAAACAGGTAACGGTTCATGAAAGTTCCGTCACCTGTTTTTTTAAAATATATTGTTCATTCAGCAGTTATAAATCAGAATTTGCAGGAGATATTTAATAATGAGTAAAATAGTTATTTTAGTTGGAAGTATGCGAAAAGGTGGAAACACTGAATTACTGGCTTCTGCATTTGCTGATGGGGCAAAACATAATCATAACGTTGAAATAATTTCTGTAGCGGATTACAAAGTAAATTATTGTATTGGATGTAATTCTTGCTTCACAAGCAAAAATAATAAGTGTTTTCAAAATGATGACATGAATAAGATATATGATAAGCTAAAAGATACGGATATATTAGTAATTGCTTCTCCCGTATATTTTTATGGAATAAGTGCCGAGTTAAAAACAATAATTGATAGACTACACACACCTATGAGAAATAAATTCAAGATAAAAAAACTTGCATTGATTTTAGTAGGAGCTGCAACTTTGACGGAATTATTTGATTCAATAAAAATACAATATCAGCTTATTCTAAATTTCTTTAATTTGGAAGATGTAGGTATGGTACTTGTTAGAGGTGCCAAAAACAAAGGAGATGTTTCTGATAAATCTTTAGCAGAAGCATATAAGTTAGGATTTTCAATAAAATAATAAATTCTGATTTAAAATTTTTAAAATGAGGTGAAATAAAATGAGTGAAAACTTTTTCTGTTCAGGAGTTGAAAAAGCATCACAGCGTTCGCTTTTCAACGCTCTCGGACATACAAAAGAAGAAATGAAGCGTCCGCTTGTGGGTATTGTATCGTCGTATAACGAAATCGTACCCGGACATATGAATATAGATAAAATCGTTGAAGCTGTAAAATTGGGCGTTGCAATGGGAGGAGGTACACCGGTTGTATTTCCTGCAATCGCTGTATGTGACGGTATAGCAATGGGACATCAGGGCATGAAATATTCACTTGTAACACGTGATTTGATTGCGGATTCTACAGAATGTATGGCTCTTGCACATCATTTCGATGCACTTGTTATGGTTCCGAACTGTGATAAAAACGTTCCGGGACTTCTTATGGCGGCAGCAAGAATAAATGTTCCTACTGTTTTTGTAAGCGGAGGTCCAATGCTTGCAGGTCATGTAAAGGGCAAAAAAACAAGTCTTTCTTCCATGTTTGAAGCCGTAGGAGCTTATACAGCCGGCAAAATGTCAATTGAAGACGTTGAGGAATACGAAAACAAAGCCTGTCCTACCTGCGGTTCATGTTCCGGAATGTATACAGCTAATTCAATGAACTGTCTTACAGAAGTACTTGGTATGGGATTAAAGGGCAATGGAACAATTCCGGCTGTTTACTCTGACAGAATCAAGCTTGCAAAAATGGCAGGTATGCAGGTCATGGAGCTTTACAGACAGAATATCCGTCCGCTTGACATTATGACGGAAAAGGCATTCATGAACGCTCTTACTGCTGATATGGCTCTGGGCTGTTCAACAAACAGCATGCTGCATCTTCCTGCAATTGCAAACGAATGCGGAGTCAATATAAATCTTGACATTGCAAACGAAATAAGTGCAAAAACTCCTAATCTCTGTCATCTTGCCCCTGCCGGCCATACCTATATGGAAGACCTGAACGAAGCAGGCGGAGTTTATGCTGTACTTAATGAACTTTCCAAAAAGGATTTAATCAATCTCGACTGCATGACTGTAACAGGAAAAACAGTCGGTGAAAATATTTCAGGCTGTATTAACAAAGACCCTGAAACAATCCGCCCGATTGATAATCCGTACAGCGAAACAGGCGGTATTGCTATACTCCGTGGAAATCTTGCACCTGACAGATGCGTTGTAAAGAGAAGTGCGGTAGCACCTGAAATGCTTGTACACAAAGGACCTGCACGGGTATTCGACAGTGAAGAAGAAGCTATAAAGGTAATTTATGAAGGCGGTATAAAAGCCGGTGATGTTGTGGTTATCCGCTATGAAGGACCGGCAGGCGGACCAGGTATGCGTGAAATGCTTTCGCCTACTTCCGCAATTCAAGGAGCGGGACTTGGCTCAACTGTTGCACTTATCACTGACGGACGTTTCAGCGGTGCGACAAGAGGTGCGGCAATCGGTCATGTTTCACCTGAAGCTGTCAACGGCGGTACAATTGCATATATAAAGGACGGAGATATTATTTCCATTGACATTCCTAACTACAGCATTAATCTTGAAATCTCAGACGAGGAACTCGAAGAGCGTAAAAAGACAATGCCAATCAGGAAAAAAGAAAATATTACAGGTTATCTCAAACGCTATGCCAAAATGGTTTCATCTGCTGACAAAGGGGCTATCATTAACAAGAAGTAAAAATAAAGGAAATGTAATATGAACATAGAAAATCAGTTCAATTTAATCGCAAGAGAATATGATGGTAATCGAAGAAAGTTTATCTCCTGTTTTGATGATTTTTACAAAAATACAACAAATTTTATTATTTCAAATATAACTAAGCCGAAAAGAATTATTGATTTAGGTGCAGGAACAGGATTATTAACTCATTTCTGGTATCAACAATGTCCGGATTCAAAATATATACTTGTAGACATTGCTGATGAAATGTTAAATATAGCTCGAAAAAGATTTCGTGGCATTGAAAATGTTTCCTATCAAGTTGCTGATTACATTAATGAACTTCCAAATGATTCTTTTGATACTGTTATTTCTGCATTATCTATTCATCATTTAGAAAATAATGATAAAGAAAAGCTTTTTTCAAGAATATATCATGCTTTGCCAAACAACGGTTTATTTGTCAATTATGACCAGTTCTGTGCAGGACAACCTGAAATTAATAAATGGTATGATAATTACTGGGAAAAACAATTATCTAATAGCGAATTAGCAGACAAAGATATAGAATTATGGAGAGAGCGAAGAAAATTGGATAGAGAATGTTCTGTTGAACAAGAAATTGATATGATGAAAAAATACAAATTCAAACTTGTCAAATGTATTTATTCCTATCAAAAATTTTCTGTAATAATAGCAATCAAATAAAGGATTTAAAATTATGGACAGTACAAAAGAATATACTAAAAATCTGAATATCAGCGATGTTCCATGGAACAGAATGGTTACGGCTTACGGAACTGCTGAAAACTATCCTGAATATCTCTGCATTCTTGACAATATGCAGAATATTGACGAAATAAATGAAGCTCTTAATGACATATCAGATTTTGAGCATCAGAGTACATTGTTTTCTCCTGCTCCGTTTGCACTTGTTTTTCTTTTAAGAATCTATGAAAAGGCAAGACATATAAATACTCCTGAAGCTGAATGGCTTGTCAATGAACTCAATAAAAGTTTTGACTATTATCTTGAAATATGCGAAGATGCTGAGAAAATGGAACACGTTGAACCATTTCCGGAATTTTTGGATATTCTTGATAAACAATATCTGCTCCCCAAAGACTATACGGAAGATGATTTGGACGAATACTATGAAAATTTCATACCTGATAACTTTTTCTACAGCTTATATTATTATTCAGGTATTATCCTAAAAGACTATGATAAGAAAATTCAATAATAATGATATTGAATCAGTCATGAATATATGGCTTGAATCAAATACAGACGCACATGATTTTATAAATCCTGAATACTGGAAAAATAATTACAGTTCTGTAAGGTCTGCAATAATGCAGGCAGAAGTTTATATCTCTGAAACTGACAGTATAATAAACGGCTTTATCGGACTTACAGATAATTATATTGCGGGAATATTTGTAAGCAAGCCATACAGGTCAAAAGGTATCGGAACTTCACTGCTGAATTTCGTCAAGGAACACAGAAACACGCTGATTTTATCTGTCTATGAAAAAAATCAGAAAGCTGTAAAATTCTATAAAAAATCGGGATTCATAATTGAATCAAAACAAATTGACAGCGATACAATGCAAACTGAATATATAATGCACTGGAAACGCTGAATCATAAAAAATAAATTCTGTAAAAATTCAGAAATTTACTATAAAAAATCCGAAAGGAATGATATAAATGGGTATGACAATGACACAGAAAATTCTTGCAGCTCATGCAGGACTTGAAAATGTTCAGGCAGGACAGTTGATTCTTGCTAAGCTTGATTTGGTACTCGGAAACGATATTACATCTCCTGTTGCTATCAAAGAATTTTCCAAACTCAACAAAAATGGTGTTTTTGATAAGGACAAGGTAACAATGGTTATGGACCATTTCGCTCCGAATAAAGACATCAAAGCTGCCGAACAATGTAAAATGTGCCGTGATTTCTGCGGAGCTAATGAAGTAACACACTTTTATGATGTAGGTGAAATGGGTATTGAACACGCTTTACTTCCTGAAAAAGGACTCGTTTCAGCAGGATATACAGTAATTGGTGCCGATTCCCATACCTGTACATATGGTGCATTGGGTGCATTTTCAACCGGTGTAGGCTCAACTGACATGGCTTGTGGTATGGCTATCGGCAAAGCATGGTTCAAAGTACCATCAGCTATAAAATTCAATCTTACGGGAAAACTCCGCAAATATGTTTCAGGCAAGGACGTTATTCTTCATATTATAGGAAAAATAGGTGTTGACGGTGCATTGTACCGTTCCATGGAATTTACAGGAGAGGGGCTTGACTCACTTTCTATGGCTGACCGTCTCTGTATTGCAAACATGGCTATTGAAGCAGGTGCAAAGAACGGTATTTTTGAAGTCGACCAGATTACTCTTGATTATATCAAATCCCATGGCGGAGCAGAACCTCAGATATTCAAAGCTGATGAAGATGCTGTTTATGATGAAGTAATTGACATAAATCTTTCTGAAATTGAACCGACTGTATCATTTCCGCATCTTCCGGAAAATGCCAAGACTTTTGATGAAATCGGCGATATAAAGATTGACCAGGTTGTTATAGGTTCATGTACAAACGGCAGACTTGAGGATTTGATTGAAGCTGCTGAAATCATGAAAGACAGAAAGTGTGCAAAAGGAGTACGTGTAATCGTAATTCCTGCAACTCAGCAGATTTATCTTGATGCAATGGAAATGGGACTTCTTAAAATATTCATTGAATCAGGTGCAGTCGTATCAACACCGACCTGCGGACCATGCTTAGGAGGATATATGGGCATACTCGCAGCAGGAGAACGTGCTGTAGCAACAACCAACAGAAACTTTGTCGGACGTATGGGTCATGTTGAATCAGAAATTTATCTTGCAAGTCCTGCAACAGCTGCAGCAAGTGCAGTCACCGGAAAGATTACAAGTCCATGGGAGGTAAAATAAAATGAAATACACAGGAAATGTTATAAAATATGGTGATAACGTTGATACAGATGTAATTATCCCAGCACGCTACCTCAATACAAGCGACCACAAGGAACTTGCCTCTCATTGCATGGAGGATTTGGACAAGACTTTTGTAACCCGTGTTCAGACAGGCGACATTATTACAGCAGGTCAGAATTTCGGATGCGGTTCTTCACGTGAACACGCTCCTATTGCAATCAAGTCAAGCGGAGTATCACTTGTAATCGCAAAGAGTTTTGCAAGAATTTTTTACAGAAATTCTATCAATATCGGACTTGCTATCGTGGAATGTCCTGAAGCTGTTGATGGTATCAGCGAGGGCGATAAGATTGAAGCCGATTTGGATAACGGCATAATTAAAAATCTCACAACTGGACAGGAATTCAAAACAGAGTCTTTCCCTGAATTTGTTCAGAAGATTATAGAAAACGGCGGACTTATTCAGTCAATTGCCGACGGAGTAATAAAATAATTATAATTTTATCCGGAGTATGGAGTTCTTTTGACTCCTGCTCCATATCTTAATTGAAGTTTTTTATGGATAAAATAATTAAAAGCCTTAAATTAACCCCTCAAGCTGAAGAAATATATGCCGAAAAAGGCATTGAACATTTCAATTTTCTTTATGATGATATGATTAACCAAATATGTCATGAATTAATTGAAATCTGTCATTTATCTGATGAAAGCTTCAAACTTTCCGAATTCAAAAATGTCAGGGGCATTCTCGAATACTACTGATTTACTGCACTTGTTGTAATTGAAGATAATGGAGTATATTATTTAATTGAAGGCGAGGGTGACTGGGGTGAACCTGTCGGATTTGTTATAAAAAATGATAATCTTGTTTACATCGGCGTTGATTATGAGGAATATTTATAAATAAGGAGATAATTAAAAAATGAAATTCAACATAGCACTTCTTAAAGGTGACGGAATAGGTCCGGAAATTGTTAACAGTACTGTTGCCGTACTTGAAAAAACGGCTGAAAAATTCGGTCATAAATTTAATTTTACATCATATTTAATCGGAGGTTGTGCAATAGATGCAACAGGTAAACCGCTGCCACAGGAAACTGTTGATGGTTGTCTTGCAAGCGACAGTGTACTTTTGGGAGCAGTAGGCGGTCCGAAATGGGACGACCAGCCCGGAAACAACCGTCCGGAAAAAGCACTGCTCGGAATCCGTGAAGCCCTCGGACTTTATACAAATCTGCGTCCTGCAAAGCTTTATCCTGCACTCAGAAACGCTTCACCGCTTAAAGATGAAATAGTAGGTGATGGTTTTGACCTGATGATTGTCCGTGAACTTACAGGAGGCATTTATTTCGGTGACCGTGGCTATCGTCAGGGAAAATATGGTGAAGAGGCTTATGATACAGAAGCTTACAGCATTACAGAAATTGAACGTATCGGACGTGTTGCATTTGATTCGGCCATGAAGCGTAATAAAAGACTGTGCAGTATTGACAAGGCAAACGTTCTTGAAAGTTCACGCCTCTGGAGAAAGACTATGCACAAACTTTCAGAAGAATATCCTGAAGTTGAGTACAGTGATATGTTTGTAGATAACGCAGCTATGCAGCTGGTAAGAAATCCACGCCAGTTTGATGTTATTGTAACTTCAAATATGTTCGGCGATATTCTTTCAGATGAAGCTTCACAGATTACAGGTTCAATAGGCATGCTTGCATCTGCATCAATGGGTGAAGGAACACGTGGAATGTATGAACCCATTCACGGTTCAGCTCCTGACATTGCAGGTCAGAACAAGGCCAATCCTATCGCTACAATTCTTTCAGGTGCAATGATGCTGAGATTTTCATTCGGTCTTGCTGATGAAGCCGACGCTATAGAAAAAGCAGTGGACAAAGTACTCAATGCAGGTTACAGAACAGCTGATTTAATGGGCGATTCAGAAGGTACACCACTTACCTGCACAGAAATGACTGAAAAGGTTCTCGAGGCTTTATGAGTGAAAAACTTGAAAATCTTACCCTAAAAAGAAATTTAATAGCTGTTTTCCGTGGACTCGGCAAGGATTCGGTAATAAGTGATTTAATGCACCTTTTCGATGCAGATACTGAAAACATTGAGGACTTTCTTAAATATTACACTGATTTTATCAGCTCACTCTATAGAAATAACATTACAGATATAAGTGAGTATATTTTAAAAACAGTACTTGAAGACGATAATTTCTATATAAAAGGAAAATCACAGGGAAAAACTTTCGACAGTTATATTGTTGAAACGGTTGAAAACGAACTGAAAATATTTCAGGAGTTTTCTCGCCTCACTCCCGAAGACTTTATTTCTGAAATTAAATATAAAGGATTTCTGCCAAAATGGAGAACTTCTGAAATCGACTTTGTAGCAGAATACAGCAAACGTATTGAAAATATCAGTAAATACGGCTATGGAAAATATTCACAGAATAAAATGTTTATTTTAAGGGACGGTAATACTGTTCCCGTAAAATATCCCGATAAACAGAAACTTTCAGAGCTTTACGGCTACGAACGTGAGAGAAAGGCAGTCATCGAAAACACACTCGCACTAATCAACGGAAAAAAATCTCACAATGTGCTTTTATACGGTGATGCAGGAACCGGAAAATCATCTACGGTGAAAGCTGTTGTAAATGAATTTTCAGAAATGGGACTCCGCCTCGTTGAAATTACAAAAGAACAGCTGAAAGATATACCCGTGCTTATTGACGAACTCAGTGCAAATCCACTGAAATTCATCATATTCATTGATGATTTGAGCTTTACTTCCGGAGAAGACTGTTTCGGTGCATTGAAAGCCGTACTTGAAGGTTCGGTATCATCAGGAGCAAATAATATTGCAATATATGCAACAAGCAACCGCCGTCATCTTATCAAGGAAAGTTTTTCCGACCGTGAGGGCGATGACATACATAAAAATGATACAATGCAGGAAATGCTGTCGCTTTCAGCCCGTTTCGGATTAAGAGTAAATTTCAGCCGTCCGGACAAAAAAAGTTTTACTTCTATTGCAATTGAACTTGCAAAGTCTCATGGCATAAATCTTTCCGATGAAGAAATTATCCTCAAAGCCGAGCAGTTTGCTTTATCATCAGGCAACGGACGCTCACCGAGAACAGCAAAACAATTCATAAACCAATTAATTATGGAGATGTAAAAATGCTTACACTTGATAAAATTTATCATGCAAAATATATCTTAAAACAGGTTATCAGAGAAACAGATGTTATACAGGCACCAAAAATTAATCCTGAATCAAATATCTGGCTTAAAACTGAAAATCTGCAAATCACCGGGTCTTTTAAGGTACGAGGAGCTTACTATAAGATGTCATGTCTTTCAGATGAAGAAAAATCAAAAGGTGTCATTGCCTGCTCTGCTGGAAACCATGCACAGGGAGTTGCTCTTGCTGCCGCAAAAAATGGTATAAAGTCAATTATCTGTCTTCCGGACGGTGCTCCTATATCAAAAGTTGAGGCTACTAAAAGTTATGGGGCAGAAGTGTGCCTTGTAAAAGGAGTTTATGACGATGCATACAGTGAGGCACTCAGACAGCGTGACGAACATGGATATACTTTCATTCACCCATTTGATGATGAAAATGTTATCGCAGGTCAAGGAACAATCGGACTTGAACTTACAGAGCAAATTCCCGACATGGATGCTGTTATAGTCCCTGTTGGCGGCGGCGGACTTATTTCAGGAGTTGCCTTTGCAATAAAAAGCCTCAATCCGAATATCAAGGTATACGGAGTGCAGGCGGCAGGTGCACCGAGTATGTACAACGCAGTAAAAGACGGCAGAATAGAATGCCTTAAAAGTGTGTCAACCATAGCAGACGGAATAGCAGTAAAAGAACCCGGAGAAAATACTTTCAAATTTGTCTCAGATTACGTTGACGAAATTGTCACAGTAAGTGATGATGAAATAGCAGCCGCTATACTTGCACTCATGGAACAGCAAAAACTTGTTACAGAAGGTGCAGGAGCTGTATCGGTTGCAGCGGCAATGTTCAATAAAGTACCAATTAAGAATAAAAAAGTAGTCTGTCTGCTTTCAGGTGGAAATATAGATGTAACCATTCTTTCAAGGGTAATCAAACGAGGACTTCTCATGACAGGACGCAACAGCACTCTTAATATCGAACTTATTGACAAACCTGGTCAGCTTATGGATGTTTCTCGTATTATTGCAGAACTTGGCGGAAATGTTATATCAATCCATCATGAAAGAGCAAACGAAGGTTCAGATGTAAACGGCTGTTATCTCAGAATAATTCTTGAAACAAGGAACTATAATCATATTGAGGAAATAAAAACCGCTCTCAGAAATAACGGCTTCAAAATTGTCAATGATTAAAGGAGTAAGTTAAAATGATTAAAATTTATACAGAAAAAGCACCTGCCGCTGTTGGTCCATATTCACAGGCTGTTGTATCAAACGGCATGGTCTTTACAAGCGGACAGATTGCTATAAACCCTCTTACCAATACTATTGAAGCCCAAACCATTGAGGAACAGACAGAACAGGTTATGAAAAATTTAAGAGCTGTTCTTGATACAGCCGGTTCATCCTTTGACAAAGCAATAAAAACTACCTGTTTTCTCGCAGATATGAATGATTTTGCAGCGTTCAATAAAATCTATGGAAAATATTTTACAAATCTTCCGGCAAGAAGCTGTGTAGCTGTCAAAACACTGCCGAAGAATGTACTTGTTGAAGTTGAGGTAATTGCAGAAAGCAGACTTTAAAGGAGTAAATTATTATGACAGTATGTGAATTGCAGGAAAAAATCCTGAAACTGAAAAAAGAAACAAACACAGCAATACTTGCACACAGCTATCAGGCAAGGGAGATTGTTGAAATTGCCGATTATACAGGAGACAGCTATAAATTAAGCGTTGATGCAACCAAAATAGACGCAGAAAATATCCTGTTCTGCGGAGTACACTTCATGGCTGAAACAGCTAAAATGCTGTCTCCTGAAAAACGTGTGTTTCTGGCAAACAAAGATGCAGGCTGTCCCATGGCTGAACAGATGGACAAGGAACTTATATCACAGATAAAGCAAACAGACCCTGAAAGAACAATCGTTGCATATATCAATACAACTGCCGATTTAAAAACCGTCTGTGATGTATGCGTTACTTCATCAAGTGCATTGAGAATTGTTAAAGCACTTAATTCAGATAAAATCCTATTTATTCCGGACTGCAATTTAGGAGGCTGGGTACAGAAACAGCTTCCTGAAAAAGATATAAAACTTTTACAGGGAGGCTGTCCTGCTCATGCAGCAGTAACAGTAAGGGAAGTAGAAAAAACAAAGAAAGAACACCCGAATGCACTGTTTCTTGCCCACCCTGAATGTAAACCCGATGTAACCGAAATCGCCGATTATGTAGGTTCAACAAGCGGTATTATGGACTTTGCCAAAAACTCCGATTCTAAAGAATTTATAATCGGAACCGAAAATTCTATTGCTGAACATCTGCAATATGACTGTCCGGACAAAAAATTTTATCCGCTTACTAAAAATCTTATATGCAGAAATATGAAACTTACTACTCTTCCTGATGTCTATAATTCACTTCTTGGAATGAATAACGGAGAAGCTTTTGAAATTATCATGAGTGACGAACTCATATCATCTGCAAGAAAATGCATTGATGAAATGATACGTCTCGGCGGCTGATATGATAGAATTAGTTAAAAAGTTATACGAAACAGAAGACCTGACGGATGATGAACTGAAACAGCTTATCGAAACTGATAACGCTGAAAATCTTGCTGTATATGCAGACAGAGTAAGACAAAAGCACTACGGAAAAAAAGTATTCTTAAGAGGTCTCATAGAAATATCTTCATACTGCAAAAACGACTGTCTTTACTGTGGTATCCGGCGGAGCAATAAATCTGCTAAAAGATACCGCCTCAGATATGACCAGATTCTTGAATGTGCAGAAATCGGATATAATCTCGGACTGCGTACATTTGTCATACAGGGTGGAGAGGACGGATATTTTTTTGATTACTATATGTGCAAAATCATTCATGCACTAAAAAAAAATTATCCTGACTGTGCAGTAACCCTGTCACTCGGCGAACGTTCATTTGAAAGTTATAAATGTATGAAAGAAGTAGGTGCAGACAGATACTTGCTACGTCATGAATCAGCCGATGAAGATTTATACAATCGTTTGCACCCTTCTGAAATGAATCTTGAAAACCGTAAAAAATGCCTGTATAACCTGAAAGAACTGGGTTATCAGGTTGGAGCAGGCTTTATGGTAGGAGCACCTTTTCAGACTACAGAAAACCTTATCTCTGATATTCGCTTTTTACAGGAATTGCAGCCACAGATGATTGGAATAGGTCCTTTTATACCTCATAAAAATACTCCGTTTAAAAATGAAAAAAGCGGCACTCTGAATCTTACTTTACGTATGCTCGGAATTTTAAGACTGATGTTTCCGAAAGTTCTCCTCCCTGCAACAACCGCACTTGGTACAATCTCTTCCAATGGCAGAATACTCGGACTCCAGACAGGCTGTAATGTAATAATGCCGAACATTTCACCCAAGGAAGTAAGAAAAAAATATATGCTTTATAACAATAAGATTATTTCAGGCAGAGAAACTGCCGAAGGACTTGCAATTCTTAAACAAGAAATAGAATCAGCAGGATATGAAGTTGCCGTTGAAAGAGGCGACTGTTTAAAATAATTTAATAATGGAGGTTTTTTATGAGAGTACGTTTTCATCTTCCGGATTTTTCAGGACGTTTCAAGCTTAATCTTGTATTTGCTGAGATGCTTAAAGGATGTCCGCATTACTTTCGGGAGGGAGTGGAAATTGCATCATTTTACGGCGTGTTTCCACCATCCCTCTGGAATGGTGGAAGACCTCAGCCAGGAGTTGTTGACAAGGAATATATCAAAAGGGTTATAAAGGAATTTAACAGCAGAGGTATTCCGCTGAGGTTTACTTTTACAAATCCAGTACTTGAAAAAAAGCATCTTGATGACCCTTTCTGCAATATGGTTATGAATCTCGCAAACAACGGAATGAACGAGGCTATTGTTGTATCACCGATTTTAGAGGAATATATAAGAAAGAATTATCCTAAATACAAGCTTACAAGTTCTACCTGCAAACGCATTACGGACCCTGATAAACTCAAAGAAGAACTTGAAAAGGATTACAGTATTGTCGTCATCGATTACGATTTCAATAATAATTTCGACGTTCTTGAAAAACTCCCCAGAAAAGCAGACTGTGAACTTCTTGTAAATGCGGTATGTGAACCGAACTGCAAACTCCGTGCAGAACATTATGCAACAATTGGCAGACAGATGATTGCATATAACGAACATATCAAAAAATATCCGTATATGCCTTTTGATGCTGATAAATATGACAAGCACAATTTCGGAAATTGTCCCTATGCACAACGTGGTACTTTCGATATAAGAAAACTCAGAACCCATATAACTCCTGATGATATATGGGAAAAATACGTTCCGATGGGATTTGAACAGTTCAAAATTGAAGGAAGAACAGCAAGTCATCTTAATATACTTGAAACATATATGTATTATATGGCTAAACCAGAATACCGTGACGAGGCAAGATTCAAGATTCTGAAAGCACTTGAAAACAGCCATGCACTTAATTTTAATTAAGGAGAATTTCTATGAAAGTTAGATTTCATCTTCCCGATTTTTCAAAACATTTCGGACTTAATTTTGTGTTTGTCTTAATGAAGGAAAAATGCCCTCATCTTTTCCGTGAGGGTACCGAAATTGCATCTGTTTACGGCACCTTTCCCCCAGCAATATGGAACGGAGGAAGATTTCAGTACGGCAAATGCGACAAAGATTTTATAAAACATGTAATCAGAAGTTTCAACAACAGAGGTATACCGCTTAGATTCACATTTACCAATCCGATACTTGAAAAAAAACATCTTCATGATGATTTCTGTAATATGATTATGCACTATGCTGACAACGGAATGAATGAAGTTATAATTGCTTCTCCAATTTTAGAGGAATACATCAGAAAAAATTATCCGAATTACAAAATTACAAGCTCAACATGCAAACGTATTACTGAACCTGAAAAACTCTATGAAGAATTAACAAAAGACTATAATATAGTTGTTATTGACTATGATTTGAATAATAAATTTGAGATTCTTGAAAAAATTCCAAATAAAGAAAAATGTGAGATTCTTGTTAATGCTTGCTGTAATCCTGAATGCAAAATGCGTTCAGAACACTACAGAAATATCGGTGCAGAACAACTTGCCTATGCTGAACATCTGAAAAAATCTCCTGATAAGAACTTTGATTTCTCAAAAATTCCTAAATATGAGAAATATGTAAATCATGAAATTATTAACTGTAATTGCATGAACCGTTCTCTTTTTGAAATTAAAAATCTTGCCACACATATAACTCCTGACGATATATGGGAAAAATATGTTCCAATGGGATTCAGTCAATTCAAAATTGAAGGAAGAACTCTGGAACTTTTTAATCTGATTGAGCATTATATGTACTATATGATAAAACCCGAATTACGTGACGAGGCAAGACTTTTGCTTAACTGTCAGCTTGTAAAGCAGGGAATTATACAGACAAAATTTTAACATAAGGGGGAAAATATTTGTTTAATTTTATTAAAATGGTGGCAAGAGATGTCAAACTTATCAAAAAAAGTGACCCTGCCGCAAAAAATACACTTGAAATTTTACTAACTTACCCTACTTTAAGAGCTATACGCTGTTACAGACTGGCCCACTGGTTTTATGAAAGAAAAAATTTTACAACTGCAAGAATTATATCACAATGGGCAAGAAGTAAAACAGGTATCGAAATACATCCCGGGGCAACTATCGGCAAAGGTCTTTTTATCGACCACGGCATGGGAGTGGTTATCGGTGAAACTGCCATAATTGGAGATAATTGTCTGATTTATCAGGGTGTAACTTTAGGCGGTACGGGCAAAGAAAAGGGAAAGCGTCATCCAACCCTCGGAAACAATGTGCTTGTTGGAGCAGGAGCAAAAGTTCTTGGTCCTTTTACTGTCGGAAACAATGTAAAAATAGCTGCAAATGCCGTTGTACTCAATGCAATCCCCGATAACTGTACCGCTGTCGGAGTACCCGCAAGAGTTGTAAAGATGAACGGAAAGAAAATTCATAAAGTAACGTGTGATATTGACCAGATTCATATTCCAGACCCTGTTTCTCAAGAAATCTGCAAGCTTAAATCTGATATTGAAAAACTCAGAAAAGAAATTGCCAGACTGAAAAAATAATTTAATCACCATGCATATAGCTTCCGACTGTCCCGTTTTTATTGTTTGTTTTATGAATAATAAAGAATTTACAGGCAATATCAAAAATTTTTACGGATAAAATCATTTTTGCCAACTATTTCAGCGGCAAAGATGAAAAAGGATATCGTACTGGAAAAATTGCTGAAACTACAGACGATGAGAAACTTGATGAACTTTTTTCCCAGATGGCTTATCATTCACCTTTATGGGAAGAAAACATTTTTGCATGTATGGTTGATACAATGTCTGACAGTGAAAACTGTTATCCATATGAAGAGAAATTTGAAAAACTTCGATATGAAACAATAAAACATGAATATGAAATGCAGAAAAAATATCTTACAGAAAAAAACGGTAAGACCATATTAGAAAGGAACTTTCTTATGCAGATATATAACTCACTGACAAGAAAAAAAGAGGAATTTATCCCAAAAGAAGCAGGAAAAGTAAGTATGTACACCTGTGGACCGACCGTATATCATTATGCACATATAGGCAACCTGAGAAGCTATATAATGGAAGATATTCTTGAAAAGTATCTCAGATTTACAGGTCTTGATGTTAAGCGTGTAATGAACATAACCGATGTCGGGCATCTTACAAGCGACGGTGATACAGGCGACGACAAAATGCTCAAAGGTGCAAAACGTGAACACAAAACTGTAATGGAAATTGCAAAGTTTTATACTGATGCCTTTTTTGCCGACTGTGTAAAATTAAATATAAAAACTCCCGATGTTGTTGCACCTGCTACTTCATATATAAATGAATTTATCAGAGTAATTTCTGTGCTAATGGACAAGGGGTATGCTTATGAAGCCGGAGGAAACATTTACTTCGATACTTCAAAATTGGAAAAATACTATGTATTCAATGATTTCAATGAAGAAGATTTGGCAATCGGAGTGCGTGAAGGCGTTGAAGAAGACGAAAACAAACGCAATAAGGCTGATTTTGTACTCTGGTTTACAAAATCCAAATTTGACGACCAAGAACTCAAATGGGACTCTCCATGGGGAATCGGATATCCGGGCTGGCATATTGAATGTTCATGCATCAGTATGAAAAATCTTGGCGAATATCTTGATATTCACTGTGGTGGAATTGACAATGCATTTCCGCATCACACAAATGAAATTGCACAGAGTGAAGCTTATCTTGGCCATGAATGGTGCAATTACTGGTTCCATGTCCTGCATCTCAACACAAACAGTGGTAAAATGAGCAAATCAAGCGGAGAATTTCTTACTGTTTCACTTCTTGAAGAAAAGGGATATTCTCCTGTTATATACAGATTTTTCTGTTTACAGTCACATTACAGAAAATCTCTTGTATTCTCATGGGAAAATCTTGAAAATGCTAAAATTACTTACAATAAACTTATTTCAAAAATAAAACCTCTCATTTCTGATGCCTATGAACCACTTAACAAAAATGAATATGACAGACTTCTGAACAATTTCAATTCTGCACTCAGCAATGATTTGAATACTGCTCTTGCAATTACTGCTGTTTACGATGTACTCAAATCAAGTGCAAATAATTTCACCAAACTTGCACTTTTTGAGGAATTTGACAAGGTTCTTGGTCTTGACCTCATTGAAAACGCCAAGAAAATAATTGAAGCTCCCGCTGATGAAATACCTGCGGAAGTTATGGAACTTGTTGAACAGCGTAAAACTGCACGCAAAGAAAAAAATTTCGCACTTGCTGATGAACTCAGAAACAAAATCACCGAACTCGGATATGAAGTAAAGGAAACACGTCAGGGAACAGAAATTAACAAAATACAATAAGGATAATATTATGGAATTTATATTTTTAATAATTATTTTCTATATTGGAATTATTAGTATTTCAATTGCTTTTGGTATAATCCAGATAATAGCAATGTGGAAACTGTTTGAAAAGGCAGGTGAACCGGGATGGACTTCCATTATTCCGATATACAACTACTTACAGATGATTAAAATAGCAACGGGAAGTTATTTTCTCGGCTGGATATACCTCGGAATATCCGGATTATATATAGCAGTCACGATTTTTTCAACAGTTATTGGAATATTTGCAGACAACAATGAATACAGCGTAATTATATATATCGGCATAATGCTGACGATGTTTGCCATTACCATCGCTATGTGTATACTCGCAGGATATATTTCATTCATGTTCGGCAAAGCTTATGGCAAACCTACTGTATGGAATGTCTGTATGATTTTTTTCAGTCAAATTATGATTATAATCATGGGATTTGACAAAAACACTGTTTATACCAGTACAAATGGAACACCGCAGAATTATACTTGACAAAATCTGCAATATGCTGTAAAATATAATAGATAATTACATCTGAAAGAGGTTTTTAAAAATGTTAAAAAATACTGAAAAAGTTATGGACAAAATCGTTGATTTATGTAAATCAAAGGGATTTGTTTATCCGGGTTCTGAAATTTACGGCGGTCTTGCCAATACATGGGATTACGGTCCGCTCGGTGTACTTCTTAAAAACAATATCAAAAATGCATGGCTCAAAAAGTTCGTACAGGAAAACAAGTATAATGTCGGACTCGATTCTGCTATACTCATGAATCCTCAGACATGGGTTGCTTCCGGTCATATCGGAGGATTTTCTGACCCGCTTATGGACTGTAAAGAATGCAAGACACGTCACCGTGCTGATAATCTTATTGAGGATTTTGACGGTACAAATGTTGCAGGCTGGAGCAATGAAAAAATGATGAATTACATCACTGAAAAAGGCATAACCTGTCCGAATTGCGGAAAACAGAATTTTACTGACATCAGACAGTTCAACCTGATGTTCAAAACTTTTCAGGGTGTTACAGAGGACAGCAAATCCGAACTTTATCTCCGTCCGGAAACTGCACAGGGAATTTTCGTAAACTTCGCAAATATTCAGCGTACTACACGTAAAAAAGTACCATTCGGCGTTGCACAGGTCGGAAAGTCCTTCAGAAACGAAATAACTCCGGGAAACTTTATTTTCCGTGTACGTGAATTTGAACAGATGGAACTTGAATTTTTCTGCAAACCCGGTACTGATTTGGAATGGTTCAGCTACTGGAGAAGTTTCTGCAAAGATTTCCTGCTTACTATCGGACTTAAAGAAGAAAATATCCGTCTCCGTGACCACGACCCTGAAGAACTCTGTTTCTATTCAAAGGCTACTACTGACTTTGAATATCTGTTCCCATTTGGATGGGGTGAACTCTGGGGTGTTGCTGACAGAACAGACTATGACCTTACACAACATATCAATACAAGCGGAAAATCACTCGAATATTTCGACCCTGAAACAAATGAAAAATATATCCCATATGTTATTGAGCCGTCTCTTGGTGTTGAACGTCTGTTCTTATCCATTGTTACAGAGGCTTATGATGAAGAAGAACTTGTTTCAGTTGACAAAAACGGCAAGGAGAAAAAGGAAATCCGTACTGTTATGCATCTTCACCCTGCACTTGCACCATACAAGTGTGCTGTACTTCCTTTGGTTAAAAAACTTACTCCAAAAGCTGAAGAAGTCTATGAAATGCTTTCAAAAAAATTCATGTGTGATTTTGATGAAACAGGTACAATTGGAAAAAGATACCGACGTGAAGATGAAATCGGTACTCCTTTCTGTATAACAATTGACTTTGATACCATTGAAAAGGATAACTGTGTAACAGTCCGTGACCGTGATACAATGGAACAGGAACGTGTTGCAATAGATGATTTGATTAAATATCTTGAGGAAAAAACTGCACTCTGATAAAAAATACTGGACTTAAGGCTCCATTAAAAATTATTGGGCATAATACATAAGAAATATAAATTAATTTTATATTGACATTCTTTTTAAAATATGATATAATATATTAACGAATTTTAAAAGAGAGGAATTATACCCATGAAATTAAGCGAACTTTTGGAAATGCTCAGAAAACAGGCAAAATCTATAGACGTTTCAGGTTGTGACTTTCTTGCTGTTCAATTCAATATGAAAGACATTGACAAGTCCGATATTGATAATCCCGACCAGCAGAAAAATCCAGGTGTTTTCTATATTGAAGTAAAAGACAATAAAATAAGCATTGAACCTTATGAATACAATGACAGAAATTGTTCCATCACTATGAAAATGACTGATTTTATTAAAATGATGAACGGCAAACTTGACGCTGTTGCCGCATTTACTGTCGGTAAACTTAAAGTTGACGGAGATATAAGCAAAGCCATTGAATTTTCCAAACTTATCAAAAAGTAATATAAAAGGACTGCTGAAAAATGCAGTCTTTTTTTGTTTATATAGGTTTACATAATCTCACTTAAAAACATTTTCATAACATTAATGTTGCTTTTGATTGATTGACTTTACATTTTTTATATGATACAATCTGAACATAATATAAAACGACATGAGCAGACTTTATAACTATTGAATTCAGCGGATTAAAAATTTTTCGTAAACAGAGTGGTTTTACTCAGGAAGAAATAGCTGAAAAATTAGATGTTTCACGTCAGGCTGTAGTAAAATGGGAACATAGAGAAACACTTCCGGCAAATTGCCGAAAAATTTTTGGACTTAAAGAAGGCGATAATATTCTTGTACTCGGAGATGAAGAAAAAGATATTACACTTATGAATTTGAGCAATATATCAGGCAACAGAGACAAAGAGGTACAGGAAATACAACAACAATAAGAATACTTTCGTGTCTTTCAGCCCCGACCTCCAGAGAAGCATATATAAACAACCATCTTTGTGTAAATGAAATTAATTCAGTAAAATCAAAAACAAAAATTTCTCCGCAGGAAACATCCGTCGCCGAAAACCTGACAGTACTTGAAAATTTGGTGAATTTTTTATAAGAATATATGTAAATCCCATGAAATCAGCTGATTTTGTATACAGATATATTCTGCCGATGCTTATAATATCCATTTTACATACATTTATATCATTTTCAGCATCCTTTATAATTTCACTGATTAATGATATTTATATAAATTTGTCAGGACTTCTCATGACTCTAATTACAATTATTCCGTCGGCAATAATGTTTATAAGTCTCAAACTTCTTTTCAGTACAGTTTTCAGTGAAAAATCAGCTCCCGGACTTTGTTCTGTCATTATTTCACTTGATTCATTTCTGAGCGGTATATGGTTTAATGCAGAGTCAACCACAGGAGTTATACTTAAAATCTGCAAGTTACTTCCGTTTCATTACTACACTAAAACTGCACGCTCATCAAGCTCCCTCAGTTTCAGATTAGATGAATTTATTTTACCATTAATAATTATAACAATATTAGGAACTGCTATATCTGTAATTTCTTCAATCGTGTTTAAATCAAAAATGAGAGCTGATTTATCCCAATAATATTCTTTACATTACTAAAAAACTTGTGAAATATAGATGAAAATTCATTAATTTCCCTTGACATTTTCCAAAAAAATATATATAATTAAAGCAATAATTATTTTTTATAGAGGTAAATAAAATGCAGTTGTCAAAAATACGGCTTAATGAAAATAAAGAACAGATTATAATAAACAGAATTTTATCAGATGAATCTATTGATTTTACAAAAGAAAACAGTCTTCCGCTTGAAACTCTCATGGCATACTATCGCTGTGTTATTATGGAGATTGAAACAAAATTCCGTGTACTTAACGAACAGCTTTCACTTCAGTACGACAGAAACCCTATTGAATCAATTAAAACACGTCTTAAAAGCTGGGAAAGTATACTCAGGAAAGTAAGAAATAAAAACATTCCCCTCAATCTTGAATCACTTGAAAAAAACATAAATGACATTGCCGGAATACGTGTTATCTGTTCTTTTCAGGAAGATATTTATCAACTTCTCGAAAGTTTTCTGCGACAGGATGATGTTAAACTTATCAAAAAAAAGGATTACATAAAAAACCCGAAACCCAACGGCTACAAAAGTCTTCATCTGATTGTTGAAGTTCCCATTTTCCTGCAAAATGAAACGAAACTTATGAAAGCAGAAGTCCAGCTCAGAACCATTGCAATGGATTTCTGGGCAAGTCTGGAGCACAAACTCAGATATAAGAAAAATATTCCTGAAGATGAAGCTGAAATTATTGCAGAAGAACTTCTCGAATGTTCTGAAATAAGCTCAGCTCTTGATAAAAGAATGCAGGCTATCAAAAACAGAATCATTAATAATTAAAACAAAAAGGGACGCACCAAACGTCCCTTTTATTTCATGAATAATTTTCAATTTTACTTTTTCATTGCAGAATCAAGAGCTTCTTTGGTTATAGGCAAATCCGATGCCTTGATAAAACCAGCTTCAATTGCCTGAATGGCATTTGCATCAGCACCTGTTACACCGTCACCGCTGTCAACAACATCAGCATTGACTGCACCCTGTTCTGAAAGGGCATATTCATCCTGATTACCGAGAGCCTGAATAATAGCAGTTGCATCAGCAATTGTTATCTTGTCATCACAGTTCGCATCGCCCATAAGACTAACGCTGACAATGGGATTAGTATTATCAGTAGTAACTGTAGAAGTAGTTGTTGTGCTTTTATCCGGCTCAGAACCGGTTGTAGTTGTCTCATTCGGATTTTCAGTAGTTACAGGAGGAACTTCACGTCCCTCAACTATTGAATAAAAAGCAGGCTTTGCCTTATACTCTGCATCAAAAAGAAGGGGCTGCTGAGCTGCTCTCCAGCTTCCGTCATCTGTAATACCCCATAAAACCAAAGCCGAAATACTATCCTTATGAGCATATATAGCATCTACAATACCCTTGTAATATTCAGCCTGAGCGTCAAAATACTGTTCACCCGAATCCTTTGGAACAGTCGCATCAAGTTCAGTTACCTGAATGTCAAGACCAAGAGCAGAATATTTATCAAGTGCCTTATTATATGCACTTACAGACGGAAAAGCATCTGAACCTGTTCTTACATCAAGATGAGACTGCATGCCGATACCGTCAATAATACCTTTTTCTTTAAGGGCAGTTGCCATTTCAACGATAGCATTAAGCTTTCCGTCCATATATTCGTTATAATCGTTATAATAAAGTTTACAGCCATCAGGAGCATACTTTCGTGCAAATTCAAAGGCAGGTTCAATAAATGAGTTATCTCCAAAAACTTGTACCCATGCAGATTTTGCAGAACCGCTTGAACCCTGTTCGCCTGCTTCACGTGGAGAACCGTTTTCCATCCATGCTTCATTTACAACATCACAGGCATAGAAATCAATATCAGGATAAAGTTTAACGAGTTCCTCAAAATAAGCCTTGATATAATTTTCCATACGGACAAGCATTTTTTCAGATGATACCCATTCGCTATTATCATCATATCCTTCTTTAAAGAACCAGTCAGGAGTCTGACTGTGCCAAACAAGAGTATGGATTCTTACAGGAATATTATTCCTCTGACAGTAATCAAGAAGAGGTTTGGCAGCAGAGAAAGAAATTTGTGGAACTGTATCATCGCCTGTTTCTTCAAAATAAGCTTTACAGGCTTCTTTATTGAGAACAGCATCAGGTTTCATTTCATTTCCTGCTGTGATGCTGCCGCTGAAATGTTTTTCAACAAGAGCCATTGTAGGCTTGGAACTTAAATCATTTGGAGTCAAAGCAGTACCAACTTTAAAATCATTTTCAAAAACATCAGCAAGTGATGGAATATCCTGTTCAATTTCCATTGCCGGTGCTTCTGTTACAACAAAATCGTCGATAAACATATCATCAGTACCGCCTTCAAAGTAAACATAAACACCAGTCATTTCATCAGTAAAACTTACTTTTACAGGTTCAAGCGTCTGCCAGTCATTTCCGTTAAGATTTGTAAGATTCTGATACTTTGTTTCGCCGTCAGCATTTGTATACTGAAAACTGAAAGTTGCATCTGTATAATATTTTCCTTTTACCTTTGCACTAATATAGTATTCAGTGTATGGTTCAAGCTTATCATCAAGTTGAAAAGCAGGCCCATTCCATGATGTTGAACGTCCGCTCGCAAGAAGTGACTTGCTTCCGCTTACAGATGCTTCATCTGAAACTGAAAGAACAGTAGTATCATTACCACCTCTGTTAGTAAAAGCTGAAATATCACCGTCTTCAAAATCAAATGAATAAATAACTTTGCCTGTTGCTGTTTCATCTGAATCGGCTGCCCAGACTGTCGGAACTGCTGAAAGTATCATAGCTGCGGCAAGAGTTCCGGAAGCCAGTCTGTTAAAAGTTTTTTTCTTCATTTTAATCTTCCCTTCTCAAAACATAATTAAAAAATTTTAAGTCTTTAATAATTTTGCCACAATTATTAAGACTACCCATTTTATTTTACCATAATTAAACTAATTTGTCAATAATTTTTTAAAAATTCACATATTTATGACATAATAAAAAGGGACGAACAAACGTCCCTTTTTATATATGAACAAATTTTTTATTATTTACCCATTGCAGAATCAAGCTGTGCTTTAGTAATCGGGAAATCTATCTGCTTAACAAATCCAGCCTCAATTGCCTGAATTGCATTTGCATCAGCACCCGTTACTCCGTCACCGTTATCAACAACGTCGGCATTAACTGCACCCTGTTCTGAAAGTTTGTATTCATCAGCATTACCAAGAGCCTGAATAATAGCAGTTGCATCGGCAATTGTTACCTTGCCATCGCAGTTTGCATCGCCCCAGAGGGTTACTTTGACATCCTGTTCCGGCTGAGTCGGCTTTGGAGTAGACTGAGTTGTGTTAGGTGCAGATGATGTTGTAGGAGTTGAAGAAGTTCCATCAGTATAAACTTTTATAGAATCAATGTTAAACTGTTTACAGTCAATCCACCAGATACCGAGTTTAAGTTCTCCGCCGTACTGTGTCTGAATAATATCAGAAGTTGCAGAATCAATATTCCATGTGATAGTAGCTGAATTGCTGTTAAAAGTCTGTTCCATATCATCGGTCTGAGTCCAGAAGTCCGGCTGAGCCTTTGTAGACGAACCGAATGCACCCTGCCACTTGCCTATATTACCGTTAGCAGAGATATTAATCTCAACCTTTGTAGGCTTTTCGCCGGATTTGATATTGAATTTTGACCATTCCCAGCCAATCATTCTGTCATTTTCCGGAAGTGAGGTATAATCAACACTCTGATTAAGCTTTACTTCATATGAAGCAGGACCGGACGGAGTCACAGGAGACGCTGTTGTGTTTGTATTTGGTGTAGACTGTGATGACTGTACTGGCTGAGTTGAAGATGCATCACCTGTATAAACCTTAACGGAATCAACAGTAAACTGCTTACAGTCAACCCACCATGTACCGAACTTAAACTCACCATTATACTGTGTCTGAATAACATCAGAAGTTGCAGAATCAATATTCCATGTAATTGTAGCAGTATTTCCATTGAAAGTCTGTTCCATATCGTCAGTTATTGTCCAGTAATCAGGCTGAATCTTTGTAGATGAACCAAATGCACCCTGCCACTTGCCTATCGTACCATTTGCAGAAATAGTAACTTCAACTTTTGTAGGTTTATCATTCGCACCAAGACCAAATTCGGACCATTTCCAGCCAATCATTCTCTCATCTTCATCAACAGCTGAATAATCAAACTTATAATTTGGCTTGATTTCCTTTACGCCTGATGACTGAGAAGGATTTGTCTGAATCGGAGTTGACTGTGTTGTATTTACAGTTGTCTGTACCGGCTGAGACGTCGTTGTATTCACAGGACCTGAAACAGTTTCATTATAAATCTTGTCAACACCTTCGATAGAAGAAACAGCTGAACCTGTCTTATAAATATTATAAAGACCGGCAGCAGCACCTACAAACGCAGCATTATAGTCATTTGCAACTTCATTTGCTTTGTAGTCAGTGACTGAATCATTATAATCACCGTTACGGCTTGTAGGACCACCTACCAAAGCACCGACAAGTGTATGACCTTTACTGCTTGACTGTGTATTATCACCCATTTCTTCAAAACTTGAATAACCGGAAGCTGCTCTGTGATGTGGATTCTTAGCTGAATTATCTGCAAATCCTACAACAAAGCATACAGGTGAATTACTTCCTACACCCTTGTTGCCCATGATATAATCCATCTGTCCTTTAGCCCAGTCATTGTAACTTGCTGCACCATGCTTTGCAGCAACAAGTGCAGTCATCTGCTGAGCTGTATTATATCTTGCACTTCCCCATTCATCCTCAAAGTAATAATCATTAGAATTTGCTCCATGGCTGTCCAGGTAATCAGTCACCTTTTTCCAGTCAGCAGAATCCCCTGTTATTTCAGCCTGAAGAATACCTGCACCCATTGAAACATTATTCCAGCTCATAGTTGAATAGATACCCCATTTACAACCATCCCCTGATGCTCCGCCACTTGCAGAATTCATATAAGTATCAAGGAAATCCTTATACTTGTTATCATTAGTAGCATAATACAGCCAGCCGGCAGCCCATGCCTGATCGTCATAATAATCACGTGAAGCATAGAAATTATTTGGACCATCTTTAGCACACTGATTGTACTTTGTGGAGAATTCAAACAAAGCCTTAGCATATTTAAGGTCGTCAGCATTACCGAAGTTTACATAGTTTACAGCAAGAGCAGCTGCATAAGATGCGGCAATATCACTTGCACCGGAAGATGTGCTGAAAGTTTTTCTGCTATTATCAACATGAACTTCCGGAGCACACCATACAGAATGGTCCTGATCTCCGTCACCAATCTGATAAACAAAGTTTGTTACAGTGTCGCCGCTGAGAGTTGTGCTGTTTCTGAAATAATCAGCGAAATAATCTGTAATAGTCTTGAGGTGACTTCCCTGACCTGTAGAATTAAAAGCGTCTTTGAACTCATAATAGCTCCAGCCAAGAGTTGAAGCGGAATATCCTGCCGGAAGTCCGAATTTGGCATGGTCACCTGCATCATGGAAACCTCCTTTAACTTCATCACTCGTATGACAGTCGTCACGCCATGCCATACCGGAAGTCTCTCCTACCTGATTACCACACATATTGGCATCATAGAAATAAAGAGAATACTGAAGAAGCTTGGCATAGTCATCTGAAGCAGCAGATGACGAGATAGCCGGAGCAGTCATTGCAAGGCTTCCGGCAACTGAAGTTGCAGCAATCATTCCGCTGAGAACTGCTGATTTTACTTTGTTAAATCTTTTGTGCATTATTATCACACTTCTTTCATAGTTAATGGTTATAGAAATATTATAAGTTTACACCATAATACATCCTGATTACATTATACATAATTTCTTCACACATTGGGTTACAAATCGGTTACATATCGGTTACAATACAATAAAAACGGGGCTTTTTCAGTATTTTCTCTGTATTAACCTAAAAAACATTGTTGGATTCATACAAAATAACGGCAGATTTTTGTTCATTACATAAAATTTATGAATATTAAATGAATAAGTAAAATAATAAAAAGGACGGATAACCGCCCTTTTTTATATATGAACAAATTTTTTATTATTTACCCATTGCAGAATCAAGCTGTGCTTTAGTTATCGGGAAATCCGTCTGCTTTACAAATCCGGCTTCAATTGCCTGAATTGCATTTGCATCAGCCCCTGTTACTCCATCACCGTTGTCAACAACGTCAGCATTTACTGCACCCTGTGCGGAGAGAGCATACTCGTCCTGATTACCAAGAGCCTGAATAATAGCAGTTGCGTCAGCAATTGTTACCTTGCCATCGCAGTTTGCATCGCCCCAAAGGGTTACTTTAATGTCCGGATTAACACTCGTTGTAGTAGTCGTTTCCGATTTTTCTGTCGTTATTTCATCAGTGGTAACTGTGGTTTCTGTAGTAGTTGTTTCTGTTGTTGTGGTCGTTTCAGGAGGATTTGGTTTTTCACCGTTAGCAACTGCGATTTCCTCAGCATAAACTTTAACTTCATCACCTATTTCAGCAACAACATTACCTGTACCGAATGCATTATAAAGACCGGCAGCTGCACCTACAAGTCCCACCTGATAGTCAAGGGCAACCTCATTTGAAGTAGCATCTTTCGCATCAAGCTTACGGAAAGTGCTGAAATCAGTATGACTTGTAGGACCTCCGCACAATGCACCATAAAGGACATGACTGTTAGGAGAACTTGCATAATCACCGTTCCAGTTATTGAAATCCGCCCAGTCATCGCCTGCATTTATTCCTGAAGCTGCACGGTGATGCGGTGATGTAGCCGAAACATCATTATATCCTACAACAAGACATACATTGGCATTATTATCGCCAAGAACCATATTCATCTGACCCTTGCACCACTCGGAGAAGTCAGCTCCTGATGTATCAGAATGCTTTGTTGCAACCATTGCACACATCTGCATAAGTGTGTTATATCTTGCACTGCCCCATGAATCAGCATAATAAAATTCATTTGAATTACCGGTTTTACTTCTGATGAAATTAACAGGCTTATCCCAGTTTCCTGTGATTTCAGCATTGATAATAGCAGCTCCGAGCCATACACCGCCATAATAATAATCATTTATCCAATCGTTTGTATTGCTTGTGTCCTTGTTGTTTGCATCAAGATACTGCTGTTCCTTTGTAGCAAGATACATCCAACCTGCTGCCCATGCAATATCATCTTCAACACTCTTGTCGGAATACGTTGACTGTTCATAAGTTATAGTGCGGTACTTTGCTGCAAACTCATAGAGAGACTTGGCGTACTTTAAATCATCTTCATTGCCGAAATTTATATAATTCTGAGCAAGAGCTGCGGCATACTGTGCAGCAACGTTGCTTGCACCATTTGTAGTGGAATAGTATTCATTATTTCCCCTTGCACCCATAAGCTCGGGAGCTCTCCATTTGCCATGGTCTGCACCGTCGTCACCTATTTCATAGATGAAATTGGTTACATTTCCGTTCCCGTCAAGAGTTGTACATTCCTTGAAAAACTGTGCAAACTCATCGGTAATATCCTTGAGATGAGCTTTAGTGCCTGTTTTTTCAAAGGAATCTGAATATTCATAGTATATCCAACCAAGAGTTGAAGCAGTAAATCCCTCAGTAAGACCACAGATAATGCCATCACCGGCATCATGGAAACCGGATTTTACAGTATCATGCGGATGACAGTCATCACGCCATGTAAAATGGGATTTTTCAGTAGTTCCTTCACCGCAGTAGTTTGCATCAAAGAAATAAAGTGAATACTGAAGAAGCTTTGCATAATTGTCAAGCTCTAAATCACCAGCTGCATTTACAAAAGAAAAAGCCGAACCTGCAACAGAAGTTGCAGTAATCATGGCAGAAGCCGCCATAGCAGCAATTTTTTTGGTAAACTTCATATAAAATCATCCTTTCATTATAAATATAAATAATATAAATTTATATACAATGATTATAACATTATTTTGAATACAATTTGTTAACAAATTATGTATAAAACTGTTTTTATTAATAATTTCGTTATAATCATCAAAAAAAAGACATACTCATTGTATATAATGACTTGAATTTTTTTACTGCAAATGTTATAATGTATTAATAACAATTTAAATTCAGGAGTGAAATTATGCCAAGGTTTTTCGTAAATGAAATAGATAAGGAAAACATTATCCTTACAGGCAGTAATGCAAATCATATAGGACGTTCCCTGCGTATGAAAACAGGTGAAGAAATAACAGTCTGCTGCTGCGGATTTGACTATAACTGTGAAATATCAAAAATAACTGATGATACAGTATTTCTTAAACTGAAAGAAAAGATTCGCTGTGCATCTGAACCGGATATTGAAGTGACACTTTTTCAGGCTATTCCAAAGCTAGACAAGCTTGAATATATTATCCAAAAAAGTGTTGAACTGGGAGTTTCACATATTGTTCCCGTACTTACAAGACGTTGTATTTCACGTCCTAATGATAAAGATTTCAACAAAAAATTGTCAAGACTCAATAAAATTGCCGAAGAAGCCGCCAAACAGTCAGGACGTGGAATTATTCCTGATGTAAAATCAATTGTAAGTTATAAAAATTCACTGGAACAAATTAAAAAACTTGACAAAACTATTTTTCTCTATGAGGAACAGGGAGGAAAAAATTTCAGCGAATTGAATTTTGAAAATACCCGAACTATAGGACTTTTTATTGGAAGTGAGGGCGGATTTGACAGAGAGGAAGCTCAGGCTGCATTTGATATGGGTGCGGAACAAGTTTGGCTCGGAAAAAGAATACTCCGTTGTGAAACTGCACCAATAACTGCCATGTCAATTTTGATGTTTTTAACAAATAATATGTAAACAGTTGAAATTTTCGGCAAGGTGTGTTATAATAATAATTGATTTACCGAAAATGTTCGCAAGCATTTCGGTAATATATTTTAACTTGCGAAGAAAAGAGGACTAAAATGAATAAGTTTTTAACGGGTCTGCTTATTACAGGAGCAGTTGTTGCTGGCGGCGTTATCATTTCAAAACTTTTAAAGAAAAAATCACCGGACCTTGATTTTGATGATGATGAATCTTATGATTATGATGACGAAAGCATCGAATTTGAATTTGATAATACAGACAGTTCATATGAATCTGATGAAGAATATGAAAGCGATGCAGATTATAAAGAACTGACTGCTGAAACAGAAGAATCAACTGATGAAGATATAAAACAGGATTAATCTGTTTAAAATCATAGGAGACGGAAACGTCTCCTGTTGATTTTTGTCGGATATGTTATAAAAAAAGTGGACAACCGTTTTTTTTTATGCAGATATACAAATAAATCAAAAATCTATTGACTTTTTCATAAACATCTGATATAATATAAAAGCTGTCAGGAACAGCAGGAAAATTATCCGAGGCGTAGCTCAGTTTGGTAGAGTGCTTGGTTTGGGACCAAGATGCCGCAGGTTCGAGTCCTGTCGCCTCGACCAGTTATCATATTTCAATTTAGAAAAGTTTTTAAAAAATCATAAAAAATTTTCAAAAAACTATTGACAAATTAAAAAAAGTATGATATAATAAATAAGTCAGTTAAGCTGGTATAGCTCAGTTGGTAGAGCAGCTGATTTGTAATCAGCAGGTCGGGGGTTCGAGTCCGTCCACCAGCTCCAGTTTATCGGTCAATATACCGATAAATTTTTTGAAATTTGTGTATGGGAGAGTTCCCGAGTGGCCAAAGGGGGCAGACTGTAAATCTGTTGCTTTTCAGCTTCGATGGTCCGAATCCATCCTCTCCCACCAGTTTCTTTTAATATTTTTCAGTAATTCCGCTGTTTTATCAGGCGGTTTTTTTTATGCCTGTAAAAAAAGCTGATTTGCACGGAAAGCACTATTTATTGTTCAGAAAAAATATTACTTTTGTAATATGAGAACTTTATTATAAAAACAGAGGTTATATACACTTATGAGCACCTCAACTCTGTTGAACACATAAAAAAATTCTGGAATGAAGAAGATTTTGATAACTTTATTATAAATAATTTTGTTCTCAATTTAAGACATTATATTAAAAAGGTATTAAATGCCAAAAACAGTAAAAAATATATTATTGTCAAAGTCCATCTCAGAAAACACAACGTAGTTCAGAGTAATATATTAACAGAATTCAATAAAACTATCCGAATGCACAGAAGTTTCATAAGTTCTGAACAACTTGAAAACTCACTATGAATAACGAAAATATCGCCTGTGTTTAATGAGTTCTTTGAAAAATTTTATTCTCTCCCAAATTTCAATATTGAAATGTACTATAAACACAACTATGATACATAAATAAAAATTAAATCCATATTCAAAATTCATATGAAAAATCCTAAAATAAATTATATTGCTTTTCAATGTAATAACAGGAAGAACAATATTTTTAATATTTATATTGTCAGCAGAAAATATAATAAATTTCAGCTTGACCATATTATTGAAATAAAACTGGAAAAAGTAAATCTGAAAAAATATTTTCCAAAATTCTATTTTATTAAGTAAATATCCAAAAAACAGGATATTATTAAAAGATATTCTCAAATTTAATAAAAAGAGGTAATTTATAATGATTAGAGAAGATTTAAGAAATATCGCCATTATTGCCCACGTTGACCATGGCAAGACAACCCTTGTTGATGAAATGCTTAAACAGGGCGGTGTTTTCCGTGAAAATCAGGCAGTTGCCGAACGTGTAATGGATTCAAACGATATTGAACGTGAACGAGGAATTACCATACTTGCAAAAAATACATCTGTATGCTACAATGATATAAAAATCAATATCATTGATACTCCCGGCCATGCTGATTTCGGCGGAGAGGTTGAACGTGTACTTGAAATGGTTGACGGTGTACTTCTGCTTGTTGATGCCGCAGAAGGTCCTATGCCACAGACAAGATTTGTACTTTCAAAGGCTCTTGAAATGGGTCATAAAATTATTGTCGTAGTAAATAAAATAGACCGTCCTGATGCAAGACTTGATGAAATAGGCGACGAAGTACTTGAACTGCTTCTTGACCTTGATGCAAATGATGAACAGCTTGAATCACCTATTTTATTCTGTTCCGGCAGAAGCGGTACTGCTTCACTCAGTCAGTACGAAACAGGTACAGACCTGAAACCACTTTTTGATACAATAATAAATTACATTGAACCTCCGAAGGGCGATGAAACACAGCCTTTACAGATGCTTATATCATCTATTGACTATAATGAATATGTAGGACGAATCGGAATCGGACGCATAGTACGTGGAAATATAAGAGTCAATCAGCAGGTAACAGTATGCGATTATACAGGCTCAAAGAAAAACTATAACTCCAAAATCGTATCGCTTCTTCAGATTCAGGGCTTGCAGCGTGTACCGGTAGAAAATGCGGAAATGGGTGATATTGTATGGATTTCAGGTATTGACGGTATAACCATAGGTGATACTATATGTGCCGTTGATACTCCCGAGCCTCTGCCGTTTGTCAAAATAAGCGAACCAACTGTTGAAATGACTTTTTCTGTAAATGACAGCCCGTTTGCAGGACGTGAGGGAAAATTTGTTACATCACGCCAGCTCCGTGAAAGACTGTTCAAGGAACTGCTAAGAGACGTTTCACTCCGTGTTGAAGAAACAGAATCTACAGATTCTTTCCGTGTTGCAGGACGAGGAGAAATGCATCTTTCAATCCTTATCGAAAATATGCGCCGTGAAGGATATGAACTTGCTGTATCAACTCCACGTGTTCTCTTTAAAGAAGGAGAAGACGGCAGAAAACTTGAGCCTATCGAACGTCTTGTTGTCGATGTGCCGGAAGAATGTGTTGGCTCAGTAATGGAAAAAATGGGAGGCAGAAAAGGCGAACTTGTATCAATGCATCCTCAGGGAAGCCGTATGCGTATTGAATTTCTTGTGCCTGCCCGTGGACTTTTCGGGTATAAGAGTGAATTTCTCACTGATACAAAAGGTGAAGGCATTATGAGTCATGTATTTGAAGACTATCAGCCATATAAAGGAGATATAGAAAGACGTAAAACAGGTTCACTTATATCATTTGAAACAGGTGAAGCCGTAACTTACGGACTGTTCAATGCTCAGGAACGAGGACAGCTTTTCATTCCGGCAGGCGTACCAGTATATGAAGGAATGATTGTAGGTGCATCACCGAAAACAGATGACCTTGTTGTAAATGTATGCAAGAGAAAGCACCTTACCAATACACGTGCAAGCGGAAGTGATGATGCACTCCGACTTGTACCTCACCGAATACTCAGTCTTGAAGACTGCCTTGAATTTCTTGCCGATGATGAATTGCTGGAAGTAACACCTGAAAGTATGAGAATACGCAAGAGAATTTTAAGCAACTCACAAAGAGCAAAAGTAAAAGCGAAGTCGTAATTTTCAGCAAATTTTCACTGTTAAAACATATTCCCAAAAAATTATGGAGATATAATTATGATTAAGAAAATCCTAACAGGAACAGCTGTTATTTCAGTTGTTCTTACAGGCTGCGGAAATAAACCGAACAACAGCCAACTGTCAGAGCCTTCCGAATCTTCTGAGTCCGAAACTATGGAAATATCATCTGAAATTACTGAAGAAATTCCCACAGAACGTATACGTGAAATAGAATCAATTGAAAATTTTGAGTATGAAATTCTTGACGGCAAAGCTACTGTCACAAAATATACAGGTACTTCTGTAAATGTGGAAATACCTGATAAAATTGATGGCATGCCTGTTACAAAAATCGGATTTTATTCCTTTGAAGCAAAATATGGTATAGAATCAGTAACATTGCCTGAAACTGTTGAATTTATTTGTGAAGGAGCATTCATGGATTGTGCGTCCATGAAAACTATAAATATTCCGGAAGCAGTAACCGGCATTGAAAGAAGTGCGTTTGCAGCGTGTACAAGCCTCGAATCGCTTGTTATTCCACAGAATACGAATTTTATTCAAATGGAAGCCTTTACTGCCTGCGACAGTATGACTTCCCTGACAATAAATAATCCCGATTTAGAATACGAGGACTGGGGACTTGAAGAACTTCCTAACCTTACTATTTATGCTTCTGAAAATTCTGTTGTTTATAAATGGGCAGCTGAAAAGGATTTCAATATACAGCCTGTCTGATGGGAGAAAATATGCTGAATATTAAAAAAATCACTTTCCTGATTACTTCTGTTGTCTGTCTGATTGGCTTTACTTCATGTACTGAAACAGATGAAACAACAGCGGATAATTCTGTATCTCAAACTGTTTCAATCGGTGAAAACGGTGTAACTGATATTATAACTCCTTCTGAGGACAGTGAAGAATACAATTTAGGCAGTTACCGCATAAGTGAAAACGGTATCAAACTTTATTATGATGATGCTTACATTCCCACAGAACTTATGCTTACCCTTGAAAAATATTTTATTTCCTTTCAGAACAATGATTTTGAATCATATAAAACAGCATTGGTCGATGATTATATTGAAAGATACAATAAATATCTGATTGAAAATTACAGCACTGAAGACGAGGAATACAATTTAAAAGACTCCTTTGAACTCCGCTGTAAATATATCAGGGATTATATGATTCAGGAAATTTTAGGCACTTACGAAATACCTGAAGATGACACTCATACGGGAGATTTCAGTATAACAAGAATAAAGGCAGAGCAAACTGCTCTTTTTGAGGGTGAAACATTAGAGGAGCTTACTGAAAAATTTTTTCAGGACAGCAATGATAATTTTAAAATGGATTACTACAACTATATTAGGGAGCAGTCAGACAGCCTTAAATATTTTACATTCTATATAATAGCTGAAGGTGAAGACGGTAAGGAACATAAAATAATCAGCGAAACGGATATTATCTTTGCTGAAAAAAATGGTAAATATTATACTTTCGGCTGAAAAGGAGTATGTTAAATGAAAAAATTTTTATGTGGTATGATGGCAGTTCTTATGGCTTGTTCAGCAACAGGCTGTTCAGATAAGGAAAACTCATCATCAACATCAGGAAAACAGCTTGTAAGCGATGCAGGTGATGATGTCAATGTTGCTGAGGAAGATATGCCATATGGCTCAACTGTCTTTGAGCTTTCCGAAAACAATGACGACCATGTTAAAATCACAATTGGCTTTGACAAGCGTTATTTCGGCGGTGATGATGAAGATAATCCCGATTACAGTGAAATATACAAAATTCACGACTATATCAGTGCACTCAACAGTAATGACCATGATTTATTCAAACAGATTTATTATCCTGAATATCTTGAATATGCCTGCAAAAATCATGGCTATGACAACGTCGACACCTATATTGATGAACTTTACAACACAATAGTAAGATACCTCGGCGAGGGCTTTGAAATAAACTATATCGACGTTTCTAACTGCTTGGACGATACAAATGCAAGTGCAAAGGAATATATGAAAAATGTTGACGGATATCTTGACGGCATTGGTGCACTTGACAAGGTAACATCAAAAAAAATAATTGAAATAGGCGGATATACAGCATATAAGACAGAAAGCGGAACATATCAGCTCACCAACCATATGGAAAGTATGATTCTTGGCGTTTATGAAATAGACGGACAAACATACATTGTATAAAATACAGAATCACCTCATATTTTTTATGAGGTGATTTTTAATCTTATATAACCCTTACTTTTCCTGTCAGAAGCATCTGCATAAGAGCTTTTTTCTTTAATTTTTCCTGCTCCAGCTCTTTTTCAAGCAGTTCGATTTCTCTGTCCTGTGCTGATAGGATTTCGGCTATTGCGGTTTGTTCTTCAATTGGAGGTATAAATATTTGTGTGTTTTTAATAGTATCTATTGATAAATTTTTTATTGTACTTCCAGTAAGCTTTTTTATAAAATGTGATTGTATATAATTACTATTTATTGCATGAAAAATAAAATTAAAATCATATTTATTCTTTATATTTAAGTAAGCAGAGCTTTTGCCAAGTAATATCGGCTCGTTTTTATAAATAGCGGTACTTCCAATAGTTCCATTAATTGAAAGCAAAATTGTTCTATTACAAAGTGTTTTTTTATATTTTTCATATTCACTTTCATTAACTCTTTTAGTTGATTCTGTAATTATTATTTTCCCATTCCGAAGATTATTTCCATTAATAAAATAATAATCACCATTTAAATCATATTTTGGAGTTCCATGAATACCATCGCTAATTTTATCACATATAATATTAAATGATATTTTCTTCCACTCCCCCTCAAAGCCCTTAAGCCTGATTCTTCCTGTAAGAAGATTCTGCATAAGCCATTTCTTCTGCTGTTTCTTCCGGTCAATAAGTTTTTGTTTAAGTTCAATAACTTTATCCTGCGTTGAAAGAATTTCAGCTATTTTTTCTTGTTCCTTAATCGGCGGAAATGTAAGTTTTATTTTTTTAAGTTTTTCAAGATACATATATGTACGGCTTCCGCCTTGCTTTTGCATTCTTGCATATTTAGAAAATTCAGAACCATAATTCAAAGTATACAACAACCATTTATCAATAAGATTTTTAGTTGTAAATACAGGATACAATGTACTGACTATCCCATTTTCAACTATAGTATTAATATTGAATTTAAAAATTTCATCATCACTCATATGACGATATGTAAAATATCCATATGGTACAATATTATATCCTATATTATTTTCACTGGCTATTTGTTTTTTGTAATAATCAGATTGTAGAAATAATCCTTTTCTTGATGATGTAAGAATAGGATATTGATTATTCACAGTCGTTTTTTCAGTATATTCCAAAATATAGTCACCAAGTTTAACCGTTTTCCATTCTTCCATATTATTCTCCCGTTCATAAAAAACAGCGTATGATTAAAAAATCATACACTGTTGAATATTCTGACTGATGCTTATATCTGAATTGAATAATTTGGAGCTTCTTTAGTGATATAGATGTCATGAGGATGACTTTCCTTAAGTCCTGCTCCTGTAATTTTGATAAACTGTGCATTTTCGTGAAGTGCGGGAATATCCACACATCCGCAGTAACCCATACCTGAACGGATTCCGCCGACAAGCTGGAAAATAGTATCAGCAACTGCACCCTTGAACGGCACACGTCCTTCAACGCCTTCCGGTACAAGCTTCTTTGCACCCTCCTGAAAATATCTGTCAGTTGAACCATTGGCCATAGCTCCGAGGCTTCCCATACCTCTATAAACTTTGAACTGTCTGCCCTGATATATTTCAGTTTCGCCGGGAGCTTCCGCACAGCCTGCAAGGAGTGAGCCAAGCATAACAACATTTGCACCGGCTGCGAGTGCCTTTACAATATCTCCGGAATACTTTATGCCACCGTCGGCAATAACAGGAATACCATATTTCTGAGCTACACAGGCAACATCATAAATAGCAGTAATCTGCGGAACACCGATACCCGCAACAACTCTTGTAGTGCAGATAGAACCCGGACCGATTCCGACCTTAACACAGTCAGCACCTGCCTTTATTAAATCTTCTGCTGCTGCTGCAGTAGCAATATTTCCTGCAATGACAGGAGTATCAGGGAATGCCTCTTTAACCATACTGAGACATTTAAGAATATTTGCACTGTGACCGTGTGCGGAATCAAGTACAAGCACATCAGCCTGTGCATCAATAAGAGCTTTTGCACGGTCAAGAACGTTTGCAGTTACGCCGATAGCTGCACCGCATAAAAGTCTGCCCTGCCTGTCACGTGCAGAATTAGGAAACTGAACAGATTTTTCAATATCCTTGATAGTAATAAGACCCTTGAGATATCCATTATTGTCAACAATAGGAAGTTTTTCAATCTTATGTGCACGGAGGATTTCCTGCGCTTGCTCCAGAGTAGTACCGACAGGAGCGGTAATAAGGTTGTCCTTAGTCATGACAGCAGAGATTTTTTCTCTGAAATCAGTAAGGAAACGCATATCACGGTTTGTGATGATGCCAACAAGCTTTCCGTTTACATCAACAATAGGAACACCGGAAATTTTATATTTTCCCATAAGTTCATCAGCGTCAGCAACAAGACAGTCCTCTGTAAGTGAAAACGGGTCAACTATAACGCCGTTTTCAGAACGCTTAACCTTATCAACCTCCTCTGCCTGCTGTTCAACAGTCATATTTTTATGGATAATGCCGATACCTCCTTCACGGGCAATAGCAATAGCCATGCGTGAATCTGTAACAGTATCCATAGCAGCAGTCATAACAGGGGTATTGAGCGTTATAGTTTTAGTAAGATTTGTACTAAGCTTAATCATATTGGGAGTAACATCTGATTTTGCAGGAATCAGAAGTACATCATCAAAAGTCAAACCCTCTTTTAAAAATTTGCCGTTTGCATCAGTTAGCATAAAAATTTCCTCCTTATATTTGTGTTATCTTTAATAATAACAATTTTTTGCCGTTATGTCAATAGGCTTATTAACAAATCGGATATAGAAAAATGATGTGTAAAACTGTCGCCTTTTAGCAACTTTTGCACATATTTATTCAATATATGACAAACCAGTTCTTTAAACTTTGGTAGAAAGGTCCGAATATATAGCCAAAACCGAAGAAGCATCAACTGAATCTACTACACCATCATGATTTATATCACCCATTATTTTTTTCTTTTTAGTAAACATAAGCGGCAACCCTGTTGAAGCCCTTGAATACTCTTCAATTATTTCACTTGCATCAATTGCATTAACAAACCCATCTCCGGTTACATCACCCAGAAGATAATTATTCATATCAATGAAATCAATATTATTTTCAACCGCATACTGTTCAACAATACTTCCTGTAACTCCTTTTACAAGAAAGCCATAGACAGAAACAAATTCACCAGAATGAGGGTCAATATGCACACCAAAAGCATTTGAACCTATACTTTTAACACTCTGAGGCAAATATAAATCAAGATTATCACATCCAAAAAACGCATCATTTCCAATTGCTTCAAGAGTTTCAGGAAGATTTACAGTTTTTAATGCAGTACATGAAAAAAAGCAATCATCAGGCAATACAGTAACACCATTCCCTATAATCACTTCTGTAAGAGAAGTACAGCTCATAAATGCAGAATCTCCGATTGATACAACCGTATCTGGAATAGTAATTTTCTTTGCAGAAAAACAGCCGACAAAAGCATTGCTTCCTATTCCTGTTACTGCATACCCATTAATTGATTCAGGTACCACTATATTATCAGAATAATTATTAGTAACCACAGAGGTTATAACAGCCGTTCCGTATGAAGTAACATCATAATTATAAGAAATTCCATCAGATAATACAATAGTAGGAATAATCAAAGGAAGTAAATTCATTTAATCAACTCCTTTATCATATATAATTTAAAGTTAAATATGTTTTGTTAATAAATTGTAAATAATTTTACGTTTCCTTTTAATTTTATCTCTTATATTTCCCAATTATAAAGACATATTTCAAAATGTGTACAAAATATGTATTACTTTAGTACTTTTTAAATCAAAATAAATTTATATAGTAAAAAACAAATAAAAACGCAAAAACTTTTGAATTTATTTTCAGCATAATTCACATTATATTTTTGATTTATAAATTCTCATATTTAACCATTTCGCCATTAATCATAACAAATACCGGTTCAGACATAAGCTCCAGAGGGTCTGCCCCCTTTCTGTAAATCTGCAAATCCGCATCTTTTCCGATGGTAAGACTTCCAACTGTTTCATTAACACCTAAAATTTCAGCAGCACTGATTGTAATTGATTCAAGTGCCTTATTATAATCAAGGCCGCCTTTTACAGAAGCTAATGCTGACAATGGAAGATACTGAATTGGAATAACAGTATGGTCAGTACATATAGCTGTCTTTACTCCATTTTCAGAAAGTATGGCAGTGTTCTTCAAATCAAGACCTTTCATTTCCGGCTTGCACCTGTCACATATAACAGGTCCGCATATTACAGGTATATTTTCTTTTGCAAGAATATCAGCAATTTTATAACCCTCTGTGCCATGAATAATAACCAAATCAAGGGAAAACTCATTCGCAATTCTTATAGCCGTACAGATGTCGTCAGCACGGTGGCAATGAAAAAAAGCCTTCTGCTTGCGGTCAAACAAAGACATAAGAGCCTCGCACTTAATATCATATTCAGGCGGTTCATAATCCTCATTATCTGAATAATAGCTATTCATATCATGGGCATAACGCTTTGATTTATACAGTCCGTCACGGATAACAGCAGCGGTTGCCATTCTTGTGATGGGAGTTTCTCCTTTATCATTATAAACTCTTTTAGGATTTTCACCGAGTGCAAATTTTATTCCACAGTTTCGTATAATCATATCATCAACACGTCTGCCGGAAGTTTTTATGACGCTTATCTCCCCTCCACATGCATTTGCACTGCCAGGACACGAAGCAGCCGCTGTAACACCACGCATTCGTGCTTCCTCAAAGCATCTGTCAAAAGGATTTATTCCGTCTATAACTCTCATCTGCGGAGTAAACGGGTCAGTTGATTCATTACAGTCATCGCCTTCAAAGTCAATACCATCTTCAATAATACCAAGATGAGTATGAGCGTCAATAAAACCGGGGAGAAGTATTCCGCCTCGAGCGTCAATACTTCTTTCAGGAATACTTTGAGGAATACCACTGCCCATAGATTTTATTTTTTTGCCTTCTGTTTCAAGCCAACCGTTTGAAATGTTTCCAACTGTTTTATCCATAGTTAAAATTTCTGCATTATATATCAGCATATATTTCTCCTGACAGCTCCGGCAATAAGTTCTGCCGTTTCAATTGGACTTCCTGACGCATCAATGCAAACCGTAGAATGACTTTTATAAATTTCATATCGTGCATCAAAAATCACCTTTAACTGAGCTTTGGTATTGTTTACAACAAGCGGTCTATTTGTATCATCACCTATCCGCTCATAACAGGTATTAAAATCAATATCAAGAAAAACTATGGCTTCTCCTGTATCAGCAACAGCCTTTGCAGTATCAGGATTAAGCATTGCTCCTCCTCCGCATGCTATAACTGCACTCTTTCCACACATTGATTTAACAATATCAGCTTCAATTTTACGGAAATATGGCTCTCCCTTTTCCGAAAAAATTTCTGGAATTGTCATATTCTGATTTTCAACAATAAGTTCGTCGGTATCATAAAAATTACAGCCTAATTTTTTGGCAGCAATTCTGCCGACAGTAGTTTTTCCACAGCCCATAAAGCCGCATAAAAATACAGTCATAAATATCTCCTTATGTTTTATTGTTTATTTCTTTATAATATCTAATTATCATAAAATTATTTATCATTCCCCAAAAACAGATTCTATATATATTTAAGTCTCTCCCACTCATAACGTGTTATAGCATAGACGCACGAAATTTCATTCTTTGCATCAGGATATTCTTTTATTTTTTTCATTCCGTTTTTAACAGCAACAGAACATGAACCTGTATTCGTATATTTCATATAAGAATACAGGCAATCATATTCCGTATTTTCAAATGCCCAGTCCCTTACCGCCCTTGCAGCTTCACTTCCGAATCCCTGTCTCCAATATTTTTTATTAATATGATAGCCTATTTCCGGAAACATTTCACCGTCAATATTCTGTATTGTGATTCCGCAATCGCCTATAAATTTGCCTGTTTCTTTCAAAACAACAGCCCATAAACCATATCCATATTCCTTATAGTTTTTAAGATTCCATTCAATCCATTCTCTTGTAAGTTCTTCATCAAAAGGATTTGGATAATGCCGCATCGTTTCAGAATCTGACATTATTTCATATAATGCATCAAAATCTTCATAAGTATATTCTCTTAATATCAGTCTTTCTGTTTCCATAAACAAATTTTATTTTTCACTGTTCATTTTATTTACTTCACCTTCAACAGCCTTTATAATTCCTGAAATATCTTCGGCATTGAATGTTCCGCCGTACCAGAGTTCATGAGCTTTTACTGCCTGATATACAAGCATAGCTGCACCTCCGATTGCAGTGCGTCCCAAAGACCTTGCTTTCTTCATAAGCAGGGTTTCGGTCGGATTATATATTACATCAAAAAAGCTGAGACAGTTTTCTATAATTTCATCAGATACTGCACACGAATCGCATTTCGGATACATTCCCACAGGAGTAGCATTGATTAACAAATCAAACTTGCCTGAAATTTCAGATACAAGACATATTCTTACAGATGCATCACTGCATTTCGCAAGAATTTCGGCCATAACAAGCTGAGCTGTTTTAACATCCTGAGGAATTACAGCTATAGTAAGTTCCGCACCATGTAAAGCAGATTCAATAGCAATCATTCTTCCTACTCCTCCACAGCCCAAAAGCAGTACTTTACCGCCAAGTGGAAGCAGTTCCGCAGAACGCAAAAAACCATCACAGTCAGTATTGTAACCTGTAAAAATTCCATTATCATTTGAAACACAGTTAACAGAATTATATCTCAACGCACTTTCGCCAAGCCTGTCAGTCATAGGGATAATTGCTGTTTTATGCGGAATTGTGATATTGAATCCTTTAAGTTCTTTAAACATATCAATACTGTTTTTAAGACTCTCAGGTACAATGTCAATGAGTTCATAGGTATAGTCAGTAATACCGCTGAGTGCAAAAAGTTTCTCATGAATCAGCGGTGACATTGAATGACCAAGCGGATGACCAATAAGACCATACTTATTCATAAATATCAGCTCCTTCAAGTGTCTCAAGATTTTCAATATTCAGTGCCTTAACGCCTTTGAGTGTTTTCTTTACAAGTCCCGTAAGGGTTTTTCCTGCTCCGAATTCTACAAAATAGTCTGCTCCTGCTTCATACATTGCATTCAGTTCTGAAGTAAAACGTACAGGCGAAACAATATGCTTTGCAAGAAGTGACGGCATATCACTGAAATCTGTAAGCTCTCCGCCCGTTACATTTGAATAGTATTTTACTTCCGGAGCTTTGAAAGAAATATTTTTTGCAGCTTCATAGAACTTGTTAGCTGCCGACTGCATAAGCTTTGAATGAAATGCTCCTGCAACATTAAGACTAACAACCCTCGCCTTCAATTCGGCAAATTTTTCACTTACTTCCTCAATCCCTTCGGGAGTACCTGCAATAACAGTCTGCTGCGGGGAATTATAATTTACTGCCGTTACATAATTCTTAGACTGAGAACATATCTCCTCAATTTTTTCAGGTGCAAGCTTCATAACTGCTGCCATTGCACCTTTATTTTCATGAGCAGCTTCATTCATAGCTTCTGCACGGACTTTTATAAGCCTGAAAGCATCTTCAAACGATACCATTCCGGAAACTGCAAGAGCCGCATATTCGCCAAGTGAATGGCCTGCAACGCCGTCAAATTTAAATCCCTTTTCAATTGCTGCATTGATGCAGACAAGAGAAGTAATCATAATTGCAGGCTGTGCATTGATAGTTTCCGAAAGTATTTCAGAAGAGCTTTCAAAACATACAGCTCTCATATCCTTTTCAAGAATTTCTGATGCTGTATCATAAATCTTTGCGGTTTCGGGAAATGCTTCTGCAATATCCCTGCCCATGCCGGGAACCTGCGAACCCTGTCCGGAAAATAGTGAAATTGTCATAATATAAACTTCCTTTCTGTACGCTATATACAAACTTTATTCTATTTTTACCAAATAAAGCAATAAATCTCTGTTAAAAATGACGAAATTTAATTACAGATGTAATAAATAAATAAAATGTCATTGCAAAAAATCCGGAAATGATTTACAATATATATTATATACTGTAGTTTCACAGCTTTATTTGTGTACAATAATAATATAGCATATATTTTGTTTTTTTACAACAGTTTTTTGCTTTTTATTTTTTTCATTAATTTCGTGAGGAAAATTTCAAAGTAAATATATATAAAAAGGAGACATTTCATGGGAATCAATATTTTAGGAATGGGCAGCTATCTTCCTGAACAGGTGCTCACCAACAACGATTTTAAAAAATTCGTTGATACAAGTGACGAATGGATTAAAACAAGAACAGGAATATGTTCACGTCATATGGCTGGATGGGAGCCTACATGGTATATGGGCAGACAGGCAGCCCTGAAAGCAGTGGAAAAATCAGGAATAGACCCGAAAGAAATCGGACTTGTAATAACAAGTACTATCACCTCTGATTTTCTTACACCAAGCATTGCAAGCATTATACAGCATGAAATAGGTGCAGAAAATGCAGCAGCATTTGATTTGAGTGCGGCGTGTTCAGGATTTGTCTATGCAGTTGATACAGCTAAAAGATTCATGCAGACTGATGATAATCTCAAATATGTTCTTGTTATCGCTACAGAAGCTCTTTCCCGCTTTATTGACTACAGTGACCGCTCAACCTGTATTCTTTTCGGCGATGGTTCAGCCGCTGCCGTACTTGAAAAAAGTGACAAGCTCTATTCATCATTCCTTGCATCAGATGGAGGCGGAGCAAGAAAACTTTTTGCAAGAAATATGCAGCAAGCTCCGGAAGTAAGAATTGAAAGAGATTTTGACGACGGATTCCCTGAAAAACCTATGCATCAACTTTTTCAGGATGGCAAGGAAGTTTATAAATTCGCTGTAAAGGCACTTCCCAAAGCTTTCAGGGCTGCTGCTGAAAAAATAAATATAACAACATCAGATATTGACTGGTTCATACCTCATCAGGCAAATATCAGAATCATAGAAACTGCTGCAAAGAACCTTGGTATTGGCATGGAAAAATTTGTTGTTACTGTAGACCACCACGGCAATACATCAAGTGCATCAATTCCGCTTGCTCTCTGTGAAGCAATTGATAAGGGAGATATAAAGCGGGGACAAAAAATTGCACTCATCGGATTCGGTGCAGGCCTTACCTACGGCAGTGTTATTTTAGAATATTAAGCAAAACAAAGGAGAATATCTTATGAAAACAAGAATAACTGAACTTCTGGGATGTGAATATCCCTTGATTCAGGGCGGTATGGCATGGATTGCAGAACATACTCTTGCATCAGCCGTATCAAACGCAGGCGGCATTGGTCTTATTGCAGGAGGAAGTGCACCCATTGACTATCTTCGTGACCAGATAAAAAAATGCAAGGAAAAAACAGATAAACCTTTCGGTGTGAATATCATGCTTATGAGTCCGAATGCCGACGACCTGGCACAGCTTTGTATTGATGAAAAAATAGCTGTTGTAACTACAGGTGCAGGAAATCCTGCAAAATATATTCCGGCATGGAAAGAAGCAGGAATCAAAGTTATTCCGGTAATTCCATCCGTTGCACTTGCCAAAAGAATGGAGCGTGCAGGGGCAGACGCAGTAGTTGCAGAAGGTACTGAATCGGGAGGGCACATCGGTGAAAATACTACAATGTGTCTTGTTCCACAGGTCGTTGATGCACTTGAAATACCTGTTATTGCAGCAGGCGGCATAGCTGACGGCAGAGGCGTTGCAGCATCATTTATGCTCGGAGCAGAGGGCGTACAGATTGGTACACGCTTCCTTGCTGCTGAAGAATGTCAGATTAACCCGATTTACAAGGAACTTATCCTTAAGGCAAAAGATACTGACAGTGTTGTCACCGGTCGCTATACAGGTCATCCATGCAGAAATATCAAGACTAAATTTTCAAAGAAACTTGCAAGTGGTGAAAAAGACGGCTCACTTACTCCTGACGAATTTGAAGAACTTACTCTCGGCTCACTTCGCAAAGCTGTACAGGACGGAAATCTTGATGAAGGTTCATTCCTCTGTGGAGCCATTGCCGGCATGATTAATAACATAAATCCATGCAATGAAATTGTAAGGGAAATTATGGAGCAGGCTGAAAAACTCCTTGGTAAATAAAAATGAGTGAATTAAGATTCAAACATTATCCTATATGCATTAAAGTACCATTCAAACAAAACGTTTAAAAAACACAAAGGAAACCCGATTAAGAAACTTTTTAAAACATATTACAAGCTGTTTACTATGCAAATTCTTAAGGAAGATAATCCGACAAGATAACGCAAAGAGTATGACAGAATTTTTGCGGAATTTGAAGCCGCAGATAATATATATAAATTGGAGGAGATAAATATGGCTACAGCAATTATCACAGGTGCATCACAGGGAATTGGTGCATGTATAGCAAAAAGACTTGCTAAGGACGGCTTTGATGTTGTTATAAATCATTATCCAAGCGACAGTGACAGAGAAAAGGCTCTTGCCGTTGCTGAAGAATGCGAGGCTTTTGGTGTAAAGGCTGAGTGCATTGCTGCCGATGTTTCTAAATATGACCAATGTGAAGCTATGGTAAAACAAGTAAAGGCAAATTTCGGAAGCATTGACGCACTTGTAAACAATGCAGGCATAACTAAGGATACACTTCTTGCAAGAATGAAAGAAGAAGATTATGATGCGGTTATTGCAGTAAATCAGAAAAGCGTCTATAATATGCTTAAGCATGTATGTTCCGTAATGATGAAACAGCGTCACGGACGGATTGTAAATGTTTCATCAGTTGCTGGACTTTACGGAAATCCCGGACAGATGAATTATTCTGCATCAAAAGCTGCTATTATAGGCATGACAAAAACAACCGCAAAAGAATTTGGCTCAAGAAATATTACTTGCAATGCGGTTGCACCCGGATTTATCCATACTCCCATGACTGACGTTCTTTCAGATGAACTCAAATCAAAAATGCTTGGGCAGGTTGCTCTGGGTAGATATGGCGAACCGGAAGAGATTGCTTCCGTTGTTTCGTTCCTTGTATCTGATGATGCATCATACGTAACAGGACAGGTAATTGAAATTTCGGGCGGACTTTCAATGTGAAATAAAAATATAAAAAATAAATGAAGGGAAACATAATATGAGCAGACGAGTTGTTATTACCGGTATGGGTGCTGTTACTCCTCTCGGCACAGGTGTTGATAAATTCTGGGCGGGAGTTACAGCCAACAAAATCGGTTTTTCTTATATTGATAAATTTGATACGGAAGGTACAGGAATAAAGATTGCCGGCATTGTGCGTGACTTTGATGAAACCGTTTACTATAATGTTGCAGGCTGTTTTGACAAAAAGGAAGCAAAGCGTATGGATATGTTTACAAAATATGCTGTTGTTTCAGCTCACGAGGCTTTAGAAGATGCTGGCACTGATTTTTCAGACATTGACTGTTACAGGGCAGGAGTTATTGTCGGTTCTGGAATCGGCGGTATCGACCTGACATTATCTGAATATTCAAAGTATCTGGAAAAAGGACCGAACCGTATTTCACCGTTCTATATTCCGATGATGATAAGCAATATGGCAGCAGGTACTATATCCATGAAAACAAATTTCAGGGGTGCAAACTATGATGTTTCAACTGCCTGTGCATCAGCTACCCACTCTATCGGAGAAGCATTCAGGAAAATAAAGGACGGTTATCTTGATGTATGTCTTGCCGGCGGTACTGAAAGCACAAGTGTAGAATTCACCTTTGCAGGATTTTCCAATATGAAGGCACTTACAAAAAGTGATAATCTTGAAAGAGCGTCTATTCCGTTCGATAAGGAAAGAAACGGATTTGTACTTGGTGAGGGAAGCGGTATACTTGTACTTGAAGAATATGAACACGCAAAAGCAAGAGGTGCTAAAATTTATGCTGAAGTTTCAGGATATGGTGCAACTTGCGATGCATATCATATGACATCACCAATGCCGACAGGTGAAGCTGCAGGTATGGGAATGACTCTTGCCATGCAGGAAGCAGGACTTAATCCGTCTGAAATCGACTATATCAATGCTCACGGAACATCTACAGGTCTTAATGACAAGTATGAAACAGCAGCAATAAAACTTGCTTTCGGTGATGATGCAAAGAATGTAAAGATTAACTCCACAAAATCAATGACAGGTCATCTTCTTGGTGCAGCTGGTGCAATTGAAGCTATCGTATGTGCAAAATCCATTCAGGAAAGCATCATACATGCAACTGTCGGATACAAAATACCTGATGAGGAATGCGACCTCGATTACTGTGTAAACGGAAATGTGCAGCAAGAAGTTAACGCCGTACTGTCAAATTCTCTTGGTTTTGGAGGTCATAACGCTACACTCTGTTTTAAAAAAGTTAAAGAATAAGGAGTACTAAAATGGAAAACAAAATTTTTGGCGTTGAAATTGAAACTATTGAAAAACTTGCTGAAATTGTTTCAGATAACGAACTTTCTGAAATTACAATAAATATAAACGATTGTAATCTTACAATCAAGGGAAAAAAATATCCGCCTGCTTCACCTGTAATGCCTGTACCAATGGGCATTACTACACCAGCAACTGTACAATCTTCATCTTCTCCAGCTATAAATTCAGCAGAAACAGAAACCGTGGCAGAGATAAGTGGAAATGTAGTAAAATCTCCTATTGTCGGTACTTTCTATCAGGCTCCGTCACCTGACAAGCCGCCGTTTGTAAAGGTCGGTGATAAAGTCAAAAAGGGTGATACCATTATGATAATCGAGTCCATGAAACTTATGAATGAAGTTCAGTCTGAATTTGAAGGCGTTGTTGAAAAAATACTTGTAAACGACGGACAGGCTGTTGAATTTGACCAGCCTATAATGATTATCAAATAACGCCTATTTCATTTTATTTAAAGAATTTTACTGTTTACTGTAAAAAAGTGCAGTTGTTTCCGTAAATATAAAAGATTCTCAGGGCGGAAGATTGTTTAAAATATGGTATTAGGGAGAATTTCTTAATATTCAAAACCTGAAATCTTCGATTATCGTCAACACTGAATTTTCTGTTGTAAAAATCATTGCTTAATCTGTGAAAACAGGAGAAAAAATTCTCCTGTTTGACCATGCTGTGCATGGATATGACGTGATATTTTTCAACAGTTTTACAAAAAAGAGTTTGAAGACCTTCCCCTGAAAAGATTTGATATAACGTTCTCAAGAATTAAAATTAATTTTTATGAAAAAAATAATTATGACTTTGATGAAAATAATAACTGTATTATGTGAAGAAGTAAAGTCAAACGGAATGGACTATATCTCATTATATTACAAAAATAAAAAAGACAGATGGATTGAATTTGCCGAAAATGAATTGGCATGAATAAAAAGAATGGAGGACAAAAAATGTCAGAAGTTTTAATGAATAAAGAACAGATTATGGAAATTATCCCTCACCGTGACCCTTTTCTGCTTATTGACGAGGTTCTTGAAATGGAAGTGGGAGTTAAAATAAAAGCAAGAAAATACATAAAGGAAGACGAATACTGGTTCAAGGGGCATTTTCCCGAATATCCTGTAACTCCGGGAGTTCTAATGATTGAAATGCTTGCACAGGCGGGTGCTGTATGTATGCTGTCAAAACCGGAATTCAAGGGTAAAATCGGACTTTTCGGCGGTATCGACAAAGCAAAGTTCCGCAGACAGGTTGTTCCTGGAGACGTGCTTGACCTTGAAGTTGAAATTATCAGACAGAGAGGTCCTGTAGGAACCGGAAAAGCTCTTGCATCCGTAGACGGAGAAAAAGCAGTTTCCTGTGAAATAACCTTTGTTGTTTCTGATAAGTAAAGGAGTAGATTAATGTTCAGAAAGATATTGATTGCCAACAGAGGTGAAATTGCCGTACGAATCATCAGAGCCTGCCGTGAACTGGGAATACGCTGTACAACTGTTTATTCAACAGCAGACAGGGATTCTCTTCACGCACAGATTGCAGATGAAGCTGTATGTATCGGACCTCCTGCAACCAAAGATAGTTATCTTAATATGAATGCAATAATTCAGGCGGCAATAAACTCAGGAGCAGAAGCTATTCATCCCGGATTCGGATTTTTATCTGAAAATGCAGAATTTGCAAAACTCTGCGAAAAAAACGGAATAGTATTCATCGGACCATCGTATAAATCTATTGAAATACTTGGAGACAAGGCAGCGGCAAAGGAAACAATGTCAGCTGCCGGAGTACCTGTAATTCCCGGTTCAAAAGGTGCGGTAAAAAGTATTGATGAAGCAAAGAAAATTGCTGAAGAATGCGGATATCCCGTACTTGTAAAGGCATCGGCAGGCGGCGGTGGACGTGGAATAAGACGAGTTGATTCCCCTGACGACTTGGAATCACAAATTATTGCAGCACAGCAGGAAGCTAAAAACTTCTTTGGTGACGATAATGTATACATAGAGAAATTTCTTGTAAATCCCCACCATGTTGAAATACAGATTATGGCAGATAAAATGGGTAATTATATTTACCTTGGCGAACGTGACTGTTCAATGCAGAGACGCAACCAGAAAATTCTTGAAGAATGCCCAAGTCCGATTATAAGTCCTGAACTGCGTCAAAAAATGGGTGAAGCTGCTGTTACCGCAGCTAAAGAATGCGGATATTACAATGCAGGAACTATCGAATTTCTTGTTGACGAAAACAGAGATTTCTATTTCATGGAAATGAATACACGTATTCAGGTTGAACATCCTATAACTGAAGAAGTAACAGGCTTTGACATAGTAAAAGCACAGATTGAAACTGCTGCCGATATGCCTCTTGATGTAACCCAGAAAGATATAGAAATAAGAGGTCATGCTATAGAATGCAGAATAAATGCAGAAAATCCAAATCTTGATTTTCGTCCGTCACCTGGTACAATAAATGCATTATATACTCCGGGGGGACCCGGAATACGAATTGACAGTGCAGTATATCAGGGATATACAATAACTCCGTACTATGATTCAATGATAAGCAAGCTTATAGTCCATGCTTCTGACCGTAATGAAGCAATAAATAAAATGAAATGGGCTTTATCCGAATTTATTGTAAGCGGTGTTGATACAAATATTGACTTTCAGCTTGAAATTATAAAACGCCCTGAATTTATAAGCGGAAACTATGATAACGGCTTCCTTACAAGATACATGGAAAGCCGTAAGAAATAAGGCGGTGATACAGATGTTCAATGATTTTTTTAATGTTGTAAAACTCCGTTTCAACGGAACGGCCGATGACGAGCCTGCACCACTATTCAAATGTCCGAGATGTCAGAATACATCTCCTCTTAACCGCTATGAAGAACTTCACAGGGTATGCCCCAATTGTAATTATCACGGCAGACTTTCGGCAACTGAAAGAATAGCCATAACTGTTGACAAGGACAGCTTTCAGGAACTTGATGCAGATATGATAAGCTGTGACCCGATTAATTTTCCTGATTACACAGAAAAACAGGAAGAACTCCGTGAATCAACAGGATTAAAGGATGCAGTTATCACAGGTACAGCATACATAAGGGGTATAAAAACCGTAATCGGCGTAATGGATTCACGCTATATGATGGCTTCAATGGGTTCCGTAGTAGGTGAGAAAATAACAAGGGCATTTGAATATGCCAATGAAAATAATCTCCCTGTAATAATGTTTACCGCTTCAGGCGGTGCAAGAATGCAGGAAGGTATTGTATCCCTCATGCAAATGGCAAAGACATCAGGAGCAATAAAGCTTCACAACGATGCCGGCGGACTTTACATAACTGTCCTGACAGACCCGACAACAGGCGGAGTAACTGCAAGCTTTGCATCTCTGGGCGATATTATAATAGCTGAACCTAAAATTCTTATAGGATTTGCCGGAAGACGTGTTATTGAAAGTACAATGAAACAGCGTTTGCCCGAAGATTTTCAGCTTGCCGAATTTATGCAGGAAAAGGGCTTTGTTGATATGATTGTTGAGCGGAAAAAGCTACGCAGTACTCTTGCAAATCTGCTTTCAATTCACGGATATTCAGAAAAGGAGGTCTGAACTTTGGAGAATAATAAAACTGCATGGGAACGTCTTGCGATTGTACATACAAAAGGCAGACCAACTATAAGAGACTACATACCGCTTATTTTTACAAATTTCTATGAAATGCACGGAGACCGACACTATGGCGACGACCATGCCGTAATGGGCGGGATAGCCCGCCTAAATGGAACTCCTGTAACTGTAATCGCACAGGTAAAGGGCAGAAACCTGAATGAAAACAAAGAATGTAATTTTGCAATGCCTCTTCCGGAAGGTTACAGAAAAGCACTAAGGCTTGCAAAACAGGCTGAAAAATTCCACCGACCTGTCATATGTTTCATTGATACTCCCGGAGCTCATGCAGGAATGGAAGCGGAAGAACGAGGACAGGGTGAAGCCATTGCAAAAAATATTGCTGAATTTATGACTTTACGCACACCGATTATTTCAATCGTTCTTGGTGAAGCCGGAAGCGGTGGAGCTTTGGCTCTTGGTGTATGCGATGAACTTGCAATGCTTGAAAACGCACAGTATTCAGTAGTTTCTCCCCGTGGTTTTGCAAGCATACTCTGGAAAGATGCATCAAGGGAACAGGAAGCCTGCAATATTATGCAGGTAACTGCTGAAGATATGGTACGTCTGGGTGTTGCAGAAACTATCATTGAAGAGCCCCTTGGAGGTGCACACAACGATTTAGACAAAATTTCTGAAAATATTAAAGAATATTTGTCACTCAAAATTCAAGAAAAATGTCAAAAAGATATTGACGAATTGCTAAAAGAACGTTATACTAAGTTTAGAAAAATCGGTGAGTTTCAAGAATAACTTCCGGTTTGGATAATATATATATATTTATGGAGGTTTTTACCATGATTTTTGACAAAATCAAAGAAATTATTGTTGACCAGCTCGGCGTTGAGGAGGATATTGTTAATCCTGATGCAAATATCCAGGACGACCTCGGTGCAGATTCACTTGACATTGTTGACCTTATCCAGACAATTGAAGATGAATACGACCTCTCCATTCCCGACGAGGCTGTTGAAAACATCAAAACTGTCGGCGACATTGTAAGTTACGTTGAAAAAAACGTTGAAGCTGAATAAGTAAGTTAGTACGCAAAAATTCCCCGATGTAAAATCAGGGAATTTTTTTATAATTTTGTTAGCATAATCTAATTAAGTATTGCATTTGCAGACTGAAAATGATATAATAAAAATAAGGCGGTTCTGATGCCGTCTCTGAATTTTTTTAAAGGATTAAAAAATTTTATGAAAAAAATCACTATTGTTACCGGTCACTACGGAAGCGGAAAAACAAATCTTTCTGTTAATCTTGCCGTAAAGGCTGTTCAGGAAGGAAAATCCGTAGCTGTTGTTGATTTGGATTTAGTCAATCCATATTTCAGAACTGCTGATTTCAGAGAATTTTTTGAATCAAAGGGAATAAAGCTCATAGCTCCGGACTTTGCAAACAGTAATCTTGATGTACCATCAATCCAGTTTGATATTGAACAGCTTGCCATAAATGAAGACTGCCTTATAATTGACGTGGGCGGTGATGATGCGGGTGCTTTTGCTCTGGGACGGTTTGCAGAATCTCTCTCTCAATTCAAAAATGATACTGATATGCTGTATGTTATCAATCAGAGACGTTATCTGACTGAAACTGCTGAAGACGCTGCAAAACTAATGTATGAAATTGAATCTGCTGCACGACTGAAACATACTGCCATAGTAAACAATACCAATCTCGGACGTGAGACGACTGTTGAAATAATAAAAAAATCATCTGACTTTGCAAAGAAAATAAATAAAAAGACAGGGCTTCCCCTTGCATTCACAACCTGTCCCGAGGAACTCTGTGAACTTATTGATATGCCTGATATTTTTTCAGTAAAGGTTTATGTAAAACCTTTATGGGAATTATAATTCATAATTTTAATTTGAAAGTGTGGTGTTGAATTTGGCTAAGATGACTGTTATAACTGAACGCTGCAAAGGCTGCGGACTTTGTACAACTGCCTGTCCGAAAAAAATCGTTGAAATTCAAAAAGAAAAACGCAATAAAAAAGGATATTTTTATGCCGTATGTACTGATGAAAACTCATGTATCGGCTGTGCCATGTGCGGAATGATGTGTCCCGACTGTGCAATTATTGTTGAAAAATAAATGAAAGGAGCTGTAAAGCTTTGGAAAGAAATCTTATGAAAGGTAATGAAGCACTTGCTGAAGCTGCTATAAGAGCAGGCTGCAAATGCTTCTTCGGATACCCTATTACTCCACAGACAGAGCTTGCCGCATATATGTCAAAGCGTATGCACAAGGCAGGCGGTGTATTCTTACAGGCAGAATCTGAAATTGCTGCTATAAATATGGTACTTGGTGCCGCTTCAACAGGAGTACGTGCCATGACATCATCATCTTCCCCAGGACTTTCACTCAAGAGCGAGGGTATCTCCTATATCGCAGGCTCTGATGTTCCTGCTGTAATTATCAATGTACAGCGAGGCGGTCCGGGACTCGGAGGCATTCAACCATCACAGGCAGACTACTGGCAGGCTACCAAAGCTCTTGGTCACGGCGACTTCCATTTGCTCGTATTTGCACCTGCTTCTGTTCAGGAAATGGTTGATATGGTTATAAAGGCATTCGACAAGGCTGATGAATACCGTATGCCCACTATGATTCTTGCTGATGGTCTGCTCGGTCAGATGATGGAACCTGTATCATTCCCTGAAATCAATGCAAATGCTCACGATAAAAAAATCTGGGCTGCAAACGGTCATTGTAAAAAAAGAGAACATCATATTATAAATTCACTTTATCTTAAACCTGACGAACTTGAAAATTCAGTTACTGAACGTTTCAGGAGATATGATATAATCAAGGAAAATGAAACAGATGCTGAGCTTTATTTCACAGAAGACTGTGATATACTTCTCTGTGCATTCGGTGCTACAGCAAGAGTTGTAAAATCGGCTGTAAATGATGCAAGAGCACAGGGTATAAAGGCAGGTCTGTTCCGTCCCAAAACATTATGGCCATTCCCTGTAAAGGAAATAAATGAAGCTTCCAAGAATGCAAAAAAGCTTCTCAGTGTTGAGATGTCAATGGGACAGATGATTGATGATATAAAACTTGCAATAAACTGCTCAAAGCCTGTTGAGTTCTATGGACGTACAGGCGGTGTTATTCCTACTCCTGCCGAAGTTCTGGCAGAAATCAAAAAAATCGGAGGTGCTGAATAATGGCTGTTGTATTTGAAAAACCGAAGTCACTTCTTGATGTACCTATGCACTATTGCCCCGGCTGTACTCACGGTATCGTTCACAGACTTATCTGTGAAGTTCTTGATGAAATGGATATTGAAGGCGATACAATTGGGGTATGCCCTGTCGGATGCTCCGTCATGGCTTATGATTATTTCGGCTGTGACATGATTGAAGCTCCACACGGACGTGCACCGGCTGTTGCTACAGGTGTAAAGCGTACAAATCCGGATAAATTTGTATTTACATATCAGGGCGACGGTGACCTTGCTGCCATCGGTACTGCTGAAACTGTCCACTCCGCAACACGAGGAGAAAATATTGTAATCATATTCATAAATAATACTATCTACGGAATGACAGGCGGTCAGATGGCTCCTACAACTCTTCCGGGTCAGGTTACACAGACTACTCCTTTCGGCCGTGACCCTGAGCTTGCCGGATACCCTGTACGTGTATGCGAGATGCTTTCAACTTTAACAGGTACTGCATATGCTCATCGTGTGGCAGTTGATACAATCCCACATATCCGTGAAACCAAAAAAGCTATAAGAAAGGCATTTGAAAATCAAAAGGCTAAAAAAGGATTCTCTATTGTAGAAGTACTTTCAACCTGTCCGACCAACTGGGGACTTACTCCGACAGAAGCTATAAAGAGACTTCAGGATGAAATGATTCCATATTATCCGCTCGGTGTTTATAAAGATATAACAGAGGAGGGAAATAAATAATGGCTACTACTGAAATTCTTTTAGCAGGATTCGGCGGTCAGGGAGTGCTTTTTGCAGGAAAAATCCTTGCGTACTGCGGACTTATGGACAATAAGGAACTTTCATGGCTTCCGTCATATGGTCCTGAAATGCGAGGAGGTACTGCTAACTGTTCCGTATGTATTTCCGACGAACCAATCGGTTCTCCGCTCATACTTGCTCCTGATATTCTTATCGCTATGAATCAGCCCTCTTTTGATAAATTCATAACAGAAGTAAAAACAGGCGGTAAGGTATTCTATGACAGTACGCTTATTGAATGTGAATGCAACAGAACAGATATTGAAATGTATGCCATTCCTTCATCACAGCTTGCTGACACCAACGAACTCAAAGGCGGTTCAAATATTATACTCCTTGGAAAGCTTATAAAAGAATCAAATATCTTTACTCTTGATACCATGAAAAAAGCTATTGAAAAAGTTGTCCCCCCTTCAAAATCTCATCTTATTACAAATAATTTTAAAGCTATTGAAATCGGTATGAATAATTGAATAAAAAATTATTGGACAGTGTAAAAACTGTCCGATTTTTTATTTACTGACTGTATAAACTAATCTCTTAAATAATAATTTGTTCATATTTAAAAACATCACATATTAAATAACAGGTATATAATTTAAATTCTGTCACTGTTGACATCTGTGCTGCAAAATGGTATAATTAAAATGAAAAAATATGTAGTTATATTAAACTGCAAAAACAAGGAGTTAAAATTATGAGTGAAAATATCAATAGTTATGAATCACCTTTCTGCACACGTTATGCAAGCGAAGAAATGCAGTATATCTTTTCAGCAGACAAGAAATTTACAACATGGAGAAAACTCTGGGTTGCACTTGCAAGAGCTGAAATGAAACTTGGACTTCCCGTTACAGAAGCTCAGGTTAAACAGCTTGAAGAACACATAAATGATATTGATTACAATATTGCGGCTGAACGTGAAAAGCAGGTTCGCCATGACGTTATGGCTCATGTCTATACATATGGCAAGGTTTGCCCTGATGCTGATGGTATTATACACCTTGGTGCAACTTCCTGCTATGTAGGAGACAACACTGATGTCATCATCATGCGTGACGCTTTAAATGTTATCCGCCGTAAACTTATAAATGTTATGAACAATCTGGCAAAATTTGCAGATGAATATAAAAATCTTCCATGTCTTGCGTATACTCATTTACAGCCTGCACAGCTTACAACAGTCGGCAAACGTGCAACACTTTGGCTTAACGAACTGCTTATGGACTTTGAAGATTTGGAATACAGAATATCTGCTTTAAAACTTCTTGGTTCAAAGGGTACTACAGGTACACAGGCTTCTTTCATGGAACTTTTTGAAGGTGATACTGAAAAAGTCAAAGAACTTGAAAAAATGATTGCTGAAGAAATGGGATTTGACAGTGTTGTACCTGTTTCAGGTCAGACATATTCAAGAAAAACAGACTCTCAGGTACTTTCAGTATTAAGCGGAATTGCTCAGTCATGCAGTAAATTCTCAAATGACATGAGAATACTTCAGAGTTTCAAGGAAATGGAAGAACCAAGAGAAAAAAGTCAGATAGGCTCATCTGCAATGGCTTATAAGCGCAATCCTATGAGATGTGAAAGAATAACTTCACTTGCAAGATATGTCATGATTGACAGTCTTAATCCTGCATTTACTGCCGGAACACAGTGGTTCGAGCGTACTCTTGATGATTCAGCAAACAAACGTATATCCGTCGCAGAAGCTTTTCTCGGAATTGACGCTATACTTAACATCATGATGAACGTTACTGATGGCATGATAGTATATCCCGAAATTATCCGCAGACGTGTTATGGCTGAACTTCCGTTCATGGCTACAGAAAATGTTATGATGGACGCTGTAAAGAAAGGTGCAAACCGCCAAGAACTTCATGAAAGAATCCGTGAATACTCAATGACTGCGGCAGAACAGGTTAAAATTTATGGTAAGGACAATAATCTATGCGAACTTATTGTTGCAGACCCGCTGTTTATGATTACCAAAGAAGAACTTGATGCTGTTCTCAGACCTGAAAATTACACAGGCAGAAGCTCACAGCAGGTTGATGAATATCTTGCTGAATTTATCAATCCAATTCTTGAATCAAACAAAGAAATTCTTGGCGAAAATTTTGAAATGAAAAACTGATTTACAATATGCAGAAGAAAATATTTTTTATAGCAGATACTCATTTCGGAGACAGAAATATTATAAGAAACGAAAACCGTCCGTTTTCGGATATATCAGAAATGGACAATACAATTATAAAAAACTGAAATGCCACTGTTTCGGAAAATGATACAGTTTTTATTGTTGGGGACTTTTCTTTCTATAATAAAGAAAAGGCAACTGAAATCTGTAAAAATCTCAATGGTGAAAAAATACTTGTTATGGGAAATCATGATGCCGAAAACGAAAAGTATTATTATGAATGCGGATTTTCAGGAATAAGCCGCTATCCTGTAATATATGAAAATTTCTGGATTATCTCCCATGAACCTGTATACGTAAACATAAATATGCCATATGCAAATATTTTCGGTCATGTTCACAGAAACCCCATATATACAGACTTTTCGGAACGGAGTTTCTGTATTAGTGCAGAACGCATAAATTATATTCCTGTTGAATTTTCTGAAATAAAAAAATGTATACAGGAAAAAAACAATAAATAAGAAACTTAAATTATATATCCACGAACCGTAGAAACACTTATATTATTTGCTTCTGCGGTTCATGGGTTTACTTTTTCCGCCGATGTGATATAATTATCACGAAAGGAGGGCAATGACTATGAACCAGATAAAAACAGGACAATTCATTGCACAGATACGTAAAGAAAAGGGAATGACTCAGACACAGCTTGCAGATAAGCTTTTCATCAGCAATAAGACTGTATCCAAATGGGAAACCGGTAAAGGTATGCCAGAAGTCTCACTTATGCTTCCTCTCTGCGAGGAACTTGGAATAAATGTCAATGAACTGCTTACAGGCGAGAAAATTCCCGAAAGAAATTATATTGAAAAGGCGGAGGAAAATATTATGAATTTAGTACATGAAGCACAGGAAAGCAAAAAGAAAATTATTCTGTCAGCAATGACAGCAGGACTTACTCTTTTGTCCGCTGTTCCATTGATATTAGTATCAGGAATATTTGAAATGTCCGTATGGACAAGAACCATACTTATTGCAATTGCTGTCATAGTAATAGCCGGAGGTATAACCATAGCATGTATTCTTGACAGAGAAGCAGGAGCATTTGAATGTAAGGAGTGCCATAACCGTTTTGTACCTGAATTCAGAGCATACATCATGGGGCCACATACTCTTACAAAAAGAAAGCTTAAATGCCCGAAATGCGGAAAATCAACATACTGTAAACACGTAATGACAAAATAAGCAGTAAAGATAAATTTTTTCTGCTTCATGTAAAAATATTTAGAATAATTAAACGGAGGAATAAAATGAAAAAAGAATATCTTGAAGCAGGAAAAATTGTTACAACTCACGGCATAAAGGGAGAAGTCAAAATAATGCCATATACTGATACGCCTGAACTTCTATGCGAATTTGACAGACTTTTTTCAGGAAAAAATCATGATGAAATATATATTGAAAAAAACCGTGTATTCAAAAATATGGTAATTGCAAAAATTAAAGGAATAAATACACCAGAAGAAGCTGAAAAGCTCCGAAATAAAATTCTGTATATACACCGCAACGACCTGGAGCTTGATGAAAATACTTACTTTATACAGGATTTAATTGGAATGGAGGTAAAAGACGCTGATGAAGGTATAATATATGGCAGAATCACTGATGTACTACAGACAGGTGCAAATGACGTTTATGTGATAAAGGGAAACGACAGGGAATATCTTGTGCCGGCAATTCCGGAAGTAATTATTTTAACTGATATTGATAATGATATGATGCTTATCCGTCCTCTTGAGGAGCTTTTTGACTAAAATCAGTCTGAATTACGGAGGAATAAATGAAAATAGAAATAGCAACTCTTTTCCCTGAAATGTGTGAAGCCGTACTTAATGAAAGCATAGTAGGAAGAGCAAGAAAAGCAGGAAAAATAGAAGTTTCATGCAGACAAATCAGAGAATATACAAAGGATAAGCACCGCCGTGTTGATGATACACCATATGGCGGAGGTATGGGAATGGTAATGCAGTGCGAACCGATTTATAACTGCTATAAGGCTGTATGTGAGGACCTTGGCAGTAAACCGCATACTATATATATGTCTCCAAAAGGAACAGTCCTGAACGAAAAACGTGCATCTGAGCTTTCAGAAATGGAGAATATTCTAATTATATGCGGACACTATGAAGGTGTTGACCAGCGTATAATTGATAAAATTGTCGATGAAGAAATTTCAATCGGAGATTATGTACTCACAGGTGGAGAACTTCCTGCACTCGTTCTCACCGACTGCATAGCAAGACTCTGTAAAGGAGTTCTTTCAGATGATGTTTGCTTCACTGACGAAAGCATCTACAGCGGACTTCTTGAATATCCGCAGTATACAAGACCGGAAGTCTGGGAAGGCAAAGCTGTTCCATCTGTACTTCTTTCGGGACATCATAAGAATATTGAATCATGGAGACATGAACAGAGCCTGAAGCTCACAGAACAACGAAGACCCGATTTATATGAAGAATATTTTAAATAATATACCAATAAAATATAACAACTATAGTAAATAGACATAAACAGAGAGTATATTTGAAAATATTTTCTCCGTTTAGATATGTTCAACATATTAAAGCGTTAAATATTATGAAACTTATACAATAAATTATTTGTTTTTTTGTAGTAAATATTCACAACCGCAATGATAAAATTCAACTCTCATTTTATCGAAATGTAGAAAATAATCAGATATAGCATTTTTAATATAAAAATTTGTTGACTTCAAAAAAAAATAAATGTATAATAAAATATAGCAAGTGAATTATTGCAAAGACGATGCCGATTTGCAGGCACGTCACTTCAGAGAATAGGAGAGTTGAATATGTTTGTCAGAGATGTAATGGTTAAGAATCAGGTTGGACTTCATGCAAGACCCGCTACCTTCTTTATTCAGAAGGCTAATGAATTTAAGTCATCTATCTGGATTGAGAAAGAAGAACGCAGAGTCAACGCAAAGAGCCTTCTTGGTATCCTTTCACTCGGTATTGTAGGCGGCACTAACGTTAAGATTATTGCTGACGGTGCTGACGAAAGAGCTGCTGTTGATGCTCTTATCGAGCTTGTTGACAGTGGTTTCAGTGAGGAAAACAGATAATTTTCGTTCAATCAAACTGATTTAAGGGCGTTACTTTCTTGTAACGCCCTGTTTTTTATTCTGAAATACTTTGAAACATATTTTCGGCAAATATAGCATATCCTCGTGTAGGGTCAGCAACAAAAACATGAGTTACAGCACCGATAAGCTTATCATTCTGAATAACGGGACTTCCGCTCATTCCCTGAACTATTCCACCGGAAGCTTCAAGAAGCTCTTCATCAGTTATGCGTATAATCATATTCTTGGCAGACTCCTTACTGTTATAGTCAATCTGTTCAATTTCAACAGAATACTTTTTAGGTTCACTTCCTGAAACTGTCGTAAGAATATACGCTTCACCTGTTGTTATATCCTGTCTGTAGCCCATTTTATATTCCTGAGCATTATTGCATAAAATCTGTGATGACAAATCTGACAGACTTCCAAAAACTCCGCTGTCACTGTTCTGCGTTAAAGTGCCGTATACTGGCAGCCTTGTAAATTCTCCGTGAAGTTCTCCGGGAATACCTGCCGAACCTTTTTTCATATCAGTAATTACAACCGGCACTGCTTCACCACTGTGAATGGGTATAAGTTCGCCTGTAGATGAATCACATACCGGATGTCCGAGACCTGCAAAATGACCTGTGGACTTGTCTATAAATGTCATCGTCCCTATTCCGGCAATGCTGTCACGTACCCACATTCCGCCTTTCCACGTTCCGGATTTCTGACAGTACACAGGTTTTAAATCAACATTGAACACTTTTTCTCCACGTTTTACCGAAAGCTCAATACTTTCGCCTTCGCTGTTGTTTATAATACTCTGTAAAGCAGAATTGGATATTACAGACTGATTATCTGCAAGAGTTATAATATCTCCTTTTTCAATTCCCGCCTCTTCTGCCGGACACACTGAATCAATATCACCCATGCCTGTAACCATAACGCCTTCCATAAGAAGTTTTATTCCAAACGGATTACCGCCTGCAATAAGTGTAGGAGCTTCTTCCTGATTAATATTGATGTTTTTAACAGGAATTGCTCCGAAAAGCGACATTGATACACAATCAGCCGAATAATCAGCACTCAACTCAGGATAAAGTGCAAACTTTACATCTTCTGTTCTTTCAGCCGTAACAGTCTGTGGGAGTCTCTGTGAATAATATTCAGCTGTCCCGAAAAGCCCGACCAATACAGCAGAAAGCATAACTGCTATTGTTTTTGTAAATTTTTTTCTTAACTGCATTTCCTCAATCCTTTCAGCCGAAAATATCGGCTACACTTATTATATATAAAAGTATGGGCAATATAAATGAGAATTTCACGGAGTTAATTTATGAAAAAAATAATTAAAATTATTATGATAATTTTTACACTGATTTATCCATTATTTATGACTTGTCTTGCAGGTTCAGGATTAATATACAATAAATCAGGTTACGGAGACAAAGTAGCAAATATAGGATTTTTTTTGATAATATCCGGTCTGATGATGACTGTAGGAGCTTTTCTTTGTATTTTTACAAAAAAAATAATAAATACAATATCATTTATATGCTCGATTTCCGGACTGATTATGTGTCTTATAATGCTTTATCTTCTCTGTAATCATGCTGACAATGCAGGCTGGAGCGATAATTATACAATGCTTCCTATAAGCAATATGTATAAATCAAGGATTTTGCCGGTTATATTCCCTGCCTTTACTGCAATAATCATATCTTTAATCAATATCAGGAACATAAAATAGAACCGGACTTCTGAAAACACAGAAGTCCGATTCTTATTATAAGGAGGTTGGAGTATATAAATAGAAGATATCTTAATTTATGACTGCTCGCTTACCAGAATAGAAACTCTGTTCTGAATAAGTTCAGCAGTTTCCTGTGCGGAGCGTTCACCCTCGAAATAGGCTGAAATTTCTTCCTTTATGATTTCATTTATATTATTGCTCCAGTCAAAAGAAGCAGGTTCGGCACCGAGTATATATTCTTCAAGGAAATCTCTTTCTTCCTGACTCAGATTAGGAATTTTAACTTCCTTGTCATTTATATAATACTTGTCTTCATATTCCTGTTTTTTGCCATTTTCATCAATATAGTAAGGATTTTCCATTGTCTCATCAAGTTTCTTTTCAAAAGCTGATTTAAGTGAAGGAATTTGATAAACTCTGTCTCCTGTCTGATAATCCTCATCAAAGAATTGTGAAATAAATTTCCAGCAGACATCCTTGTTTGAAGAGCTTGACATAATTGCATAATTCTTGTTTAAGCTAAGTACAGCTCCGTTTCCGCCTGCGTTCGGAAGACCGACAAGGCTTATTTCATCATTGAACATTACATATCTCGTACGGCTGTAATCTCTTAAACTATAAAGAGACATTTCACCAAGGAATGCTTTATCATTCATACAGGCAGTTTCCTGCTCATTCCAATAATCATCCATTTCATCCTGACTCATTGTTTCCCAGTCCGGATCCTCTTCATCTTCAAAACGATTACAAAATTCAAGAAGTTTTATAAATTCGGGAGAATCAAAACTGCACGTACCGTTTTTAGAATCAATAAAATTACCGCCGTAAAGCAAACTGCTGAAAATATTTTCTCTGCTCTGATTGTAGGCAAAAAGCTTCATATCATTCGGAAGATTATTATATGTTTCAATCATCTCATCTATAGTCCAGCCCTGTTTGTCAATATATTTCTTTTTTGCGGCAAAAGTGGTAACATAGAATGAAGGTGAAACTGTTAAAAGTTTTCCGTCAAGCTCGCCTGCTTTAAGAACACTCGGCACAATATCATCCTTTGAAACAGTACCGTCCGTTCCCATAAGCTCATACAGGTCAACCAATGCACCTTTCTTTCCCAAAGAAGTAAAGAGTGACGAACCGTTGCCCATGCAGATTATATCAGGAGTTTTTCCAGCAGCAATATCAAGTTTAAGCTGTGCATCAGGAGAATTAAGTTGTGTACCTTTTTCTTCATCCCATTCATAATATTTATTGTAATCTTCAATCTTGATTCTGTAGCCGTCATTTGTTTTATTGAACTCCTTAACTTTTTCCATAACATCATTATCGCTGTAGTCAACAACCATGCTTATAATCTGTACGTTTTCAAGTTCAGATGCATCACGCTTGGTAAGACGGTAAAAGGAATCAGTATTTGTAGTCCAGTTGTTTTCATGAATGATAAACTCACCATTTTCATCAGGGACAACAAAGTCAATATAGTCGCCGCTAAGGTCTGAATCAATCCAGTTTATTATCTCTTCTGCTGTCCCGTCATCTTTTATGCCAAAAAGTGAAGTTGTGTTTGAAACATAGAACTTATAATCTCCTGAACCGTTCATAAAATTGTTTATATAGTCAATCTCATCGCCGTTTATTGTGATGACATCATCTGAAATGGACATTGTTGACGCATCAATATGCTTTATTATATTGTTTCCGTCATCATCATAAGAATAAAAATAGAAATTTCCGTCTGTTCCTGTTATATTGGTATAAAAGTTATAAGAATCATCGCCCAGCTCTATTTCATCGCCAATTGTACCGTCAGCATCTACTGTAACCATTACACCGTCTGAAATTTTGTTAGAGCTTAGCTTCATAATCAGCTTATCTCCACACGGATAAACATCTCCTAAATACATTCCTTCATCTTCATCATCACTTTGATATTTTTCAATACCCTTGATTTCATTTTCAGTAAGAATGTTTCCGTCAATGTCAATAGTATAAAGCTTGTATGTGATTTTTGCAGCTTCATTGAATGCATCCCAGTCAAAGCTTTCATAGTCAAAGTCAGGGTCATCATAATCAGGCATTTTCACATCGCCATATGATATAATAGTTGCAAAGATATAGATTGTACCGTCTGCACCTACAACTGAATTGTAGTAAGATTCTGAATTTTCCTCTTCAGTATCAATCTCAAAATTAATTTGAGTAAAGTCAGTAAATTCATAATCCGTAACACACATAGCACTGCCATCATCAGTATTGCCTGTAATAAGAACCTTTCCGGTATCACCAACAGGCTTTATAGAACGGATATAATTAAGAGAAATATTTCCTGCGATTTCAATGGCCTTAAATGACTTATCAGCTATTTTTTCAGCTGTAACAGCACTGTTGCTTCCACCGCTCTGACTGTTTGAACTGTTGTTGTTATTTTCACCGCATGAAGCCAGTGAGAGCATGCATGCAAAAGCCATAATTCCCGCAATTGTTTTCTTAGAGTTTTTCATAGTAAAAAACTTCCTTTCCTTTTAAATATTTTCTTTTTTCTTTTTTTGTCTTTGATTATGATTATAGATTATTCTTGTAATTTTATCACTCGTCCACTCAATAATCCGATTTTTGAATCTACCCGCCATTCTCCAGAACAGAACAATAAGCCATAATAATGTAAGAATCGGAATAATATATGTCAGTCTCCTGTAAAAATAAACTGTCGTCAGTTTAAATTCAATAATACGTGAGGCATTTTCCCAGTAAGGATATATAACAGAGTTTTCCACTGCTGCATAATTCGAAAGATTTTTAAATGACTTTGCCCTGACAGCCGGATTGAATCTTTCAGAATTATTTACTATAGTATATTTATTCTTATATGAATTTTCAAAATAGTCATTTACAGTATTATACGCATAATTTTCAACCGGATTCGGCATTATGCATTCATAACAGCTTATTTTTTTAAGTCCTGTATCAGAAGGCATAATACTGTCATTATCTCCAATTGAATCTTTATCACGTATAGGAACTTTTGAAACTACAGAAGAAGAATTATCAAGCAGCCCTGCTCCATCATAAGATATATAAGCCCTCGGAAGTTCACCTATTGTCTTTTTTTCCTGCTTTGTCTGAGGATTATCTATAACTCCGGCAATATAGAATTTAATACCGTTTATATATATATTCATGCCTGAAACGTTTTGAGCACCATATAAGGACCATGCAAGAGTTCTATCAATTACCACACCGTCCTGCATCAAATCATCATCAGTGAAGTAAGAGCCATCCAGCAAATCAAAACCACGGAACATGAAAAAGTCACCGCCTACCGCTGTAAGTTCTGCTTCAGAACGTCCGTTTGTGGTATCGCTTCTTATTGTTATCTGCCCTGCAGGTGTACTGTAAGATTCCAAAATAAGTTTCTGGTTTTCTTCAGGAGTAATTGACATATTTTTTAACGAAGTAAGTGCATTTGCTTTGATTCCGCCGATGTTATCAGTTGTAAAACCTGAATCATCTGAGAAAAAACAGCTTATCTGAGAATAACCGCCTTTGGAATCCCATCTGTCCGCCATATCATTATATCTCTGGGATTTTGCCAGCGAACTTCCAATAACAGTAAGAATAAGCGTGCCTGTCAGTGATAAGACATTCAGAACGGTTAAAACAGTATACAGAAGCTTTTTGATTTTCATTAAGCTCACCTGCCTTACTCATCTTTCATTTTTACCTGATCTCCCGGTGAAACAGGCTTGCTTGCCGCTGTGATAACATAATCTCCATTTTTAATATTACCCAATACTGCACTTGAAAGTTCATCAGAAGCCTGAATTTCAACAGGCACCTTTTGTGCATAATATCTGTTTCCAAGAGGAGAACTTTTTGACATTACCGTAAGAACAAACTTTCCATCCTTGTCTTCATATACTGCACTTTTTGGAACAATTGCGTCATAGTTTCCGCTTCCGCAAGGAATTGACAAATCTATATAGCTTCCCGAATCAACATCACCTGTAACAGAAAATACAAGTATACGGTTCTTTGAACCTGCTGTTGTATCATTTTTTATATCAGTAAGAATTGCTTCAATACTACCGCTCCAGTTATTTACAACTTCAGCAGCAATTCCTTTTTTTATTTTCTTTGTCTTTTCAGCATCAACAGTAATCTGAACAGTATATCCCTCTTCAGCAATATCTATTATAATAAGCTCCATATCCGGAACAGTTTCATCGCCTGCTTTAATATTAACTGCACTTACTATACCACTGTGTTTGGACTTTATTTCAGTTGTTTCAGTTTCCTTGCGAATTTTTTCTACTTTCTTTTCAGCTCTTTCAATTTCTTTTTTCTTTGCTTCAATATCAAGATTTGTAAGTTTACCCTGATTGTCATTGTCCTTCATAGTTTTATTAAGAGCAGTAATCAAATCTTCAAGTGCACGCTGTTTGGTTTTAACATCTTCCTCCAAATCATCAATAGTCATTCCATTGTCTGTATTGTTTGATTCATATTCATTAATCTGAGCAGTATACCAGTCAATATTGCTTTCAGCATCTGCAAGCTGAGCTGCATATTGAGTTCTGAGGTTATATTTGGCGTTGTCATAATTATCCTTGGCTGTATTCATTTCAGCTTCTTTTGCTTCCATATCAGCCTTTGCAGCTTCTATTTCCTCCGCAGAAACAACAGGTGACATTGTTCCATCAGTAGTTGGTTCTACAGATTCCCTTGTTGTTATATCTGCACCACTCATATCATTATTATCATTTATACTTCCTCCTGATACAAGTGCCATATAAAGATTCTTAGCTGAATTATATTCTGTTTCAGCGTCTGTATAAGCATTCTGGAGAGATATAAGCTCACCTGTATATTCGGCAGGTGCTCCTGCATATGAATCAGTATCAATAGCAGAAATAACCGCTGTTAATTTTGTTTCAAGCTTTGTATAATGATTAAGTTGAGACTTATTATTATTATAATTGTCCTTTGCTGCCTGAACTCCGCCTTGATTTGCAATTGCGTTATCTCTTTTGGCAATTGCTGATGCCAAATCATCACGAGCATTTTTTATAGCCTGATTTTCTTCAGTATAATCAGCGGGCGGAGTGAGCATTGCTTTCTGATATTCAAGTTTAAGAGCGTTAAGAGCGTCTTCTGCCGCTGTAAGTTCCTCGCTTTCACCGGTGCCGACTGTAAAAAGTACATCTCCCTTTTCAACTTCCTTGCCTACCTTTACCATTACTGTATCAACAGTTTTATTACTATCAACAGTAACTCCATAACTTTGGTTTGATTCGACCATACCGCTTCCTCTGAGACGTTCTGTAAGCTTTCCTGAAGACGTACGCTCCGTAGATATCTGAGAAAGCGACTTGTTCATAATTGTATTTGAAAAAAATGTAAGTATAAGCAGAATAGCTAAAAATATAATCAGAACTGTTTTTATAACATCTCTCCTTTTAAGGGGATTATGTTTATCCTTGTTAATTTTTATATCTTCTGAATCTTTTATCTGAAATTTATCAGCCATGTTTAATCTTCCTTTCTTTATCCTTTGATTCCACCTGAACATGTTATGCCCTCAACGAGATAATCTTCACCATAAAGGAACATAAGTATAGTAGGTATCATATACACAACCCCAACTGCAAATGCAAGTCCTATATCTCCCGTATTTATCTGTGAAAGAAACACTGACAACGGATGCATATCACTGTCTTTCATAAGTACAAGAGGCTGTTCAACCATATTCCAATAATCTATAAACACAAGCATTGTAATTGATACTAATGCACCCTTACACATCGGAACATATATTTTCGTAAGAATCTGAAACTCACTTGCACCATCAAGCTTTGCAGCTTCAACATATGAATGCGGAATACGCTTCATTACCTTTGTAAGAAGAAATACACTGAACGGTGAAAATATTCCGGGAAGGATTATTGCCCACCGTGTATTAAGTATATTGAATTTTTCTGCCACAAGAAAATTAGGTACAAGCGTCACCTGATAAGGCATTATCATAAGAATAATATAAGCAAAAAATATTACGCTTTTGTATTTATTCGGGTATCTTGAAAAACCGTATGATGTAAATATTGCAATTATTATCTGAAAAAACGTTATAGGTACTGTAAGCATTACCGAATTCCAAAATTTTAATAAATAATCCGGACTTTTGAACAATACACTTTTATATTGTTCAAAGGTTACTTTATCCGGAAGAAATTTAAGGTTTACATTTTCTGAAATAAACGTTTTCTCACTGTCAGTTATATTATTTAGCATTGCACCATAGTTTGCCGAAATTTCAGTTGAAGTCATGAATGAATTTGCTATAGTAAGAACGGTGGGCATAAGAAAAAGTATTGCAGCAATACAGGCAAAAACAGTGATGACTATATTAAGTGTTCTTTCCTTTCTGCGTCTTGTCATTATTCTACATCCTTTCCGAAGAAATTTTCAGCAATAAGAAGTATGGCAATAACAATAATCATAACCAATGAAAATAATACTGCCGCTGCTGAAAGCTTCTGATAGTCAAGGCTGTTAAAAGTATTATTCATAAAATGCTGAAGCATATACATCTTATCATAAGGATAATCACCCGTTAAAAGATAAACTTCACGGAAAATCTTGAAAGAATTAATAAGAGACAATATTAATACAAATAAAATGGTCGGAGACAAATATCTTAATTTTATATGTACAAACTGGTAAAACTTGCTTGCACCCTCAAGTTCTGCAACTTCTATTATATCCTTGGGAATTCCGGCAAGAGCAGACATAAACAATATCATATTATATCCCAAATTTTTCCAGAGGAACATAACTATTATAATTACCTGTCCGTATGATGATTTCATCCAGTCAATACCGTTTCCGCCGAATGTTTCAATTATCTGATTAAGAGTACCATGTGTATGGAAAAGTACCTGCCAGACCAATACAACAGAAGCAGTAGGAACCATCAGAGGACTCAGAAAAAACGTTCTGAATATACTTCTTCCGGGAATATTTCTCTCCAGCAAAACAGCAAGCCAAAGAGAAAGAATTATTGCAAGCGGCACCGATACAAGTGAAAACATCGCTGTATTAGCAGCTGCCCGTTTAAATGCAACAGTCTGAAAAAGTTTTGTATAATTTTGAATTCCTACAAATTCATGCATTATAGGGTTGTTTATTAAAGAATAATAAACAACTATTCCAAACGGAATCAGAAAGAAAATTAAAACTCCTATCAGACTTGGCAATACACAGACATTGCTGAATATTCTTTCACCTCGTCGCCCGCATTGATTTTTTTCTTTTTTCATCAAACCACTTCCTTATAAATTAAACGCTTCTATATATAAGTGTTTTTAAAAAGCGAAAAAGACGAACCTTTTATAAATTTTTATTTTTTAACTAAAGAAATTATCTTTTTCCCTTAAAATATGATATAACATTATAGCTTTACTGTCAATGACTTTTGCAGAAATTTTGCAGTTTTAAGCCAAAAAAATAATTTTATTCAATTGTATTCAGCAAATTTAAAAATAATACTACAAAAAACTCAATAAATGAATCCGTTAAATTTCTGTTAACTTAAGTTAACAGGAATCTATAATTACTGTATTATATATAATAATACACAAGCTACAGTTTATATAATAACACTCTTTTAGAATATTGTCAAGAGATTTTAAAAAAATTTTTTTCATTAATATTAATTTCTGATTTAATTCATGTTGTAATCTGATTATTATTATACTTCATGAATCTTACATCAATATGACAATTATATTATATCTACCTTAAATTTAAAGTAATATTTTTCTTAATTTTTTCTTATTTATTATTTAAGCAACAATATAAACAAATAATTATATTTTAAAAAAACTTTTTTATATTTATTGCTGTTTTTTTAAAAATCACTTGACAATTGATATATATTGTGATATAATAATTAATGTTGAAACACAAATGCGGGTGTAGTTCAATGGTAGAATTCCAGCCTTCCAAGCTGGTT